>CAYLSI010000061.1:0-16040 GCA_964386545.1 uncultured Hyphomicrobium sp.
GCAATCGGCGTCACACCGGCGTCATGGCGAAGCCATGCTCCGCATGGACGGCCGGGTGTCCAGACACGTGAGATTGGGGTGGTCCTCGGGTCAGACCGCGACCTGGGTACCGACTTCCACGACGCGATCGGTCGGGATCTGGAAGTAGGTCGTCGCGTCCTCGGCCGTCCGGGCGAGGCCGATGAACAGCCGCTCCTGCCAGCGCGGCATCTCCGAGCGCGTCGTCGGCCTCAGCGAGCGCCGCGACAGGAAGAACGACGTCGCGCCCATGTCGATGTTCAGATCCCTGCGCCGGCAGCTCTCCATGATCTTCGGGATGCTCGGCGTCTCCATGAAGCCGTAGTGCGCGACGACCTTGATGAAAGTCTCGCTCGACCGGTCGATCTCGACGCGCTCGTGGCGGGGCACGCGGGGCGTATCGGTCGTGCGGATGGAGAGCACGATGTTGCGCTCGTGCATGACGCGGTTGTGCTTCAGGTTGTGCATGAGCGCGGTCGGCGCGGCATTGACGTCCGACGACAGGAACACGGCCGTGCCGGGAACGCGCACGGGAGGCTTGGCTTCGAGCTTGCGCACGAGCCAGTCGAGATCGGCCTCGTTGCGGCGGGTGATCTTCGCCAGGATGCCGTAGCCGCGGACCCAGGTGAACATCACGAGGCTCAGCATGCCGGCAATGGCCAGCGGCACCCAGGCGCCTTCGAAAAGCTTCAGGATGTTGGCTGCAAAGAACGTCTGCTCGATGAAGAGCAGCGGCAGCATCAGCCCCGCGGCCTTCCAGAGCGGCCAGTTCCAGTATTTCCACACCACGAAGAAGGCCATCAGCGTGTCGATGACGAGCGCGGCCGTCACGGAGACGCCGTAGGCGGTGGCGAGGTGCGAGGAGCTCTTGAACGTCAGCACGGCGATGACGACGCCGATCATCAGGAGCCAGTTCACACGCGGCAGGTAGATCTGGCCCGCCATGCTCTCGGAGGTGTGGCGGATCGAGAAGCGCGGCAGCAGGCCGAGCTGGATCGCCTGGCGGGCAAGCGAGAACGCGCCCGTGATGACGGCCTGGCTCGCCACGACCGTCGCGCACGTGGCGAGGATCACCATCGGCACCAGCGCCCACTCGGGATAGAGCAGGTAGAACGGGTTCTCGAGCTTGGTGGCGTCGGTCAGCACCATCGCGCCCTGGCCCAGGTAGTTCAGCATGAGGCAGGGGAACACGAAGCCGAGCCACGCGACCTGGATGGGCTTGCGGCCGAAGTGGCCGAGATCCGTATAGAGCGCCTCGGCGCCGGTGACGGCGAGGAACACGAGGCCCAGTACCGTGAACGCCAGCAGGCCGTGCGTGAGCAGGAACTTCAATCCGTACCAGGGATTGAGCGCGGCGATGACGCCCGGATTGTCGGAGATGTGCAGCAGGCCGCCGACGGCGAGGGCCAGGAACCACACGATCGTCAGCGGCCCGAAGAACTGCGCCACCCGCGCCGTGCCGTGCGACTGGACGGCGAAGAGCCCGACGATAACGACGAGCGCCACCGGGATCACCCACGGCTCGAACACGGGGGAGACGAGCTTCAAGCCCTCGACGGCCGAGAGCACGGAGATCGCCGGCGTGATCACGGCGTCGCCGTAGAAGAAAGACGCGCCCGCGATGCCGAGCGCGAGGATCAGCGGCGAGCTTCGCTTGGCGACGGACTGGCCCAGCGCCATCAGCGCGAACGTGCCGCCCTCGCCCTTGTTGTCGGCGCGCAGCAGAACGATCACGTACTTCAGGGTGACGATGAGGATCAGCGCCCAGAAAATCAGTGAAAGAACGCCGAACACGGCTTCCGAGTTGGCGGGGCTGCCGCCGCTGGCCGCGCGCACGGCTTCGCGGAACGCGTACAGCGGGCTGGTGCCGATGTCGCCATACACGACGCCCACCGATCCGACGACGAGCGTCCAGAAGTGCGCGTGATGGGGTTTGTCCGCGGGCTCGCCGCCTGTCTCGGCGGCTTTGGGCCGTGCCACGATCGGGCCTCTCGTGCTGCGCTGCCGAGCAGCGTTATCCGGCGCGCTTATACGCCTGTTCTCAAAGGCTTGTAAGCGATCAAATTCGGCGGGTGGCGCTTGGTTCTATCTTGACAGGTGCAACATTTGCCCCTCGTCGCGGGCGTCTTCAGGGCCGGTTTGGCCAGTTGTCACGGATCCAGCGGGAAAGCCCGTCCTCGTCAATTTCGCCGGCGGCGAGACCCTGGATGATGACGACCGCCTCTGCGTTATCGGCCACGAAATCGATGCCGTTGAGCCCAAGAAACGTGACGATCGACAACAGCGACGCGCGCTTGTTGCCGTCGACAAACGGATGATTTCGCGCGATGCCGAACGCATAGGCGGCCGCCAGCTTGGCGAGATCCTGCTCGCCGTAAGTCCATTTGTTTTTCGGGCGATCGAGGGCCGATTCCAGCATGCCGCGGTCGCGGATCCCCGGTGGGCCACCGAACTCCCGAAGCTGCTCGTCGTGAAACGCGATGACCAGCTCCGGAAAGAGCCAGATGGGCTCACTCATTTCGCGAGCTCGGTCAGAGCGGCTCGATACGTCTTGATGGCCTTACGCGCGATCTCCATCCCCTTCTCCATATCGGGGACGTAGCGCGAGATCTTAATGCCATCCGGCCCCTCGGTTACGAGCACCTCGTCTCCCTGGGAGAGACCGAGGCGCGCGAGCAGCTCCTTCGGCAGGATGAGGCCGGTCGAGTTGCCGATCTTCTTGATCTCGAGCTTCATGGCGTGGCTCCGGGTTGTGTTGTACAGATTGTATAACACACGCCCCGAAGCGTTGTACAAAATGTATAACTCCCCCTCCTCCTCTCATGTTCATGGCCGCCCCTGACCCGCCATCCAGGACCAGCATGCGAACGTTCGTCACGTGGCCCTGGATAGCCGCCTCAGGGGCGGCCATGACATGGTGGGAGTGAGTGCGGCGTCTCAGGCGACAGCGCGGTCCGCCCTAAATGAAGGCGCGGCCTTTGCTATTCTTCCACTTATCTGGACTCCGGCCTTCGCCGGAGTGACGGATTTTTCGGCAATGTCGTCCGCCCACATGCAACGTCATCCCGACGTCATGACGAAGCATGCTCTGCATGAACGGTCGGGATCCAGACCGCTTTTCCGCAGCACCCCAGGCACCGCCTCGCCGGAGGAAGCTGTTCGGTCGCCGCACGCGACGCAGTTACGCCACCGCGCCGTCCATGGCTTCGAGCTCGTCGATCATGCCCTCGATCACCTTGAGGCCCTTGGACCAGAAGGTGGGATCGGCCGCGTTCAGCCCGAACGGAGCCAGAAGCTCGGAATGATGCTTCGATCCGCCCGCCTTCAGGAGATCGAAGTACTTCGCCACGAAGTCCGGATGCGCCTCGCGGTAGAGGCCGTAGAGCGAGTTCACGAGGCAATCGCCGTAGGCATACGCATAGACGTAGAACGGCGAGTTGATGAAGTGCGGGATGTAGGTCCAGAACACCTCGTAGCCCGGCTTCAGATCGATGGCCGGGCCGAGGCTCTCGCGCTGCACGTCGAGCCAGAATTCATTGAGCTGGTCGCTGGTCAGCTCGCCCTTGCGGCGGCCTTCGTGCACCTTGCGCTCGAAGCAGTAGAACGCGATCTGGCGCACGACCGTGTTCAGCATGTCCTCGACCTTGCCGGCGATCATCGCCTTCTTCTCGCGCGGGCTCTTGGTCTCGGCGAGGAGCGCGCGGAACGTCAGCATCTCGCCGAACACGGAGGCCGTTTCGGCGAGCGTCAGCGGTGTCGGCGCCAGCAGCGGGCCCTGCGCGCGCGCCAGCATCTGGTGCACGCCATGGCCGAGCTCGTGCGCCAGCGTCATCACATCGCGCGGCTTGCCCTGGTAGTTCATCAGCACATACGGGTGCACGGAGGGGACGGTCGCCGCCGAGAACGCACCCTGCGCCTTGCCCTCGCGCAGCGGCGCGTCGATCCAGCGCTTGTCGAAGAACTCCTGCGCGAGGCTCGCCATGTCGGGGGCAAACGCGCCGTACGCCTTGAGCACGATGGCCTGCGCCTCGGGCCACGTGAAGACCTGCTCGGGCTTATCCGGCAGCGGCGCGTTGCGGTCCCAGTGCGAGAGCTTCTCCATGCCGAGCCAGCGCGCCTTCATGGCGTAGTAGCGATGGGAGAGACGCGGGTAAGCCTCGCGCACGCTCGCGACCAGCGCATCGACCACGGGCGCCTCGACGCGGTTCGCGAGGTGGCGGCTGTCAGCGACATCGGCGAAACCGCGCCAGCGGTCCGAGATCTCCTTGTCCTTGGCAAGCGTGTTCGTGATCAGCGTGAAAAGGCGGATCTTGTCCTTGAACACCTTGGCCAGCGCGTCGGCGGCCGCATGGCGGCGCGGCTCGGCGGGATCGGACAGCAGGTTCAGCGTCGCTTCGAGCGCGAGAGGCGCGGGCTCGCCTTCGACCTCGAACTTGAGCCCGGTCATGGTCTCGCTGAAGAGACGGTTGAACGCGCCGCGCCCGGTCTGGCTCTTCTCGGTGAAGAGCTGCTCGATCTTTTCGTCGAGCTGGTAGGGCTTTTCCTTGCGCAGGTCCTCGATCCACGGCTTGAAGCGCGCGAGCTTGGCCTCCGCGAGGCTCGGCGCGAGCGCGGCCTCGTCGATCTGGTTCAGCTCGAGCTCGAAGAAGATGAGGTCGGTCGAAATGCGGGTCAGGTTTTCCGACATGTCGCCATAGAACTTGGCGCGCACGGGATCGGACTGGTTGGCCGCATAGAGCAGCCCCGCGAACGAGCCGAGCTTGCCCATGAGGTCCGAAAGCCGCTCGTACGATGCGATCGCGTCCGCGAGGCTCGCGCCATCCGAGGCGAGGCCCACGAGCTTGCCTTGATAGGCTTCCTTGATGCGCTTGGCCTCGCCGGCCGCACGCGCGACATCCGCTTCCACGGCCGGATCGTCCACGCCCTTGTAGAGATCCGAAAGATCCCACTCCGGCACCGACCCGAGATCCGGTCCTAGATCGGGCGCGGCCGCCGCTGTCCCGGCGCCCGTCGCGTTGGGCCGGGAGAGATCCGTGAGAAAGTGGGCGCGCGAGGTCGGCGTCATCAGGTCGTGCTCCGGTGGATGAGGGAGGATCGACCGTTAATGTGCGGGCTCGGGACCTCAAGTTCAAGCGCCAAACAGGGGACGCCGCTCTCCCGCCACACCGCCGAAACGGCCGCGAATCGTGCTCTTCCCTCAACAACAAGTAAAAAAGGTTCAAGCTGAGCTTATCTGAAACAGCTTGTTTACCGTTGTGGGGCAATCTCGACCCGAGTTGAGTTGCCGGTCGTGCTCGACAATCCCCGTGTCGGATCCGAGTGCTGTTTGGCCGGTGCGTTCCAGTTCTGTTGTGTAACGAGTGCTACATGGCCAAGCGTGTTCTTATCGTCGACGACGATCCTGCCCAGCGCCGCATTCTCGAAGAGACCGTCAAACGGTTCGGGTTCGAGACCCGCTCCACCAATTCCGGCGAGCAGGCGATTGAAATTCTCGAAGGCGCCGAGCGCAGCGCCATCTCCCTCGTGCTTCTCGATCTCGTCATGCCCGGCATCGGCGGCATGGCCGTGCTCGAGCACTTCAAGAGCCGCACGGGTCCCCCCATCATCGTGCTGACCGCGAACGGCTCGGTCGATACCGCGATCGGCGCCATCCGCATGGGCGCGGTGGACTTCGTGATCAAGCCGGCTTCGCCCGAGCGTCTCGAAGTCTCGATGAAGAGCGCGATGAAGATCGAAGCGCTCTCGGACGAGCTGACGCGCATCAAGAAGAAGTCGGACGGCACGCTGACGTTCGACGACCTCATCATCCGCGGCGAAGGCATGCAGCGCGTCATCACGCTCGGCAAGCGCGCGGCGACCTCGAACATTCCCGTCCTCATCGAAGGCGAGAGCGGCGTCGGCAAGGAGCTGATCGCGCGCGCCATCCAGGGCGAGAGCGAGCGGGCGGGTCGTCCGTTCGTCACCGTCAACTGCGGCGCGATTCCGGAGAACCTGGTCGAAAGCATCCTGTTCGGCCACGAGAAGGGCGCCTTCACGGGCGCGGTGGACCGGCGCATCGGCAAGTTCCAGGAGGCCGACGGCGGCACGCTGTTCCTCGACGAGATTGGCGAGCTGCCGCTCGAAGCGCAGGTCAAGCTGCTGCGCGCGCTGCAGGAAGGCGAGATCGACCCGGTCGGCTCGAAGAAGCCGGTCAAGGTCAACTTCCGCCTCGTGTCGGCCACCAACCGCGACATGATCCAGCTCGTGAAGGACGGCAAGTTCCGCGAGGACCTCTACTACCGCCTCAACGTGTTCCCGATCTGGGTGCCGCCGCTGCGCGAGCGCCGCGAGGACGTTCCGGAGCTGGCCCAGCACTTCCTCGCCCGCTTCGGCGCCGAGGAAGGCAAGCGCCTCACCGGGTTCTCGGAGGCGGCCATGCAGATGATGATGGCCTACGACTGGCCGGGCAACGTGCGCCAGCTCGAGAACGCGATCTTCCGCGCGGTCGTGCTTGCGGATTCGCCGGAGCTCACCGTCGCCGAGTTCCCGCAGATCGCGAGCCAGGTGGACGGCTTCACGGCCGAAATTCCGGCGGCTCCGGTCGCGCTGCAGAAGCCTGCCGCCTACACGGGCCCCGCGCTCATCGGCGCGGAGGACACGATCCCGCAGACCGTCGAAGTGCGCGCCTCTGGCGGGCTCTCGGCGCTCGGCATTCCGGCCGTCACCGAGACTGGCGAGATCCGGGCGCTCGAGGACATCGAGGCGGACATGATCCGCCTCGCGCTCGGGCGCTACCGCGGCCACATGACGGAGGTCGCCAAGCGGCTCAAGATCGGCCGCTCGACGCTCTACCGGAAGATGCAGGAATACGGCCTCGAACCGCGCGTTCAGTAAGCGCGTCGGCCGCCTATCTCCGTCATCCTGGATTTTATTTCGCAATCGCCGTTCCCGGACAGTCCGGGGACGGCGATTGCGTTTGCCGTCCGAGGAAAGACGTCGGCGCATCACAATTCCACAACAGTCCGATGGCAAAAGGACCTGCTGCGCCGGGACTGCGGCTGCGCGAGCCTTTTCAGGGGCCATGCCGTCGTTTAGCGTTCCCGCGGTGTCGTCCGATTGCCGGGGAAGAGTTATGCGTCAGGCCATCCGGAGTTCTTTTTCACTTGGTTCCGTGCTGTTGGCGGCCGGCTGGATCGCGGGTGCGAGCCATGCGGAACCGGCCGGTGAGGTCGTCGCCAACGCGCCTGCCGCGGCAACGGCGCAGGTGCCGCCGCCCGAAACTCAGAACACGGCTCCGGCACAAAGTCCGAATGCGGCTCCGCCGCAGCTTCAGAATGCGGCTCCGCCGCAAACTCAGAACCCCGCTCCCCCTGCTGCGACGGCAAACGCCGAGCCCCCTGCTCCGCCCGCCGCGGAACCCGCACCTGCCGCCGCGCCGATGCCCGCCGCTCCGGATGCCACCGCGGCCCCGGCGACGCCTCCGGTGCCTGCACAGGCGGCCGCGCCGCAGAAGCCGCAACTCGGCGCGCTCGTGCGTGCGAAGCTCGACACGCAGGCCGCGGACTCGTCCGAGGCGGACATCGCCGATGCGGCGGCGCTCAAGGCGTTCTACACCGCGCGCGGCGACCAACCGCTCTGGATCTCGGACGGCGCGCTCAACGATCGCGCCGTGCTGGCGATCGCCGAGATCAAGAAGGCCAACGACTGGGGGCTCGACGCCACCGCCTTCGATCTGCCGGACGCGACGGGCGCGCTTTCCGAAGACGCCGCGGCGGAGGCCGAGCTCAAGATGTCGCGCGCCGCGCTCGCCTATGCGCGCCACGCCCGCGGCGGGCGCATCGACAATCCCGCGATGCAGCTCTCGAGCTATCTCGACCGCATGCCGCAACTCATCGAGCCCAAGATCGTGCTCGACAAGCTCGCGGCCGCCGCGCCGCCCGATGCGACGCTGCGCGGGTTTCATCCGCAGCATCCGCAGTTCGAGAAACTGCGCCAGCGCTATCTCGCGCTCCTGAAGTCCAAGGAGGACGCGGCGCATCTCGTCGTCATTCCGCGAGGACCGGTCATTTCTCCGGGCCAGAAGAACGCGCAGGTTCCACTGCTGCGCCAGCGGCTGCAGGTGGCGGCTCCGGCCGGCACGCCGGACGCGCCGGCCGATACGACGGTTTACGATGCGGCCCTGGTCGAGGCGGTCAAAGCCTTCCAGACCGGCAGCGGCCTCTCACCGGACGGCGTGGTCGGCAACGGCACGCGCGCGGCGCTCAACGACTTCGACATCCCGAGCCCCGACAAGGTGCGCGCCAATATGGAGATGTGGCGCTGGATTCCCGACGATCTCGGCGCGACGCACGTGTGGGTGAACCTGCCCGCGTTCACGTTCCAATTCGTGCGCGACGGCAAGGTCGTGCACGAGGAGCGCGTCATCACGGGTCTCGTCGACAAGCAGACGCCGACCTTCACCGCCGACATGGACATGGTGACGGCGCATCCGCGCTGGAACGTGCCGGACTCGATCAAGGTGCGCGAGCTTTATCCGAGCCTCGCGCGCGGCGGCTCCTACTTCGAGAGGCAGGGCCTCCGGATGACGAAGAACGGGCGTCCGGTCGATCCCTACTACGTCGATTGGGGTAGCACCGACATCCGCAAGTTCGACGTGCATCAGCCGCCGGGCCCCGCGAACGTGCTCGGGCTCTTCAAGTTCACCTTCCACAACAAGCATATCGTTTACATGCACGACACGCCGACCAAGCATCTGTTCGAGCGGCCGAGCCGGCCGTTCAGTCACGGCTGCGTGCGCGTGCGCAATCCGCAGCGGCTCGCGGAGCTCGTGCTCGAAGCGGACAAGGGCTGGACGGCGGACCAGGTGGCGGCCCTCGTCGCCGGGCCCGCGGTCGAGACGCCCGTTCCGCTCGATACGAAAATCCCGGTGCATCTCGTCTACTTCACGGAGGTCGTCGACGATGCGGGCGAGGCTCAGCGCTTCAAGGACGTCTACGGGCACGAAGAGCGCGTGAAACTGGCACTCGATGGGCGCTTCGACGCCATCGCCAAGGGTCCGGACCACCTGGCGCCCGTGAAGTACAGCCAGACCCGCGCGACGGGCGGCAACTCGCTCGAGACCTTCATGAATAACCTGTTCGGCGGCTTTTGAACGATCCGGTTAACCCTTTCTTAACCCTATGGCCCGCGCAGACGCCCTGCCGGGCCATTTGCCCTTTTTATGCCGCCTGCCAGCCCTCTTGATCGCGCATTCCAAGGTTACCACCCGTTAATCAACGGGGCCTATCCTTTAACCTTGGTGTTCTCGACGGGGGATTTCGTTTGCGCGTCCAGGCGGGAGCCATCACCTGCCGTTTTCTCGCCGCTGCCGTGGCCGCCGGTCTGGCCGTCCTCGCGCAGACCGCGCCCGTGCGCGCCGGCGACGACCGCACCATCTCCTTCTACCACATCCACACCAAAGAGACGCTGACCATCCTCTACAAGAAGGATGGCCGCTTCGTTCCCGAGGCGATGGAGAAGATCAGTTGGATCCTGCGTGACTGGCGCGTCAACAAGGCGACGACCATGGATCCCAACACGGTCGACATCATCTGGGAGATGCACCGCGAGCTCGGCTCGCAGCAGCCCGTGAACATCATCAGCGGCTATCGCTCGCCCGCCACCAACGAGATGCTGCGGCGGACGCGGGGCGGCCAGGCCAAGCAAAGCCAGCACATGACGGGCAAGGCGATCGACATCTCCTTCCCCGACGTTCCGCTCAAGCGCATGCGCTACTCGGCCATGATCCGCGAGCGCGGCGGCGTGGGCTATTACCCGACGTCCGGCATCCCGTTCGTCCACGTCGATACGTCGCGCGTGCGCCACTGGCCGCGCATGCCGCGCGACGAGCTGGCGATCCTGTTTCCGTCCGGGCGCTCGAAGCACGGCTCCGTCAGCCCCGCTGAAGTGCGCGCGGCCCGCGAACGGCGCAAGGACCTCGTGCAGGAGGTCGCGCAGTTCATGGCGCTCCACAACGGCGAGAAGCGCGCCGTGCAGGTGGCCGCCGCGACGATGCCGACGCCGAAGATGGTCGTCGCGCAATTGCCGCCGCCTCCGCAGCCGACGCCGGCCGTGCGTCCGCTGGCCGAGCATCGCCGCATGGCCGTCGGCGCGCCGCCGGAGCGGTCGGCCAACATCGCGCCTGAAAGAACCGCCGTATCCGTCGCCGCGCTGCCGCGTGAGGCGAAGCCGTCGCAGCTTTCGCAGGTGGCGCTCACGCGGGACGCGGTCGCACCCCAGTCGCGGGACGCGGTCGAAGCCAAGCCGTTCGTCGCACCGCCCAAGCTCGTCGGCGCACCGAAGCCCATCGACCGGCCTTCGAAATTCGTCGCGAAGCTCCCCGACGGCGACAAGAACCGCCTCGACATGCTCGTGAAGCTCGCCTCGCTCGAGGCCGCGCCGCCGGCTGCCGCCGTCGAGCCGGCCAAGACGCCCGCGCTGATCACCGGCTCGACGCCGATGCGTGCCGCCATGACGCCGGATCTCTCGCTCCTGTCGAAGAAGCCCGTCACCGCCGAAACGCCCGCCAAGGCCGCCACGCCGCCTGCTCCGAAACCGCAGGCCATGGCCGCGCTGGCGCCTGCCGCAGCGAAGCCTACCGCAGCGCCCCCTGCCGCCGCGCCCGCCGTTACTGATTCCGCCGTCGAGCATCCGTTCGGCGAGGGCTCGGCCGACTGGCGCAGCGGATGGCTGACCGCGCCCGAATATGACGAGGACCATCCCGAGGAGCTGTCGTACCGGCCATTCGCGCTGGCGCCGCTGCTGACGGAAACGCCCTCGTTCGACGATCCGGCGCTGCTGACGCTCGTGCATCCCGATTCCGACATGGCGCTCGCCATGCTCGACGACGAAGGCGTGGCGCTGCCGATGAGCTTCGGCGCCGGCCACCGGCAGACGGCGATGGCATGGGCGCAGGAGTTCCGCGGCGACCCGGTCTATCTCGAAGCGCTCGAAGCCCCGCAGCGCGCGGACGTCAACGCGACGGCCCGCCAACTCGTCTCGCGGTCGGTCAAGATCCTGCCGCGGTAACGGACTTGCGTGCTTTGGCGCCGGAGCGAACCGCGGCCAGCGGCGACTCGTTCCAGGCCCGGGTGACGAGGCGGCCGAGCTCCTCGAAATCCTGCTTCTGCGGCGACGTGGACCGCCAGACGAGGCCGATCGTCCGCGACGGCTCGGGGTCGATGAAGCGCACCAGCGTGATGTCGCGGCCGCGCTCCTCGATACCAATCGACATCTCCGGCAGCAGCGTGATGCCGAAGCCGGCCGAGACCATCTCGACGATGGTGGAGAGGCTCGACGCGCCGAAGGTGTTGACCGCATCGACCTGCTGCAGGCTGCAATAGGTGAGCGCCTGATCGCGCAGGCAGTGGCCTTCCTCGAGCAGCAGCAGCTTCTCGTTCTCGATCAGCTCCTTGGTGGCGCGCACGCGGCCCGAGAGCTTGCGCTCCTTGGGAACCGCCAGCAGAAACTTGTCCTCGAACAGCGGCAGGTTGGTGAGATCCGGATGCTTGACCGGCAGCGCCAGCAGCAGCACGTCCAGCCGGCCTTCCAGAAGCTCGTCCGTCAGAACCTGCGTCTGCGTCTCGCGTACGTGCAGCTCAAGGTCGGGATAGGCCTCGCGCAGCAGCGGCAGCAGCGGCGGCAGCAGGTAGGGCGCGACGGACGGAATGACGCCGAGACGGAGACGGCCGGCGAGGATCCGGTTGGAATGCTGCGCGTAAGCCACGAGATCGCGCACGTCGCCCAGGATGCGCGCGCAGCGGGCCGCAATCTCCGTGCCCTTGCTCGTCAACTGCACGCCCGAGCGCGTGCGCTCGACCAGCACCAGGCCCAGGTTCTGCTCCAGCTCGTGGATCTGCATCGACAGCGCCGGCTGCGTCACGGCGCACGCATCGGCGGCCCGCCCGAAATGCAGCTCGCGGGCCAGCGCATCGAAGTAGCGCAACTGCTTGAGAGTGACGGGCGTCATAAGGGAGCCTGATCAGAGAAGAAACAAATAACGATTAGCTCTGATCTAGCCTGCGGTCTATGTTCGCAGCGAACAAACGATCGTGATCAATCCCGTGATCGGGAACAGATCCTAGAATACGGCAGGATAAGCTCCGGCTTGCCCTCGTCGTTAGCGTCCCGGGCCGTGCGCCGAAGCGGTCCGGGACGTTTTTATTTCGGTCATCTTTGTATCTCGGGCGTCGGCCCGGGGTTGCCGGGCCGCCCGCCGCCCGTGCCTACTCCGCGGCGATCATCCGGTCGGCGGCCGCTTCGGCCTCTGCCGAAACCGGACCCTCCAGCATGCCGAGGGCGTGCATATAGACCTCGAGCAGGCCCTCTTCCTCCTGGCGCTCCGCCTGGCTCTTCTTGCGAAGGCGCACGATCTGGCGCAGCACCTTGACGTCGAAGCCCAGACCCTTGGCTTCGAGATACTTGTCGCGAATGTCGCCGGAGAGCGCCTTCTTCTCCTCTTCCAGGCGCTCGATGCTTTCGATCATCTGGCGCAGTTGCTTCTGCGCCGAAGCCTGAAGCGTCGTCATGCGTAACCCCCAACTGTCAGAACCCTCCGCGATTCCCTCGAAATCGAGATCGCGCATGGAGCGGAAGCTAGAGAGGGGTTCCGGCGCCAGCAAGGCAGGCGATCCGGTCATCCAGATCTTAATTCTGTGGATTGACGCCCGGTTGCGGCGTTAGCGCTTGTCCGTGTCCGCGTGCGGCGCGGAAGCCTCGAACCTGGCCTGCGCCTCGGGCGATGCCTCGGTCTGATAGCGCCGCTGCCATTCCGCGTACGGCATGCCGTAGACGATCTCGCGCGCCTCGTCCTTGGACAGCGCGCGACCGCGCTCGGCGGCGGCCTCCTGATACCAGCGGGCGATGCAGTTCCTGCAGAACCCTGCGAGATTCATGAGGTCGATGTTCTGGACCTCCGTGCGTGCGCGCAGATGCGCCACGATGCTGCGGTAGGTAGCCGCCTCCAGCTCGAGCGTTTCGAGATCGCGGGCCTCGTTCAAACCTTTCGTCATCGTCGTCTCCTCGGGGCGCCTCGCCACCTGTCGGGCGTTCCCTGTTATTTGGGTCGTATCAGCATCCCGCAAAACAGCGGGGTGCGTATTTCCTTGCCAGGGGTTGCGAAATCAGCCCGAGGTGACTTCAATAGCGCGGCGGCGGCCGGTCATGGGGGGCCGGTGATGGGGGCGAGTCACGGGGGTCACCCAAAAGCTGCCCGCATTCTGTTGTCAACATCCACCCTACCATCCGGACGCGGACGTTCGCTCTGGCGTCTTTTCGGTATCCATCACGGTATGACCAGACCACTCCACATTCCGGCGCTTGCGATCGCCCTTTGGCTGGCCATGCCCGGTCCGGCCGCGGCCGACCTCAAATTCTGCAATGCGACGCACAGCCGGGTCGGCGTCTCGATCGGCTATCAGGACGCTGAGGGCTGGGCGACGGAGGGCTGGTGGAACATCGCGTCGCAGGCATGCGAAACGATCTTGAAAGGGGCCGTGCCGAGCAGGTTTATCTACATTCACGCCGTCGATTACGATCGGGGGGGAGAATGGGCCGGCACGAACTTCATGTGCACAGCCGATAAATCTTTCGCCATCCGAGGGGTTCAGGATTGTCCGAAACGCGGATATAAGCGCACGGGCTTTTTTGAAGTCGACACCGGAGAGGCACAAGAATGGACGGTGCGCCTCACCGATCCTGATAATAAGGAAGAGGCAAAGGGGCAATGAGACGTCAACGGCGGGTCAAGATCGTTGCGACGCTTGGGCCCGCGTCGTCAGCGCCCAACATGCTTGAGCGTCTGTTCCTCGCGGGCGCCGACGTGTTTCGCATCAACATGAGCCACACCGCGCCCGACGCGGCGCACACGCTGGTGCGGACGGTGCGCGACGTGGCGGCCAAGCACAGGTGCTCGATCGGCGTTCTGTGCGATCTGCAGGGGCCGAAGTTCCGGCTCGGCGAGTTCGTCGACGGGCGCGCGCTCGTGCAGCCCGGCGAGATCTTCCGCTTCGACCAGACGGGCGCGCCCGGCACGAGCCAGCGCGTGAGCCTGCCGCATCCGGCGATCTTCGAATCGATCGCGCCCGGGCACATGCTGCTGATCGACGACGGCAAGCTGCGCATGCGCGTCATCGAGGTGAACAACAGCGGCGTCGCGGCGGAGGTCGTGACCGGCGGCATCCTGTCGAACCGCAAGGGCATCAGCATGCCCGACACGCTGCTGCCGATCAGCTCGCTCACCGACAAGGACCGCGCCGACCTCGACACCTCGCTCAAGCTCGGCGCGGACTGGATCGCGCTGTCGTTCGTCCAGCGCGCCGAGGACATCATCGAGGCGAAGAAGATCATCGACGGCCGCGCGGCCGTGCTCGCGAAGATCGAGAAGCCCTCGGCCATCGACGAGATCGACGACATCATCGCCGCCGGCGACGGCTTCATGGTGGCGCGCGGCGACCTCGGCGTCGAAATGCCGGTCGAGCGCGTGCCGGGCCTGCAAAAGCAGATCACGCGCAAGGCGCGCGGCGCCGGCAAGCCCATCGTCGTCGCGACGCAGATGCTGGAAAGCATGACGGCCTCGCCGATGCCGACGCGCGCCGAGGTCTCGGACGTCGCGACCGCCGTGTTCGACGGCGCGGACGCGATCATGCTCTCGGGCGAGAGCGCCGTCGGCCAGTATCCGGTCGAGACGATCGAGATGATGAACCGCATCGCGCGCGAGGTCGAGCACGACCCGAGTTACGACGCGTTCGTGCACGCGATCGAGGTGCCGAAGATGCCGACGGGTGCCGACGCGATCGCGGCGGCGGCCCACACCATCTCCGAGACGCTCAAGGTTTCGGCCATCCTCTGCTACACCGCGACCGGATCGACGGCGCTCCGCGTGGCCCGCGAGCGTCCGAACCTGCCGGTGATCGGGCTCACCCCCATCGCGCGGACGGCGCAGCGCCTCTCCATCGTGTGGGGCATCGAGACCGTTCTCACGAGCGACCCCGAGGACCTCGCGCACATGGTGCGCAAGGCGACGAGCATCGCGTACGAGGGCGGCTTCGTGAAGCCGGGCGACGGCGTGGTGATCACATGCGGCGTGCCGCTGGGCTCGCCCGGCGCGACGAACATGATCCGTCTCGCGTTCGTGGACGAGCACGGCCTGCCGGACGGCCACAGCCCGGATTACATTCCGACCGGCGGCAAGGTGCCGATGGAGCGGCGCACGCCGACCAAGGTCACGTCGTAACGACGGCCGGCGGGGCCGCCTTCGAGAGGGCGCGGCCCGCCGTTCACGCACCCTGGACCGTTTTCCGATCCGATAGACTCGGATCGGACGGTCTAGTTTCTTGTTTTGTCGCATTTTCTTACGACGAACCGGCGTCCACTTCGTCGGAAAATGCTCCAGCGGCTTCGAGGACATTCGCGCGCATGGACGATACGAACATTCTCGCGGTGTTCCTGGGCGCCGTTTTCGGCGTCGCGTGCACCTCCGCGTTCACCATGTGGTACGCCGCGCGCGAGCGCCAGCGCGAGACGACGACCGTGGCGACGGCGCTCCTCACGGAAGTGCTGCTGCAGGCCGACTTCATCGAGTTGATCTCGCACAGCGTGCGGGCGGCGCTGACCAGCGGACAGCTTCAGCCCTCGCCGGCCGCGTTCCGCGAGACCCTAGAGACCGCGCTGCCGCCGCCACCCGTCATGTACCATGCGCTGGCCGACCGGGTAGCGCTGCTGGGGCCGGAAGGGGCGCGCAATCTCATCGAGTTCTACGGCGCGCTCGCCTGGCTCCGCATCAACGTCAACTCGCTGTCGATCGAGACCAACTCCGAGCGGCCCGCGATTGCGGCCGCGCTGCGGCGCCTGCAGCAGATCGGCCAGGGCGCGGCGTGGAAGGGCGGCGATACGATCCGCCGGCTCGAAACCATGGCCGAGCCGTTGCCTGAGCGATCGGCGGCGGCGCAGCGGACGCTCAAGATGCTCGATAAGTGCGCGTCCGACGCCTACTGGAAAAATCCGGC
>CAYLSI010000062.1:0-15350 GCA_964386545.1 uncultured Hyphomicrobium sp.
CGCGCATCGCCTATTTCTACAAGCACGAGAGCTGCGGCCAGTGCACGCCCTGCCGCGAGGGCACGGGCTGGATGTGGCGCGTGCTGGAGCGCATGGCGCGCGGCGAAGCGGAGAAGAGCGAGATCGACAAGCTCTTCGACGTCTCGAAGCAGATCGAGGGCCACACCATCTGCGCGCTGGGCGACGCGGCGGCCTGGCCCGTGCAAGGCCTGATCCGCCACTTCCGCCCCGAGATCGAAGCGCGCATCGACGCCTACAAGGCCGCCCATAAGGAGGCCGCGGAATGACGTTGATTGCAGAAACAGCCGCCCCCTTACTTCGTCATGGCCGCGGTCGTGGCGGAGCCACGCTTCGCGTGGACGGCGGCTATCTCCGCCAGCTTCCACTTGCTCTCTCTCACCGAAGCTCTCCATTGCGGACGAACAGCCGAGGCAGACGTGTCGTGGATGGCCGCCTTCGCGGCCATGACGGATTGAATGAGGGCGCCCGCGTGCGCCTCCTCGTAGGGCGCTAGATCATGCCGAAAGACCTCATCATCGACGGCGTGCCGATCACGGTGGAAGACGGCATCACGCTGCTGCAGGCCTGTGAGCAGGCCGGCGCCGAGATCCCGCGCTTCTGCTACCACGAGCGCCTGTCGATCGCCGGCAACTGCCGCATGTGCCTCGTCGAGGTGCAGGGCAGCCCGAAGCCGATCGCCTCGTGCGCCATGGGCGTCAACGACCTGCCGCCCAACCGCGACAACTCTCCGAAAGTCATCTCCACCCAGAGCGCGACCGTGAAGAAGGCGCGCGAAGGCGTGATGGAGTTCCTGCTGATCAACCATCCGCTCGATTGCCCCATCTGCGATCAGGGCGGCGAATGCGATCTGCAGGACCAGGCCATGGGCTACGGCTCGGGCGGCTCGCGCTACGCGGAAAACAAGCGCGCCGTCGAGGACAAGTACATCGGCCCGCTCATCAAGACGTCGATGAACCGCTGCATCCACTGCACGCGCTGCGTCCGCTTCATGACCGAGATCGCCGGCGTCGAGGAGCTCGGCGCGATTGGCCGCGGCGAGGACATGGAGATCACGACCTACCTCGAGCGCGGCATTCTCTCCGAGATGAGCGCCAACGTGAACGATCTCTGCCCGGTCGGCGCGCTGACGCATCGCCCCTGGGCGCACAACGCGCGCCCCTGGGAATTGCGCAAGACCGAGAGTATCGACGTGATGGATGCTGTCGGCTCGGCCATCCGCATCGACACGCGCGGCCGTGAGGTCATGCGCATCCTGCCGCGCAACAACGACGCCGTGAACGAGGAGTGGATCTCCGACAAGACGCGCCACGTGGCCGACGGCCTGCGCACGCAGCGCCTCGACCAGCCGTACGTCCGCAAGGACGGCCGCCTCGTGCCGGCGAGCTGGACGGAAGCGCTCGCCGTCGTCGCCAAGCGCCTGAAGTCGGCCAAGCCCGAGCGCATCGCCGCCATCGCGGGCCCGCTCGCGGGCGCCGAGGAAATGTTCGCCCTCAAGGATCTCTTCACACGGCTCGGCGCCACCAACGTGGACTGTCGTGAGGACGGTGCGAAGATCGATCCCGCCGTCGGCCGCGCGAGCTACGTGTTCAACGCCACCATCGAAGGCATCGAGCACGCCGACGCGATCCTGCTGATCGGCACGAACCCGCGCTTGGAAGCGGCGGTCTTGAACGCGCGCATCCGCAAGCGCTGGCGCCAGGGCGGCGTCGCCGTTGCCGTCATCGGCGAGCCGGTGGACGTCGGCTACCCGTATGACTATCTCGGCGCCGGCGGCCAGACGCTGAAGGACCTGGCGGACGGCAAGCTGGCCTTCGCCGAGACGCTGAAGGCGGCATCCGCCCCCCTGATCATCGTCGGCTCGGCCGCGCTCGCGCGCGCCGACGGCCGCGCCGTGCTCGCCGCCGCCGCCCGCATCGCGAAAGCCGCGCCCGGCAAGGACGCCGGCTGGCGGAGCTTCAACGTGCTGCACGCGGCCGCCTCCCGCGTCGCCGGCCTCGATCTCGGCTTCGTGCCGAAGGCCCCCGCCACGAACGGCGTCGACACGTTCGTCGCCGCGGCCGAGAAGGGCGACCTCGACGTCCTCTTCCTGCTCGGTGCCGACGACATCGACATGAGCCGCCTCGGCAAGACGTTCGTGATCTATCAGGGCAGCCACGGCGATGCCGGCGCCCACCGCGCCGACGTCATCCTTCCCGGCGCCGCCTACGCGGAGAAGAGCGCGACCTACGTCAACACCGAAGGCCGCGCCCAGCAGACGGCCCGCGCCGCCTTCCCGCCGGGCGACGCCCGCGAGGACTGGACGATCCTGCGCGCGCTCTCGCCGCTGATGGGCGAGGCGCTGCCATACGATACGGTGCAGGCGCTCCGCGCCGCCATGTACAAGACTGCGCCCGCACTCGCGGCGCTCGATCGCGTCGTGCCCGCGACGGGTGACGTGATCGACGTACTGGCGAGCGGCAAGGGCGCCCTCAAGGACGAGCCGTTCCGCGCGGCCGTCGAGGACTTCTACCTCACCAATCCCATCGCGCGCGCGTCCGCCGTCATGGCCGAGATGAGCGCGCTGAAGAAGGCCGCGGCGGCGAAGAAGGCCAGCCTGTCGGCGGCCGAATAGGAGCGAACGGCGCATGTCGGACGAGACGATGCAAATGTTCTGGGACTACGGGCTCTGGCTGGCCACGGCCGTCGGCGCCTCGCTCCTGGTGCTGGTCGGCCTGTTGCTCTGCGTCGCGTTCCTCCTGCTCATGGACCGCAAGGTCTGGGCGGCCGTGCAGTTGCGCCGCGGCCCGAACGTCGTCGGCCCGTTCGGTCTCTTCCAGTCCTTCGCCGACCTTCTGAAATTCGTCTTCAAGGAGCCGGTCATTCCGGCCGGCGCCGACAAGGGCGTGTTCCTGCTGGCCCCGCTCGCCACCGCGACGTGCGCGCTCGCCGCCTGGGCCGTGATCCCGGTGAGCCAGAACGGCTGGGGCACGTGGGTCGTCTCCGACCTCAACGTCGGCGTTCTCTATCTGCTCGCGATCTCCTCGCTCGGCGTCTACGGCGTCATCATGGGCGGCTGGGCCTCGAACTCGAAGTATCCGTTCATGGGCAGCCTGCGCTCGGCCGCGCAGATGATCTCCTACGAGGTCTCGCTCGGCTTCGTGATCATCACCGTGCTCCTGATCGTCGGCTCCTTGAACCTCGGCACCATCGTCACCTCGCAGACGACCGGGCTCGGCACGTGGCTGGGCCTCCCCGCATCCGCGCTCGACTGGTACTGGCTGCCGCTGCTGCCGATGTTCGCCATGTTCTTCATCTCGTCGCTGGCGGAAACGAACCGTCCGCCCTTCGACCTCGTTGAAGCAGAAAGCGAGCTCGTCGCCGGCTTCATGGTGGAGTACGCCTCGACACCGTATCTGCTCTTCATGCTCGGCGAGTACGTGGCCATCACCACCATGTGCGCGCTGGCGACGATTCTCTTCCTCGGCGGCTGGCTGCCGCCGCTCGACATCTGGCCGCTGAACGCCGTACCCGGAATTTTCTGGTTCATGGCCAAGGTGGTGGTGATGTTCTTCATGTTCGCCATGGCCAAAGCCATGGTGCCGCGCTATCGCTACGACCAACTGATGCGCCTCGGCTGGAAGGTGTTCCTGCCGCTCTCGCTGGTGATGGTCGTCGTCGTCGCCGGTGTCCTGCAGCTCTTGAGATCGGCATAGGAGAGGTGGCCATGCGGGTGGCCCAAGGGCTGAAATCGCTGTTCCTGGCGGAGTTCGTTTCGGCGTTCTTCCTCGCCATGCGCTATTTCTTCACGCCCAAGAAGACGCTGAACTACCCGTTCGAGAAGGGCCCCCTCTCGCCGCGCTTCCGTGGCGAGCACGCGCTGCGCCGCTATCCGAACGGCGAGGAGCGCTGCATCGCCTGCAAGCTGTGCGAGGCGATCTGCCCGGCGCAGGCGATCACCATCGAGGCCGGTCCGCGCCGCAACGACGGCACGCGCCGCACCACGCGCTACGACATCGACATGGTGAAGTGCATCTATTGCGGCCTCTGCCAGGAGGCCTGTCCCGTGGACGCCATCGTCGAGGGGCCGAATTTCGAGTTCGCCACCGAGACGCGCGAGGAGCTTTACTACTCGAAGGAGCGCCTGCTCGCGAACGGCGACCGCTGGGAGCGTGAGATCGCGAAGAACATCGCGGCCGACGCGCCGTATCGGTGATGGAGATGCCGGTTCACACAATGGGCCCCCTCACCCTGTCCCTCCCCCCGAGGGGGAAGGGAACGCAGGGGCGGCCTCTTGCGCAAGCCGGCCCCCTCTCCCCCTGGGGAGAGGGTTGGGGTGAGGGGGCGCGTCACGCGTCGACCGCTGGGAGCGGCACGGAATGGGACTGACGGCATTCTTCTTCTATCTGTTCGCGACGCTGGCGCTCGCCTCGGCGGCGATGGTCATCGTCGCCAAGAACCCCGTGCACGCCGTCCTCTTCCTGATCCTGACGTTCTTTAACGCCGCCGGCCTCTTCATCCTGCTGGGCGCCGAGTTCCTGGCGATGCTGCTCGTCATCGTCTACGTGGGCGCCGTCGCGGTGCTCTTTCTGTTCGTCGTCATGATGCTGGACGTGGACTTTGCCGAGCTGCGCGCGGGCTTCATCAAGAACGCGCCGGTGGGTCTCATCGTCGGCGGCGTCGTGCTCGCGGAACTGATCGCGCTGTTCGCGGCCCGCGCCTCCTTGCCGCCGCCTGCGGCGACGGCCGGCGCGCCGATCCCGCAGGGCCTGCACAACACGGAAGCCCTCGGGCACATCCTCTACACGAAGTACATCTACTTCTTCCAGGGCGCGGGGCTCGTGCTCCTCGTCGCGATGATCGGCGCCATCGTGCTCACCTTGCGCCACAAGCCGGGCGTGAAGCGCCAGTCGATCGCCGACCAGGTCGCGCGCGGCCCGGCGACCGCCGTCAAGGTCGTGAAGGTCCCGCCGGGCGGGCACATCATTCCGGAATCGGCGAAGCAGTAGGGCCCGGGGCGGGGAGGCGAGAAACGGCAAATGGACATCGGGCTCGGACATTATCTGACGGTCGCGGCGTGCCTGTTCACGCTCGGCATGTTCGGCATCTTCCTGAACCGCAAGAACGTGATCATCATCCTGATGTCGGTGGAGCTGATGCTGCTCGCCGTCAACATCAACCTCGTCGCCTTCTCGAGCTTCCGCGCCGACCTCGTCGGCCAGGTGTTCGCGCTGTTCATTCTCACGGTGGCCGCGGCGGAAGCCGCCATCGGCCTCGCCATCATCGTCGTCTACTTCCGCAACCGCGGCTCCATCGCGGTTGAGGACATCAACATGATGAAGGGGTGAGGATGGGCATGCCTTCAGATATGCGGCGGGTGCGCATGGCCCCCTCACCCGGAAGCGATTTTTCAATCGCTTCCGGCCTCTCCCGCGTCATGGCGGAGCCATGCTTCGCATGGACGGGGAGAGGCAAAAGAAGGGCAACCGCCAACGACTGGCAAGAACTTAGCCTCTCCCCGGTGGGGAGAGGCCGGCGCGTAGCGCCGGGTGAGGGGGCGCCCCACGGCGAAACGTCCGCATGATCTACACCGCCATCGTTCTCTTGCCGCTCGCCGGCGCGCTGATCGCGGGCCTATTCGGCCGCCTTATCGGCCCGCGGCCTTCCGAGATCGTCACCACCGCGCTGCTGATGACGGCCGCCGTGCTGTCGTGGGTCGTCTTCTACCGCGTCGGCTTCGACGGCGAGACCGCGCGCGTGCCGCTGTTCCGCTGGGTCACGTCGGGCGAGCTCGACACCGCCTGGACGCTGCGCATCGACACGCTGACGGCCGTGATGCTCGTCGTCGTCAACACGGTCTCTGCGCTCGTGCACCTCTACTCCATCGGCTACATGCACGAGGACGACAGCCGCCCGCGCTTCTTCGCGTATCTCTCGCTCTTCACCTTCGCCATGCTGGCGCTCGTCACGAGCGACAACCTCTTGCAGATGTTCTTCGGCTGGGAAGGCGTTGGCCTCGCCTCCTATCTGCTGATCGGCTTCTGGTACAAGAAGCCCGAGGCCAATGCCGCCGCCATGAAGGCGTTCGTCGTCAACCGCGTCGGCGACTTCGGCTTCGCGCTCGGCATCTTCGGGCTCTTCGCCATTACCAACTCGATCAATCTCGACGCGGTGTTCGCCGCCGCCCCCGATCTCGTCGGCAAGACGATGTCGTTCCTGGGCTACGACGTCGACATCCTGACGCTGCTCGCGCTGCTGCTCTTCATGGGCGCCATGGGCAAGTCGGCGCAGTTCCTGCTGCACACATGGCTGCCGGACGCCATGGAGGGCCCGACCCCGGTCTCCGCGCTGATCCATGCCGCGACGATGGTGACGGCCGGCGTCTTCATGGTCGCGCGCCTCTCGCCGATCTTCGAGCTGGCGCCCACGGCTTTGACGGTCGTGACCGCCATCGGCGCCATGACGGCCTTCTTCGCCGCCACCGTCGGCCTCGTCCAGAACGACATCAAGCGCGTCATCGCCTATTCGACGTGCTCGCAGCTCGGCTACATGTTCGTCGCCTGCGGCGTCGGCGCCTATTCGGTGGCGATCTTCCACCTCTTCACGCACGCGTTCTTCAAGGCGCTGCTGTTCCTGGGTGCCGGCTCCGTGATCCACGGCCTGCATCACGAGCAGGACATGCGCCGCATGGGCGGGCTCGCGAAGAAGCTGCCGATCACCTGGGCCATGATGCTGATCGGCACGCTGGCGCTGACCGGCGTCGGCATCCCGCATATCGGCGGCTTCGCCGGCTTCCACTCGAAGGACGCCATCGTGGAAGCGGCCTATGCCGCCCACACGCCGCACAACTATGCGTTCTGGATGCTCGTGATCGCGGCCTTCATGACGTCGTTCTACTCCTGGCGCCTCATGTTCCTCACCTTCCATGGGCACACGCGCGCCGATCATCACGCCTACGACGAGGCGCACGAAAGCCCGCCGGTGATGCTGATCCCGCTGTTCGTGCTGGCCGCGGGCGCCGTGTTCGCCGGCCTCGTCTTCTCGTACTTCTTCATCGGCGAGGGCTATGCGGACTTCTGGCGCACCGCCCTCTTCGAGGCGCCCGGCAAGGATATCCGCCACCACATGCACGAGGTGCCCACGTGGGTGATGTTCGCGCCCACCATCGCCATGATCTCGGGCTTCGCGCTCGCCGTGCTCTATTACGTCGTGAGCCCGGGCCTGCCGGCCGCCACCGCGCGCGCCTTCCGGCCCCTGTACCTGTTCTTCCTCAACAAGTGGTACTTCGACGAGCTCTATGACCTCATCTTCGTCCGCCCGGCCTTCGCCATCGGTCGGTTCCTCTGGAAGGGCGTCGACGGCGCCGTGATCGACGGCACCATCGACGGCACGGCGAAAAGCGTGCTCTGGGGCACGGGCCGCATCGTCAAGCTGCAGACCGGCTACGTCTATCACTACGCGTTCGCCATGCTGATCGGCGTGGCGGCGCTCCTCACCTACTTCATCCTGACCGGCGGCGGAGCTGCGCCATGAACCTTTCGGACGCTCCGATCCTGTCGCTGATCACGGTGCTGCCGCTCGTCGGCGCCGTCTTCATCGCGTTCCTCTCGCGCGAGGCCGTGGGCAACATCCGCTACGTCGCGCTCTGGACGACGCTCGTCACGTTCGCGGTCTCGCTCCTGATCTGGGTCAACTTCGATCCGACGACGGCGAGCTTCCAGTTCGTCGAGGAGCGCGCCTGGCTCGGCCCCATCAAGTACAAGGTCGGCGTCGACGGCATCTCGATGCTGTTCGTCATTCTGACCACGTTCCTGATGCCGCTCTGCATTCTCGCCTCGTGGGAAGCGATCGACCGGCGCGTCAAGGAATACATGATCGCGTTCCTCGTGCTCGAGGCGCTGATGATCGGCGTCTTCTGCGCGCTCGATCTCGTGCTGTTCTACCTGTTCTTCGAGGGCGGCCTGATCCCGATGTTCCTGATCATCGGCGTCTGGGGCGGCAAGCGGCGCGTCTACGCGAGCTTCAAGTTCTTCCTCTACACGTTCCTGGGCTCGGTGCTGATGCTGCTCGCCATGATGGCGATGTACTGGCAGGCCGGCACCACCGACATCCCCACGCTGATGACGACGAAGTTCCCGTCCGACATGCAGACGTGGCTGTGGCTGGCGTTCTTCGCGTCCTTCGCGGTGAAGATGCCGATGTGGCCGGTGCACACCTGGCTGCCCGACGCGCACGTCGAGGCGCCGACGGCGGGCTCCGTCATCCTGGCCGGCATCCTGCTGAAGATGGGCGGCTACGGCTTCCTGCGCTTCTCGCTGCCCATGTTCCCGGAAGCGAGCGCGATGTTCGCCCCCCTCGTGTTCGCGCTGTCGGTCGTGGCCATCGTCGCCACGTCGCTCATTGCGCTCGTCCAGGAGGACATGAAGAAGCTGATCGCCTATTCGTCGGTCGCCCACATGGGCTTCGTCACGATGGGCATCTTCACGTTCAACCAGCAGGGCCTCGACGGCGCGATCTTCCAGATGCTGTCACACGGGCTGATCTCGTCGGCGCTCTTCCTCTGCGTCGGCGTCGTCTACGATCGCCTGCACACGCGCGAGATCGCGGCCTACGGCGGCCTCGTCGAGCGCATGCCGGTCTATGCCGTCATCTTCCTGATCTTCACGATGGGCAACGTCGGCCTGCCGGGCACCTCGGGCTTCATCGGCGAGTTCCTGACGCTGCTCGCCTCGTTCAAGGTCAACACCTACGTCGCCTTCGTCGCCACCAGCGGCGTCATCCTGTCGGCGGCCTACGCGCTCTACCTCTATAGGCGCGTCGCCTTCGGCGCGCTCGAGAAGCCCTCGCTGAAGGCGATCACGGACGTCACGCCGCGCGAGATCATCGTGCTCGCCCCGCTCGTCATCCTCACGATCTTTTTCGGCTTCTACCCCGCACCGATCCTCGACGTGACCGCCGTCTCGGTGAAGGCGCTCGTCACGTCGCTCGAAGCCGCCGGCCAGGCCGCTGCGGCCGCACCTGCCGTTGCACCCTAGGAACCAGACGCATGCCCGTCGAGCTCACCAACTATTCCGCCGCGCTCCCCGAGATGATCCTCGCGGCCGGTGCGATCGTGCTTCTGATGTTCGGCGCGTTCGGCGGGGCCGACGGCGAGAGAAGCGGGCGCGCGGGCTGGCTCGGCGTCGTCGTGCTCGCTCTCACGGGCGCGGCCGTCCTCGGGCAGACGGGCGCCGACCGCGCCTTCAACGACGCGTTCATCTCCGATGCCTTTGCGCGCTTCGTGAAGCTGCTCGTGCTCGCGGGCTCGGCGGTGTCGATCCTGCTCTCGATGGACGACTTCCGCCGCGCCAAGGCCGATCGCTACGAAATCCCGGTGCTGATCCTGCTGGCCACCGTCGGCATGATGATGATGGTCTCGGCCAACGACCTGATCGCGCTCTATCTCGGTCTCGAGCTGCAGAGCCTCGCGCTCTACGTGCTCGCCGCCGCGCGCCGCGACGACGTGCGCTCGAGCGAAGCCGGCATGAAATATTTCGTTCTCGGCGCGCTGTCGTCGGGCATGCTGCTCTACGGCGCCTCGCTGCTCTACGGCTTCGCCGGAACGACGTCGTTCGCCGGCCTCGCGACTGCGGCGTCGGCGCCGGACGCGGCCACCAACCTCGGCCTCATCGTCGGCCTCGTGTTCCTGCTCGTGGGTCTCGCCTTCAAGGTCTCGGCCGTGCCGTTCCATATGTGGACGCCGGACGTCTATGAAGGCGCGCCGACCCCGATCACCGCGTTTTTCGCCGCCGCCCCCAAGCTCGCCGCCATGGCGCTGCTGGTGCGCGTGCTCACGGACGGGTTCGGCGGGCTGTTCGTGCAGTGGCAGAAGATCATCGTCTTCCTGGCCATCGCCTCGATGTTCCTCGGCGCCTTCGCGGCCATCGGCCAGACCAACATCAAGCGCCTGATGGCCTATTCGTCCATCGGCCACGTCGGCTTCGCGCTCGTGGGCCTCGCCGCGGGCGGCGCGGAGGGCGTGCAGAGCCTGCTCGTCTACCTCGCGATCTATCTCGTCATGACGCTGGGCTCGTTCGCCTGCATCCTCGCCATGCGCCGCGAGCAGGGCCCCGTCGAGGACATCGGCGAGCTGGCCGGCCTCGCCCAGAACAATCTGCCGATGGCCTTCATCCTCGCCATGCTGCTGTTCTCGCTGGCCGGCGTGCCGCCGCTCGCGGGCTTCTTCGGCAAGTTCTACGTCTTCGCGGCGGCGGTGAAGGCCGGGCTCTACGGGCTCGCGATCCTCGGCGTGCTGTCGAGCGTCGTCGGCGCCTTCTACTACCTGCGCATCGTCAAGGTGATGTTCTTCGACGAGGCGAAGCCCGCCTTCACGCCGGCGGCGCCCTATGTGCGCTTCGTCATGATCGCGGCGGGGCTGTTCGTGGTGCTGTTCGCGGTCTATCCGGCCCCGCTCGTGGACGCCGCCCAGGCCGCCGCCCAGTCGCTCGCGCTCTGAGGCGCGGATGCTAGACGAATTTGACGCCGCAGTCGCGGCCGCGCCGCCACACGACCGTGCAGTGCGCGTCGATCTTCTCCATCGGCGAGGAGAGTCGGAACGTATCGGGAAGCTGGCCCGAGCCGACGACGCGCACGCAAGCGCCGGTCTTCGAGGTATCGCGCAGCACGACCATCATCTCCTTCTCGCCGGTGGTTATGACTCCGGCTCGGTTGGTGGGACGGCGTTTGGCTGCGCGTGCTTCTTGGACCATGGTAGGCTCGTGAGGGAAATATCCGTCAAATCTGAATAAAAACAGCACTGCGATCAGGGTGAACGCCATTGATCGCGGTTTAATTACATACATTTATAGGACCGAGGAGTTTAACGCCGGCTTTATGCCCCTCGTGGCATTGAGCCTTCCGTGGGTACGAAATGACGCAGCCGGCCCTGCATTTTGCCGAGATCGATTCCACGAACGCCGAGGCCATGCGCCGGGCCGCGTCCGGCGCGCGCGGCCCGCTCTGGATCCGGGCGGACCGCCAGACCGCGGGCAAAGGCCGGTCCGGGCGCACCTGGGCCTCGGAGACCGGCAACCTCTATGCGAGCCTCCTGGTGACGCTGGAGGCGCCCGCGCCGAAGGCCTACCAGCTCTCGCTGGTCGCCGGCGTCGCCGTCTACGACGCCCTCGCCGGGCTGCTGGCGGACACGGCCGCGCTGAAGCTCAAGTGGCCGAACGACATCCTGATCACATCCGAAAAGGCCGGCGGCATCCTGATCGAGAGCACGGTCCTCTCCGCCGGCGAGCCGAGGCCGCTGCTGGCGGCCGTCATCGGGATCGGCGTGAACGTCGCCTTTCATCCGGACGGGCTGGACCGGCCCGTCACCTCGCTCGCGGCGCATGGGCTGAGCGTGAGCCCCGAGGCGCTGCAGGCGCGCATAGCGGAGAGCATGGAGACGTGGCTCGCCGTTTGGGCCGGTGGAGAAGGCTTCCCCGCGGTCAGAGAGGCTTGGCTAACGCGCGCGCATCCTATAGGGGAACGAATGAGCATTAACACGGGTTCTGAGCGCGTGGCCGGGACCTTTCAGGGATTGGATGTCGAGGGCGGTCTTCTGATCGACGCCGGAGCGGGGATCCGCCGCTTCGCATTCGGCGACGTGTCCCTTGTTCCGTGAAGTGAACGACTGCACCCGCGCACGAACAGGGCACCACCGCCGAAATGCCGCCAGAGCAAACTAAGCCGAAAAAAACGAGCGACAAAGACGAGCTGGTCTTCCTGGCCTTAGGCGGCCTGGGCGAGATCGGCATGAACGCCTACCTGTACGGCTTCGGCCCGCCGGACGCACGCCGCTGGCTGATGGTGGACCTGGGCATCACCTTCCCCGAAGGCGAGGACGACCCGGGCGTGGACGTCATCCTGCCGGACCTGCGCTTCATCGAGGAGGAGAAATCCGCGCTCGCAGGCCTCGTCATCACCCACGCGCACGAGGACCATATCGGCGCGGTGGTGGAGATGTGGCCGCGCCTCGGCGTGCCGGTCTACGCCACGCCCTTCACGGCGGGCATGCTCAAGGCCAAGCTCGCGGAGTTCGGCAACCGCCTGCAGGTCCCGATCCACGAGGTGCCGCTCAACGGCCGCTTCCAGGCGGGCCCGTTCGACGTCGAGTTCATCGAGATGTCCCACTCGATCCCCGAGAGCAGCGCGCTCGTCGTGCGCACGCCGCTCGGTACGCTGCTGCACACGGGCGACTGGAAGATCGACCCGACGCCGACGGTCGGCGGCAAGCCGGACGAGGCGCGCCTCATCGCCCTCGGCGACGAAGGCGTGCTGGCGGTGATGGGCGATTCCACCAATGCCATGCGCGAAGGGCGCTCGCCGTCCGAGCGCGAGGTCGCGAAGTCGATCACGGACATCGTCAAGGCCGCGCCCAACCGCGTCGCGGTCACCACGTTCGCCTCCAACGTCGCGCGCATCAAGGCCGTGGCGGACGCGGCGCGCGCCTCAGGGCGTGAGCTGGTCGTCGCCGGCCGCGCGCTCCACCGCGTCATCCAGGTCGCCATCGACACCGGTTATCTGCCCCAGGGCTTCCGCTATCTCGATCAGCAGCAGTTCGGCGAATTGCGCCGCAAGAGCGTCGTCTGCATCTGCACGGGCAGCCAGGGCGAGCCGCGCGCCGCCATGGCGCGCATCGCCGAGAACGACCACCCCGACATCTCGCTCGACAAGGGCGACCTCGCGATCTTTTCCTCGCGCACCATTCCGGGCAACGAGAAGGCCGTCGGCTGGATCCAGAACAGCCTCGTGCGCATGGGCGTCGAGCTGATCACGGACGGCGAGGCGCTGGTCCACGTCACCGGACATCCGCGCCGCGACGAGCTGCGCCAGCTCTATGCCTGGGTCCGTCCGCGCATCGCGATCCCGATGCACGGCGAGGCCCGCCACCTGAAGGCGCACGGCGAGCTGGCGCGCGAGATCGGCATCCCCGAGGTTCAGGTCGCGTTCAACGGCGAGATGGTGCGCCTGGCGCCCGGCCCCGTGCGGATCGTCGACGACGCCCCCGTCGGCCGCCTCTTCCGCGACGGCCGTCTCATCGTGCCCTCGGGCGACGGTCCTGTGCGCGAGCGGCGCAAGCTGGCCCACGTCGGCATCATCGCCGTCGCGCTTTGCCTTTCGCGCCGCGGCGAGCTGATGGCCGATCCCGAGCTGGCCATGGACGGCATTCCGCTCGAGGACGACGAAGGCGAGTCCATGGAGGAAATCGTTCTGTCCTCGGTCGAGGGCACGCTCCGCTCGATCCCGCGCGAACGGCGGCGGGATCTCGACATGGTGACGGAAGCGGTGCGCCGCAGCGTCCGCAGCGCGGTCGCCAACGCCTGGGGCAAGAAGCCTATTGTCAAGGTGCTGACGACCGTGATCGAAGGTAAGTCCTGAAAAACGAGATGCGGCTCCGGCCAGCGAAGACCCTGTTGAGGATGTGAGATGATTGGACGGCTGAACCACGTAGCGATTGCGGTCAAGGACCTGGCGGCGGCAACGGCCGTCTACAAGAACGCGCTCGGCGCGGAGGTGACGGAGCCGATGGCGCAGCCGGACCATGGCGTGACGGTCGTGTTCGTGACGCTGCCGAACACGAAGATCGAGTTCCTCGAGCCGCTGGGCGCCAACTCGCCCATCGCCAAGTTCCTCGAGAAGTTCCCCGACGGCGGCATCCATCATGTCTGCTACGAGGTGGACGACATCATCGTCGCGCGCGATCGGCTGAAGGAGCAGGGCGCGCGCGTGCTCGGCGACGGCAACCCGAAGATCGGCGCCCACGGCAAGCCGGTGCTCTTCCTGCACCCGAAGGACTTCTGCGGCACGCTGACCGAGCTCGAGCAGGCCTAACGCACGAAACGAGACCCGGAGGCTGGGCGTCCGCCGATCCGATTTGCCGGAGGCCCGGTCTCTCCAGAGTGGAGGCGACCCTATGACCCTGACGCTCGGCGTGGTGCTCTACATCATGATCTGGTGGATGACGCTGTTCGCGGTGCTGCCGCTCGGCGTCAAGACGCAGGGCGAGGCGGGCGAGGTCGTCGCCGGCACGCCGGAAAGCGCGCCCGTGAAGCCGCGCCTCCTGCGCACGGTACTGATCAACACCGTCGTCTCGGCCATCGCGTTTGGTGTCGTCTGGGCCGCGCTCGAGTACGACTGGCTCGGACTGTACGTGGCGGAGCCGAGCGTTCCGGCCGGCGTGACGCGCTGACCCGCAACACGGGGTCTGGCCTGGCCGCGCGCCCATCCCGGCAAGCGCATTCCGTCACGACCATCTATCACGACGCAGATTCTGCGTACGCGGACGGCGTGAACTGAAAAAAGCAAAGCTGAAAAAGAGAGAAGCGGTCGCCCAAAATGCGAAGAGCAAGGCATTCGCCTTGCTCTTGCTGGCCCTTGGCTCTTGTCTGCGGCTGCTTTATGCGCCGTCTGCTTTATGCGGCTCCCAGATCCGAAGCGAGCTTCGGTACTGCGGCCATTTTCTCCCTAGACCTGGGCCGCGAGCCATCTGGATCATTGGCCTTGCCCCTGTCACGTGAACGAGCGCACCATAACCGAACGGCGGCGCTATGTCACGGGGCTGCGAGGAAAAAAATCCGAGGTGCACAAAGCGCATGCAGCGAAGTGCTCGCGTGGCGGCTCGAATGACGATTTCATGTCGGAGTGCACAATTCCCTGTCGCCGGACGGCCCATCGGGGCGCCTCGGAGTGCCGCGCGATTGCTCTCCGCGGCATTCCTCGTTATTGACGCCGGGACGATCCTGACGCGCCCGCGGACAGCCCGTCGTGCGGCTCATCCGGGTTCCCGCCATCGCGTTTGCAACGCAACATAAGACAGGCTCACGAACCTCACATGAACCTCTCCCGCTACTTTCTGCCGGTTCTGCGCGAAATCCCCAGTGAAGCCGAGATCGTCTCGCATCAGTTGATGCTGCGCGCCGGCATGATCCGCCAGTCCTCGGCGGGCATCTACTCCTGGCTGCCGTTGGGCCTGCGCGTCCTGAAGAAGATCGAAGGCATCGTGCGCGAGGAGCAGAACCGGGCCGGCGCCGTCGAGCTCCTGATGCCGACGATCCAGTCGGCGGATCTCTGGCGCGAGAGCGGCCGCTACGAGGCCTACGGCAAGGAGATGCTGCGCATCACCGACCGCCACAAGCGCGACATGCTCTTCGGCCCCACGGCGGAGGAGGTGATCACCACGATCTTTCGCGACAGCGTGCGCAGCTACAAGGACCTGCCGCGCAATCTGTACAACATTCAATGGAAGTTCCGCGACGAGATCCGCCCGCGCTTCGGCGTGATGCGCGGCCGCGAGTTCCTGATGAAGGACGCCTATTCGTTCGACC
>CAYLSI010000063.1:0-7842 GCA_964386545.1 uncultured Hyphomicrobium sp.
TGCGTGTCAGTTCAATGCGCCGCTTAAGTGTATATTAAACGTTCTCCCCCACAGTCCCTCAGAGATTAGTGCTGCGTCTGTTTTCAGATTCCGGCGGATGGGTCGGGACAGGATTCGAAAGGGACAGTCATGAGAACGTCACGCGTTTGCGTCCTTGCGGGCGCAGCCGTTAGCGCAGCCATTCTTTGCGTAGCCTCCGCGCCGGCCCAAGCGGCTGACCTCGGCTACGGCAGCGTCAAGGATATTCCGCCGCCGCCGGCTCCGTCGGGCCGCGCCTGGTACCTCAAGGGCACCATTGGCATGTCGAACCCCGAGCCCGGCGCGTTCTTCGTCGACGAGCCCGCCTTCGTGAACCACACGATGCACCATGAGGACATCAAGAGCGGCGGCATCTACGGCTTCGGCATCGGTGTCGAGCACAGCCGCTGGCTGCGCTTCGACGTGACGGGTGAATATCGCGGCAAGCAGCTCGTCGTCGGCCAGGACTCGTACAACTACGGCGCTTGCCCCGGAAGCTGCGGCACCAACGAATACACCGCTGACATGGAGAGCTGGGTCGGCCTCGCCAACGCCTACATCGATCTCGGCACGTTCCGCGGCATCACGCCTTACGTCGGCGGCGGTATCGGTTTCGCGTCGATCGACATGCAGGGCTTCAAGGACGTCAACGTCCCGAACTACAGCGTCTTCTACGGCGATCGCGACAACCAGACGACCAACTTCGCCTGGGCGCTCTATGCGGGCCTCAGCTACGACGTGACGCCGCAGCTCACGCTGGACTTCGCGTACCGCTACACGGACCTGGGTACGGTCAAGACCGGCCCGGCAACGGCCTTCGACGGATCGAGCACGTACAGCGGTCTGCAGGTGCAGGACATCACCTCGCATGACCTGCTGCTCAGCGCCCGCTACCGTCTGGACCATCCGCAGCCGATGTATCCGGTCGCCATGAAGTAAGAATTGAAGGCGCGGCCTGACGTGAGTTGTCTCGGGCCGCGTCTTCGTGGGATAGAGCGGGGTCGCCATTCGGCGGCCCCGTTTTTTTGTTTTAACCACATGCACGCCAGTCCCGACGGCCCGCGCTCGCATTCCAGGAAATGCGGCGGGCTGGCCATAATTTGGTCGGGAAACGGACGCACACGTCCCGAAGGGCCGCGGGGGATCGCGGCGCCCTTTTCCGCTTCTCCGCTCCCGTCGCATTCGTCATCCGAAAGGTGCAGACCCGTGAAGAAGGTTGCCATCTCCGCGCTCGTTCTGTTTGCGCTCCACCACTCCGCCGCGGTTGCGGCCGAGGTGGCCGCGGTGTCGAAGATCGACGCCGTGACCGTGTTTCCGATGGGTGCGGAGGTCGTGCGGGTCGCGAAGGTGCAGCTCGACAAGGGCGAGCACACGATCCTGTTCCAGGATTTGCCGGCAGGCGCGGTGGACGGCTCGATCCGCGTCGAGGGCAGCGCGACGGGCAAGCTCGAAATCGGCTCCGTCGATACGCGCCGCCTGTTCGTGCCGCGCGCCGATGCGGAGGCTTCGGCGAGCGAGCAGCGCCGGCTCGAAAACGAGATCGAGGCACTCCGCGACGAGCGCGCGGGCCTCGAAGCGCAGGTGCAGGCGGCCGAGACGCAGAAGTCGCTGATCGGCAACCTCGCGCAGTTGCCGTCGCGTCCGGCGCCGTCGAACGGGGCGGAGCGGGGCGAGGATTGGACCGCGATCCTGGCGCTGATCGGCGCGGGGTCGGCGGAGGCGCAGCGGGCGCTGCTGGCGGCACAGGTCAAGATCCGCGAGGTGGACCGGCGCATCGGCGATCTCGAAATCAAGCTGCAGGAGCTTGCGCCGCAGAAGACCGAGCGGACGGAGGCGAAGGTCTTCGTCGTCACCCAGTCGGCGCTCGAAGCCGACATCACGCTGCGCTATCAGGTGGCCAATGCATCGTGGCTGCCGCTCTATGACGTGCGCCTCGCCACGGGCGCCAAGACCGTCGCGCCCAAGCTCGAAATCATCCGGCGCGCCTCGATCAGCCAGAGGACCGGCGAGAGTTGGGGCGATGTGGAGCTGACGCTCTCGACCACGCGTCCGACGGCCGGAGCCTCGGCTCCGGAGCTGCGGACGGTCATCGTCGATTTCGAGCCCGAGGTTCGTCCGCCGCAGCCGGTCGCGGTCGCGCCGGCCGCTCCGTCGCCGCGCATGATGGACAACGACGGGCTCGTGGCGGAGGCGATGCCGCAGGCCGAGGAAGGGCGCCAGGACGCCGGGCCGCGCCGGTTCAAGAAGGCCGCGATCGCCGAGCGCCCGGCCGACATCGTGCAGGCGCCGTTCCATGCGCTCTACACCGTGCCGGGGCGGCTCTCGATCCCCGACACGGGCGAATCGAAGCGCGTCCAGCTCGGCACCGACGCCCTCGAGCCGCAGTTGATGGTGCGCGCCGTGCCGAAGGTCGACGCGAAAGCCTACCTCTATGCGAAGTTCGCCGCGCCCAAGGGCACGCCGCTGCTGCCGGGCGTCGCGTCGCTCTTCCGCGACGGCACGTTCGTCGGCTCGGGGCGCCTGCCGATCCTGTCGCCGGGCGAGGAGCATGAGCTCGGCTTCGGCGTCGACGACCTCGTGCGCGTGCGCCATGCGGTGGCGGCCGAGACGCGAGGAGAAACGGGCCTGATCTCGACGTCGCGGACGGACAATCGCAACTACATCCTTTCGGCCAAGAGCATGCACGAGCGGGTCATCGACTTCGCGCTCTACGATCAGGTTCCCGTCTCGGCCAACCAGGACATCAAGGTGGAGCTGACGGGGCGCACTGCTCCGACCAAGGAGAACGTGGACGATCGCCGCGGCGTGCTGATGTGGGAAGGCAAGCTCGATCCGGACCAGGAAAAGACCATCGAGTTTGGTTACCGCGTCTCGTGGCCTTCCGCCAAATCCGTGACTTATCGCGAGTAATCGGGCTTCTCCGGCACGCGCGCGGATAGTTGTTGGCCCGTGGCGCCATGGGCGCTACACGTAGGTTCGATGGTTCAGGCCCCGGCCCATCAGCCGGGGCCATTTCATGACAATTGGTGAAGGCAAATGGCTAACGTCGTGGTCGTCGGCGCGCAGTGGGGCGACGAGGGTAAGGGCAAGATCGTCGACTGGCTCTCCGAGCGCGCGGATGTCGTGGTGCGCTTCCAGGGCGGTCACAATGCCGGCCATACGCTCGTCATCGGCGACAAGACCTACAAGCTCTCGCTGCTGCCCTCGGGTGTCGTGCGGCCGGGCAAGCTCAGCGTCATCGGCAACGGTGTCGTCGTGGACCCGTGGGCGCTGTGCGCGGAGATCGAGAAGCTCAAGGCGCAGGACGTGGCCATCACGCACGAGAACCTGCGCATCGCGGAGAACGCGACGCTCATCCTGCCGTTCCATCGCGAGCTCGACGTCATGCGCGAGGAGGCGGCCGGCGACGGCAAGATCGGCACGACGGGCCGCGGCATCGGTCCGGCCTACGAGGACAAGGTGGGGCGGCGCGCCATTCGCGTGCAGGATCTGCGCAACCTCGCGACGCTGGGGCCGAAGATCGACCGGCTGCTTCTGCATCACAACGCGCTGCGCCGCGGGCTCGGCCGCGAGGAGATCAGCAAGGACGCGCTGATCAAGGATCTGGCGGAGATCGCGCCCAAGGTCACGCCGTACGTGGACGTGACGTGGGACCTGCTCGACAAGGCGCGCAAGGCGGGCGAGCGCATCCTGTTCGAGGGCGCGCAGGGCGCGCTGCTCGACGTCGATCACGGCACCTATCCGTTCGTCACGTCGTCGAACACGGTGTCGGCGCAGGCCGCGACGGGCGCCGGCATCGGTCCCGGGGCGCTGGGCTTCGTGCTCGGCATTGCCAAGGCGTACACCACGCGCGTCGGCGCGGGGCCGTTCCCGACCGAGCTTACCGACGAGATCGGCGAGACCATCGGCCAGCGCGGCCACGAGTTCGGAACGGTCACGGGACGCAAGCGGCGCTGCGGCTGGTTCGACGCCGTGCTCGTGCGCCAGGTGGCCAAGGTCTCGGGCATCAGCGGCATCGCGCTGACGAAGCTCGACGTGCTCGACGGCTTCTCCGAGATCAAGGTGTGCGTGGGCTACATGCTCGACGGCGAGCGGCTCGACCGGTTCCCGGCGGGTGCCAACGCGCAGGCGCGCGTGACGCCGGTGTGGGAGACGTTCGAAGGCTGGTCGCAGTCGACGCGCGGGGCGCGGCGCTGGGCCGATCTGCCGGCGCAGGCGGTCAAGTACGTGCGTCATATCGAGGAGCTGATCGAATGCCCGGTCACGCTGCTCTCGACCAGCCCCGAGCGCGATGACACCATCCTGATGCGCGATCCGTTCGCCGATTGAGGCGGGCGTGACCTTAGATCAGCGTCCGGCGACGAGGCCGCGGTAGGCGGCCAAGGCGCCGGGCTCGATCTCGAGCGCGAGGATGCGCGCGGTGTTCACGGGACCCGGGAACACGATGGCGCCGGGCGTCACCGGCTTGAAGCCGAAGCGGCCGTAATAGGGCTCATCGCCGACCAGCAGCACGAGGCGGATGCCGTTCGCACGCGCGGCGTCGATGGCGTCGCCGACGAGGCCGCGGCCGTAGCCCTGGCCCGCATATTCGGGCGCGACGACGAGCGGGCCGAGCAGCAACGCGCCGGGCGTGCCGCCGACCGAGATCTCCGACATGCGAAGCGCCGCGATGATCCGGTCCTCGACCGTCGCCAGGCGGCAAAAGCGCGAAATCTCCGAGCCGGGCGCCATCTGCTCGCGCACGCGATAGGCGGTGCGCGCGAAGCGGCCCGGGCCGAAGACGCGGCCGTGCAGGGCGGAGATCCGGGGGAGGTCGTCCGGCGTCACGGGCCGGCTCACGACTTTCGAGAGCATGGAGGGCAATCCTGGATGAGGTTCAGACGCGCGCGCGGGCGGGCAGACGGCAGCAGGGCCGGCCGGCTCGTCGCGGCGTCGTCGATCTCAGAAGGGTCATTCCTTTGCTCATGGGGCGGCGCTTTAGCATGGCGGACTTTACGGGTCCAGCGCGACCAAATTGGGAGAACGCAGGGTGCCGCCATCCGCGTCTCGCCGATGGGCCGAACGGGGCCTCACCAATAGGCCGAGCGGGCGCGCAGGGCCCGGATCTCCAGCACGCGGGCGCGAGTGGAGGGCGTCGTCGTGTCCGGCAGGGCGTCCCAGGGGAAGAAGCCGTGCTCGGCGATCTCGGCGTTCGGCTCGGGCACGCGCGTCTGGCGCCAGGAGCGCACCACGTAGAGGGCGATGTGGTCGCCCGGAAAGGCGCGATGGTTGGCGTAGAGGCCGAACAGCTCGGGCGGCTCCGTAACGTCGACGCCGGCTTCCTCGTGCAACTCGCGGCGCAACGCATCCTCGGCCGTTTCCCCTTTCTCGACGCCGCCGCCGGGGAAATGCCAGCCGGGCCTATAGGTATGGCGGATCAACAGGACCCTCTCCTCGCCGTCGATCACGGCGCCTTGCGCGCCCATGGTCAAACCGCGAGAGTAGCGCCAAAAACGCTGCAGCGTTTTCGTGATGAGCTTCTCGGCGGTCACGGCAACGCACCCGGGCGAGGCTCGCGGCTCTGCCGTGACGCCGGGACGGGAGGGGCAGCGCGCTCAGCGATCGAGGGCCGATGACGACGGGAACGTTCACACTGATCCATATGTCGGATGTTCATCTCGGGCCGATCGAAGGATTCCATTGGCGCTACTGGAATGCCAAGCGCGGCATCGGCTACATCAACTGGCACCGGGGCCGCGTGCGCGTGCACCGGCGCGAGGTGGCGGACCGCATCGCCGCCGACGCACTTCAGCAGCAAGCCGATCATATCGCCGTCACGGGCGATTTGGCCAACATTGGTTTGCCGGGAGAATATGAGGCGGCGACGGCGTGGCTCGCTTCCCTTGGCGATCCGGCGACGGTGTCCGTCGTGCCGGGCAACCACGACATCTATACGGCGCGCCTGCACGGGGCCTCCTGCCTCGACACCTGGGGCGTCTACATGCGCGGGAGCGCCTCGCTCGGCGTCAGCGAGCCGGTGCGGTTTCCCTACGTCAAGGAGTTCGGCTCGATCGCGCTCGTGGGGCTCAACTCCGCGATCCCGACGCCGGTGTTCTCGGCGCAGGGGCGGCTGGGGGACGCGCAACTGCAGGAGTTCGAGACGCTGCTCGCCCGCCTCAAGGACGCGGGCGCCATCCGCATCGTCCTCATTCATCACCCGCCGCTGCCGGGGCAGGCGCCGCGGCGGCGCGCGCTCGCGGACGCCGCGCAGTTCGCGAGCGTGCTCGACCGGCAGGGTGCGGAGCTCGTGCTGCACGGACACAACCATCGCGATACGCTCGTGTGGCGGGGTGGTGCGCCGGTGCTCGGCATCTCGTCGGCCTCGTCGGCGGTCATTCGCCACGAGGAGCCGCTGGCGCGCTATCGCGTCATCCGCGTGACGGCGGAGGGCGCGGGCGCGCGGATTGTCGCGGAAACGCGGGGACTCGCCGTGGAAGGCGGCGAGGTCGTGACGCTCGATCGGTACGAGCTCGCGCCGCCAACGGCGTGAACGCTCGAAAAAAATGCGGATCCTGCCTTCTTTTTGACGACAGACAGTCCACGGCGTGCGGCCGATTGCGGGGGCAGACCGGCGGGTCCTTCGTGCTAGTGTTCCCCCTGTCCAAGGTCGACGGGGTAATCGCTCTTGCTGCGCTTCAGACGACCCATCAAGCTCAACCTCGCGCTGCAAGGCGGCGGCGCCCACGGTGCGTTCACGTGGGGCGTGCTCGATCGCCTGCTCGAGGACGACCGCATTTCGTTCGGCTGCATTTCCGGCACGAGCGCGGGCGCGGTCAACGCCGTGGCGCTGGCGTCGGGGCTCGCCAACGGCGGGCGCGAGGGCGCGCGCGCGAAGCTCCGCGAGGTGTGGGAAGGCGTGCACAAGGCGGGCGTTCCCGATCTCCTGCGCCTCAACCCGTTTCTGTTCGGCCTCACGAACTCTTCCACGTTCGCGCAGGTCGCGGGGCTCCTGTCGCCGTACGAATTCAATCCGCTCGGTTTCGATCCGCTGCGGACGCTGCTCTCCGACACGATCGATTTCGAGGGCATCCGCGAGCGCGCCCCGCTCGGCCTCCTGATCGCCGCGACGGAGGTGTCGACGGGACGCTCGCGCATCTTCCGCAAGCACGAGCTGACGGTCGACAGCGTGCTGGCGTCGGCGTGCCTGCCGACGCTGCACCGGACGGTCGAGATCGACGGCACCGGGTATTGGGACGGCGGCTTTTCGAAGAACCCCGATCTCGTCACGCTCGCGCGCGAGAGCCCGGTCGGCGACACGCTGATCGTGCAGATCAATGCGCTGGCGCGGCGCGACCTGCCGAAGGGCGCGCGCGAGATCGCGAGCACGGCCAACCGGCTGACGTTCAACGCGCCGCTGCTGCGCGACGTGGAGCTGATCCTCGAGGTGCGGGAGGCGTCGCGCGGCCGGTTCGGCGGCTTCCGGCGCGGCAAGCAGAACCCGCTGGTCAGCCACCGCTTCCACCTCATCGAAGCGGGCCGCTATACGGCGTCTCTCTCCGACGACAGCAAGATGAAGCCCGACCTGGGACTGCTGACGTATCTCCAAGGCGCGGGACGCACGCAGGCGCACAAGTGGATCGGACAGCATCTCGCTTCCGTGGGGCGGCGCGAGACGGTCGATCTCGCGGCGCATTTCTACGGGGACCTCTCGCGCGTCGCGGAGGAGGAGCCGGCCGAGGACGAGCCGGCGGAAAAGCTGCGCTCGCGGGCGTAGGGCTCGTCTGAAATGTTCTGTCTGCTGCCCTGGATGACCGCCTCGTCGTTGCGGAGCTGCGCTCCGCGCGG
>CAYLSI010000063.1:7942-15278 GCA_964386545.1 uncultured Hyphomicrobium sp.
TCTGTCTGCTGCCCTGGATGACCGCCTCGTCGTTGCGGAGCTGCGCTCCGCGCGGGCGGTGGTCATGACGTCATGACGTAAAGTTTGGACCGGGGCGCGCGCTGGCTCCGGCTGGAGGCTTTCCGAGTTAAGTGGAAACACCACCCCTGCATGGCCGCCTCATGCCCGGCCGTGACGAAGGGAGGCAGGAGTTTGGATCCACCCAAGTCGGAAAGCCGCTAGGGTCCGATGAGCTTGGCGTAGCCTTCCTCGACGGAGGCTTCGAGAAGGGTCTTGTAGATCTTGTAGTCCGGCATCTTCGACGAGATCTCGCCGAGCGCCAGCGACTTGAACTCCTGGCGCTTCAGGTAGACGATCGGCGCGGAGACGGGCACGTAGGCGGCGCGCTGCTTGTTCAGCGTCGTGATCAGGCCGCGCATCTCGCCGTTCTGGTCGATCTGCGAGATCAGCACCATGCGCATGGCGCCTTTGGTCAGCGAGACCAGGTGGATGTACATGGAGGACGCCGGCACGTAGAGGCGGCCGCGGTGCGAGAAGGGGGCGTCGGGCCGGTCGCGCTCCTCGAACAAGAGGCTCGGCCATTCGGGATCCCAGACGATGTCCGTGCGGTAGGCGACGATCGTCTCCGGCTTGGCGAAGGCAGGGCGGATCGTGAGGTAGCTGCCGATATAATGGTCGACGGCGGCGTGGGTGTAGGCGCCCATGTAGACGGGCGCGACGACGCCGCCTTCGCCTTTGAGCTCCATGGGCTGGGCGGTCGACATGGAGCCGAACCAGGACTCCTTGAGCCGCTGGTAGTCGAGCCCCAGCACCATCGCGACGTCGAACAGCGTCTGCTCGCGCACGGGCTTGCCGTGCAGCAGGTTCTGGATCGTTTTCTCGTGGCAATCGGCGGCGTCGGCCAGCTCCGCCTGGGTGAGCTTCTTCTCCACCATGGCCGTGCGCACGATCTGAACGGCGGCCGCGCGCTCCTTTGTGCTTGGCGTCGTCTTCATCTGACTTGCAGGTCCACCCGTGGATAGTGACTTTCCGCAATATACCGATATTTTCCGGCGCCCCAAGCCTTAACCCACTTCGTGGTGAAGGCGGTCGCGGCAACAAAAAAGCGGGCCACTTGCGCGGCCCGCTTCTTCGGCACGGAAGCCCGTGCGGATCTTACATACGCTCGACCGAGACGCGGGCGAGGCCCTGGCCGGTCATACCGATCACCTGGGCGGCGCCGCGCGACAGGTCGATGATGCGGCCCTTGATGAAGGGGCCACGGTCGTTGATCGTCACGACGACCGAGCGGCCGTTCGAGTGGTTGGTGACGCGCACTTTGGTGCCGAAGGGCAGCGTGCGGTGAGCCGCCGTCATGCCGCTCGGGTTGAAGCGCTGGCCCGAAGCCGTCTGCTGGCCCTGCCAGTAGTAGGAGGCGATGCCGGTCGAGCCGCCGCCGTAGGAGCCGCCGGTGTAAGCCTTGGCGACCTTGTTGTTGCGGGCTGCAGCGCGGCGCGCCGAGAGGCTGCCCTTCTGAGCCTTGGTGGCCTGCTTCTTGTAGCCGTTGTAGGTGGCCTTCTTCGCCGCGCTCGACGAGCCGCAAGCGACTTCCGGACCGACGCACTGCCAGGCAGCCGCGCTCGCCGGGCGAGCATCCATCAGGCCAACGGACAGGGCGGCCAGCGCCGCGAGTGTCAAATACCGCATATTCAAATCTCCATACCTCCTGCGGCAGGGCCAGGGCTCGTGCGGCTCACTCGGCCGGTTCCACTGCGGAACCCAATCTGGCCGCTCCGCTCTCCGCGGAGTTTCATCTTTTTCAAGATGTTAGTTGCCGTTGCGAAAGAGAGCCTCAGCGCAACACCAGAACATGTCCTGCCACTCAATATACGGGGTTTCCCTTAGCTCCCGTTCTGGTGGGCGCACCTGAACAGCCGAATTGGGAGGAATCAATGGCTGCAATTGAACGTCGATTAAAGGCACGCCGCGCCGACGTTGATAAGGTTCCGCTTTTTCTGACTTGCCAGGTTTTTATGCGACGGCAGGTCGCAGAACAAACGAGGTTACGATTGTTCGACAAGGCTCTGGAATTGCGGCCATTTAGTGGCGTCCGTAAAGCCGAAATCGGGCACCCTCTCGGGATGGCCCCGAACAGTGCGGATTGCGGAGGTTGCGTGCGCTCGGCCCGCTGCGTTGGGCGCAGCGTCAGAGCCAGCCCTTGTGGCGGAAGTAGACGAACGGGATCAGCGCCGAGACCACCATCATGACGAGCGCCATCGGATAGCCCAGCAGCCATTTGATCTCCGGCATGTGCTCGAAGTTCATGCCGTAGACCGAGGCGACCAGCGTCGGCGGCATCAGCATCACCGCCATGACCGAGAACAGCTTGATGATCTGGTTCTGCTCGTTGGAGATGAGGCCCAGCGTGGCGTTCAACAACAGGCCGATGCGGTCCGAGAGATAGCGCATGTGCTCGGAGAGCGAGCTGATGTCGCGATCCACGGTCTCGATGCGCTGGAAGATCTTGCCGTCGCAGTTGCGCTCGCGGGCGGTGTTGCGCAGCACGTGCAGGATCCGCTCGAGCGAGGTCGCGCTCTCCGTGAGACGGGCGATCATGTCGCCCTGGGCGCCGGCGCCCTTGAGCAGCACGTCGAGCTTGGTCTCGGGCGTACGCCGGGTGTCGAGGTTGAAGACGCTCTTGGCGATCCGCTCGACGCTGTCCTGCACCTTTTCGATCAGGTCGGCCTGCTGCTCGATCAGCGTTTCGATGATCCCGATCATGAGGCCTACGCCGGTCCGGCAGGAGGCATCGCCGCGCTCGACGCGCGCGAGGAACATCGGGAACACCTTGCTGTCCGTATAGCGGACCGTGACGAGGGCGTCGGCGGCGAGGATGAACGTCAGCGTCGAGGTCGCGATCGTCTCGCCGTTCACCGGGGTCGCGAGGAAGCCCGTCATGTAGCTCGCGCCGTTCTCCTCATAGAAGCGGCTCGAGGCTTCGATCTCGCGCATCTCGGCGCGCGTCGGCACCGAGATCCCGAGGAGGGCTTCGACCTTGTTGTCCTCCTCCTTCGTGGGGTTGAGGAGATCGTACCAGACGGTCGCCGGCCCCACCGGCTGCGCCTCGTCGTGGTGCGTCAGGCGCTGGCCTGTCGTATCGTAGATCGTCAGCATCCGGGCATCCCTCGCCGCCTTGAAGTCGGTGCGCGGATACCCATACCCTAGGTAGAAGAGAATTGCAGGGTCCTGCGGAGCCGCCCGAGCCGCAGAGCCGGCGCCACGCGTCCCTGCCGCCTGCTGTCACCTACGTCACTGCGCGCCGCCTTCGGCTCGGACATTGTCCCGGCGCTCCGGCTGATCCCCATGGCCGGAGGCCCAAGCAAGGAGTATCTCAATGACCTCTCACTTCAAGACCGGCGCGTCCTCGCTCTTCGCAGCAGCGGGTCTGGCCTTGATCGCGATCGCCTCCGCCGCCCCGGCGGAAGCGCGCATCAAATGCGTCGGCGGCAATCAGATCGTGAACGGCTCGCCGATTGCGACCCCCTATTGCCAGGACGAGCTGGTGGCGAAAGTCGCCCGCGAGCACGGCGTCAAGGTTTCGGCGGCCGAGATCCGCAACAACCCGAACCTCAAGCGCAACGTCTGCCAGCACGTCGGTCGCGACAACCGCATCTACATCGCGTGCATCGACGCCAACAGCGCCGGCCGCCGGCCGTTCTAAGGCCTCGCGCGCCACGCCGCACGGCGTCAGCGCATGAAAAAGCCCTCTGCCGCAGATGCAGGCAGAGGGCCCTCCCCCCATCGTTCGATATGATGGTCAGCCCGACTGGTTCGTTGCCTCGGGCATCGGATAAGAGTTCGGGTCGAGATTGGGCTTGATCTCGGCGAGATCGCGCGCGCGGCGCACGCGGCCGTCGAACTGCGCGCCTTCGGAAATCGACAGCGTCTGGTGGAAGATGTCGCCCTCGACCACGGAGGTCGGGTGGAGCATGACGGTCTGGGCCTTGATGGCGCCACGCACGCCGCCGCGCACCTCGATCTGCTCGGCGCACACGGTGCCGATGACCGAGCCGTCCTCGCCGATCACGATCTGCTTGCCGTTGACGTCGCCGCGGATGTCGCCGTCGATCTGCAACCTGTTCTGGGAGATGATCGTGATCTTCTCGCCGAGGATCGTGAGATCCGTGCCGATCATCGACTGGCCCATGGTGCTGGCGGTGCCGAAGGGCGAGGAGCGTCCGTTCGAAACGGCAGTGGGGGCGGGAGGAGCGGGCGGAACCGGGGGGCTTGGCGGATTGACGCTCGGGATGACGGGCGGCTTGGGAGCCCCCGTATCGGAATTAGAGCCACGGCTGAACACGCTTTACCTCCCCTGAGACCAACGCAACACCGACCACTATGGACGGAATTGCGGTCAGATGGAGGAAAAACATCGTTAAAGAGTGAATGCCTCTCAAAAAACGCAAGCCACGCCCCGGATCGATGACGGGACGAGGCCCAAACTCTTCGGGTGCCTGCAATTTCTAGTAACGAGGCACGTAAAGGCGGACGAACGGGGCGCGCACCCAGACGCCGCGCGGACGCACGCGCACCGAGGCGAACGGCGCATCGACGTCGACATGGCGATGACGGCGGTAGCCGTAACCGTAGTAGGGGCGGTCGTAATAGGACGAGCGGTAGTGGCGGCGGTAATACCGGCGCGAATAGTAGCGGTCGTCGTCATCCCAATCGTGATCGACGTTGACGACGGCGCTCTTCACGTCCGCCTTGGCGGCCGCGAGCGGGCCCGCCTCCGCGGCAGGCGCAATCAGGAAACCGGCGAGGATCAGAGCCAGCGACGAGGCCGTTTGGCGCGAGGTCAGCAATGCCATGGAGAAACACTCCGTCTGGGAACAATCCTCAAGGAATGCCACGGGCGTCGGGCCGCTGCAAGGGGAGGGACGGCCGCGGCTTTGATTCCGCTGATCTTTTAGAGGGTGCGTGCGGCGCACAGCTTGCGGTCGAGATCTCGGCGCTGGCTGGCATCGATGGCGCAGTGGCGTTGTCTGGCGCCGGGAAACGGAGGCGCATGCCGCCCGGGCTCTGCTAACTCCGAAATGTTCGTGCCGATGGATGGACGGCGCAACGGCGCGCGTGCAATGGTCTGCATACGGGCAAAGTTGGATCAATCGCCCATCCCATCGGAGGTTTCATGCGCGCCGTTGCATTTGGTCGAACGACACTCCTGCCGGCGGTGCGCGCCGCTCGGCGTGGCGCGGCGGCCGTCGTCTTTCTGCTCGTGGTGGGTCTCGCGCCGGGCTTCGCGGCCAACGACGAGACGTTGCAGGTGATGGTGGGCGCGACCACGACGATCGAGCTCGATGGCAACCCGTCCACCGGCTACTCGTGGGTGCTCGACGCGGCGGGCAGCGCGAATGCGGAGCTGGTGTCGCTCGCCGACCAGGGCTACGCGGCGGCGGCGGCCCCCGAGCCCGGCAAGCGGCCGGTCCTGGGTGCGCCCAAGAAGCAGCGCTTCGAGGTGACGGGCGTGGCCGCGGGCGAGGCCAAGCTCAAGTTCGACTATGTGCGCTCGACCGGGGAGGCGGCGAAATCCGTCGACGTGGTCGTCGAGGTCATCGGCGCGAGCGAGTAGCCGGCGCCTTCTTGGGCGCGGGGCGGCGCAAGCGGCAACGGCGCCCTATCGCCTTCTTCTCCCAAGTTCCGGCCGTTGGATTGCGCCCGAGCAGCGTCCCGTGCGATTTTTCCGGACGTGCCGGCACTCTGTCATATGTCTTGGTCATATGTCTCGTGCCGGCGCTCTGACGGAAAGGAGCCGTCGTCATCACCATGTCTCTGCTCGCGCGTCGTTGCCTCGTCCCGATGCTCGCGGTCCTGATGGCCCTGCCGTTCGCCGTGGGTGTCATGGCGGGTGACGGGCAGGTGCTGCATGTGGGCGAGAGCACGACGCTGCATCTCGACGGGACGTCGTGGGCGCTCGACCGTGCGGCCAGCCGCCAGCCGCATCTCGTGGCGGTGCGGAGCGCCGGGGCGCAGCGCTTCGTCGTGCGCGGGCTCAAGGCCGGCCAGACGAAGCTCGTGTTCCGGAGCGGGGCGAAGACGTTCGTGGCGAATATCGACGTGCTCAACTAGAGCGCGTTCACCCTTATTGGACTCGGATTTTGCGCATGAACGCGCTCTAAGTCTTTGTTCGAGAGTCTGATTCACGCCCTCGATGCGAGCGCTCCATTTTGCCCGCCTTCGGCAGGACACTCTTGCCTGCCTTCGGCAGGACGCTCGCATCTCAGACGATCAGGCTCTAGCGCGGGCCGCGGTCTCCGCCAGCGCGGCGGGTCATCTACAACACAGGCTATCCACAAAAGCAAAGGGGCCGCCCGATGGGCAGCCCCCGTGAGATTTCGGCGGCGTGTTCAGGCGGTTGTTGCGCCCGGCCGCTCAATCGCTCGGTTCAGACGGCACCCGAAGGCAGATCCGGCTTGAAACCCAGCGATCGCGACATCGCCGTCCTCAAGATCCCACTCGACATCGGATCACCTCCTTCCAGTTGTTGAATGATTTTCATAGCGTGCCATGCTTCGGGGCGATTGCAAAGTTACGTTTTGGATAGCTGGCAGCACCCGTTGCCCCTCCTTATGTGTAGGGCCTGCAACTGCGAGCGAGGAGGAGCCATGACGTTCAAAGGTGCGGCCGCGGCGCTGTCGAGCTTGGCGGCTCTGATGGGCGGGGGAGCGGATCCGGTGACGGCAAGCGAGACCACGGCCTGGGACTTCGCGTTCACGTCCATCGACGGCAAGCCCATGCCGCTCTCGGACTTCAAGGGGAAGGTGCTGCTCGTCGTCAACACGGCCTCGTTCTGCGGCTTCACCAAGCAGTACAAAGCGCTGCAGGCGCTCGATGCCAAGTACCAGAGCCAGGGCTTCCATGTGATCGGCGTGCCGTCGAACGACTTCGGCGGGCAGGAGCCGAAGGCGGCGGGCGAGATCAAGGAATTCTGCGAGGGGATGTTCGGCGTCACGTTTCCGCTGACCGACAAGGTCGTGGTGTCGGGCGACGGCGCGCATCCGTTCTATGCCTGGGCACGCGACCAGCTCGGCTGGCTCAACGCGCCGAAGTGGAACTTTCACAAGTATCTCGTGGGGCGCGACGGCAAGCTCGTGACGAGCTTCTATTCGTCGACCGCGCCCGATGCGGACCGGCTCGTGAAGGCCGTGGAAGCGGAGCTGGCGAAGCCGAAACTGGCGGCGCGTGACGGGAACTAGAGTCTTTCCGGTTTATGTTTGAAGTGCAGTGCCCCCTCACCCGGCCGCTTGCGCGGCCGACCTCTCCCCGTCTTGGCGGAGCCAAGCTCCGCTTGGACGGG
>CAYLSI010000064.1:0-14922 GCA_964386545.1 uncultured Hyphomicrobium sp.
CACCGGGGCCGCCTGCCATTGACAGACCCGGGCCAGAGCCTCCATGAACGCCCAGCTTTACGATCGAGACACTCCGAAATTCGAATAGGGCGGCGACGCGGATGAACGACCTCAAGACGACCATCGAAGCAGCATGGGAAACCCGCGACGGCGTGACCTCGGCCACGACCGGGCCGATCCGCGATGCCGTCGTCGCCGCGCTCGAGCTGCTCGACAAGGGCGAAGCGCGCGTTGCCGAGAAGATCAACGGCGAATGGACCGTCAACCAGTGGCTCAAGAAGGCCGTGCTGCTCTCGTTCCGCCTGAATGAGATGGGCCTCATCCAGGGCGGTCCGGCCGGCTCGTTCTATTGGGACAAGGTGCCGCCGAAGTTCGAAGGCTGGACCGAGGACGATTTCAAGAAGGGCGGCTTCCGCGTGCTGCCCGGCGCCTTCGTACGCCATTCCGCCTACATCGCCCCCGGCGTCGTGCTGCTGCCGTCGTTCGTCAACCTCGGCGCCCGCATCGACACCGGCACGATGGTGGACACCTGGGCCACCGTCGGCTCGTGTGCGCAGATCGGCAAGAACTGCCACATCTCGGGCGGCGCCGGCATCGGCGGCGTTCTGGAGCCGCTCCAGGCCGGCCCCGTCATCATCGAGGACAACTGCTTCATCGGCGCCCGCGCCGAGGTGGCCGAGGGCGTGATCGTCGGCGAGGGCTCGGTGCTCTCCATGGGCGTCTACCTCGGCGCCTCGACCACCATCATCGACCGCGCCACCGGCGACAAGCACTTCGGCTACGTGCCCCCTTATTCCGTCGTCGTCTCGGGCAGCATGCCGGGCAAGCCGCTGCCGAACGGCGAGCCGGGTCCGAACCTCTACTGCGCCGTCATCGTCAAGCGCGTGGACGAGAAGACCCGCTCGAAGACCTCGATCAACGAGCTGCTCCGCGACTGAGGTCGAGGCCCATGCTAGCGTGCTTCCGACAAGCAGATAGGCTCCGCGCTCCCGCCTGACGGACCCCGGCCATGCCGCCACAAAGCCCCTCGAACCCGGCCTTCCGATCGCTCGATCCCGGCAGGATCATCGAGACGCTGGACGTCCTCGCCCGGCGCATCGGCGAGCGGTTTCCGCACACGGGCCTGCAGCGCGTGAGCCAGGAGCTGACCGACATCGCACGCCACACCTCCGCCAGCATCGCCGCGATCGCGCGGCCGAACCTCTGGATCCGCGCCTTCGTGGCGGCCATCCTCGCCGCCGGCCTCGCCCTCCTCGGCTGGCTGGTCTGGGAGGCGCTCGATCTCGAAACGTCGAACGAGCTGACCAATGTGATGCAGGGGATCGACTCCGCGACGAGCCTCCTCATCGTGCTCGGCGGCTTGGCGCTCTATCTCTCGAGCCTCGAAAACCGCTGGCGTCGCGACCGCGCCATGAAGGCCCTGCACGAGCTGCGCTCCATCATCCATGTCATCGACATGCATCAGCTCACGAAGGACCCGAGCGCGTTCGGTGCGCCGCGCACGTCCTCGTCGCCCGAGCGCGGCATGTCGACCCACCAGCTCCTGCGCTATCTCGGCTACTGCTCGGAGCTGCTGTCGCTCGCGAGCAAGGTCGCCGCCCTCTACGCCGACAAGCTGCGCGATCCCGCCATCGTCGACGCGGTCGGCGACATCGAGCGCCTGACCGCGCACCTCGGCCAGAAGATCTGGCAGAAAATCGAGCTGGTCCAGCAGCGCATGCCGACGCGTCCGGCCAGCGACGCCCTCGGCCCGAAAGGAATCGCATGACGACCTTCGACCCGCACGATCCCGTCTCGCTGACGCAGGCGCTCGTCCGCTGCGAGAGCGTGACGCCCGAGGAAGGCGGCGCCCTCACCCTGCTCGAAACCGTGCTGGCGACGGCGGGCTTCACCTGCCATCGCATGACGTTCTCGGAAGCGGGCACGCCCGACGTCGAGAACCTCTATGCCCGCCTCGGCACGGAGGAGCCGCATCTCTGTTTCGCCGGCCACACCGACGTCGTACCGCCCGGCGATCTCGACGCCTGGACCGATCCGCCGTTCGCGGGCGTGATCCGCGACGGCATCCTCTACGGCCGCGGCGCGGTGGACATGAAGGGCGGCGTCGCCTGCTTCGTCTCCGCGGTGCTGCGCCATCTCGACCAGAACGGCGGCTTGCAGCGTGGCTCGCTCTCGTTCCTCATCACCGGCGACGAGGAAGGCCCGTCCATCAACGGCACGATGAAGGTGCTCGACTGGATGAAGGCGCGCGGCGAGAAGGTCAGCGCCTGCCTCGTCGGCGAGCCGTCGAACCCCGAGGCGCTCGGCGACGAGATCAAGATCGGCCGCCGCGGATCCATCAACGGCGAGATCGTCGTGCACGGCCGCCAGGGCCATTCCGCCTATCCGCAAAAGGCCGACAACCCGATCCCGAAGCTCGCCCGCATCATCGACCGGCTCTGCTCGGCCGAGATCGACCGCGGCACGGCGCACTTCCAGCCGTCGAACCTGCAGACGACGGTGATCTCGGTCCCGAACCGCACGTCGAACGTCATCCCGGCCGAGGCGCGCGCCATCTTCAACGTCCGCTACAACGACACCTGGAACCGCGCCACCATCGAAGCCTGGCTGCACGAGCAGTGCGCGGCCGCCGCCGCCACCGTCGGCGCGCGCTACGACCTTTCGGTTTCGGGCACGGGCGACGTGTTCCTCACCAATCCGTCGGGCGTGCTCGTCGAAGAGCTCGTCGCCTCCATCGAAGCGGAGACGGGACGCCGCCCGGCGCTGACGACCGGCGGCGGCACGTCGGACGCGCGCTTCATCAAGGACATCTGCCCGGTGGTCGAGTTCGGCCCCGTCAACAAGACGATCCATGCCGTCGACGAGCATGTCGCCGTCGCCGAGCTCGAGCAGCTCACCGCGATCTATCAGCGCTTCATCGCGGGCTATCTCGCGGCCGCATGACGCGCCCGGCCTTGGCACGGGTGACGAAGCGTCCCGGACGAGCCGAGAAGGGGAGCGTGAGCACGGCGCCGCTGTGGGGGGACACAGGGGGAAAGCGGCGCCGCGCCGCGCTTCGTCACCCGGACGAAAGCCGGGCTGACATCACCGTCACGAGCGGAGCGTCACGAGAACGTCAGCGCCGTACCGCCCGACGCTTCGATGACCTGACCCGTCACCCAGCGCCCTTCGAGACCGGAGAGGAATCCGACGACGTCGGCGATGTCCTCCGGCTGGCCGATGCGCTTCAGCGACTGCCGGCTTTTGACGAACTCGGCCTGATGCGTGTCGCGCGAGAACGCGGCGGACATATCCGTCTCGATCACGCCCGGCGCCACCGCGTTGACGGTGATGGACCGCGCGCCGACGATGGGTGCGAGCACCTTCGTCAGATTGTCGATCGGCGCTTTGAGGATCGAATAGGCCGTCGCCTCGGGGATCGGCGTGCGCACGACGCCGCTCGAAATGTTGACGATGCGTCCGCCATCGCGAAGCCGCTTCAGCGCCTCCTGCGTGGCGAAGAACACGGCCTTGACGTTCACGCTGTAGATCTCGTCGAGCATCGTCTCGCTGGTGCTCTCGAAGCTCAGCATCGGCGCGACGGCGGCATTGTTGACGAGAATGTCGAACCGCGTCGCGCCCGTGCGCGCGATCAGCTCCTCGTCGAGGGCTGCGAAGAGCTGCGTCACGCCGTTCCTCGCCGCGAGATCCGCGCCCACCGGGAAGGCCTCCCCGCCCGTCGCCAGGATCGACGACACGGTCTCCGTCGCCGCTGCCTGGTTTTTTCCGTAATGGACCGCGACGAGCGCGCCGTCCTGCGCGAGACGCTCGGCGATGGCGCGGCCGATGCCGCGGCTTGCGCCTGTGACGAGCGCGATCTTGCCTTCGAGGGGACGTATCATGGCTCTCTCCATGGATAAGACGTGTGATGGTCGGACGTGTGCGAGGAATGCGTCAGCGCTAGATCGTGAGCGCGAGGCCGCCCGAGGCGTAGACGGTCTGCCCCGTGACCCAGCGCGAGCTGTCGCCGGCGAAGAAGGCCACCACGTCGGCGATGTCCTCCGGCTGGCCAATGCGCTTCAGCGCCTGCTGCTCCTTGAGATGGGCGACGATCTCCGGGTCCTGCACGAGATCGGCCGCCATGTCCGTGTCGATCGCGCCGGGTGCCACCGCGTTGACCGTGATGCCGCGTTCCCCCAGCTCCACCGCCAGCGCCTGCGTGAAATTGTTGATCGGCGCCTTGAGCAGCGAATAGGCGGTGAGCTTGCCCGCGGGCGCCTTGGCGACCTCGCTCGACAGGTTCACGACGCGCCCGCCGTCGTTGAGCCGCTTGGCGGCTTCTTGCGACGCGAGGAACACCGACCGCACGTTGACGGTGTAGATCCGGTCCAGCACGTCGCCCGTCGTCTCCGCGAAGGCGACGAACGGAGCGATGCCGGCATTGTTGACGAGGATGTCGAACCGCGTGCTGCCGGTCCGCGCCGAAAGCTCCGTGTCGAGCGCGGCGAACAGCACCCTCACGCCATCCTTGGCGGCAAGGTCCGCTCCGATCGCGAACGCCGACCCGCCTTGGGCGATGATGCCGTTGACGACGTCGTCCGCGGCACCGCGGTTGGCGCCGTAGTGGACCGCGACCAGAGCGCCATCGCCCGCAAGCCGCTCCGCGATGGCGCGACCGATGCCGCGGCTTGCGCCCGTAACCAGCGCAATTTTGCCTTCAAGGGGACGAGACATAGGAATTTCTCCAATTTCTTCAATTCGCTACCCCGAAATTGAGCCTGTGACCGGCTGCCGTCTCCCGACGACGGCTGAGGCGGAGATAGGATCGTCAGTACGGTAGTTCAAGATTATCGAACTATTGAATTTAAGGAAATTGCGGCCATATTCCGGGCATGCAACGACCCTTTGTTCACCCGCCCGTCGACATGCTGAAATTGGAGAGCATTCTCTATGCGCTCGCCGATCCCGTGCGGCTCGAGATCGTGCGCCGCCTCGTCGGTGGCAATTGCCCGCTGAACTGCTCGTCGGCCGCGCCGGCCAACCTGCCGAAGTCGACGCAGTCGCATCACTTCCAGATTTTGCGCGAAGCCGGGCTCATCCAGTCCGAGCGCCGCGGCACGGAGGTCGTGAACACGCTCCGCCTCGACGAGATCGAGGCCCGCTTTCCCGGCGTCGTCCCCGCCATCCTGAAGGCGGCCTGCCAGAAACCAGCGTGAGCGCGGCTACTTGATGCGGAACGTATTGCGGCGCCGCTTTCCTACCGGAAATGCTTGGAGAGCTTCAGGCCCTGCGCCTGGTAGTGGCTGCCGAGGTCGCGGCCGTAGAGCGTCTCGGGCACTTCGAGCATGCGCTCGTAGACGAGCCGCCCGATGATCTGCGCGTCCTCGAGAATGAACGGCACCGTGTGCGAGCGCACCTCCAGCACCACGCGCGAGCCCGCGCCGCCCGCCGCCGAGTGACCGAACCCGGGATCCATGAAGCCCGCATAGTGAACGCGGAACTCCCCGACCAGCGGATTGAACGGCATCATCTCCGCCGCATGCGTCGGCGGGATGTGCACGGCCTCCTTCGAGGCCAGGATGTAGAACTGGTCCGGATCGAGGATCAGCCGCTTTTTCGCGTCCGCCCGCACCGGCTCCCAGTAGTCGGCGGTCGCGCACGCGCCCGGACGGTCCACGTCCACCACGCCCGTGTGCTTCTTCGCGCGGTAGCCGACGAGCCCGTCCGGATCGCCCGCGAGCGCCACCGAGAGCGCGATGCCGTCGCGGATGTCGGCCGTCGTCCCCGAGACCAGCGTCTGCGAGACCTGCAGCGCTTCGAGCCCCGCGTCCGTCTCGCGCGGATCGCCGAGCCGAAACCGGAGCTGCGTGAGCTTCGATCCCTGGCGCACGACGATGGGGAACGTCTGCGGGCAAATCTCGGCGTAGAGCGGACCGCGATAGCCCGCCGGCACGAGATCGAAGGCCGGCACGCCTTCCGCGATCACGCGCGTGAAGACGTCGAGCCGCCCGGTCGAGCTTTTCGGATTGGCGGACGCCGCGATCCCGCCCGGAAGGCTGAGGCTCTCCAGCAGCGGCACGACGTAGACGCAGCCGGTTTCGAGCACGGCGCCGTTCGTGAGGTCGAACTCGTGCAGCTTGAGCTCTTCGAGGCGCTCCGCCACGGAGCTGCCCTGGCCCGGCAGGAAGCTCGCGCGCACGCGATAGGCCTTGGGGCCGAGCCGCAGGTCCACGCTCGCGGGCTGGATCTGCCCCGCCTCGAACGGCTCGGAGGCGACGAGCGATCGGGCCGAGATGAGCGCGCGGATGGCCTGCACGGGCAGAATGCCGTCCTTCGCCGCCACGCCGAGAGGCGCATCCGTCGCTGACGCTTCAGGTTTCGCGGACTTAGGCATCGTGTCGAGGCTCCCTGTCAGCCACGCTGTAGACGAAGCGCCTCTTGACGCCAAGAGCAAGGAAGGGCTAATCCGCTTCTATCGCGGCGGGCAACCCCCGGCGACGATCGTGGTGATTTGGCCGGCCGGCTTGCAGCCACGTTAAAGAACTCGCTAAAGAGGGCCCCACGCGCGACCCGGCAATGGGTCCGCCCCGGCTCGTTGAAGCGGGGGAGGACCGGCCGGGTTTTATTTTTGGGCTCGATCAGCCCGCGCGAGGACGATGCCATGGCCACCACGAAGACGCCCATTTCCGCCGACCCGGCGACTTGGAGCCCCGAAACCCAGCTTGTCCATGGCGGCACGCTACGCTCGCAGTACGGCGAGACCTCGGAAGCGCTCTTCCTCACGCAGGGCTTCGTCTACACCTCCGCCGAGCAGGCCGAAGCCCGCTTCAAGAACGAGGACCCCGGCTTCCAGTACTCGCGCTTCGCCAATCCCACCGTCTCCATGTTCGAGGAGCGCCTGCGCCTGCTCGAAGGCGCCGAAGCCTGCCGCGCCACGGCCACCGGCATGGCCGCCGTCACCGCGGGCCTGCTGTCGTTCCTGAAGGCCGGCGATCACATCGTCGCCGCGCGCGCCATGTTCGGCTCCTGCCGCTACATCGTCGAGACGCTGTGCCCGCGCTTCGGCATCGCCATGACGCTGATCGACGGCCGCGACATCGCCCAGTGGGAAGCCGCCGTCCGGCCCAACACGCGCGGCTTCTTTTTCGAGACGCCGGCCAATCCCACGCTCGACCTCGTCGACATCGCGGCCGTCTCCGCGCTCGCCAAGAAGCACGGCATCACGACCGTCGTCGACAACGTCTTCGCCACGCCGATGCAGCAGCGCCCGCTGGCGCACGGCGCCGACGTCGTCGTCTACTCCGCGACGAAGCATATCGACGGCCAGGGCCGCTGCCTCGGCGGCGCGGTGCTGTGCTCCGAGAAATTCCTGACCGACCACCTGCAAGACTTCTTCCGCCAGACCGGCCCGTCGCTGAGCCCCTTCAACGCCTGGGTCATGCTGAAGAGCCTCGAGACGCTGCCGCTGCGCGTCAACGCGCAGACGGCGAGCGCCGCCGCCCTGGCCGACCACCTGGCCGGGCTCAAGGGCGTGACGCGCGTCATTTACTGCGGCCGCGACGACCACCCGCAGGCCGCCCTCGCCCGGAAGCAGATGACCGGCGGCGGCCAGATGATCGCGTTCGAGGTGGAAGGCGGCAAGCCGGCCGCGTTCAAGCTCCAGAACGCGCTCAGGATCGTCAAGATCTCCAATAACCTCGGCGACGCCAAAAGCATCATCACGCATCCCGCGACGACGACGCACTTCCGCATCGGGCCCGAGGCGCGCGCCGAGCTCGGCATCTCGGACGGCATGCTGCGCCTCTCGGTCGGCCTCGAAAACGCGGGCGATCTGGCCGCCGACCTCGAAGCCGCCGTTACCGCGGCCCGCTGATCCCGGTACGGACGGGCAGCGAACCCGTCGGCGTCCCGCGCGCCGGCGCTCGCAAGAAAATACGATCCCTCAAGACACTGGGGCCTGCGATCCGATTCCATCGGATCGCAAAATGCTCCAGGGCATGGTAGATCTGGCCAAACCCAACGGCGGACTGGCCCTGTGAGCGACGACACACCCTACGAGCAGGTGACGGAAGGCATACGCATCCGCGTCACGCCCGAGTATTCGGACGATCAATCGACGCCGGAGGAAGCGTATTTCTTCTGGATCTATACGATCGAGATCACCAACGAGAGCGAGCGCTCGGTCCAGCTCAAGAGCCGCATCTGGCGCATCACCGACGCCAACGGCAAGACCGAGGAAGTGCGCGGCCCCGGCGTCGTCGGCCAGACGCCGGTCATCCCGCCGGGCCAGTCGTTCACGTATTCGTCCGGCTGTCCGCTGTCGACGGCCTCCGGCATCATGGTCGGCAGCTACCAGATGGTGGACGACGCCGGGCGCCTGTTCGACGTTGCCGTCCCCGCCTTCTCGCTCGATAGCCCCTACGCGCTCCGGCGCGTGAACTGAGCGCGGGACGCGCGCACACCCACCACGAGCCGACATGCCGAACACCCCCCTCACTGCTTCCGCCATCGCGCTTCTCGATCGCCTCGTCGCGTTCGACACCACGAGCCACAAATCGAACCGCGCGCTCGTCGCCTTCGTCGAGGACTACCTGGCCGAACACGGCGTCGCCTCCGAGCTGGTGCCGACCGAGGACGGCGCCAAGGCCTCCCTGTTCGCGACCATCGGCCCGGCGGATGTGCCGGGCATCGGCCTTTCCGGCCACACCGACGTCGTGCCCGCCGATCCCGCCGCCTGGACCTCCGACCCCTTCACGCTGCGCGAGGACAGCGGCCGCCTCTATGGCCGCGGCACCTCCGACATGAAGGGCTACCTCGCCTGCGTGCTGGCCATGGTGCCGGAATTCCGCCGCCGCACGCTCGCAACGCCCCTCCACATCCTCTTTTCCTACGACGAGGAAACCGGCTGCACCGGCGTGCGCCCGATGATCGCGGAGCTCGGCCACCGCCTGCCGAAACCGCGCGCCGTCATCGTCGGCGAGCCGACGTCGATGGCCGTCGTCGATGCGCACAAGGGCCCCGTGCGCTGGCAGGCGGACATCACCGGCCGCGCCGCCCATTCGAGCATGCCGCACCTCGGCGCCAACGCGATCGCCGCGGCCGGCCGCCTCCTGGGCTTCCTCGCCGAGATCGAGCAGGAGCTCGCCGCGACGCCGCCAGATCCACGCTTCACGCCGCCCTATCCGACGCTGCAGGTGACGGAGATCTCGGGCGGCATCGCCACCAACATCGTGCCCGCCTCGTGCACGATGAGCTTCGGCCTGCGCGCGATGCCGGGCCTCGACGTCGACGCGCTCGAGAAGCGCATCCTCGATTTCTGCGAAACCGAATGCCTGCCGCCGCTGCGCGCCGTTGCGCCCGAGGCGACGATCCACGTGCACCAGACCAACCGCGTGCCGCCGTTCGCGGCCGGCGCATCCGACATCGTGGCCCTCACGCTGCAGCTCGCCCAGCAGAACGAGACCAAGGCCGTCTCCTACGCAACGGAAGCGGGCCTCTTCCAGGCGGGCGGCGTGCCGGCCGTCGTCTGCGGCCCCGGCGACATCGCGCAGGCCCACACGGCCGACGAATGGATCGCCGTCTCCGAGATCGAGCGCTGCCTCGCCTTCATGACGCGGCTGGCGGCCTGGGCCGAAGGTCCGAGCAAACCGGCATGAAAAAAGGCCGCTGGGGGGCGGCCTTAGGTCGTGTTGGTTTGGGCGTGTTCGATCAGTTAAAAGTTCGGATATCCGAACGCTTCGGACACAACGCTTTCGCAACTTCGTTCCACAGGATCTGGTGACGCAACGCGCACTGCACCTGGGGTGTTTCCAGGAAATCGTTGAACAGGGCCATTTGCGCTTCGAGTGTCGAAGACGCTGCGGAAAGGCCCAACGCACACCACTGGGTAAACACGTCTGGCGTTTCGTGTGAGACCGCGGGTGCGGGCTCGGACGCGGAACTGTCAGCGATAGGGTCGCGCGGCGGAGGCTCCGCCGCAGCCACCGGCGCCGGAGCGCGCGGAGGCGACAAGGGAGCGGCCGGCACCGCCGCAACCGGCGGCGCTTCGGCCACGACGGGAGCCGCGACGGCAGCCACAAAGGCCGGAGCCGGAGAAACAGGCGCAGCAGAAACGGACGCCTTAGAGACTGGAGCGACAGGAGCCGGAGAAACGGCAGGCGGCCGCGGCGGCGACGTCCGGGGCTGCACCGGCTCGGCCTTCAGCTTTTCGCGGAGCCGCCGGATGGCCGACGGATCCGTCACGCCGATCGCCTTGATGGCCGTTGTCGGCTTCAAAGCCGGGTCGCGCGCGAGCAGCTCCGTAATGAGCCGGAGCTGCGAACGGTCATCCAGCCCGCTGCCCTTGGGGCGACCGCGGCGCGCTTCGTGGGAAGCCATGCCTCAATCCATCGTCGATTCAATACCGGAATCTTGCTGATTTCTCCCCGCGATTGCAAAGGAGAAAATTGAGCAGAACCAATAGAAAGCCACGTCAGCTTGAGAAATGTTGCGAAAATGAATCTTGGCCTTGTATGTCCGCGGGAACAAAGCCAGAAAAACGGAACGTCCGTCCAGTTTATCCGACCAGCTTACCCGATCAGACCCCGCATGCGAGCGAGATTCGAAAGCTTGACCTCGGACCGCGCGCCCATCTGGCCGATGATCTCCGCCGCCGCGAAGCTGCCGAGACGGCCCGCCTGGGCCAGGTCGTAGTCGAGCGCCAGGCCGAACAGGAAGCCCGCCGCATAGAGGTCGCCCGCACCGGTGGTATCGACGACCTTGCTCACCGACTCGGGCGCAACCACGATGCGCTCGCCCTCGGACACGATGACCGAGCCCTTCTCGCTGCGCGTCAGCACGGCGAGCCGCGTATCCTTGGCCACCCGCGTCGCCGCCTCCTCGAAGCTGTCGGTCTGGTAGAGCGACAGGATCTCGCTCTCGTTGGCGAACAGGATCGCGATGCCCGAGCGGATGAGCGCCAGGAACTCGTCGCGGTGGCGATCGACGCAGAAGGAATCCGACAGCGTCAGCGCCACGCGGCGGCCGGCCTTGTTGGCGATCTCGACCGCCTGCCGGAACGCGGCTTTGGCCTCGGCGCGGTCGAACAGGTAGCCTTCGAGATAAACGATGCTCGCGCTCTCGATCAGCGCGGGATCGACCTCGCCCTGGTCGAGATCCGTGCTGATGCCGAGGAACGTGTTCATCGTGCGCTGCCCGTCCGGCGTCACCAGGATCAGCGAGCGCGAGGTGGCGCGGTCCGTTCCGGCGACGGCCGGCGTATTGAACGCGACGCCCGCCGCGCGGATGTCGTGGCGGAAGATGCGGCCGAACTCGTCCTCCGCCACCTTGCCGATGAAGGCCGCGCGGCCGCCGAGCGAGGCGACGCCGGCCACCGTGTTCGCCGCCGAGCCGCCCGAGATCTCGATGCCCGGACCCATGGCGCCGTAGAGCGCATCGATGCGCGCCGTGTCGACGAGGTTCATGTGCCCCTTCGCGGCCTGATGGCGCTCCAGGAACGCATCGTCACAGCGTCCGATGATGTCGACAATCGCATTGCCGATTGCGACCACGTCATACTGCGTGCGCGCCATGATCAAACTCCCCCGTCCCGTCGAATTTCGCTGAAAGCGCAGTATACCATTGCCCGCGTGGGGGCAATGCGCCCCCCGTGCCGCACCGAAGCGACCGGGCGGCCGGGCTGGCGTCAGCGGCCCCGCGCGCCCGTGCCCCGCTCGACCATCAGCGCAAGCCCCATCACGAGCCGCTCGGAGAGCGCGGTTTCCAGCGAGCTCTGCAGGCGCGCGGCCTTGGCCATGAGGCCGATCCGCGCCAGCGCCTCGTCGAGCTGCGGACGCGTCCAGAGCCGCACCTGCGCGGCGAACGCGTCCTTCTGCTTGAAATGCAGCGGCGGGCGCATCTGCCTCAGGACGTCGTCGAGCGAGCTGCCCCTGTCGAGGGCCGCCCGCGCCCGGTGCAGCCGCTGGAAATGGCGCTGCGTCGCCGCGATGATCGCCTGCGGGCTTTCCCCGGCCGAGACGGCCCGGCCGCATTCGGCGACGGCCCGTTGCGCCTGCCCGCCGGCGGCGGCGTTGGTCACGCGGTCGAGCGCCATCTCGGACACGTCGCCGACAATGGCCTCGACCTCGTCGAGGCCGATCGCGCCGCCCGGCCCCACGAACAGCACGAGCTTCTCGATCTCGCCGCGCGACAGCGCCCGGTCTGCGCCGAGTCGCTCCACCAGCGCGCCGCGCGCGTCCGGCGCGATGGTCACGCCGGCTTCGCGCAGGATATCGCGGATGAGCCCTTCGAGATCCTGCGCCCCGTCCGCATAGCAGGCGACGGCCGCCGCCACTGGCGACTTCTCGAACAGCGCCCGCAGCGTATCGTCGGGCTTGAGGTTACCGGCTTCCACGATCAGCACGCCTTCGAGCGCGCCGCCCTCGAGCAGCGGCTTCAGCGCGGCCGCCGACACGCGCCGGCTCGCCACAGTGCGGATGACCTTCGGCCCGCCGAACATCGGCACCGTATTGAGCTCGACGACGAGGCGGTCCGGATCGGTCTCGAGATCCTGGTCGTCGAGGCGGATCACCTCGCCCGGCGGATTGAAACTTTGCGCCGCCCGCGCCGCCATCTGCACGGCGCGCTCGCTCGCGAGCCCCGCATCGGAGCCGAAGAAGAGCACGGCGCGGATCTTGGGATCGGGCGCGTTGAGAAAGGCCTGGGCCTGATACGCCTTGATGGCAACCATGGACGATGCCTTTGGGGAGGCCGGCCGCGCCGCGCGAACCGCTGCAGGCGAACCTAAGCGGAGCCCGCGAGGTACGCCGAGAGGCGAGCCTTGAGATCTTCGCCGACGACCTTCGCCGCGCGGTTCTCCGCGTCCTCGCGCGCCCGCACGTTCGAGAAGATCGAAAGGTTGCGCTCGAAGGCGGCGCGTCCGAAGCTCGTTCCCGAGAGAACGACCTGCTTGTCGGACATGCGGATGAGCTGGAACTTGGCTTCCACGCTGTAGATCTGCGATCCGGCGTTGCCGTCGACCTCGACGAGCGTGGACGTCACGCTTTCGCGGATCGCCACGTCGAGGCGCAGTTCCGGATTGACGGCTTCACCGCCGCCGCCCGTCGCGTGGAAGATGACCTCGTTGCGGATCTGCTGGCCGACGCGGCCCGGAATCGTCGTCACGGACACTTTGGCCAGCCGCGCGTCGGCGTTCGCGCCGATTCCGGCGCTGCCGTAGAGCGGCCGGAAGCCGCCGTTGCCGCAGCCCGAAAGGAACGGCACGACCAGCACCGCCGCCATCGCCAGCCGCGAGGCAGCGCGCCACCCGCCGATCCGGCTCGAAGCGTTCCGGTTCATGACGTCAACACGCATGGTCCCGCCAATGTTGGACAACGCCCGCTAGGCAACGACATTCACAATCCTTTGCGGCACGACAATGATCTTTTTCGGCTGCCGCCCTTCGAGCGCGCGGATCACAGGATCCAGCGCCAGAGCGGCGGCCTTGATCTCGTCTTCCGCAGCGTCGCGGGCGATCAAAATCTCGTCACGGCGCTTGCCATTCACCTGTACGGCAATGGTGATCTTATCGTCAACGAGCAACGCCGCCTCGACCGCCGGCCAAGGCTGATTGGCCAGCAAAGTGTTGTATCCGAGCCGCGCCCAGCATTCCTCGCCGAGGTGGGGCATCATTGGGCCGATCATCTGCACGAAGTATTCGCCGGCCTCGCGATAGACCCACTGGAGATCTTCGCTGATCTTCCCGCCACCACTGGTTTTCGCCAGAGAAGCCGAGAGGATATTGGTGAACTCGTAGATCTGCGCAACCGCCACGTTGAAGCGCAGGCCCTCGATGCTCTGCGCCACCGCATGCACCGCCTTGTGCGCCGCGCGGCGCACGGCGAGGGCGTCCTCGGAGAACGTGGCGGGCCGCGCCGTCCCGGCGGGAGCGGCGCGCTCCGCCAGGTCGTCGACGATGCGCCAGGCGCGCTGCACGAACCGGCCCGCGCCCTGGATGCCGGCTTCCGTCCAGACCACGTCGCGCTCGGGCGGGCTGTCGGAGAGCATGAACCAGCGCGCGCAATCCGCGCCCCACCCCTCGATGATGTCGTCGGGGTCGACGAGATTCTTCTTCGACTTCGACATCTTCTCGATGGAGCCGATCACGGCCGGCTGTCCGGTCGCGATCTCGACCGCACGCCGTGCCTCCCCGTCACCCTCGAAGCGGATCTCGGTCGGCAGCAGCCAGGCACCCGCCTCGGACTTGTAGGTCTCGTGCGTGACCATGCCCTGCGTGAACAGAGCCGCGAACGGCTCGCGCAGATTTTTGGTGCCGTGGCCCGCATCCGAGATCGCGCGATAGAAGAAGCGCGAATAGAGCAGGTGCAGAATCGCGTGCTCGATGCCGCCGATGTATTGATCGACCGGCAGCCAGTAGTTCGCCGCCGCGGCATCGATCGGCGTGTCCGCCTGCGGGGCCGTGAAGCGGGCGTAGTACCAGGAGCTGTCGACGAACGTATCCATCGTGTCCGTCTCGCGGCGCGCGGGCTTGGCGCACTTGGGACAGTTCACGTGCTTCCAGGTCGGATGCCGGTCGAGCGGATTGCCCGGCTTGTCGAACGTTGCGTCCTCGGGCAGCCGCACCGGCAGATCCTGCGCCGGCACCGGAACGATGCCGCAGTCGTCGCAATGGATGACGGGGATCGGGCAGCCCCAGTAGCGCTGGCGCGAGATGCCCCAGTCGCGCAGCCGGAAGTTGACCTTGCGCTGGCCGGCGGGCTTGCCGTCGAGCGTCAAGGCTTCGAGCCGCTGGGATGCTTCCTCGAAGGCGGCGTCCGTCGAGAGACCGTCGAGGAAGCGCGAGTTGATCATCGTGCCGTCGCCGTCGACCGCCGTGTCGCCGATCGCGAAGCCGTCCGCGTCGGCGCCCGGCGGCAGGATGACGGGGATCACCGGCAGTCCGTAGGC
>CAYLSI010000065.1:0-14184 GCA_964386545.1 uncultured Hyphomicrobium sp.
CTTCTTCTTGCCGACCTCGCGGGCCAGGCGATCGACGAGCGTCTTGTCGATGGGCGCGGGCTTGCGGTCCACCGGCCGGTCGGGCTTCGCCGCGGTCGCGTCTCCGATGGCGACCGGATCGCTCGCAGGAAACGTCTCTTCCAAGGCCTCGTCCAGCCGCTCGTCGAGCTCAGCCTTCGGCGTTTGTTTCTTCTCTCTCAGACCTGCCATGATGGTTCTCCGAACCTCCCGAACGTATTCGGAAGATAAACTTGCAAAGCCGCACGGGAGTTCCTGGCTCACGAAAAAGCTCGCCGGTGCAGAGCACAGGCGAGCCAAGTTTGCGCTTCGAGTTTTTATTTGAGTTTCCGCGCGCCTAGAGACGGCGCTTCAGGGCCTGGTAGCCGGGCTCGACATAGTTCTGAACGCGGGACAACAGGTCGTCGTTGCTGCGCGAGGAGGAAAGCTTCCAGAGCGCGCCGACGGCGCAGGCGAATGCGACGACAGACCCGATCGCGAGCAGCGGCTGGTCGCGCACGAAGCGCTTGGTGGACTCGATCGCCGTCTCGGCCGTCTCGCTCGCGCTCTTCAGCGCCTTCGCGCCTTCCGTGCTCACGGTGTCGTAGGCATCCTCGGCGCGCTTCTTCAACTGGTGAACGGCGTCTTGAGCTTCGCTGGTACCTGCCTGCTGCGTCTGACCCATGGTTCTCTCCTCTTGCGGCAAAGGTCTCGTGGGATTGGATTGCGCTCTCAACGCGGAGGCGGGCGGAGTCGTTCCTCACGAGCGCGCGTTTGCCTTGGTCGCGCGCCGCCGCGCCCCGCCCGCGCGGCGCGCGATCCCCGACGGGCGCAGAAATTTTGGGCAGAATTTTCCAGGTTTGCCGCGGCCGGCATCACGCTGGCGCAGCATCGTTTTCCGGACCCGGCGCGAGCACATGCAACGCGCCGCGATTGATCCCGCCTGTGCTTTCCCCGCACTAGAGGCCGCCTGCCGGCGGCGCAATGATGGAGGGGTCGATTCGATCCGGGGGGATCTCATGCAAAAGCAAACTCTTTGCTTCCTTGTCATCGGCACCAGTCTGGCTGTTCTGCTGCAGAACCTCGCCAAGCGCCGGTCGCTTGCCGAAGCGCGTCCCGTCACGCACGGCGCGAGCGCGGAGATCATCGATCTCGCCGCGTGGCGCGAGGCGCGCGACAATGCGCAGGCCATGCTCTCGGCCCACTAGGGCGCGCGCACCAGGAGCTTCCGCGGGGTTGCCCGAAGCGGGGCTGGCTTGCGCGCGGAAGACAAGCTCCTCAAATGCAGATCATCTCGACCCGGGACGCCAAGGGGCAGGTTATGGACGACGAAGCGCTGGCCTTTCTTGAGAAGTGGATCGAGGACAACGCCGTGGCCGTGACGGCGCACCTCAGGGCCGAGAAAGCCGAAGCCCTGGCCGAGCGCTGCCTGCGCGACGCCGCCGAAGCCGACATCTCCGAGGAGGCGATCGAGGAAGCCGCGGCCGAGCTCAGCGACGGCGGGGATCTGGCAGGCTACATCGAGGCCGCGCTCGAAAGCGCGTCCAACGATGACGACGACAGCGACGACGAGGACGAGGACGCCTAGAGCGCGTCCACTTCTTATCGAACTCGGATTTTGCGCAGGAACGCGCTCTAAGTCTTTGTTCGAGAGTTCGATTCACGCCCTTGATGCGCGCTTCTCCAACTCTAACTCTCGCCTGCCGTCGGTAGGACGCTCGCATCCCGGACGATCAGGCTCCCGTCGGCCGGATTGGCTCACGCGGGACCTCGCGGCGCGACTTCGAGTTGCAGCCCGTTGCAGATTTCTCCCTTAGCAGGTGCACACTGACGGTGTTTCGCGGACCCGCGAACACCAGTATCGTTCCACGGCTTCCTGCGCAGGACATGCGCCGAGCGCGCAACGCCGGCGCGGGGCGCTACTCGGTTGTGCGCGTCACTCCCAAGGAGCGGAACATGGAAGGCATTGTTATTTGGCTGATCGTCGGCGCCATTGCCGGCTGGCTCGCGGGCCAGATCATGAAAGGCGGCTTCGGTCTCGTCGGTAATATCGTCCTCGGAATCGTCGGCGCCGTCGTCGCCGGCTGGCTGTTGCCGCGGCTCGGTCTTTATATCGGGGGCGGTCTCGTCGGCGACATCGTCAACGCTACGATCGGCGCGGTCATCGTGATCTTTCTTCTGCGCCTGGTCGCGCGCTAGCAAAATCGGACTGGGCGCGGTCTTCGTCGCTCTTGCGGGGCGCCCAGCTCCGACTGCCTCTGCCAAATCTTCGTTTCCGCGCGCAAGGCCCCCTGCGGGCCGCTCGCCATCCTGCCGTTTCGATGCGCCATCTTTGATGCCTCGACGTCGTCCGCGTCACCGCACCGGGCCGCGTCGCGCTCAACAGGCCGAAGCTCATGGTCGACCCGACCTTCGTTCTCGTCGCCCTCCTGGGCGGAACGCTCGTGGGCTACGTCACGCAGCGCGTGCGCGGCCACGAGGGCTGGCGCCGCGTCCTCGACATCGCGGCCGGCACGCTGGGCGGGTTCGCCGGAACCCCGCTCTGGCTCTCGTTCCTAACGCACGTTCTGCCGGTCTTCGCGCCGACGCCAGCCGAGGTTTCGGCGGGTGCGGCCGCGCTGCTCTCGAACCTCTATTATTTCAGTCCGATCCTCGGCGGGTTCCTGGGCGTCGGCCTCGTCGCCCTGATTGATCGCCTGATCTCGCGCCGGCCACGCCGCGAACCGCGGCTCAGGATTTTCGGCCATTTCGTGCAGATCGTCGGCATCGTCTACCTCGCCGTCGCGGCCGTCGTCACGACGGCGCTCGCCGCGCTCGCGGCCACCCAGGGCCAATGGGACATGCTCGTCTCGGCGGCACCGCTGATCGACCTCGCCGCCGGGCTCGCCCTCCTGGCCGCGGGATGGGCGATGGCGCGCCACGCCCAGTCGACGGGTGCCTGAGCATTGGTGCCTCCGCGGCGACACTCCCGTTCCCTGGCGTTCCCTGACGGATGTTGCGCCCCGCTTGACGGCGCGCCACCTAAGCTGGAGACGCCCGGGCTTCTCGTTCCTGCACGGGCCGGCCGCAATGGAGCGCTCCCCGTGTCCTCCCAACCCGATCCCATCCATCCGCAAACCCGGATTGGCCATGTTCATCTGAAGGTCGCGGATCTCGACCGCGCGCTCGCGTTCTACCGGGACGTGCTCGGGTTCGAGGTCACGCAGCGGTACGGCCCCGACGCGGTCTTTCTCTCGGCCGGCGGCTACCATCACCACATCGCGCTCAACACGTGGGAGAGCCGGGGCGGGTCGCCGCCGCCTCCCGGGTCGACCGGGCTTTTCCATCTCGCCATTCTCTACCCGACCCGGGCGGCGCTGGCCGATGCTCTGCGGCGCGTGACGGCGGCCGGCATTCCCCTCGATGGCGCGAGCGACCACGGCGTCAGCCAGGCGCTCTATCTGCGCGATCCGGACGGGAACGGCGTCGAGCTCTATTGGGACCGGCCGGCCGAAGCGTGGCCGCGCACCGCCGACGGCTCGCTCGCCATGGGGTCCCAGCGGCTCGATCTCGCCGACCTGGCGGCGCAATCCTGACGCCTGAAACACAACATGCGCCACGCGAGAACTCGCGGGCGCATGTTGTTGAAAATCTTATCAGAACCCAGCGCGGAGCTGGCGTCGCCTCAGGCGGCTGCCGACTTCTCGGCGAGGGCCTTGGCGATCTCGCGCTTGATCTTCTGGCACTCGGGCGAGAGATCCTCGGCGCGGGCCTTGGCGAGGAACGCGTCCAGGCCGCCGCGATGCTCGACCGACTTCAGAGCATGCGCCGTGATGCGCAGCTTGAACTGACGGCCCAGCACGTCGCTGATCAGCGTCACGTTCACGAGATTGGGACGGAACTTGCGGCGCGTCGCGTTTTCCGCGTGGCTCCGGATATTGCCGGAAAGCGGCAATTTGCCCGTCAATTCACAGCGCCTCGTCATCTCAGCATTCCTTCGCTCGGCCGACCCCGCCACCGCTCGCCCGAAGGGGCGGATCCGAATTTACGGGGAAAATCAATGAAAATAGCCCCGCAGATCGGATCGGCGGGACCGTTGGCGCCTTCTATACGCGAGCCGCCCGGAAGGCGTCAAGCGCTGCTGGCGCGACCGGGAGTCGACGTCAGCGCGTTTCATGACGCGGATTGGCTCCGCATCCCCCGGGACACGCCAGAATAAAATCCGCATCCGGAACGGAATAGAAGTTTTGGGGATTAATGGCCCCAGGAAGCCGTATCAGACCGGCGCACGGTAGAGGGGTTTGTTAAGCCTTGGACGGCAAGATGGCCTCGCGTTGTCGAAGTCGTAAACCCGCTTCAGGGCCTTCTGCGGTGTCACCCGCGAAGGCAGGGGTAGTGAGTAAAGTCATGTACCAGGTCAAGTCTCGTTGCGTTCGTCCGCGTTCCCTGCTCCTCGCTGCCGCGCTGGCGGCGTCGGTGCCGTTCCAGGCCGGGGCTGCCGAGCCCGCCGCCGCGGCCCGGCCGGGAACACCCGTCAAGGTGGATGCCGCCTACAAAATCTCGCTCAACGGGTTCGAGCTCGGCGATTTCCGCTTCAAGTCCAATGTCGGGCGCACGACCTACACGCTGGACACGGACGTTCAGATTTCCGCGCTGCTCGGCGTCTTCCATTGGAAGGGCGTGACGCAGGCGTCGGGGGCCGTGGCCGCCAAGGCCCCCAAGCCCGAAAGCTTCCGCTTCAACTTCGAAAGCTCGGTCCGCAACGGCTCCGTCACCATGGGCTTCGGCAAGGAGGGCGTGGAGCAGCTTTCGATCATTCCGATGACCACGGAGCCCGCCGACACCGTGCCGCTGACGCGCGCGCACCTCAAGAACGTCGTCGATCCGTTGAGCGCCATCCTGGCGCTGACGCATAGCGACGCGCCGTCGCCGTGCGGCCGGAAGGTGGCGATTTTCGACGGCAAGCAGCGGTTCGACATCGACCTGAGGTTCGCCCGCAAGGAACCCGTGGCGGGCATTGCGGGAGAAACTGCCATCGTCTGCCGCGTGAAGTATACGCCCATCGCCGGATATCGCCCGAACCAGGAGACGCAGGATCTGGCCGCGACCAACGGCATCGAGATCGCCTTCCGCATGGTTCCCTCGGCCAAGCTGATGCTGCCGCAGTCGGTCTCCCTGCCGACGGCCGCCGGGCAGGCGCGCATCGACCTCGTCGGGGTCAACATCGAGGTGCCGGCTGGGCAGCTCGCCTCCGTGCAGTGACGGAGGCCGCTTCGTCGTGACTTGGTAAAGGGCGCGCGAAGCGCCCTTTATTTATTCAAATTCGACGAACCCCGAACACGCGCGGCGCGAAACCCCGGGAAGAGTGCGCCCGAGCGAACGAAACGCTTGATCTCCAATCCCTGCAATGCAATGCCAGGGGCTCTTGTCATTGGAGATTTCGCGTATGGCGAGCGATTTGGAAGCACGCATTCGCAATGTGACCGCTGTCCTCGGCCCCACGAACACCGGCAAAACCCATCTCGCCATCGAGCGCATGCTCGGGCACGACAGCGGCATGATCGGCCTGCCGCTGCGGCTGCTCGCGCGCGAGGTCTATGACAAGATCGTCGCCCGCGTCGGCGGGGAGAAGGTCGCGCTCATCACCGGCGAGGAGAAGATCAAGCCGGAGCGCGCCCGCTACTGGGTCGCGACGGTCGAAGCGATGCCGCGCGACATCGACGTCGACTTTCTCGCCATCGACGAAATCCAGCTCGCCGCCGATCCCGAGCGCGGGCACGTGTTCACCGACCGGCTGCTGCATGCGCGGGGCCGCGCGGAGACGTTGCTGCTCGGCGCGCAGACCATGCGCGACGCCATCGACGATCTCATTCCCGGCGCCAACTTCATCTCGCGGCCGCGCCTCTCGCGCCTCACCTACGCGGGCGAGAAGAAGATCACGCGGCTGCCGGGCCGCTCGGCCGTGGTCGCGTTCTCGGCCAACGAGGTCTACGCCATCGCCGAGCTGATCCGCCGCCAGCGCGGCGGCACGGCGGTCGTGCTCGGCGCGCTCTCGCCGCGCACGCGCAACGCCCAGGTCGCGCTCTATCAGTCGGGCGACGTGGACTTCCTCGTCGCCACCGACGCCATCGGCATGGGCCTCAACCTCGACGTCGATCACGTCGCGTTCTCCGCGATCCGCAAGTTCGACGGACAGAACTTCCGCAACCTCACGCCCAACGAGATCGGGCAGATCGCGGGCCGCGCCGGCCGGCACATGAACGACGGCACGTTCGGCGTGACGGGCAACTGCGAGCCGTTCGATGCGGATCTCGTCGAGCGGCTGGAGACGCACACCTTCGACAACGTGCGCGTGCTGCAGTGGCGCAACCGCCGCCTCGACTTCGCGACGCTCGAGCGGCTGCGCGACAGCCTGCGCGAGGTGCCGAACGAGGCGCGCCTGACGCGCGCCCGCATGGCCGACGACGTCATCGCGCTCGAGACGCTCGCCAACGATCGCGACGTCGCGAGCAAGGCGACGAGCCCGGCCGCCGTCGGGCGTCTCTGGGAGGTCTGCCAGATCCCCGACTACCGCAAGATCTCCTCGCAGAACCACGCGGAGCTGTGCGGGGCGATCTACGGCTATCTCATGAGCGGCGACGGGCGCGTGCCGGAGGACTGGTTCGCCAAGCAGGTCGCGTTCGCCGACCGCACCGACGGCGACATCGACACGCTCGCCAACCGCATCGCGCACATCCGCACCTGGACATTCGTTTCGAACCGCGCCGACTGGCTCAAGGATCCCGCGCACTGGCAAGGCCGGACGCGCGCGATCGAGGACAGCCTGTCGGATGCGCTGCACGAGCAATTGACCCAACGTTTCGTCGACCGCCGTACGAGTGCACTCATGAAGGGACTGCGTGACAAAGAAGAGCTGACGGCCGAGATCGCCGAGGACGGCGCCATCAGCGTCGAGAGCCATTACGTCGGACGCCTGCAGGGCTTCCGCTTCTCGCCCGAAACGCAGAGCGACGGCGTGCACGGCAAGGCCGCGCGCCATGCGGCGGCGCAGGTGCTCTCCCGCGAGCTCGGCATGCGCGCGCGCCGCGTCGCCGCGGCCAAGGCCGATGCGTTCAAGCTTTCGCGCGCGGGGCGCATCCTGTGGCGCGACGAGGAGATCGCGACGCTGGAGCCCGCCGAGGATCCGCTGAAGCCGCAGGTCTCGATCCTGGCCGACGAGCACCTGACCGCGCCCGATCGCGAGAAGGTGCAGGCGCGCCTCGAAACCTGGCGCGACGAGATCATCGCGGAGCGGCTGAAGCCGCTCGTCGACATCGCGAAGGCGGAGGACGTCAGCGGGCTCGCGCGCGGCATCGCGTTCCGGCTGACCGAGAGCTTCGGCATGCTGAAGCGCGACCAGATCGCCGACATGATGAAGCACCTCGACCAGGAGGCGCGGGCGCAACTGCGCAAGTACGGCGTGCGCTTCGGCGCCTTCAACATCTACTTCCCGAGCCTGCTCAAGCCTGCGCCGGCCGAGCTCGCGACCACGCTCTGGTCGCTCAAGAACGCGCAGGCGCACGGTCTCTCGCCCGAGGCGCTGCCGGAGCTGCCGCGCGCGGGCCTGACGTCGGCGCCGGCGCACCCGGCGACGCCGGAAGCGCTCTATCGCGTCTATGGCTTCCATGTGTGCGGGCCGCGCGCCGTTCGCCTCGACATTCTCGAGCGCCTGGCCGACCTCATCCGTCCGCTGCTCGCGTGGCGGGCGAAGCCGGAGGATCCCGCGCTTCCGCCCAAGGGCTCGACGGGCGACGGCGGCTTCGTCGTGACGCCCGAGATGATGTCGATCCTCGGCTGCTCGCCGGACGAGCTCAGCCACGTGCTCAAGGCGCTCGGCTTCCGGCTCGACCGCAAGACGATGCCGAAGCCGGCCGAGCCGGCGAAGGAGACTGTGACGCCGGCGGTGGGCGACACGCCGGCCGTGACTGAGACCGCTGCGGCCAGCGAGCCTGCACCGACCGCGACCGACAGCCCTGCAGGCGACACTGCCCTTGCACCGGACGCCGCTACCCAGGCCCAGCCGCCGGGCGAGGCCGACGCGCAAGCGCCCGTCGCGGCGAGCGAGACAGTCACGCCCAGCGAGAGCGTCGCGCCGAGCGAGGCAGGCCCATCGAGCGAGGCGAGCGCGCCCGCCGAGGCTGCAGCGGCTCCCGCCGCCGACGTCATCGTGATCGACATCTGGCGTCCGCGCCGCCGCCACGACGACCGCCCGCCGCGCCGCGAGGGCGACCGGGCCGGCGGGCGCGAAGGCCACGGCCAGCGCCGCTTCCACAAGAGCCAGGGCCGCCGTCATGGGTCGGGACCCCACGCCGGACCCTCGCCGCAGCCCGCCGCGCCGGACAGCGCGGCCGCCGCAGCGGGGGCCGAAGGCGCTCCCGCGCCGAGCGAGGGCAAACCGTCCGGCGGGCGTCCGCCGCACCGCGATGGCGGTCGCGACCGTCCGAACCGGGACGGCGATCGCGGCAACCGGCGTCCGCACCACCAACAGAGCCGTGACGGAGGGGGACGCCAGGGCGGAGACCGCCGTCGCGACGATCGCCGCCGGCCGGACGACCGGCAGGCGCCGATGATGCGCTCGGCCAGTCCGCCGCCGAAGAAGAGCGGCGGGATCGACCCCGACTCGCCGTTCGCCTCGCTCGGAGCGCTGCGCGATCAGCTCGCCAAGCAGGCGCGGGAGAAGAACCCTTCATGACGCCGTCGCCCGAGGAGGGCCGCGACGCCGAGCCGGAGAGCGACGCCGGCGGCGTCCAGCGGCTCGACAAGTGGCTCTGGTTCGCGCGCGTCACGAAATCCCGGACGCTGGCCGCGACCGCGGTCGGCGAAGGCAAGATCAAGGTCAACCGGGAGACCGTCACGAAAGCCAGCCACGGCGTCCGCGTCGGGGACGTCGTGACGTCGCGCATCAGCCGCTCGATCCGCGTGCTGCGCATCGCCGCGCTCGGCGTGCGGCGCGGGCCGGCGCCCGAGGCGCAGCGGCTCTACGAGGATCTGAGCCCGCCGGTCCCCCGTCGCGACGCGGCGACGGCCTCTGCGGCCTGGGCCGAGCGCGCGCCGGGAGCGGGACGGCCGACCAAGCGCGAACGGCGCAAGACCGACGCCTTCACCAGCGAAGACTGATGCGCATCAGCGCGCGCGTTAAGGGATAGTGGATCGGCCCGAGACGTGTGACGACGCGGGGCTTGCTATGGGGTCCGGCATTTGGCACACCCCAAGTGAGTGCTCAAAAAGCCAGCGCGCAGACCAGGACATATCCGGACTCGGTAGAATGACCTACGTCGTCAATGACAAGTGCATCAAGTGCAAGTTCACGGACTGCGTGGAGGTCTGCCCGGTCGACTGCTTCTACGAAGGCGAGAACATGCTCGTCATCCATCCGGACGAGTGCATCGACTGCGGCGTGTGCGAGCCGGAATGCCCTGTGGACGCCATCAAACCGGACACCGAACCCGGTTTAGAGCGCTGGCTCGAGGTGAATCGAGAATACGCAGACAAGTGGCCCAATATTACTTCGAAGAAGCCTGCACTGCCGGAGGCCGAGCAGTACAGAGATGAACAGGGCAAGTTCGATAAATATTTTTCTTCTGAGCCGGGCGCGGGCGACTGAGAGTCGACTGCCGTAAAATCGCCCCACCGCCGGAAACTGTGCAACGCACCAATCTGGACACTTAAGCAAGTTCCTTAAGGTCCGGAACACCTATATTCCGTGCCGCCCTTCAATATACATTGAATTTGTGTTATAAGTACCGCACGGTGATTGAAGAACGGAACGCAAACAAAATTGGCTATTGCAGCGCCCTTCACGGATTTCTTCCTGCCTCCGTGACGGAATGCTGTGGTGCGTCAATGCTCATGCCTTTCCAGGGCTGAGGCTTTTCGTCCAGCAGCGAGGTGTGCATCTAGCGATTTCGGCACTGCGATCCGACATAAGATCAACGGCCCTGGAACGGCGGCAAAACAAGGATGCCGGCGGTCGGGGTTTATGTGTGGCACGTGAAGAACGGCGGACTGCGGGCAAAGTCCGGTTGCAAAGTGTAGCTCAATCCACCCGGGGTTGAGTGTTCGTGAATACGAAAGAGTGAGACGGCCTATGGCTCAGAAGAACAAACCGCACGCGAAGGCACGCACCTCCAAGGCTGCGCCGGCGAAAAGCGCTTCCCGTCCGACCAGCGCCAAGACGGCTGCGAAATCGGGTGCGAAGAAAGCTGTTCTTGTCTCCTCCAGCGACTCCAAGAAGCCCGTGGCCGCCAAGGCCGCGGCATCGAAGCCTGTTTCGAAGTCAGTAGCGAAAGGATCCGAGATGAAGAAAGCGACCACTGCCCCCAACGCAGCCAAGAAGCCGGCGTTGAAGGCCGTTGCCGCTCCGTCTCAGTCCGCGCCCGCCGCCAAGGCTGCGGCTGCCGCCCCCAAGAAGGCGCCGGTCGCTGCCGCGCGTCCCGCCGCGCCTGCCCAGGCGCCGCGCGCCGCCGCAGCGCTCGCCAAGTCCGGCGGCCAGAAGCTGACGGCCCCCGTGCAGCCGGCCGCCGCTCCCGCGACGCCGAAGGACATCGCGCAGAAGGCGGCCGTGGCCCAGCAGATCCTGGCCGCCCAGAAGAAGTCCGTCAGCCAGCGCCACGGCTTCAAGACCAACGAGTTCATCGTCTATCCGGCGCATGGCGTCGGCCGCATCGTCGGCATCGAGGAGCAGGAGATCGCGGGCATGTCGCTCGAGCTCTTCGTCATCACCTTCGACAAGGAGAAGCTGACGCTGCGCGTGCCGACCGGCAAGCTCGAGAGCGTCGGCATGCGCAAGCTGGCCGACGACGGCATCGTCAAGAAGGCCATGGAGACGCTCAAGGGCCGCGCCCGCGTCAAGCGCACCATGTGGAGCCGCCGCGCCCAGGAGTACGTGGCCAAGATCAACTCCGGCGATCTCGTCTCGATCGCGGAGGTGGTCCGCGACCTCTATCGCTCCGAGGCCCAGCCCGAGCAGTCCTACTCCGAGCGCCAGCTCTATGAGGACGCGCTCGACCGCATGGCCCGCGAAATCGCGGCCGTCGAGAAGCTCGACGAGCGCGGCGCCGTCCAGCGCATCACGGACGTTCTCTCGAAGAGCGCCCGGGGCCGCCGCCTGGCGGAAGGCGCGGATGCGGCCGAGGTCAAGGCCGCCTGATCCGTCAGCGGACCCGATACGACATGCGAACGCCCGGCCTCACCGCCGGGCGTTCGTTTTTTCTCTCCTCGCAGGTCCGGCTTTTTCTTCCCTAGGCTCCCTCGGCGCTCACAAGCCCGATTTATTCTCCCCGCCAAAGCGGCACACGCGAGGACGTCTGCGAAGGGAGATTATTTCGGCGGCGAGGCTGACGCCTTCGCCTCCGGGGCCATCAGCGGCTGCGCCGTGCCGTCCGGCGCGAGGACTTCGATCTCCTCGAGGGCGCCCAACACGATCATCGGGCCATTGCGCCGCTCGATCCAGCCGCGGACGCGGATCGTGCGGCCGGCGAGCGCCTTGAGACGCTCCAGGGCGTTCGCGCGGTCGACCGGGCCCGTGGCGATCGCCGCGGTAAAGTCGCGCCGCCAGTCGCTGCCGAAATTGATGTAGGTGAGGTCCTTGGTGCGGGCGGCCTGGTGGACTTCCCCCTCCACGATTTCGAACAGTCCGATCCGGCGGCTCAGCGTCGTGACGTCGGCGGCCTGACGCACCGTGAACGCGCCGCTGCCCCAATGGCCGGCCTTCGCCGCCCGGGCCTCGGCTTCCGCCGCCATCAGCGCCCGCAAGCACGCGACGCTGCCCGGGAGCGCGTAGGCGCGGGCCAGACCTGCGCGGACGAGGCTCTGCTGGATCCAGATGCCGGAGGACCCGGGCGCGCCGGCTGCGTCCGCCTGGGTGACGACCTGCGCCAAGGCGCGGCCGTACCTGTCCCGCTTCCGGTCCGCATAGCGCAGGAGAACGGACCGGCCATCGACGAGCTCGGCCAGCGCCCGCCGCGCCGTGTCCCGGTCCGGCGGACGCGGGGCGAGCGCCCCGATCAGCCGGACCTCCCCGCCGTCGTCGAGCCTCAGCGTCTCGCCATCCAGCACGGCGGCCACCCGGTGCGTTCCGCCTTGCTCGGAGGCGCAGGCGGCCACCTCCTCGGGCTCGGTCGCAAAGGCGCGGGAGGTGCAGAGGAGCGCGACCGACGCGAGCGCGACGGCGCCGGCGGCTGCGGCGCGCGCGATCCCAGCTCTCGACATACGCTCGCGCATTTTTTCTCCCTCCGCCTCTCTCTGCAGCGATCCAGGTGGGGCGGTCGCCGCGCCCTCCGCCTGGTCAGCCCCAGAGGCTGTCGGGCGACCAAGGCGACAGATCGCCCGTCTCGCCGCTCCACTCTCCGAGATCGAAGCCTGCCCAGTCGTCGCCCGTCCCGTCGTCGCCTGTTCCGTCGTCGAAGTCGAGCATCGAGAGCGGGGTCAAGGCGCCGACGCTCCCCGAATGCTGCAACGGATCTTCGCGGCCCGGCCCGTCGGAGGCCCGACCGTCGGCGGTTTCCGGCGTCGGCAGGCGGAAAATGCGGGCGCGCAGCTCCGACTCCTCGCGTTCGACGCTGGACTGTCGGCCGGGCGCGAGGACCGACCCGACCGGGGCGATGGCGACACCGGGGCCGATCTCCAGCCGATCGGAGCGGGAGTCCCAGATAATCTCCTCGATCGAGAACAGGTGGTCCTCGCCGCCGGCATGCTTGACGATGAAGTCCGGCGCGGCGCGCGTGCGCGACAGCGGCGGCACGCTGAGGCTCACGACCCCCGCGCCGGAATAGTCCACGGCGTCGTAGCCGTCGGCCGCGCGGGGCATGCCGGGCTGCCCGCCGTGGAGGATGTTGAACCCCGCGGACCAATGGATGACGTCGTTGCCGGCGCCGCCGTAGAGCTTGTCGACCCGGGCGGCCTCCTGGCTTCCGTAGAGCCTGTCGGCGCCTGCGCCCGCCAGCACCGTGTCGAACCCCGCGGCCGCCGCCAGCGTATCGGCGCCGGAGGTGCCGAGCAGGGTCGAGAGGCCCGGAGAGAACCGCGTGCCGGGCGGCAAGGCCGCCTCGACCGCGATCCCCGCGTGGTGAAGGAGCGAGGCGACCAGCGACGAGGAGTTGACCGCCGGATGCGGCGAGCCTGGCAGGGCCACGGCGATGTAGGGGAACTGCTGTCTCTCGACGTCGGCGGCGAAGGTCACGAGGCTCGCCCAGGTCTCGACCGCGGCCGGCCCCTCGGCGACCACGCGCGGACCGCGGGTCTCCGGCGCGCCGATGCGGGCTTCCAGCGCGTCGCCCGTGAGCCCGCCGTTCGCCTCGGCCAGCGTCGTGCCGCCGTCCCAGCCTTCGACCGCGAGCACCGTTCGCCCGGCGATGTCGCGCTCCCGCAGGCCCTCGATGACGAACCAGGCCTCCTGAGCGGCGTGCGGACCGCCCGGCTCGCCGTATCGGAACACGATCTGCAGATGGTCGAAGCCGAAAAGACCGAGGCCGAAGGAGCGGACGGGGACGCGTTCAACGGTAACCGAGGGCATGAGGACGCTCCGATACACAACATCGAAGCCAGGATAACAACTAACGGTTGAATATTGATGCGATAACACGCGACTTTGCCCCACCGATCGCATCATGTGGTGCCAAAATCGTTTCCAACCTTTCCCGAAGCAGTCATTATTGCACAAAAAAAGTGCGGATGATGGTGGGCACAGTCACACAAGGGGAGGTTGCAGATGGGATCCACTCTCAAGTCAATCGTGCTTGGCTTCATCGCAGGCGCCATTGCCATGCTGACGGTTCACGAGCTGGTCAGCCAATGGCTCTATGACACGCACATCACGACGCGGGTGCCGTGGTCGATGGAGCCTTCGACGCTGACGGGCTATCCGCAGATCGTGAGCGACGCGGTGCTCGGCGGCCTCTGGGGGGCGCTCTTCGCGCTGATTCTCGGTGCCGTGCCCCGCGGGTCCATGACCTTGCGCGGTGCGCTGCTCGGCCTTCTCGGGCCGGCCATCCTGGGCGCGCTCGTCGTCGTGCCTGCCATCCGCAACGAGCCCCTGTTCATGGGCCAGGACATGACCCTGATCTGGCCGGTGCTGCTGACCGGTGCGGCGTTCGGCGCCGCGGCGGCGTGGCTCTACGGCTTCCTCTCGTCGGGCTGCCGCTTGCCGTAGCCCCGCGCGTTTCCGGGAAG
>CAYLSI010000066.1:0-14171 GCA_964386545.1 uncultured Hyphomicrobium sp.
GGACGCTCAAGATGCTCGATAAGTGCGCGTCCGACGCCTACTGGAAAAATCCGGCTCGCTAGATCTTTACACCTCACACGTCATGACGGCCGCTCGCGCGGAGCGCGGCTTCGCCACAACGAGGTGGTCATCCAGAACCCACAACATGCGCGATCGTCTCCGCGCAGGCCCTGGATGGCCGGGTCAAGCCCGGCCATGACGTAAGGCGGAAGGGCCTCAGCACCTGGATGGCCAGGCGTTGATGCGGAAGTATCGCGCCGCGATACCCCCGCCGTGATGTCGGGGGCAACGCGCGTTCTCTCTCGCCAGCAGCCTTACACATGTCATGACCGCCCTTGAGGCGGTCATCCAGGGCAACAAGCGAAAGCGATTCAGTTCGTCCCTGGATGGCTGCGTGGCGATGCGAAACGGCGCGACGCGATGGCCCGGACCGTCACGAAAAACAATCAAATCGTAGGAAAAAATTGCTCTAGAGTTTTGTCGCATTTTCTTACGACGAACCGGTATCCACTTCGTCGGAAAATACGCTAGATGCCCTGGCCTTCGACCTCGACTTTGAGCTCGTCGCGGGCTTCCTTGCCGCCGGGCACCTGCGGATGCACCCTGAGCAGGCTTTCGTAGGCCTCGAGCGCCGCCTTCTTCTCGCCGAGCCGCTGCAGAATGCCGGCCAGGCCTTCGAGCGCCTTGAAATGATGCGGCTCGAGGGCCAGGACGCGACGCAGGTCGCCGAGCGCGCGCTTGTAGTCCTCGTCCAGGAAGAAGAGATAAGCGCGCCGGTTCCACGCCTCCGCGAAGTCCGGCTGCAGCTCGACCGCCGCGTTCAGGAGCTGCATCGCGAGGTCGCGGCGATTGTCCTCGATGGCGGCGGAGGCGCGGGCGACCAGGAGATCGGCCGTCGCGCTGCCGGAATGCTGCCAGAGCTGCTCGACGGCGTTGGCGACCTCGGCCGCCGTCGCGGCATCGGTCGCCCCGGCGAGGCGGGCGTAGAGCTCTTCGAGAAGCTTCTCGCGGTCGGCTGGGATGGCCGCCTGGGGTGGCGCCTTCGGCTCGGGGGCGCGCTTCTGCTGCGGGGCCTGATCGGGCGCGCGGTGCGGCGCCGGCGGGGCGCCCGGGATCTCAAAATCCGGCGGAAGCGGCGCGGGCTTCGGCATCGTCTGCGCCAGGGCGGCCGAGGGGAGCAGGACGGCCGCGCACAGGGTTGCGCGAAGGGCGGCGAAAGCAGTCCGGCGGGCGGGGAATGTCTGGTCTGTCATCCGCCAAACATAAGAAGCCGGCGGGGCGGCGTCAAAGCCCGGGAGACACGGGCGCGCACAAGCAAAACCGCCCGAGCGCATCTGCACCGGGCGGATCATGCTTCGTAACCGACGTGATGTCGCTGGTCGCGAGGGGGGCGCAGGGGCGCCTCAGCCCTGGCGCGCCTTGAAGCGGCGGAGCGTCTTGTTGATCACGTAAACCCGGCCCTTGCGGCGCACGAGGCGATTGTCGCGGTGACGCGAGCGAAGCGACTTAAGCGAGTTTCTAACCTTCATTGTTGCTCTCGACGATTTGAGGCAAGGCGGGCGGATGGTGGGCACTAGAGGGATCGAACCTCTGACCCCTACCATGTCAAGGTAGTGCTCTACCGCTGAGCTAAGTGCCCATCCGTGCCGAGGAAGTCATTCGGAAGCGCCTCCTATACTGGCAATGCCCAGGAGAGGCAAGCGCCGAAACCAATTATCGGCCAAGGCGCCGCAGGGGTGGGGAAAGACCGGCTCCCGCGGCCCCGTCCGTCGCCGGTCGACCCGGTATTTTTCAGCTCAAGCGGCCAGCAGGCGCTCGACCTCGCGCACCAGATCCTTGAGGTGGAAGGGCTTGGAGAGCACGCGGGCCTCCTTGGGCGCCGAGGCCTCGTTGTTCAAAATTACGGCAGCGAAGCCGGTGATGAACATGATTTTGAGTTCGGGGTCGAGCTCGGACGCCCGCCGCGCCAGCTCGATGCCGTCCATGCGCGGCATCACGATGTCGGTCAGCAGAAGGGTGAAGGGCTCTTGCAGCAGGCGCTCGTGCGCCTCTTCGCCGTTCGCAAACGAGATCACCTCGTAGCCGGCCTTCGCCAGCGCGCGCTCCAGGAAGCCGCGCATCGAATCGTCATCCTCTGCCAGCAGAATCCGGCACTTGGGAACGCGAGAGGGTTTAGCTGTCATTGGATTTCTTACTCGAAAGGTCTACTTACTGAATTGAGCGGGTGACGAAACGCGAATCTGCCGCCAGTTTGGTAAATGGAGCGTGAAGCCGGCCGTCATTCCCATCCCCGTTCCTGACGCAGCTTTCGCCCCGATTCGAGATCGTCCGTTCGATGGAGAGCAAAAGTTGGGCCAGGATACCCGTGTCCATAGTCTACGGGATTTTTCAGCGCACCGCGCGCGAAATGTCGGTGGCAACGTGGACAGTACGCGTCGACGTTGGCAGATTGTGGGACACACTGGGGCCACCGCTGCGTTTACCCGGCAGAACCGCTTCGTCGCAACATCGCGAAACGCTCGTGGCTAGCAGGAGCCCATGACCACTGAGATGACCTCACCGGCCGGCGGCGCTGACGAGCAGCCGTTCACGATCCTCACGCCCCAGACGCAGCGCGCGCCGTTCGTGCTGTGCTCGCCGCATTCGGGGCGCGACTACTCACGCAAATTCCTCGCCCAATCGCGTCTCGACCCGCTGACGCTGCGCAAGTCCGAGGACTGCTTCGTCGACGAGTTGTTCCAGGACGCCGCCCTGCTCGGCGTGCCGCTGATCGCCGCGCGCTTTCCACGCGCCTACCTCGACGTCAACCGCGAGCCCTACGAGCTCGATCCCGAGTTGTTCGCCGAGCCGCTGCCGGACTACGCCAATTGCCAATCGGTGCGCGTGGTGGGTGGGCTCGGCACCATCGCCCGCATCGTCGCCGACGGCGAGGAGATCTATCGCGCGCGCCTCGAGCTCAACGACGCGCTGGAGCGGATCGACCGTCTCTATTTCCCGTTCCATGCCGCGCTCGAAGCGCTGATCGACCAGACGCGTGCCAAATTCGGACATGCCATCCTGATCGACTGCCACTCGATGCCGTCCGCCCGGATGGCCCAGAGCAGCGGACCGCGGCCGGACTTCGTGATCGGCGACCGGTTCGGCGCATCGTGCGACGTGAAGCTCACGCGGTTCCTGCGCGACAGCCTCACGGCGGCGGGATACGACGTGCAGCTCAACCGGCCGTATGCGGGCGGTTATATCACCGAGCACTACGGGCGCCCCTACCGCGGGGTGCAGGCCGTTCAGATCGAGATCAACCGCGCGCTCTATCTCAACGAGATGACCTTCGTGCGGACGCCGGGCTTCGCGCGGCTCAAGCGCGATCTCACCGAGATCGCGGGCCGGCTCTACGAGTCCTTCGGGCCGGCCAGCGACCTGCCGGCCGCCGCCGAATAGCTCTACAGCGGGCGCACGCCCCAACGCACGGCAAGAAAAAAGGGCCGTCCGGTGGGACGGCCCAAGTCTAGGGAGGAAACGCCCAAGGAGGGCTGTGATCACAAGGCGGTGGCAAGGCCACGGGCTCGTGCTCACATGATTAAGCTATGCTGCAGCGCGTCAAAGCGCAACCCCCCTAATCGGGGTTATTGCTGCATTGCGCAAGGCGCAGCGGTTCCGCCACACCACCTAAAGGCCTACGGGACAAGCGAGATTCACGGAAACTGCGGCAATTATTCTTTTTTTTCATTTAGATAGCACATCCCGTGAAGACCAAGAAAAAAGGGCCGTCCGAGGTTACGGACGGCCCAAGTCTAGGGAGGAAACGCCCAAGGAGGGCAACGGCACGCGAGCGAGCGCTCAGCGATGCCGCACCGCAAAAATATCTGATCTGCGACTGGGAAAGGAAAGTGCAAAAACTGCAGAGCTGCCATTACGGCCGCGAAGAGCAACGGCAAGGCGTTGCGCTCAAAAAGAGGACCGTCCGAACGAGCGAACGGCCCAAGTCTAGGGAGGAAACGCCCGTATGGGCTGCAGTATCGAAGACCCTTCGAAACCGCCTGTTTTGTATGCGCTGCTTTGCGGGCGCGAGCAACTTTGCGAACGATTTGTTGCCCGGTTTGCCGTGAGCATGATGCTGCTCTGCCACACGACGCTTTTACACTCTTCTTCTGCTCGAAACGAGAGTATTTCGAAGATCCTTGCTTGGCTCCCCAAAGCTGTTACAGACCGCTCATCTTAAGTCTCGGAAAAAGATCGTGACTTTGCCCACACAAACTCAGTTCTCGTCGCTTCTCGCCGCAGCGCACGAGATGGCCGACCGCTCACGGACGGTCACCCTGCCGTATTTCCGCAAATCCATCGACGTGACCAACAAGGCTGGGAAAACAGCGTTCGATCCGGTCACCAAGGCGGATCAGTCGGCAGAACGGGCGATCGCGAAAATGATTCGCTCCCGTCTGCCCGACCATGGACTCGTCGGCGAGGAGTTCGGCAGCCACAATCCCGACGCCCCGTTTCAATGGGTTGTGGATCCCATCGACGGCACGCGGTCGTTCATCACGGGCTCGCCGCTCTGGGGCACGCTGATCGGCCTGCTGCACGAGGGCACGCCGGTGCTCGGGCTCATGGACCAGCCGTTCACGGCGGAGCGCTTCTGGTCGGACCGGACGGCGGCCTATGCCCGCGTCTGCCAAGCGAAGCCCCGCAAGATCCGCACGCGGGCCTGCACGCGCATCGCGGACGCGATCGTCATGACCACCAGCCCGGACCTGTTCGCGCCGGGCCTCGAAACGGAAAGCTTCGAGCGCGTGCGCCGCGCCGTGCGCATGACCCGCTACGGCGGCGACTGCTACGCCTATTGCCTGCTGGCGTCCGGCTTCGTCGACGTCATCGTGGAGGCGGGGCTCAAGGCTTACGACATCGTGGCGCTGATCCCGATCGTCGAGCGGGCGGGCGGGCGCGTCACGACGTGGGACGGCAAGCCCGCCACCAACGGCGGCCGCATCGTCGCGACCGGCGATCCGGCGCTGCACGACCGTGTGCTGCGGTTGCTGGCCGGCTGAGCGGCGTTCGTCTGCGTAAGATCTAGGCGGCCGCCTCGTCGAGCCCGAGATAGGCGTCGAACGCGGCCCAGAAGCGTAGGCGGATCGGGTCGGCCTCCTGCAGGATCTCATGCTGGGCCGACGGCAGCAGCACGTGCGTGCCGACCTTGAGGCCGACCGAGAAATCCTCGACCGCGCGCGAGGAGACGATGCGGTCCTTTCCGGCCACGAACACCATCATGGGGACTTTCACCGCGCCGGCGAAATCCGCGCTCGAGACGAGCCCCATGGAGCGATAGGCGGCGCGCAGCCAGCCGATCGTGGGCGAGCCCAGCGCAAGGGACGGATCGGCATCGAGCACCGCCTTGTTGCGGTACCAGCGCTCGCGGTCGGAGGTCAGCTCGTTGCCCTCGAAGGCGCGCTGCTCGACGACCTCGTCGGAGCCGCCCTTGACGTAGCTCTTGGAGAAGCCGAGCAGGCAGCCGGCCTCGGCGTAGGCCCGCGCGATCGACTGCGGATAGCCGACCTTGGCCTCCGCGAACGCGATCATCGGCGCGCACAGGATCATACGGTCGAACCACGAGCCGGGCCGGACCGCATTGCGCAGCAGGATGTTGGCGCCCATCGAATGGGCGAGCGCGATGAACGGCGGCGGGCAATCGGGCAGCACCACCTCCTTCATGAACTGAAAAAGATCGCTGTCGTACTCGCTGAAGCTCACGACATGGCCCTTGCGCGGGTTCGGCAGGGGGCGCGACGAGCCGCCCTGCCCGCGCCAGTCCATGGTGGCGACGGCGAAGCCGCGGCGGCGCAGGTCGGCCACCACCTCGAAGTACTTCTCGGCGAATTCTCCGCGACCGCCGAAGAGGCAGACGGTGCCGCGGCGCGGCCCGCGCGTCGCCTGCCAGCGCACGAAGCGCAGCCGCGCGCCGTCATGCGCCACCAGCTCGCCCGGCACGGCGCCGCCGGGCACCGGATTTTTGGCCAGCGCTACGAGCTTCATGGTGTGCATCCCCGCAAATCACCCGCGCGAAGGATAGCATGGGGGCGGACCGGACAGTAGGGCGGCGGACCGAGGGACGGCCCGCCGCGAAGGCTCCGGGGCTCGGTGTGGCCTGCGGCTAGCGCCAGCGGCCATCCCCGTAAGCGAAATGGCGCGTGTGATCGGGCCGCGCTGCGAGAACCTCGCCCGAGCAGCGGTCGACACGGAGCCGGAAGCGGCTGCTCGAGTCGAAGCGGCGGGCGCTCATGCGCACGATGCCGTCGCCGCCGCCCATGGGCCGGATGTCGCCCCAGCCCTGATCGGCGAGACGGCGGCGGATCTCCCAGCGCGCGAGACAGGCCGGACGCCGCTCCACGCGTTGCACGCGGCGCTCGACGCGCTCGTAGACGCGCTCCCGCTCCTCGCCGTAGCCCGGTGCGGGCACTTTTCCGTAGCCCGGTGCGGGCATGGGAACAGGATAGCCGTCCTTGATGGAGCCCGGCATCGGCTCGGCCGTGTCGTAACGGTCATCACCCTCGTCAGGGGCTCCATATCCGTTGTCGGCATATCCGGGCTCATCGTCGTAGGGCGGCTCGACATAGCTCTCGCCATAGAGGTCCGCGGCGCGCGCGGGCGCGGCGACGAACGTCGAGGCGGCCATCGTGCAGGCCGTGAGCAAAACGGCCGCGCAAATCGGTGTCGCTTTCATGGGATGTCTCCCCGCTTCTGGGACAGAGGGCTTCCGGACTTATGAGCTCACCAATGAGCTCTTGGCGGCAAAGGCCTGCGGCTGATCCCTTAATGCCTGCAGCGCCTTTAGGATCCGCCTCTCAACATGAATGGCAGATGAAAGCGCTCGATTTTCGCCCGGCAAGCGGTGCTTTTCGCGCCTTCCGCGTCTCGGCCGACACGTCCGGCCCACACGTCCGGGGACCCATCTTGAACACCGCGTGCGCCCTCCTACATGGAGGATGCGCACGCCCTTCCGGGGTGCGCTCTCACGTGTGGTCCGGCCCTCAGGGCGGACCCGATCCGTCGCTTCTTATGGAGGACACCTATGCGACATTTCGATCTCACGCCCCTTTACCGTTCCACCGTCGGCTTCGACCGGCTCGCCCAGCTCTTCGACAGCGTTGCGGGCGCCGACGCCGATGCCGGCTACCCGCCCTACAACATCGAACGCCTCGGCGATAACGAGTACCGCATCACCATGGCGGTGGCTGGCTTCTCGACCGACGAGATCAAGGTCGACGTCAAGGAAAGCGCGCTTGCCGTGCGCGGCGAGAAGAAGGCGGACGCGGGTGACGCCGAGCGGCGCTATCTGCATCGCGGGATTGCCGCGCGCAGCTTCGAGCGGCGCTTCCAGCTCGCCGATCATGTCGAGGTCAAAGGCGCGAGCCTCACCGACGGCCTTCTGAATATCGACCTCGTGCGCAACCTCCCCGAGCGCATGCGCCCGCGGTCCATTCCGATCAGCACCGGCGGCGCAACGGACGCTCCGAAGCAGATCGAGGCCCAGGGCTAAAAACTTCGCCTAAAACTTCGCTTCATCACGTCCATCCCCGGGGCGGCGGCAGCAATGTCGCCGCCCTTCTCATCTCGCCTCTCTCGGCGCCTCGCGACGGTCGCACGTAATCCTGCTTGTGTTGCAGGGTGAAATCTGCAACATTCCGATTGAAAGGTCAGCATTGCTGTCCTTTATATGGGGTTTGGCCCCGGCGCCGAGGATGAGCGCTGGCGGTTTTTTGGCATGCGGGCATTGCGCAGATCGCGCGCCTCGGCCTTCGGAGATGGATTGCGGTGGTCGCAAAACTGTCACGCCTCGTGAGCGGTTGCCCTCCCGACCGGGATGCGGCCTGAGCCGTCACGCCTTGCGTCCGCAATCGCTTTGTCGCGTGCGGGCGTCACGACCACGACAGCGGAAATCCGACACGCTACGCGCTGCGACCTGAGCGATCTCAGCATCCGACCGGTCCCGAAGCCGGCGCCTTGACCCATCCGAGGACCACGTCCATGACCAACCGCACGCCCTCTTCCGGCACGTACGAGCGTCCTGAAGCGCAGGGTCTGTTCGACCCCAATTTCGAGCGCGATGCGTGCGGCGTCGGCTTCATCGCGAACCTCAAGGGCGAGAAATCACATCGCGTCATCTCGCAGGCGCTGCAGATGCTCTGCAATCTCGAGCATCGCGGCGCGGTCGGCGCGGATCCGCTCGCCGGCGACGGCGCGGGCATGCTCATCCAGATCCCGCACACGTTCCTCAAGGAAGAGTGCGCGAAGATCGGCATCAAGCTGCCGGACGCGCGCCACTACGCCGTCGGCCAGCTTTTCATGCCGCAGGACGAGCGCCTCTGCGCCCACGGCCAGCGCGCCTGGGAGCGCGTGCTCAAGGAGGAGGAGCTGCCGCTGCTCGGCTGGCGCGACGTGCCGGTCGACAACTCGTGCCTGTCGGAGCTCGTGCGGGCAACCGAGCCCGTGCACAAGCAGATCCTCATCGCGCGCCCCGAGGGCATGAGCGAGGACGAGTTCGAGCGCCGCCTCTTCATCGTGCGCAAGATCGTCGCCAACGCGATCCACAACACCTACAAGGGCCGCGACGTCGGCCATTACACGGTGAGCCTGTCGTGCCGCACGGTCGTCTACAAGGGCATGTTCCTGTCGTACCAGGTCGGCGCCTACTACAAGGATCTCTCCGATCCGCGCGTCATCTCGGCGATGGCGCTCGTGCATCAGCGCTTCTCGACCAACACGTTCCCGTCGTGGAAGCTCTCGCATCCCTACCGCATGGTCGCCCATAACGGCGAAATCAACACGCTGCGCGGCAACGTCAACTGGATGGCGGCGCGGCAGGCGTCCGTGTCGTCGCCGCTGTTCGGAGAGGACATCAGCAAGCTCTGGCCGATCTCGTACGAAGGCCAGTCCGACACGGCCTGCTTCGACAACGCGCTCGAGTTCCTGACCATGGGCGGCTACAGCCTCGCGCATGCCGCGATGATGCTGATCCCCGAGGCGTGGGCCGGCAACCCGCAGATGGATGCCAAGCGGCGCGCGTTCTACGAATACCACGCCTGCCTCATGGAGCCGTGGGACGGCCCGGCCGCCATGGCGTTCACCGACGGACGGCAGATCGGCGCGACGCTGGACCGCAACGGCCTGCGCCCGGCCCGCTACATCGTGACGAAGGACAGCATGGTGATCATGTCGTCCGAAGCCGGCGTGATCAAAGTGCCGGAGGAGGACATCGTCAAGAAGTGGCGCCTGCAGCCGGGCAAGATGCTGCTGATCGACCTCGAGAAGGGCCGCATCGTCTCGGACGAGGAGCTCAAGGCCGAGATCAGCGCCAAGAACCCGTACGAGACCTGGGTGAAGCGCACGCAGATCATGGTTTCGGATCTGCCGCTTTCGAAGAAGACCGGGCCGTCGTCGCGCAACGACGCGTCGCTGCTCGATCTGCAGCAGGCATTCGGCTATACGCAGGAGAGCCTCAAGTTCCTGATGACGCCGATGGGCGCGCGCGGCGAGGAGGCGATCGGATCGATGGGCAACGACGCGCCGATCTCGGCGATGTCGAACAAGTCGAAGCTGCTGCACACCTACTTCAAGCAGAACTTCGCGCAGGTCACGAACCCGCCGATCGACTCGATCCGCGAGGAGCTGGTGATGAGCCTCGTCTCGTTCATCGGCCCGCGCCCGAACATCCTCGATCTCGAAGGCACCTCGAAGGTCAAGCGGCTCGAGGTGCTCCAGCCGATCCTCGCCAACGAGGACCTGGAGCGCATCCGCCAGATCGGCGAAGTAAAGGACAACCACTTCGCCTCGATCACGATCGACATCACCTATCCGGTCGAGAAGGGGCCCGCCGGCATGGCGCCGGCCGTCGACGTCATCTGCGCGGAGGCCGAGGAGGCCGTGCGCTCGAACGACTACAACATCATCATTCTCTCCGACCGCCGCACGGGCCCGGACCGGATTCCGATCCCCTCGCTTCTCGCGACGAGCGCCGTGCACCATCACCTGATCCGCCAGGGCCTGCGCACGTCGGTGGGCCTCGTCATCGAGACGGGCGAGGCGCACGAGGTGCATCAGTTCTGCACGCTCGCGGGCTATGGCGCCGAGGCGATCAACCCCTATCTCGCGTTCGACACGCTGGCGGTGATGGCGCCCAAGCTCGGCACCGACCTCACGCCCGACGACGTCAAGAAGAAGTACATCAAGGCCATCGGCAAGGCGCTGCTGAAGGTCATGGCCAAGATGGGCATCTCGACCTACCAGTCGTACTGCGGCGCGCAGATCTTCGACGCGGTGGGTCTGCGCTCGTCGTTCGTGCGCAAGTATTTCACCGGCACGCATACGCCGGTCGAGGGCGTTGGCATGCGCGAGATCGCGCGCGAGACGTTCGACCGCCACAAGGCGGCGTTCGGCGACGCGCCGGTGCTGGCCAACGCGCTCGAGGTGGGCGGCGACTACGCCTACCGCGTGCGCGGCGAAGCGCACGTCTGGCGTCCCTCGGTCGTGGCCGACCTGCAGCACGCCGTGCGCTCGACGGATCCCGCCGACGCCATGGCCGGCAAGATCCCGCAGAAGTACCGCGACTTCGCGCGCGCCATCGACGAGCAATCGGAGCAGCTTCTGACGATCCGCGGCATGTTCCGCATCCGCTCGGCCGAGAGCATGGGCCGCAAGCCCGTGCCGCTCGACGAGGTCGAGCCCGCGGCCGACATCGTCAAGCGCTTCGCCACCGGCGCGATGAGCTTCGGCTCGATCTCGCGCGAAGCCCACACCACGCTCGCCATCGCCATGAACCGCATCGGCGGCAAGTCGAACACGGGCGAGGGCGGCGAGGAGGCGGACCGCTTCAAGCCGCTGCCGAACGGCGACTCCATGCGCTCGGCCATCAAGCAGATCGCCTCGGGCCGGTTCGGCGTCACGACCGAGTATCTCGTCAACTCGGACATGATGCAGATCAAGATGGCGCAGGGCGCGAAGCCCGGCGAGGGCGGCCAGTTGCCCGGCCACAAGGTGGACGCCACGATCGCCAAGGTGCGCCACTCGACGCCGGGCGTGGGCCTCATCTCGCCGCCGCCGCACCATGACATCTACTCGATCGAAGACCTCGCGCAGCTCATCTTCGACCTCAAGAACACCAATCCGGACGGCCTGGTGTCGGTGAAGCTCGTCTCGGAGGTCGGCGTCGGCACGGTCGCGGCGGGCGTCGCCAAGGCGCGCGCCGATCACGTCACGATCTCGGGCTACGAAGGCGGCACGGGCGCGTCTCCGCTGACCTCGCTCAAGCATGCGGGCAGCCCGTGGGAGATCGGTCTTGCCGAAACGCACCAGACACTCGTCATCAACCGCCTGCGCGGGCGGATCGCGGTGCAGGTGGACGGCGGCCTGCGCACGGGCCGCGACGTCATCGTCGGCGCACTGCTCGGCGCGGACGAGTTCGGCTTCGCGACGGCTCCGCTGATCGCGGCCGGCTGCATCATGATGCGCAAGTGCCACCTCAATACCTGCCCGGTCGGCGTCGCGACGCAGGACCCGGTGCTGCGCGCCCGCTTCACCGGAACGCCCGAGCACGTCATCAACTACTTCTTCTTCGTCGCCGAGGAGGTGCGCGAGCTGATGGCGGCGATGGGCTATCGCAAGCTCTCGGACATGGTCGGCCAGACGGACTGGCTCAACAAGGACCGCGCCATCCATCACTGGAAGGCGCGCGGCCTCGACTTCGAGAAAGTCTTTCACAAGCCGCACGCGCCCAAGGGCGTCGCCATCCACCATTGCGAGCACCAAGACCACGGCCTCGACAAGGTGCTCGACAACAAGCTCATCAAGGCGGCGTTGCCGGCGCTCGAAAGCAAGAAGCCGGTCAAGGCGGAGTTCCCGATCCAGAACACGGACCGCACGGCGGGCACGATGCTGTCGGGCCAGATCGCCAAGCGGTACGGCCACGCGGGCCTGCCCGAGGACACGATCTGGCTGACGATGAAGGGTACCGCCGGGCAGAGCTTCGGTGCGTGGGCCGCGCATGGCCTTACGCTCGATCTCGTCGGCGAGGGCAACGACTACGTCGGCAAGGGGCTTTCGGGCGGCAAGATCATCGTGCGGCCGAACCCGGCGTCGGGCATCGTGCCGGAGGAAAGCATTATCGTCGGCAACACGGTCATGTACGGCGCGATCACGGGCGAGTGCTACTTCCGCGGCGTCGCGGGCGAGCGGTTCGCCGTGCGCAACTCGGGCGCCTATGCGGTCGTCGAAGGCACGGGCGACCACGGCTGCGAATACATGACGGGCGGCGTCGTCGTCGTGCTCGGCCCGACGGGGCGCAACTTCGCGGCCGGCATGTCCGGCGGCGTGGCGTACGTGCTCGACGAGGACGGCAAGTTCGACACGCGGCTCAACCGGGAGATGGTGGAGCTCGAGCAGTTCACGGCCGATCCGGGCTCGCTCGAAGCGCTCGCCAAGCAGGGCGGCGACGTGGCGGTCTCGCTCAAGACGGTGATGGCCGACATGCTGACGCGCGACCTCGAACGCGTGCATGCGCTGATCGTGCGGCACGCCCACTACACCAACTCGGTCAAGGCGCGGGCCATTCTCTCCGATTGGCCGACGTATGCGGCCAAGTTCAAGAAGGTCATGCCCACCGAATACCGGCGGGCGTTGGCGGAACTCGCGAAGGCACGGGCCGCCGAGGCCCAAGGCGCGCAGGCTTAGGACAGGAAGAAGAGTCGACTATGGGAAAACCGACCGGATTTCTTGAGTTCGAGCGCGCGGATCGCAAGTACGAGCCCGTCGAAGGACGCGTGAAGCACTGGCGCGAGTTCGTCGTTCCGCTGGGCGAGCCCGACGTGAGGACACAGGCGTCCCGCTGCATGGACTGCGGGATCCCCTACTGTCACAACGGCTGCCCGGTGAACAACCAGATCCCCGACTGGAACGACCTCGTCTACCAGGGCGACTGGAAGACGGCCGCCGAGAACCTGCACTCGACCAACAACTTCCCCGAGGTGACGGGCCGCGTGTGCCCGGCGCCGTGCGAAGCCGCCTGCACGCTCAACATCGACGACGTGCCGGTGACCATTAAGACCATCGAGTGCTCGATCGCCGACCGCGCGATCGAGTCCGGCTGGATCACGCCGCAGATCCCCGAGGAGAAAACCGGCAAGACGGTCGCCATCGTCGGGTCTGGCCCCGCGGGCCTTGCCGCCGCGCAGCAGCTCGCGCGCGCAGGCCACGACGTGCATGTCTACGAGAAGAACGCCCGCCCGGGCGGACTCCTCGTCTACGGCATTCCCGACTTCAAGATGGAAAAGCAGATCATCGCGCGCCGGCGCGCGCAGATGGAAGCCGAAGGCGTCGTGTTCCACTGCAACGTCAACGTCGGCACCGACATCTCGGCCAAGGAGCTCGAAGAGAAGCACGACGCGGTGCTGCTCGCGATGGGCTCGGAGACACCGTTCGACCTCTTCGCCTCCTCGCCCGGCCGCGACCTCGACGGCATCCACTTCGCCATGGAGTTCCTGACGCAGCAGAACCGCCGCGTCGCCGGAGAGCCGCAGCTCAAGGGCACGAAGGAAATCTCGGCCAAGGGCAAGCACGTCATCGTCATCGGCGGCGGCGACACCGGCTCCGACTGCATCGGCACGTCATTCCGCCAGGGCGCGAAGTCCGTCACGCAGCTCGAAATCATGCCGAAGCCCCCGGTGAAGGAGAACAAGGCGCTCTCCTGGCCGAACTGGCCGCTCAAGCTGCGCATCTCGACCTCGCAGGCCGAAGGTGCGGAGGTCGAGTACTCGGTCGCGACGACGGCCTTCACCGGCGAAGGCGGCAAGGTCAAGAAGCTGCACTACGCGCACGTGGATTCGAAGCTCGCGCCCGTGCCCGGCACGGAGGCGACGCTGAAGGCCGACCTCGTGCTGTTTGCCACGGGCTTCTCGGGTCCGCTGGACGGCGGCGTGCTCTCGGGCCTCGGCCTCGAGCCGATTGCGCGCGGCCGCTTCAAGGGCCTCGCGGCCAGCGAGACGGATTACAAGCTCGGCGGCAAGCTGTTCGCGGCCGGCGACGTCCGCCGCGGGCAGTCCCTCGTCGTATGGGCGATCCGCGAAGGCCGTCAGGCCGCCAGCGCCATCGACAAGTTCCTGATGGGCTCGACGACGCTGCCGCGGTGACGC
>CAYLSI010000067.1:0-14098 GCA_964386545.1 uncultured Hyphomicrobium sp.
GCGCTTGTTGTCGTTGACGCTGCCGCCCGTCGCGAGCGCGACCGTGCTCATGACCGTCAGCCCGCCGGTGATCTGATCGATCACGGCTTCGCCGAGCTGAGACGGCCGATCCGCACTCTCGCGGCGCGTCACCAGGGCCACGACGGACGCCGGGATCGCCGGGCGCACGATGTCGAGGGCGACGATCTCCTCGCGCCCCCCGTCGCTTAGGATCCTGAGATTGATCTTGCCGTTATCGGCTTTCTGATCGCTCACCCCGCTCGGCAGCGGCACGTCCGCTTTGGCCGCCGCCGCGGGGCCGGGTGTGGCCGGCGTGCTGGCGGGCGCGGACGGGCCGGTGAGCTTGACGCTGCCGGGGTTCACCTTCGCCTGCTCGGCTTCCGCGCCGTCGAGCGGCACGGAGCGGTCCGCGCGCGCCTGGGTGATGTCGCGGCGAAGCTCCCGATCGACGAAGTAAGCGAGCTTGCGGTTGCCTTCCCACGTGAAGTAGACGCCGTCTCCGGATCGCAGGAGCCGAATCTTGCCGGTCACGTCCGGGCCGTAGGCGCTGTAGCCGCCGTTCTCGTCGGCGAAGGCGGCGTAGGTGTCGATGAACTTCGCGCCGTTGAGGTAGGCGCGCTCGCGCAGGATGTTGTTCATCATCTGCACGTCCTCGTTGGCGTCGTAGCGGCGCACGTTCGGCAGGCCCAGCCAATAGACGGCCACGTTGTAGCGGCGGAGCAGCTTCAGCAGCCGGTCGCCGCGGGCCGCATACTCCTGCCGCCACGCATCGGTGCCGACCATCAAGCGCTTGCCCGAGGCGTTGCGCACGGAGACGCGGTCCCAGGCGCCCATCATCAGGACGGCGATCTGGGGTGGTGCGGCTTTGAGCTTGTCCTCGAGGTCCACGAGCTTCTCTGAGAAGTCGTTGCGCATCACGCCGTTGAGCGCCCAGTGCGTGCCGAAGACGAGGCGCGGATCCTTCTGGAAGATCTCACGCGCGCCCGCGAGCAGCCCCTCGGCCAGGTCGTCGCCGATCATGACGAGGTTGTAGGTGTCGCCCGGCGGGAATGGCGTGATGAAGCTCGCGCCGCCCGGATCCTCCTGCGCGCGCGCCGGGATCGCGATCGTCCCCGCCGTCGCCCACAGGGCCGCGAGGACGGCGATCATCGGCAGAGTGAAACGCGCGAGCATCGTCGCTCCGGTCTGTCGTTCCCGTTCGACGCCGCGTTCGCCGCGGACGCCGGCATCTTTAGCGTCGCGACTCGCGCACGCCAGCCTTGCGAATGTGGTTAAGAACGGCATCCGACGGCCAGCAGTCAACCTTCAGATTGTTGGCGCGCTCGTAAAGTCCGATGACCTTGCGCGTGTTGGAGCCGACTTTGCCGTCCACCTTCTCGACATCGTAGCCCAGCGCGCCGAGGCGCTCCTGGATTTCCTCGATGTTCTTGGTCTTCTGCGGACCCATTCCGCCCCACGGCGTGACGAAATCGCCGCCGCCTGCGATGCGGTCCGCCAGATGGCCGACGAAGACCGCGTAGAGATCCGACATGTTGTAGCGGCGGATGACCTTGTAGTTTTCGAGCACCAGGAACGACGGGCCGTACCCGCCGGCCGGGCTCATCATATAGGCTTCCAGCGCGAGCTGCGCCTCGGTCCAGGGTTTGCCGTTGGCGCGTTTGACGCCGAACTTGGCCCAGTCGGCGATCGTGCGCGCCTGGGTCGGCCCTTCGAAGCCGCAATCCGCCTGCGGCGTCAGAATCACCTCGTAACCCCACGTCTGGCCCGCGACCCAGCCCTTGCCCTTGAGCTGGCTCGCGGCGGAGGCGAGCGCGTCCGGTACCGAGTTCCAGATGTCGGTCTTGCCGTCGCCGTCGAGATCGTGCGCGTGGACGAAGAACTCGCTCGGCATGAACTGCGTGAGCCCCATGGCGCCGGCCCAGGAGGCGCGCATCTGGCTGCGCGGAATGCCGGACTGCAGCATGCGGAGCGCGGCGATCAGCTCAGCGCGGAACATCTCCTTGCGCCGTCCGAGATACGCCTGCGTGGCGACCACCGTGATCGCATCATGCGGGAGCTTGTGATGACCGAACGCCGTCTCGCGGCCCCAGATGGCGAGCACCGAATAGCGATCCACGCCGAGATCGCGCTCGATCTTCTCCAGCGTCGTCTTGTGCTTGGCGGCGAGATCCTTGCCCGTCGCGGCGAGCCGCATCAGGTAGGCGCGGTCCAGATACTCGGACGGGGCGCGCGTGAACTCCGCCTGGCCGCGCGCGTCGTTCGACGGCCGGCCGGGCAGGTCGAGATCCGGCAGCTTGAGGTCCGGCGTGAACGTCTTGAGGGCCTTGTCGAAGGTCGCGCGCGAGACGCCGGCGGCCTGGGCTTCCGGCCACAGCCCCTCGATCCAGGCGTCGAGCTTGGCGTCCGCGGCCGCCGGCGTTGCGCCGGCAACGGCCATCCAGCACGCCAGCACCAGGCCCACAACCTTTGCGGACGTCCTCAAGAGTTTCGACGCTTCGGGTATCCGCATTCTTTATCCATGACCGGGATCCACCCAATGACCGGGATCCGTGACCGGCTTATCCATGATCGACAGCCGCGAGCCGGCTTGGCGGGCGGCCCGCTCCAGTCCGGAGCATGTCGCTCTCCCGCCCGGATGGACGCAAGGTTTTTCCTCACTGCGATTCAGGGCTTTTTTGCGGCTTTCGTTCCTTCGCGCGGCTGCGAACGGCGAGCAGGAACCCTTTGCCCCGTCCGGACATTGTGGCCCATGGACCCGCACGCCGCGCGGGGGCTTGCCCGCGCCCCTCGCGCTGTCGGATATAGGTCATGACGCTCCTTCCCCGGCGCCCGGCTCCCGTCGCGCTGCAACCCTCCTCCCATTTCCGGTGATCCATGCCCAAGCCCAAGCGCATCCGCAAAGCCGTGTTTCCCGTGGCCGGCCTCGGAACCCGCTTCCTGCCCGCTACCAAGGCCGTGCCGAAGGAGATGCTCACGGTCGTCGACCGCCCCGTGATCCAGCACGTCGTCAACGAGGCGCGCGCGGCGGGCATCGAGCACTTCGTGTTCGTCACGGGCCGAGGCAAGGCCTGCATCGAGGATCACTTCGATCACCAGTACGAGCTGGAAGCGACGCTCGCCGGCAAGAAGAAGACGCAAGAGCTCGAAGATCTGCTCGCGGAGCTGCCGGGCGCGGGCGCCACGAGCTTCACGCGCCAGCAGGCGCCGCGCGGCCTCGGGCATGCCGTCTGGTGCGCGCGCGACCTCGTCGGCGACGAGCCGTTCGCGCTGCTTCTGCCGGACATGCTGCATCATGGCGCCACGTCCTGCCTCAAGGAGATGGTGGAGGCGTACGCGGATACGGGCGGGGGCAATTACGTGGCCGTCTCGCCGGTGCCGGACGACCAGACGCACCAGTACGGCATCGTCGGCGTCGAGGACGCGAAGGCCAAGGTGAGCCGCATCACGACCATGGTGGAGAAGCCGCCCAAGGGCACGGCGCCCTCCAACCTCCACATCACGGGCCGCTACATTCTCGAACCCGAGATCTTCCCCATCCTCGCCAAGCAGGAAGCCGGGGCCGGGGGAGAAATCCAGCTCACGGACGCCATGATCACCCTCAGCAGAGCGAAGGGGCACGCCTTCCATGCCGTGCGGTTCGACGGGGCGATCTACGATTGCGGATCGAAGATCGGCTTCCTGCTCGCCAACGTTGCGTACGGCCTCGAACGCGAGGACCTCGGCCCCGAGCTGCGCCGCGCGATCAAGGATATGCTCTGATCCAAGACCTTCGTTCCGCCGCCGGCCTCGCGCCCGTGCAAAAAACCGCGTTTTCGCCACGGCCGGGCAAGATGTTGCCCGTTTGCGATGACATAGCCTTCGGTTATGGTCAGGCCCGCAAATTCTCAGGTGCCGCGGGCCTGGGGAGCCTCATCTCGGTGCATGGGCGGAGACCTGAATGGCACGCAAGCGAAACGATCCTTCCTCGGCGTCGATCCACAAGACGCTGACGCCGCCGGGCCTGTTCCTGGTGCGCATGCTCGTGTTCCTGACGCTCGTCGCCTTCCTCATTGCCATCCTGCACGAGCAGCTGATGGTCTCGCTGATGACGAACCCGGGCCTCAACGGCCTCATCATCGGCGTGCTCGCGATCGGCATCATCTACGCGTTCCGGCAGGTCATCCGGCTCTATCCCGAAATCCGCTTCGTCAACGCGTTTCGCATTTCCGATCCCGGCCTCGCCAGCACGCACCAGCCGGTACTGCTGGCGCCGATGGCCACGATGCTGCGCGACCGCACGGGCACGCTGTCGCTCTCCACCGTCTCGATGCGCACGATCATGGACAGCATCGGCTCGCGCCTCGACGAAGCGCGCGACACGGGGCGCTACATGGTCGGCCTGCTCGTGTTTCTCGGCCTGCTCGGCACGTTCTGGGGCCTCTTGGAGACCATCCAGTCGGTCGGCGGCGTGATCGGCGCGCTCGACACGTCGGGCGGCGAATCCGTCGCCGTGTTCGACGAGCTGAAGGCGGGCCTCGCCGCGCCGCTCAAGGGCATGGGCACGGCGTTCTCGTCCTCGCTGCTGGGCCTTTCGGGATCGCTGGTGCTCGGCTTCCTGGAGCTTCAGGCGAGCCACGCGCACAATCGCTTCTACAATGAGCTCGAGGAATGGCTCTCCGGCATCACCGAGCTGACGCCGGGCTCGTCGAGCGCCACGGAGCTCGCCAGCCGCCAGCTTCTGACGGCCGTCTACGAGATGCAGCGCGCCGTCGAGAACCTTTCGGACAAGGTCAAGGACGGGGGATCGCTGCCCGCCACGCCGGGCAGTGGCCTCGGGGGCGGAGGCGACGACGTCCGCGATCTGGCGCGCGGCGTCAACCAGCTCGTCAACCAGATGCGCGCCGAGCAGAAGGTCGTGCGCGAGTGGGTGGACGAGCAGGCGGCGCAGCAGACGGAAGTCACGAGCGTGCTGCGCGACCTGGCGCAGAACATGCTGAAGAAGGGCTAACGCATGGCGCGAGGTCGGTCGCGGCGCAGCGGCGAGTACGGCGAGTTCTGGCCGGGCTATGTGGACGTTCTGTCCACGCTGCTGCTCGTCGTCACGTTCCTCATGTCGGTGTTCATGGTGTCCCAGTACTACGCGTCGCAAGAGGCGAGCGGAAAGGACACCGCGCTGCAGCGGCTGACGCGGCAGATCTCGGAGCTGACCAATCTTCTCTCCCTCGAAAAGGGCAAGTCGCGCTCGGCGACCGACGAGCTTGCGGCGCTGCAGGCGACGCTCGCGGACCTCAAGACCGAGCACCAGAAGCTCTCGGGCTTCGCGCTCAGCGGCGACGAGAAGGCGAAGGCCGCCGAGGGACGCATCCAGACGCTCGAAGCCGATCTCGAGGCGCAGAAGAACATCTCCAACGAGGCGCTGGCCAAGGTCGATCTGCTCAACCAGCAGATGCTGGCGCTGCGCCGCCAGCTCGCCGCGCTCAACGAGGCGCTCGAAGCGAGCGAGCGCAAGGACAAGGACAGCCAGGACCGCATCAAGGACCTCGGCGCCCGCCTCAACGCGGCGCTCGCGCGGCAGGTGCAGGAGCTGCAGCGCTACCGCTCGGACTTCTTCGGGCGGCTGCGCGAGCTGCTCAAGGACCGCAAGGACATCCGCGTCGTCGGCGACCGCTTCGTGTTCGAGTCCGAGGTGCTGTTCCCGTCCGGCCAGGCGACGCTGACGCCGGAGGGGCTCGGCGCCATGGATCAGCTCGCGATCGCGATCGTGGATCTCGCCAGGACCATCCCGCCCGAGATCAAATGGGCGCTGCAGGTGGACGGCCACACCGACATCCGCCCCATCGCCAGCTCGCAGTTCCCGTCCAACTGGGAGCTTTCGACGGCGCGCGCCGTCTCGGTCGTGAAATACCTCATCAGTCGCGGCGTGCCGGCGAACAACCTCGTCGCGGCGGGACACGGCGAGTTCCAGCCGCTCGAATCCGGCGTCGACGAGGACAGCCTGCGCAAGAACCGCCGCATCGAGCTGAAGCTCACGAACCGGTAGCGGGTCTTCCGATCACCGCGGCGCTATTGGAATACCTCGGCCGGGATGTCGTACTGCTGGCGCCAGTAGTCCCACGCCACATCCGTGGGGCCGATGGCGTACTCCACCAGCGCCCAGCCGTTCCCCGCCTGCTTCAACAGGAAGAGATTGTGGGCGGGATCGAACATGCCCTGCGCATAGTCCTCCGCGAACTTGGTGCGGCTCCAGTCGATCGCGCCGCCACCCGGCCGCTGCAGCTGGACGTCGCCATAGGCCCAGGGTCCCCACACGTTCAGCGTCGTGACGACGAACTCGACGGGACCGCCGACCTGGCCTGCAAAGGTGGGGCGCGCGGCGTCGAGGATGCTCGTCCGCAAGGGGGAGCCCTTCGGCGGCTGGAAGATGTCTCCGGCCGCGGCCGGATGGGCGAGGATCAGTCCGAGGCCCAGCAGGCACAGGGACAAGCAGCGGGTAAAGCGCATCGGTGAGGCTCCACAAGCACGATGGAGCCCACACTCTGCCGTGCTTTTCGGCGGCCGTCGACGGGAAGCATCGCGGGTCGTGCGAGAGGTTCGTGGAGGAGAGACTTGGGATCCGTGACAGGCTCCGGCGATGACTGTGCGGGGCCTGTGCGGGCCGTCAGCCGACGCCGCTGAAACCGCGAGCCGCGATCTTTAGAAGCCGCCCAAACGCACGTCCGGGTTTTCGGCCCTTTGAACGGCGCGCGCCGTGTTCAAAATCGGCCCTGAAGATTTGCATATCTTCAGCCCGCGAAATTCACCGAACGCGCTTTTGCCCGGCCCGCGATTTTTGAAACGCTATAACACCGCAAAACTCGGGATAAGGGCGCGGAATTTTTCGCGAATGGCGGATCAGATCTTCGCGACGCGGCCGGCGGGACGGCAGGACCACTTCTTCGCAAACCACTTCGGGTGGCCTTCAGTCCATTTCGCGATTTCTGCGGGGCTCGCCATCATGCACTGCATGGGGGTGACGCTTTCAGCCATGTAGGTCAGGCTGACTTCCTTGCAGCGCGCGTGGTCTTCCAGGAGGCAGACGGAGACGACGAGTTCCAGCATATGAAACCTCAAGCGATCGAGCTATCCGCTTTTGGCGGTCCAAACCCTCGAGGCGCATCGTCCCTTTTCTTTTTTTGTTACATCAACGCTAGGCGGCGAATCAGGTTCCGCACAAGAAACAATCCTGATCAGCAGATGCTAATGTTTTATGCTGCGCCGTTTGCGCATCAATTCGGGCGCGGGGAGAAAACCATAAAAACGCGCGCGATTGCCGGGTCTTGCCCGCCGGCCGGCCGCTGCGATCGAAAGCGCCTATCGGCTTATTTGTTGGGCACGGGGCGAGATGTCTCATCCCCTTCGCCCGCGGCCTGCGGCGCGCTCGACACGGTTTTGATGAAAGCGACGAGGGCCGCCTGCTCCTCGTCCGTCAACGCGAGGTCGCGGACGATGGTGGGCGCAAGCGACGGGCGCTGATCGAGGCCGCCGGCATAGTGCTTCACCACGTCGGCGAGCGTGGCCAGCGATCCGTCGTGCATGTAGGGCGCCGTGTGCGCCGCCTCGCGCAAGGAGGGCGTCTTGAACGCCGGGATGGCGCCCCCCGCGCCCTCCAGCGCGCCGCGGCCCAGGTCCGCGCTCCTGAGGCCGACGTCGTGGAAATTGTCGTCGGTGAAGCGCCAGCCGCCGTGGCACGTCACGCAGCCGCCCTTGCCGACGAATATGTCGAAGCCACGCAGCTCCTCAGCCGAGAGCGCGCCCTCGTCGCCCGCCACCCAGCGGTCGAAGCGCGTCTCGGGCGAGGCCAGCGAGCGCTCGTAGGCGGCGAGCGCATCGACGATCTCGGTTTCGCCGATGCCGGTCGCGGTCGGGTAGACCGCCGCGAACCGCGCCCGCATTCGATTGTCCGCGTTCAGACGCGCCGTGATCTCCGGAAACTGGCCCGCCATTTCGTCCGGCGCGGTGATGGGGACGCGAGCCTGCGCCTCGAGGCTCGGCGCGCGTCCGTCCCAGAAGAAGCTCGTGGCGGCAGCGAGGTCGTAGAGCGAGGGAACGTTGCGCGTAAGGAGAGTGCCGGCCGGGCCGCGCCCGGTCTTGCGGCCATCGGTGAAAGCGCGGTCCGGATTGTGGCAGGTGGCGCAGGCCGTCGCTCCGGCGCCCGACAGGCGCGGGTCGCGGAACAGGTCGTAGCCCAGTGCGATCTTCGCAGCTTCGGAGGCTTGGACCGGAACGGCCGGCCGGGCGAAGATGGCGCGCCAGACGGCAAGCCGGTCCGGCAACGGGGCTTCCGCGCCCGCGCGCACCTGGCTCAGCGCGCCCGCGACCACGGCCGCCGCGAGCACCGCCCATCCGCCGCGCCTCCATCCCTCGGTTTTTTTTCGTCCGTCCATCATCGCGCCACGGTTGCCGCGTCTGATGAGCTCATCGACGCTACCGTCCGTGTCCGTCCTATGCTGGATTTCCAAGCCTCATGCTTTGCCGACCGTGGCCTGGGCAGCACGCCCGGGCCGGGGACCGACACGGCGGGCCAAACGCCCCTTGACCCAAACCGCAAGCTCTTACATCCAAGATGGGACAAGCTGTCAAATTCGACCTGCGGGGGACAGGCTCGGGGATTGGCACCTTGGCACCGGAGGGGTGCCGGGACTGCTGGCCGGGTCTGAGCTGAATTTCATTCGAGTGGGGGAACATCATGGCTCTCGGTGGCGCTGACGCACACGCGGTGCAGACTGCTGTGCCGCAAATGGCGCGTCCGATCACCGTGGGATGGTTCGTGAAGCGCTCGCTCGTGGGCATCGCCATCCTGCTCGTCGCCATGGGCGGCCTGGCGTGGCTGACCTATGCCTCCATCGACCAGAGCCTCGAAGGCGCGACGGCCGCCTCGCCGTCGGCTGCCTCACCCGAGACCGGCGACCACAGCACGCCGGCCCGCCTGATGCCGGTCGAGCTCTAAACGCCGGTCAGCCCTGGCCTTTCGGCCGGCTCGTCGCGTTTCGTGTTTCCCGTTTCCAGCCTCTTTCCCATTTCCAGCCTTGGCGAAGCGCGCTAGCATCGCGTGAATTCGTCAATATTTCCGAGGGTCGAGCGGATGGATCCCACAGTTCTCGTTCTCATCGTCCTCGTCGGCGGCGGCGCCTTCTACGCGGGCTATCAGGTCGGACGCTTCAAGGCGCTGAGCGAGCGCGGCCCGAGCTACGAGCCCGATCAGAGCCAGCCGCTGCCCGGCCCCGGCACCAGCCGCCGGCAGGCCGACGCGGGCGGCTCCTGGGAGGCGGATGCGCCGGCCGCGAACCGCACGCCGCCCCCGCGCCGCTCCAGCAAGCCGCCGCCGGCCGCCGCCGGCCTCATGGGCAAGGGCGACTAAAATATCCCTGGACGGACGGCGATCGGCCTCTGCCACATTCCGCGCCTGTGCTACACGCGGGCGGCCGGTGCAGGTGGATTGCCGGCGCGCGATCGTAACAGGCCCTCCCTCATGCGCCTTGCCATGCTGGCCCGCAACGCGGGTCTCTATTCCCATCAGCGGCTCGTCGAGGCGGCGCTCGCCCGCGGGCACACGATCGACGTGATCAACACGCTGCAAGTCCACATGAACATCACGTCGAACCAGCCGGTGCTGCGCTACGGCGGGAAGGCGCTGCCGCTCTACGATGCGGTGATCCCGCGTATCGGCGCGTCCGTTACGCATTACGGTCTCGCGGTGCTGCGCCAGTTCGAGATGCAGGGCGTGTTCCCGCTCAACGAGAGCGTCGCCATCGGGCGCTCGCGCGACAAGCTGCGCGCGCTCCAGTTGCTGGCGCGCGCCGGCATCGGGCTGCCGGTGACGGCTTTCGCGCACAAGCCGAAAAAGGCGGAGAGCGTCATCAAGGAGGTGGGCGGCGCGCCGGTGGTGATCAAGCTCGTCGAGGGCACGCAGGGCATGGGCGTGGTGCTGGCCGAGACGGAAGCCTCCGCCAAGTCGATCATCGAGGCGTTCAGCGCGGCCAACATCAACATCCTGGTGCAGGAGTATATCGCGGAAGCCGAAGGCAGCGACGTGCGGGCGCTGGTGGTCGGCGGGCGCGTGGTGGCGGCGATGCGGCGCGTCGGCAAGGTCGGCGAGTTCCGCTCGAACCTGCACCGCGGCGGCGTCGCCGAGGATGCCCACGTCAGCGACGAGGAGCGCTCGACGGCGGTGCGGGCGGCGGCCGTGCTCGGGCTCAACGTGGCTGGCGTCGACATGCTGCGCTCGGACCGGGGGCCGGTCGTCATCGAGGTCAACTCCTCGCCCGGCCTCAAGGGCATCGAGCGGGCGACCGGGATCGATGTTGCAGGTGAAATCGTGGCCTTCGTCGAGGAATCGGCCGCGCACGGACGCACGCAGACCCTCGGTGTCAACGGCTGAGCGGGCGCCCGGCGTTTTTTGGCGCGCTTGATCGCACCCCCCCGGCTCGACTATCCTGACCGATGCGGACAAGCGCCGACGCGCTTCTCCGGTTCGTGCGCCGACGATGGATTGCCCGCCAGCCGCGCCTTTCGAGCTCCCCTCGACGGCGCAGGCGAGGAAGATGGTGAATGACGGAACAGCAGAAGCACTTTCCTGAATTCTACGTCACCACGCCGCAACCCTGCCCGTACCTGCCGGGACGCCAGGAACGCAAGCTTTTCACACACCTCACGCACGAGAAGCCGCTCGCGCTGATCGACAACCTGCTCAAGGGCGGGTTCCGGCGCAGCCAGAACATCGCCTACATGCCCTACTGCGAGGGCTGCCATGCGTGCGTTTCCGTGCGCATCCTCGTGGACGAGTTCGAGCCGGCGCGCACCATGAAGCGGACGATCGACCGCAACCGCGATCTCACCGCGCGGCGGGTCTCGGCTATCCCGACGTCGGAGCAGTTCAGCCTGTTCCGCAGCTACATCGATGCGCGCCATTCGGACGGCGGCATGGCGGACATGAGCGTCCTCGACTACGCGATGATGGTCGAGGACAGCGTCGTGCGCACCTTCCTCACCGAATACCGCGCGCGTCCCGAGCACCCGCTGGAGGAGCATGCCGACACGTGGCCGCTGGCCGCCGTTGCGCTCTGCGACCGGCTCTCGGACGGCATCTCGATGGTCTACAGCTTCTACGAGCCGCTCGAAGACGATCGCAGCCTCGGCACCTACATGATCCTCGAGCACGTGGACTACGCGCGCCGGCTCGGGCTCCCGTACCTCTACCTCGGCTACTGGATCGAGGGCTCGCGCAAGATGAGCTACAAGACGCGCTTCCAGCCGCAGGAGCACCTGGGGCCCAACGGATGGGTGCGCCGGGGCAAGGACCAGCCTTAGGGCTCTCGCGCCTACGCGGCTATTTCGCCAGCTCGGTGTCGAGCTTCTGGAACATGTAGGTCCATTTCGCCACCTGCGTCTCGACCAGCAGGCTCATCATGGCGCGCAGGTCCGCCAGCATCTTGCAGTTCGGCTCCGACGCATTGGCGCCTTCCTGGCCCATCGTCGAGATCGACGCGAGCAGCTCGTTCGACTTGTCGTCGAACACGGCGATCTGCTCGTCCTTCACGAAGGGTGTAGCTTCCTTCAGGAACTGATCGTTCGTCCAGGCGCGCTTGTCCTTGAGCTGGCGCAGCTTAGTCTGGAACGTCGGACGGTGGGTGTTGTTGAGGTCGCGCAGCTTCTCGGCCGCTTCGTCGACGGCGCTTTCGAACTCGGCCTTGGCGCAGGTCTGCGCGGCATCCGCCGCCGGCGGCGCATCCTGTGCGTGCGCGCCGTTGTGCGGAAGCGCGCCGGCCATCCAGAGCCCTGCCAGCAGAACGGCGAACGGGAAGGCGCGCGCGCTCCACGACAGAGCCCGAGGTCTCTGTTCGCAGCGCCCGCCCCGCTCCGTTCCGTCCCGCTTCAACACTTCGCCTTTCGCCGCGCACTCTGTTGCAGAGCGCACCGATGCCCCGCCTGGCGACCTCGCCCCTGGATCTGTCCTAGCGGGGCCCCATGCGGACCGCAAGTTCGCTCCGCTGTGCCGGGGCGAACGCGATGCGTTTTCCGGATGCGCCGTGTCTCAACCGAACGGCGGGCCGAACTTGTTCGAGCGCGGAAAGCCCTTGGGCGCGACGCGGCCGGCCTGCGAGCGCTGGCCGACCCACTCGCGCAAGTCGCCCCAGGCGAGCGTGAACGTGCGCCCGGCGGCGTCGACCCACGTGAGGCCTTCTTTTTTGTAGAAGACCCGCGCGTCGGCGAGCGCGCCGTCCTTGAAGCGCTGCAGGATTGTTCCCTTTCCGCGCGTCATCTCGTTCACTTCCTCGAGCGGGAAAACAAGCATCTTGCGGTTCTCGCCCATGGTCGCGACGTGATCGCCGTCGACCGGCACGCAGACGCAGGCTTCCTCGCCGGTCCCGACGTTCAGGATCTGCTTGCCCTTGCGCGTCGAGGCGACGACCTCCTCCTCCGGCACGACGAAGCCGTAGCCCGCGGTGCTCGCGACCAGGAGCTTGCGGCCGGGATCGTGCACGAAGCACTCGGCGAAGTCCTGGTTCTCCTCGAGGTCCACCATCAGGCGCACCGGCTCGCCATGGCCACGGCCGCCCGGAAGTTGGCTCGCGTCCAGCGTGAAGAACTTGCCGTTGGTGGCGAACAGAATGAGCTTGTCCGTCGTCTGCGCCTTGACGGCGCGCTTCAACCCGTCGCCCTGCTTGAAGTCGAGCTTCGACAGGTCGTCCTGGTGGCCCTTGAGCGCGCGGATCCAGCCCTTGTCGGAGAGAATGACCGTGATCGGCTCCTTCTCGACCAGCGCGGCATCGAGATCCACGTCGATCTCGGGCGCGTCGGCGAACGTGGTGCGGCGGCGGCCGATGTCGGTCTTCTTGGAATAGCGCTCGCGCGTGGCGCGCACCTCCTCGGAGATGCGCTCCCACTGCAGGTCGTCGGACTTCAGGAGCTGCTTTAGCTCGCGGCGCTCCTTCGACAGCTTGTCGTGCTCGGCGCGGATCTCGACCTCTTCGAGCTTCGACAGGCTCTTCAAGCGCAGGTTCAGGATCGCGTCGGCCTGGACCTCGGAGAGCTTGAAGCGCGCGATGAGCTTCGCTTTCGGATCGTCCTCGAAGCGCACGATCCGGATCACCTCGTCGATGTTGAGGTAGGCGATCAGGTAGCCGTCCAGCACTTCGAGGCGATGCTCGATCTTCTTCAGCCGGTGCTCGGAGCGGCGCACCAGCACCTCGATGCGATGCTCGAGCCACTGGCGCAGCACGTCGCGCAGCGACAGCACGTTCGGGATCTGGCCGGCCGAGAGCACGTTCATGTTGAGGCCGAAGCGCACCTCCAGCTCCGTCAGGCGGAACAGGCTCTCCATCAGCAGCACGGGATCGATGGTGCGCGTCTTGGGCTCCAGGATGAGGCGCACGTTGTCGGCCGACTCGTCGCGGATGTCGCCGAGCATCGGCAGCTTCTTCTCGGTCATCAGCTCGGCGATCTTCTCGATCAGCTTGGCCTTCTGGACCTGGTAGGGAATTTCCGTCACGACGATCTGATAGCCGCCGCGGCCCGTCTCCTCGCGCTCCCACTTGGCGCGCAGGCGGAAGCCGCCGCGGCCGGTCTTGTAGGCTTCGAGGATGCTGTCGCGCGGCTCGACCAGCACGCCGCCGGTCGGGAAGTCGGGCCCCGGGATCATCTCCACGATCTTCTCGATCGTGGCGTTCGGATGCTTGATGAGGTGCAGCAGCGCCGCGCACAGCTCGTCGGCGTTGTGCGGGGGAATGTTCGTCGCCATGCCGACGGCGATGCCGGACGAGCCGTTCGCCAGCAGGTTCGGAAAAGCGGCGGGGAGCACCGTCGGCTCCTGCTCGCGCCCGTCGTAGTTCGGGCGGAAGGCGACCGTGTCCTCGTCGATGCCGTCGAGCAGGTCGGCGGCCACGTACGTCAGGCGCGCCTCCGTGTAGCGGTCGGCGGCGGGGTTGTCGCCGTCGATATTGCCGAAGTTGCCCTGGCCGTCGACCAGCGGATAGCGCACCGCGAAGTCCTGGGCGAGGCGCGCGAGGGCGTCGTAGATCGCCTGGTTGCCGTGCGGGTGATAGTTGCCCATCGTCTCGCCGACGATCTTGGCGCACTTGCG
>CAYLSI010000068.1:0-14052 GCA_964386545.1 uncultured Hyphomicrobium sp.
GATCGCGCTGCATGTGCCGGGCCATACGCCCGCCGACATGACCTATGTGATCGGCGATGCGGCGTTCATCGGCGACACGCTGTTCATGCCCGACTACGGCACGGCCCGCGCTGACTTCCCGGGCGGCGATGCGCGCACGCTTTATCGGTCGATCCGCCGCCTGCTGTCGCTCCCCGATCAGACCGGCCTTCATCTTTGCCACGACTACAAGGCCCCCGGGCGCGATACCTATGCCTGGGAAACGTCGGTCGGCGAGGAGCGAGAGCATAATGTCCATGTTCGCGACGGGGTGAGCGAGGACCAGTTCGTCGCCATGCGCGAGGCGCGCGATGCGACGCTCGGGATGCCGCGCCTCATCCTGCCGTCCATCCAGGTCAACATGCGCGGCGGCCACCTGCCCGAGCCGGAAGACAATGGCATGCGCTACCTCAAGCTGCCGATAAACGCGCTGTAAGGCCATGGCACTCGAACCCATCCAATATCTGCTTGGTGCCGGATCGGGCTCGCTCGTCGGATTCACGCTGGGGCTGGTGGGCGGTGGGGGCTCAATCCTCGCCGTCCCGCTCATGGTCTATCTGGTCGGCGTCGCCTCGCCGCATGTCGCGATCGGCACCAGCGCGCTGGCGGTCGCCGCCAATGCCGGGGCCAATCTCGTTCCCCACGCGCGCCAGCGGACGATCAAATGGCGTTGCGCCGGCATGTTCGCCGCCGCTGGTGTCGCCGGCGCCTATGCCGGATCGACGCTCGGTAAAGCGTTCGATGGACAGAAGCTGCTGTTCCTGTTCGCTCTGCTGATGGTCCTGGTTGGCGGGCTGATGCTAAAAAGCCGGGGCGATCCCGGCAATCCCGATGTCCAATGCCGGCGCGAGAATGCGCCCAAGGTGATCGGTTATGGGGCCGCCACTGGTCTCTTTTCCGGGTTCTTCGGCATCGGCGGGGGCTTCCTGATCGTGCCGGGACTGATGGCTTCGACCGGGATGCCGATGCGCAACGCCGTCGGATCGTCGCTGGTCGCCGTCACCGCTTTTGGTCTGACTGCCGCGCTCAACTATGCCCTTTCCGGCCTGGTTGATTGGGGGCTTGCTGCGGCGTTCATCGCCGGCGGCGTCATCGGCGGCCTTGTGGGCGCGGCGCTCTCTCGGCGGCTGTCGGCGCACAAGGGGGTGCTCAATACGATATTCGCACTGCTGATCTTTGCGGTTGCCGCCTACATGCTGTGGCAAAGCACCGCCGCGATCCTGGGCTGATTCTTGTAACGACGATGGGAATACATCGATGAACGATGCTGGGGAGAACAGGGAAGGTTTGGCCGCGCACGATTGGGCCGGCCAGGCGGGCATGCGTTGGCTCGCCCAGCTCGACCGCTTCGAAAGCATGATCGAGCCGATCGGCAGGGCGTTGCTTGCCCAGGCCGCATACAACTTCGGCGAAACGGTGGTCGATGTCGGATGCGGCGGTGGCTGGACCACGCGGCAGATCGCCACGGCCGTCGGCAACACCGGATTTGTGCTCGGCCTCGACATCTCACCCGATCTGGTGGGGATGGCCAGGGAACGGGCACAGCGCGCGGGCCTTGCCAATATCCGCTTTGAGCAGGGCGATGCCGCCACTGCGATGCCGAAAGAAGCGCCGTTCGATCGGCTGTTCTCGCGCTTCGGTTCGATGTTCTTCGCTGAGCCTTATCCCGCTTTCGCCAATCTGCGCCGGATGTTGCGCGATGGCGGGCGGCTCGACATCGCTGTCTGGGCGCCCATCGCTGACAATCCGTGGCAGCTTAGTGTCATGGGCATCATCAAGGAGCATATGGACCTGCCGACGCCGCAGTCGCGCGCGCCGGGACCATTCGCGCTCGGCGAGCAGGACTATGTGATCGACCTTCTCCAAAGCGCGGGTTTCTGCGAGGTCAGATTCGATGCCTGGACAGGTGAGCAGCGCGTGGGCGGCCCCGGCAGTGATCCCGAGAGCGCCGCTCGCTTCGTGCTTGAGGGGATGCAGATCGGCGATCTTGTTCGACAGAACGGGGCAGAGGTACGCAAGGCCATTCACCAGCATCTTGTCGAGCTGTTCGAGCGCTATTGCGATGAGAATGGCGTTCATATGGGGGCGAAGGCCTGGCTGGTGAGCGCACGGGCCTGAGAGCATTCAAGAAAAGGGTGATAATATGGCGCGCAAGAAGCTATCGCTTCGGCTTCCGGGGAAAGGTTCATCCGATGGTGACGCTGCCAATTCCGAGGAAATAGCGGCGGCGCTCGCACTGATCGAGACGCATGGGCAACGTGCCGGACAGGCTCTTGTCGATGAGGCGCAGGCTCCCATCAAGGCTCGCGACGATCACCGTGTTTTGTTTCTGGAACGTGTGCGCGTCGCCCTATTGACGATCGAGCCATCCTCGTCCGCCATGCGGCCTCAATGAAAGCTGAATGGTATCGTAAAGACCAACTGCTCGCTTTCCACGCCCATAGGCGGTGTTGGAAAAGGAGCAGCATTGCGCACCGTGCGGAGCGCCAGGCGATCGAGCGCGGCATTCCCGCTGCTGCCGGCCAGCTCGACGGCAATCAGCGCGCCGTCAGCCCCGACGATGAAGCGGACCGTTGCGACCCCGTCGAGGTGGATCCCCGCGGGCTTGCGCGCGGCTATTCGCGCCCAGAGCTGGCGCTGATAGGCCGCAAGCGCGGACTGTTTCTTATCATCCTGGGCTTGCGGCGGCGCGACCTCGGGTTCCGGCGCGGGCGGTCTGCTTACCGGCGCGACAGCGAACGGAGAGGCGATTGCTGGAGCAGCGGGTATAGGCGACGAAGCTGGTCCGCCTCTTTCTCCCGTCGTAGCCAGCTCAGGCGGGTGCGCAGGGCGCCGCTCCGGCGATAGGCGGGCCTCGTCTGTCCGCGATCGCGACAACGTTGAAGGCGGTGGTGACGGTGGCGACGGGGTAAACAACCGGAAGCGGCTCACCTGCACAGGCTGCGTCATTCGCAGCCGTCCCGATAGATTGGCATTGAGCGCCACTAGCACCAGCAGGCAGCATGACGCGGCGGCAAGGCCCGCGCCCAGGCGCTGCGACCAGGCCGAGGGCTGGCCATAGCCTGCCCTCGGCTCCTCGTTCATGTCGTGCGAGTTCGGGAGCATGGGCGCTCAAAACGCAATCGTGATCCCGGCGTTGACCGATCGCCCCCGGCCCGGAACCGGGCGGCGCACGCCGGTCGCCTTCAGATCGCCGAGCGACATGCCGCTAAGCGGAGCATAATAGGCCTTGTCGAACAGATTGTCGGCGCCGAGCGTCAGGCGAACCTTGTCGATGCGATAGGCGAGCTGGACATTGAGCAGCGCGTAGCTGCCCGTCCGCGGTTCGTTGCGGGTCGGATCGGCGCGATCCTTTTCCGTCACGATGTCGAGGTCAATCCGGGTTTCGAGGCCGCCGATCCGATGCTCGAGGCTCAGCGCCGCATTGAACGGCATCTGGTGATAGAGCGGTGCGTGGTCGGTCAGATTCTGGCCGTGCAGCCAGCTCGCGCGCGCGGTCAGACGCGCGGTGCCGGCCGACGACGATGACCATAGCGGCACGGCGCCCGATATGTCGATGCCGTAGATCTCTGCCTTCTGGTTGGCGAACTGCAATTGAACGAACCCGGTCGGACTGCCCATCATGTCGGTGAAGTCCGCCAGCTTAACGGCGTCGATATATTCGTCGACATGGGTGTAATAGGGCGCGATCTTGAACGACCAGCCATCCTTGCCGCCTCCGGAAATGGCCAGGGCGGCGCTCAGCGTATCGGCCTTTTCGGGGCGAAGGTCGAGGTTGCCGACATAGCCGTTCCCGTCGCCGAACCACCCGATCATGCGGCTCGCCATGCTGCCCCGGCCCCAGCTATAGCGCTCGTAGATATTGGGCGAGCGAACCTTGCGGGCATAGCCGATCTCGATATCCGCCCCGTCCGAAAGCGCGTAGCGGACCAGCAGGCTGCCGCTCCAATTGCTGTCGTGGCGCTTGCGGTCGGCCTTGTTGAACGCCGCTGCCGCCATGACATCGGCCATCTGCATCATGCCGGTGCCATAGGGCGCGACCTTGCCGGTGTTCATCCAGACCTGATCGTTACGGATGCCGGCGATGAGGGAGAAACCGCTATCCCAGCGCGTTTCCCACTCGAGGAAGGTGCCGAGCCGATCGCGCTTGGCCCCGTTGACGTTGATGAACGCATTCGGCCCCATCATCATATTGCCCACAACGGGCGGCCAATAGTCGTTGAGCCATTGATGCTGGAATTCGCTGCCCAGGCGCAGCGTGCCGCCGCCGAGCAATATATCCGCCTGGACGGTATAGCTCGCGCTGTGGACCTCCGTGTTCATCGGCATCCCGCCGGTCGCGGTCCCGCCCTTGTCGGCGAGGAAGTTCATGACGTGGTCGGTGTCGCGCCAGCTCGCCCGCACATCGAGATTGCCCCAATCGAAGACGCCGGCATAATGGCCGTTCAGGAACCATGATTTGTTGGACGTCATGTCCATATATTGGTTCGGGAAACCCTCATAGGGCGTGAAATGATAGCCGCCTTTCAGCTCGATCAGGCCGTTGCTGACTTGCGCTGCGAGATTGAGGCTGTGGTCGGTCTTGGCATATTCGCTGGACCGCACGCCCCCCAGCGAGCCGCCGCCCTTGAAATTGCCGGCCTGGGTATAGGAGCCGCTATAGGTCAGGCTGAGCCTGTCGCTTGCGGCCGTCACGGACAGCGCGCCGCCGAACCCGTCGCCATTGCTTCGATAGAAGGCCGATGCTTCGCCGGTCAGCAGCGTTTCGCCCTGTTTCGCAAAGCGGGGCGGAGCGCTCTCGACGCGAATGATCCCGCCGATGCTGTCGCCGCCATAGCTGACTGGCGAAACGCCGGTAATGACGTCGATCGCGCTCACGGTTTGCGGATCGGTGTAGGACAGGGGCGGATTCATATCGTTCGGACAGGCCGAGGCAATCGCCACGCCGTCGACCAGCACGGTCAAGCGCTGCGCTTCAAGGCCCCGGATCACCGGCAAGGTCGAGAAGCCCCCGGCCCCATAGCCGCTGACGCCGGGTACGCTTTGCAGGATCGCTGCGGTATCGCTCGAGCCGACCTGAAGGTCGCGCAGGCGCGAGGGGGAAAGCCGCTCACCCGAAACCGTCGACCCCGCCTCGCTCGCCGAGCTAACGTCGACCTCTGGCAGCGGCGTCCCGTCCTGGGCGAAGGCTCGCGAGATGGGGGCGCCCGCCAGCACAGCGACGAGTGCGGGAAAAGCGAAGCTCCCGGCGAGGCGAACCTTGAAAGTTGGTTGCTTGCTGGTGGAGCGAGCGAAGGCAGGCATGGTGGTTGCCGCGCAATGCGCGGAATCAAGCATAATCGTCATGTCGGAATCCTGATTCACATGCGGCGCCCCGGCGAGGGGCGCCCATCAACGGGGAATGTCGAAGGAATCAGGTGGTGGGAGGACCGATCGCCGGCGGGCGCAGATAGGTGCCGCGCCGGAGGACTATGCGGTTTGGACGCCGAAAAACCGTTGCGAGGATGAAGGCGAGGGCGACGGCTAGGAGCAGCGCATCGACGGCCGCGAGCGATGGCGAGGACAGGCCGGTAAAGGCGCAAGGCGCTTCCGCCTTCTTGTGCTCGTCATGGTCCTGCTCGCCGCCTTTGCTCGGCAACTTGATTGCGATCTTCTGAGGCCCTTGCCCCGAGCACAGCTGGACCAGGATCACGCCATTCGAGACGACCGGCATGAAACCCGCCGGCACCAACGCCTTCACGAGCAGCGCAGCGCCTAGCAGGAGCGCGCACAGCCAATGGTGCCGGACAAGGAATTTGCGAGCTTCGGTCACGCAGCATCCTCTAAGTGCAGGCTCGTTTCATGTCGAGAATGTTTGCTTGCCGTATGTTAGCTAGTCGTGCCCCGCTTCATCTGGTGCCCAGATGCTGTGGGAATCGATCTGGATCTTGAGCAGAGCACGATCGGCTTCGGAGCGCGCCTCGATTTCCATTCGGCGCGCGTCATTGGCCTGCCGGCGGGCATAGAGCATATCGGAGAGGTCGATCTGCCCGAGTTGGTAACCGCGCACCGTCCTTTCGGCGGCGTCGCCGGCGCTGCGCGCCGAAGCGTCGGCATTGCGCCAGGCATCGAGCCGGGTGTGCGCGTTGGAAAGGTCGGCATTGGCGGTCGCCTCGATGCTGCGCTGCACGGCCGCGAGTTCCATGCGCGCGGCATTGGCCTCGGCTGACGCCTGATCGGCTGCGGCTCTGCGATAGCCACCGCCGAGCGGGATTAAAGCCACCACGCCCGCGCCGGCTTCCGCGCCGCCGCGCTCGCTGAACAGGCGGACGCCGAAGCTCGGGTCTGCGATGCGATCCGCTCGCACCCGACGCGAAGTCACGTTCAGACGCTGCGCTTCCTTGTCGGCGGCGCGGATCTCGTGACTGCGCTCGATTACCAGGTCGCGCATCGCTTCCAGCCCCTGGGCGGGCAGCATGGGGTCGGCCAGTTCTGGTGGTTCGGAGGGGAGCGGGATTTCCGGAAAGGACGCTGCGAAGGTCACGCGCGCCTGTTCGCGCAGCGAGAGTGACGATGCGGCCTGCGCGCGCGCCTGAGCCAGCGCCGCCTGCGCCTGGTCGAGGTCGAGTTGGGCGGCGTCTCGCAGCGTGACCCGCCGCTTTATGGCGGCGATTGCCTCCTCCAGCCCGCGGACGCTGTCGAGATCGTTGCGATAATGGCTTCCCGCAGTGAGCCAGTCGTGCCAATAGCCGGCCAGCAGCAGCGCGGTTTGATGGCGGACATCCTCCATCTGGTTTTCCGCGACCTCAATGCCGAGCGCACCGGCTTCGCGGTCGAGCGCGGCCTTGCCCGGCAGGCGGAATGGGCGGCTGATTGTCGTATCGAATTCGTCGAACCCGCCTTCGCGATCGACGGTTCGGCGAATGTAGCTGCCGCTCACCGTCACTTCGTGGGGGCCTTTGCGCAGCATATCGCCGCGTGCCCGTGCGGCTTCGACGCGCGCAATTGCGGCGGCGACGCTGGGGTGATTGTCGAGCGCTTCGTTGACCTTGTCGGCAGGCGGCAGATCGGTATGCTGGGCCAGGGCAGGCGCGGCCGTCAGAAGGCCGAGAGCGGCGAGTACGATCCGCATCAGGCGATCCTTCCATGATCGAGCAGGGGCGTCGTGCGCCACCGGACCGGCAGATCGCGCCGCGCGTCTTTTACGGTGCGGAGCAGGTCGGGCACCGCGTCTGCGCTCACGATCAGTTCGAGCGTCGAACGCTTCAATTCGCCCGACACGCGCTCGGCGGTTCCCGCATCGCCAAAATCGCGACCTCGCACAGCTTCCCCGCGGACATGGATTGGCGTGGGGGAGACGGCGCGGATCGCGTCCACGAGAAGCTCGGTATCGCGGGTGGCGCAATGGAGGGTGAACAGCAGGTCAGGCATTAGCGGCCTCCCCGGCGCTTTCCCCGAAGCGCTCGAACAGGATCGGCAGTAGGACCAGCGTCAGCAAAGTGGAGGTAATGAGGCCGCCGATCACCACGATCGCGAGCGGCCGCTGGATCTCGGACCCCGGCCCGCTGGCGAACAGCAGGGGGACGAGGCCGAAGGCCGTGATGCCGGCAGTCATCAGCACCGGTCGCAGCCGACGCTGCGCGCCCAGGCGCACGGTCTCGGCCATACCCACCCCGTCGGCGCGCAACTGGCGGAAATAGGCCACCAGCACCAACCCATTGAGCACGGCGATGCCGAGCAGGGCGATGAACCCCACCGACGCCGGGACCGAGAGATACTCGCCCGACAGCCACAGCGAGATCAGCCCGCCGACCATCGCGAAGGGGATGTTGGAGAGGATCAGCAGCGCGGCGCGCAATGAGCGCAGCGCCGCCAGCAGGACGAGGAAGATCAACACCAGCGCTACGGGCACCACCATCATCAGCCGGGCCGATGCGCGCTGCTGGTTCTCGAACTGACCGCCCCAGACGATGCTGTAGCCTGCCGGTAGCCGTACCTTGGCGGTGACCTGCGCCTTCGCCTCATCGACATAGCCGACCAGATCGCGGCCGGAGACGAAGGCCTGCACCAGCGCGAAGCGCGAGCCGTTCTCGTGATCGAGCTTCACCGGTCCCTGCGTGCGCTCCACCCGCGCCATGTCGCTGACACGCGCCAGCGTGCCATCGGGCGTGCGCAATTGCAGGTCGGCGAAACGGGCCGGATCGCTCCGGATGCCGTCGTCACCGCGAATGACGATCGGAATGCGTTTCTGACCTTCGGCCACGACCCCGGACCGCACGCCCTCGACCTGTGCGCGCAGCGCGTCCTGGAACTGGTCGACCGGCATCCCGAACCGCCCCGCCGCCGCGCGGTCGATGTCGAGTTGGAGATAGTCCACATTGTCGTTGGCGACCGTCAGGACCTCCGATGAGCCGTGGATGCCGGACAGGATATCCTGGATCCGACCCGCGAGCTCGGCGAGCGTTGCGGTGTCAGGCCCGAAAATCTTGACCGCTAGATCGCCGCGCGCGCCGGTGAGCATCTCCGAGACGCGCATCTCGATCGGCTGGGTGAAACTCGATTGGATACCGGGCAGGCCGTCCAGCGCCTTGCGCATTTCCCCGACGACGAAATCCTTGTCCCCGCGCCATTGCGAGCGCGGCTTCAACTGGACGAAGCTGTCGGTCTCGTTCGGTCCCATCGGATCGAGACCGATCTCGTCGGAGCCGACGCGGGCGATCACGTCCTCCACCTCCGGCACGGTGCGGAGCGCGCGCTGCACCGCCATGTCGCCGGCCACCGATTGGTCCAGGCTGATCGAGGGCAGCTTGGTAAGCTGCACGATCACCGAGCCTTCGTCCATCGTCGGCATGAAGGTCTTCCCGGCCGCGCCATAAGCGAGGCCCGCCAGCACCAGCCCGGTGGCGGAGAGACCATAGACCAGCTTCTTGTGCGCGAACGCCGCGTCGAGCAGCGCCTGGTAGCGCGGGCCGATCTGCCGCATGATCCATGGCTCACCATGATGGCCGCTCCTGAGGCTGAAGGAGGCAAGGACCGGCACCAGCGTCAGGGCGAGCAGCAGGGAGCCCGCGAGCGCGAAGACGATGGTGAGCGCGACGGGCGCGAACAGCTTGCCCTCCAGCCCCTGCAGCGAAAGCAGGGGCAGGAACACGAGCGCGATGATGACGATGCCCGCCGACACCGGCACGATCACCTCGCTGGTTGCGCGGAATACGTGGTTGAGTCGGGGCGTGTCCTCGCCCTGGGCATGGCTCAGGCGCTCGACGACATTCTCGACCACCACCACCGCGCCGTCGACCAGCATCCCGATCGCGATGGCGAGCCCGCCGAGGCTCATGAGGTTCGCGGACAGCCCCATGACGCGCATGAACAGGAAGGTGATGAGCGCGGCCATCGGCAGGGTCGCCGCGACGATCGTGGCCGCACGCCAGTCGCCGAGGAACAGGATCAGCAGCACGACGACCAGCACGGTCGCTTCCAGCAGCGCCTCCTCGACCGTGCCGACCGCGCGCCCGATCAGATCGGAGCGATCGTAGAAGACATGGATCTGCGTGCCTGCGGGCAAGCTGTGCTGAAGCCCGGCAAGCCGCGTCCGCACGCCATCGACCACCGCCCGCGCATCCGCGCCGCGCAGCGCGATCACCAGGCCCTCCACCGCCTCGGCCTTGCCGCCGCGCGTCACCGCCCCATAGCGGGTGAGGCTGCCGGTGCCGACTGTGGCGACGTCGCCCAGGCGGACGATGCGGCCGTCCCGGCTGGCGATGACCAGCGTTTGCAGATCCTCCACGCTGCGGATCGCGCCCACGGCCCGGACGATCAGCGATTCCTCGCCATCGGTCAGGCGCCCCGCGCCGTCATTGCGATTGCCGCTTTCGATCGCGGTGCGCAGATCGGAGATCGAGAGCTTCGCGCTCGCCAGCGCCACCGGATCAGGCCGGACCTCGAAGGTACGAACATAGCCGCCCAGCGCGTTCACGTCCGCGACGCCGGGCACTGTGCGCAGCGCCGGGCGGATCGTCCAGTCGAGCAGTTCGCGTTTCTGCTGGAGAGACAGCGGCCCTTCGATCGTGAACATGTAGACGTCGGACAGGGGCGTCGAGATCGGCGCGAGACCGCCGGTCACGGCAGCAGGCAGATCGCCCGTCACGCCCGCCAGCCGTTCGGCGACCTGTTGGCGCGCCCAGTAGATGTCGGTGCCGTCGGTAAAGTCGATGGTTATGTCGGCGATGGCATATTTGGCGCTCGAGCGCAGGATCGCCTGGTTGGGAATGCCGAGCATCTCCGTCTCGATCGGCGTGATGACGCGGCTCTCGACCTCCTCCGGCGTCATGCCGGGGGCTTTGAGGATCAGCTTCACCTGGGTCTGCGCGATGTTGGGATAGGCATCGACCGGCAAGTTGACAAAAGCCCAGACCCCGAGCCCGGCCGTGGCGGCGGCAAGGATCAGGACGAGCAGACGATAGGACAGCGCGGTGGCGACAAGCGAACGCAGCATCGGGAGAGCCTATTGCGCGGTGGCGAGCGCCTTGAGCGCGCTCGTACCGGAAACCACCACCTGTTCACCGGGCCTGATCCCGGAGAGCAGCACCGTGCGGCCATCACTGCCGCCGCCGCCGGTCACGGCGCGCACGGCAAAGCCGCCGCGCGCGGTCACGAACACAACCGGCTTGCCGTCGATCATGGTGACCGCCGTATCGGGCACGCTGACCGCGCCCGCCGGCGCCGGGCCGACGATGACGATGCTGGTTGCGCGCCCCGCGACAACACCGGGTCCGGCCGGAATCTCCGCCTTGAGGCCGGCCGAACGGGTCGCGGGATCGATGGCCGTTCCCACCGCGACGATCCGGCCGGTGAGGTTGGGAAGTAGCCGCACGCTCATGCCGGGGCGCACTTGCCCGATCAGCCGTTCGGGCAATTGGCCGACCACTTCATAGCGATCCGTCGCGTCGATCACATAGGGCGCGGTGGTGCCGTCCACCGGATTGCCGGTCTGGATGGAGGCGCTGGTGACGCGACCCGCGATAGGAGCCGTCAGCGTATAGGAGCCGCTGGCGCCATGACCGCCCACCATCGCCAGGATGCGCGACTTTTCCGAAACGTCGGCGCGAGCCTCGGCTGCGATGGCATTGGCTTCGTCAGCGCGCGCGCCTGCGATGATGCCTTCGCGGCTGAGCAGGGAGAGCCGCGCGGCATTGGCCTCGGCTACGCCACGCCGCGCGTTCGCGCGGCTGAGGTCCGCGCCGATCGTCAGCACGTCGCGGCTGGCGATGATCGCCAGCGGCTGGCCCCGCCGCACGCTGTCGCCCTCGACCACGAGAGTCCGCAACACGGTGCCGGGAAAGGTCGCGGCCACCGCCACCCGGGCGTTGGCGGGAGGCTCGATCATCGCGGGGATGGTGGCGAGCGCCGCATCCGCGGCTGCCGTCGCGGGCATAAGGCGGATACCCATCTGCGCGGCGCGGCGCGCATCCACCGCCAGGATCCCATCTGTCGGTTGGGCGTTGCTTGCCGGCGCGGAGTTGCCCGTCTCGACCGGCCGACTGGCGAACCACCACAGGCCTGATAGAATCAAGGCGATCGTCGCGGCGCCCGCAATGAGGGTGTATCGTCTGGACATGCGCTCGGGCTAGGGAGCGTTCCTGACCGAACCCTGACGGGATATGAGGATTGAAGATCAGGTCGCGGGAAAACGCAGCACCAGTTCACGGTCGGCCGGATCGGTCTCAAGCGTGCCGCCATGGGCCGCCATGATCCGGTCGACGATAGCGAGGCCGAGGCCGGCGCCATCCTTGCTCGCATGGTCGGCGCGGCGGTGGCGTTGCACAAGGTCGCGCAACCTTTCGAGCGCCAGCCCAGGGCCCTCGTCCCGCACGCCCAATAGCGCGTGGGGGCCGGCGAAGACCTGGATCGTGCCACCAGCCGGCGTCACGCGCGCGGCATTCTCGATCAGATTGCGCAGCGCTGCCGCAATCGCTTCGCGCCTGCCGTTCACGACCGCAGCCTGACCGCGGGTATCGAACGCGATCAGCTTGCCTTGTGCGATGATCCCCGGCGCCACGGCGCTGACGACCTCGCTCGCCACATCCGCGAGTGACACCTGTTCGGGAGCGGTCTGGGCGGCCTCCGCCGCGTCGATCTGCGCGAGCAGCATGAGTTGGTCGATCAGCCGGCGCATGGCCGCCACGTCTTCCTTGAGGCGCGCGGCGTCGTCATAGTCAAGCCGGTCGAGTTCGAGAGACAGGAGGGCGAGCGGCGTGCGCAACTCGTGCGCGACGTCGGCGGCGAACGCTTCCTGCCGCCGCGCGGCCTGATCGAGCCGCGCCAACAGATCGTTGACCGCATAGACGAAGGGTAGCGCCTCGGCGGGCATTTGCGACGCATCGATGCGGAACCCTCGTTCGTGGCCCTGTGCAGCCTCGATCCGGGCGGCGGCATCTTCCAGCGGTGCGAAGGCCTGGCGGATCACTCGGAGCACCATGATCGCGACGGGAACGAGCAGGACGACAAGCGGCAGAGCGACATGCTCAAGCATTTCCTTGATCGCGCGGATCATCGCCGCGCGTGCATCGAGATGTGTGAAGGTGACACTGTAGAAGAAGGCGACCGCCGCCAGCAGCAGAACGGTGCCCGCCACACCAATCAGGCCCAAACCGCGTTTGAGGCGCCGTGAGATGGAGCGCTGCACGGTCATGCCTTCCCGTCCTTCAGCATATAGCCGACACCCCGAACGGTATGGAGCGCGCCGGCCACGCCCGTGTCTTCGAGCTTGCGGCGCAGACGCGAAATGGCGGCTTCGACCGCATTGGGGGTCACCGGATCGTTGAAGCTGTAGAGCGCGTTCTCGATCACTTCGCGATGGACCACCGTGCCGGCTCGCCGCATCAGCAGTTCCAGAAGGTCCGCCTCGCGGCGCGAAAGGTCGATCTCGCGATCGCCAATGCTGGCAGAGCGGCTTGCCGTGTCGAAACGCAGCATGCCGACTTCGATGACGGGCTGGGTTCGAACGCCAGGCCGGCGCAGCAGGGCGCGGATGCGCGCGGCGAGCTCGTCGATCTCGAAGGGTTTGACGATATAATCGTCTGCGCCGGAATCGAGACCGGTGACGCGATCCTCCAGCGCCCCACGCGCGGTCTGGATGATGGCAGGCGGCATCTGCTGATATTTTCGGCGGCTCGCGAGCCAGTCGATCCCGTCGCCGTCGGGCAGGCCGAGGTCGAGTATGATGGCATCATAGCTCGCGCTGCCCATCGCAGCGTCGGCTTGTGCGAGATCATGGGCAACATCGCACACGAAGCCCCGGCGCTGAAGACCGTCGGCGATCAGTGCCGCCATTCGCTCATTATCTTCGACGATGAGAAGGCGCATGGGTTTAATGTAGACTTTCCACCAGGAACGAAAGGCAAGAAGGATTGAAGCTTTCTACCAGACCATCAACCGATGTTTTCAATCCCTTTCCTCGTGCGAACCGTGATGGGAATGGCGTTGCTGCGGCGCGAAGGCGGTCGGATCCACCATGACAATGGCGATGATTGCCAGAACGATCGCTGCGGCACCAAGTAGAGCCGCAAACAAGCCTGGTCCCCGAGCCTCACGCACATTCGGATAGAGGCTGTTCTTCTTGCGGCCGCTGATCATCGCGCGAACAAGGTTTTCGCCGGTGAGCAGCGACATCAACAGCACGGCGCCGACATGAAGCCCGATCAAAGCAAGCAGGCTGTAGGCGAGGGCTTCATGAAGGTCTTTGTCCATGCCGCCTGCCGCAACGCTGCTGCCGCTCCAGATGACGATTCCGGTCAATCCGATCAGCGCCACGACTGCGATCGCGCCCAGTGGATTATGACCCACGGAACGTCGAGGATGGCCAGCTAGAAGGTCGCGTGCATGGGTGGCGATTGCTGTTGGCCGAATGAAATTCACGAACCGGGCATGCTCGCCTCCGACGAAGCCCCAGATCAGACGGAACGCAAGCAAGGCAGCAGCAGACCATCCTGCGACCATATGGTAAGCGCCGTGCCGCTCCCACCTTGCCGGCCTGAGGTTCAGCGGCGAGTCTCC
>CAYLSI010000069.1:0-13986 GCA_964386545.1 uncultured Hyphomicrobium sp.
GGCAAGATGGTGAAGGGCATGGGCGGCGCGATGGATCTCGTCGCCGGCGTCGATCGCGTCGTCGTGCTCATGGAGCATACGGCGAAGAAGAAGGACGGCACGATCGACCTCAAGATCCTGCCGAAATGCACGCTGCCGCTGACCGGCGTCGGCGTGGTCAATCTCATCATCACGGATCTCGCCGTGATGGAGGTGACGCCGGACGGTCTCAAGCTGCTGGAGATCGCGCCGGGCGTGACGCGCGACGAGGTCGTCGCGGCGACGGGCGTTCCGCTGCACTGACGCGTCGAGATTTCAGCGAAAGCAACAAGGCCGGCGTGCTTGGCGCGCCGGCCTTTTCCGTTCGTGTCGTCGAGTCCCGCCGCGGTTCTACGGTGCAGCGGCCACGGGCGCGGAGCGAATGGCGAGCCCGAAGATCCCCTGGTGGCTCGTGAGCTGGGTCGCGGCATAGCCGCCCGGCGGCTCGGCGCCCGACCTCCAGTTCTGGAACTGGCGCCAGAGGTCGAGCGGCAGCCAGCTTCCGTCCTGCTCGGAGAGCGGCATCCGGTAGGGCGCGAACGTGAACTTGTACTCGAAGAAGTACGAGACGCGCGCGGTGCGGATTTCGAGGCCGATCAACGCCTGGCCGACGGCGCCCGCGACCTGGTACTCGTAGGTGCGCTTGTCCGCATTCGCCATCTGCACCTCGGCATGCGGCAGCGAGACGCCGGCGCCGAGGCCGACATAGGGCTGGAAGCGCGGCCCGATGCTCGCGAGCCGCAGCAGCCCGTTCAGCGTCAGCATGTTGTGGCCGTGGCTCGCTTCGAGGCGGCGGAAGATCTCGCTCAGTGTGGCGCGAGCGGGCGCGGGTGCGCCGTTCAAGGTGCCGGTGAACGCGGCGTCCTCCTTGAGACGGGCGATCGTTTTCGAATGCGTGAAGTCCAGCATGCCGCCGAAGCGGCCTTCGCCGAAGCGCACGATGCGGGCGCCGTAGTAGATCGGGTTGATGAACGGCTTGCCGTCCCAGCCGACGTCCTTCGCGGTAAAGTCGTGCCGGCCCGTCTTCGTGACGGTGACGTCGCTCGGATAGGTGTAGGGCACGCCGGAATAGCCGGCGAACATCCACTCCGCGCCGGGCGGGGCGAGTGCAGCGGGCGCGCTTTCTGCGGCGGCGTTGGAGGGCGTCGAGACGTCCGACGTCTGCTCGGTCAAGACCGACGCGGCGACGGTCACGAGCGCCACGCCCGCGAAGAGCGTCGAGAGCATGTCGAAGCTTCGGCGGAGGGCCGGACGGAGCGTGGCCCGCGGGCATGCGGCCGTTCCCACGGTGCCTGTCATGGATCGCATCGGATGGTCCCCCGGGGTGCGTTGGCGCTGGCCGTGAGTAGCGGATCGGGAAGGCTTGCTCAACTGCGTGCTGCTGACCTGGAGCGTTTCGCGCGCCGATGGGGGCCACCCGATCGGATGCTCCGGCTCAAGTCCGCGGTTTGGCGAGCGTTTCCAGCATGCGGTAGACGATGCGGATCTGCGGGGCGTCGCGCGTCAGATAGTTGGGGCCGGTGTAGCCCCACCAGTCCCAGCAGCCTTGCGGGTTCACCGGCGTGGCCTCGGCCTGGGGGAACAGCACGATCAGGCGGTTCGTGTCCGCCCAGTTGGCGTAACCGGATTCGCGGATGAAGGATTCGCCGGTGGCGGCGCGGTTCTGCGCGCAGCCGTGGTAGGCGATGTGGATGCGGCAGGTCTCGTCCTTGGCACAGCCGGGCGGCACGTAGACGACGCCGCGGTTTTCCATGCCGTCGTCGGTTTCGCCTTCGATGAAGGGACGCTGGTCGAACTCGATGAAGGCGCCGGCGGGCGTGGCGGCGCGCGGGGCGAGATCGCCGTAGATCCGCCTCAGGACGCTCGCGGCCTGGTCGTAGTCGCAGTCGACGACGTACGGCTTGCCGGTGTTCTCGCAAGCCAGGCCCTCGGCTTCCGTCACGAAGGCGTGGCCAGCGGGAAGATCGGAGACGAACGTCAGGTTCTCTTTGGGAACGCCGATGCGCTCGTAGAACGCGTAGGCCGAGGCGACGATGGCCGGCACGACGGTGCGGTCGTTGGTGCCGGAGAACAGATAGACCCGGTCGGTGACGAGGCTCTCCAGCGGGTCGATGCGGCCGGCGGCGGCGAGCTTCTTCGTCTTCTCGACCAGCTGATCCACGTTCGGCACGCCCCACAGCGAGAGCGCGTTCAGCATGCAGCCGTTGATGGCCTTCGACAGGTTCAGGATGGCGACGCCGGGGCCGGACATCAGGTCCGAGAAGGCGCTGTCGGCGCATCCGTACGGACCGCCCGCGATAATGGCCGCGCCGACGACGATCTTGGAATGGGCGATCTGGAACTGACCAGCCATGTACGCACCGGACGAGATGCCGGAGACGGAGGTTTGCGTCATGTCGGCGGCGAGCTGGGGCAGCTTGGCGACGTCCTGCTCGGCGCGCGTGGGCGCAGCCTGAAAGGCGGCGATCAGCGCCAGTATCGCGGCGCGTAAGGGCGCTGCTCGCATCGAAAGTCACCTGCTGCTCGACGTGCGCGGCCGCATTCCAGCGGGCCGCGGAAGGGTCAGTCTACCGCGCTGCACCTTGGATTGTCACGGGCAGCGGACCAGGGTTTTTCCCTCTTTGGGCGACACCTTAATGCCGATGTCGTCCCTATCGCAAAACCTGGTTCCCACTTTTCGACAAGCCCTTTAGCGCAGGCGGATGGTCACGCGGTCGACGCGGCCCTTGGCGTCGATGACGGTGAGCTTGGCGAACCCGCGGCCGTCCGGCTGCCACTCCGTTTCGCGGCGCAGCGGGTCGGACGCGACCGGGTCTCCGTCGATCAGCCAGGTCAGCGGCAGGGCGCCGCCCTCGGCCTTGATGATCAGCGGCTCGGCCTCGCGTTCCTCCATGTCGAGCTCGGAGCGGTCCGGCGGGAACGAGATCAGCACGGGCGGCTCGAGGAACGGGCCGGTGGCCACCGTGTCGTCGCCCGTCTCCTTGAAGCGCTTGAGCGGCGGCGGGAGATCCGCGCCCGTCGCCTTCATCACGCCGGCAGGCGCGGGACGGAACGGCGCGCGGCGGTCGGAGATGCGGCGGAACGTGTCGAACAGGATCGGCGCGGCCGAGAGGCGACCCATGAGCCCGGGGGTCGAGGCCGCATCGGGACGGCCGACCCAGATGGCGACGACGTGGCGGCCGTCGTAGCCCACGGCCCAGGCATCGCGGTAGCCGTAGGACGTGCCGGTCTTGTAGGCGATGGCGCCGCTCTTGGCGTTGGGCGGGGGCGGCGCGTCCTTCAGGATGTCGGTGACGTACCAGGCGGCGACGGGCGACAGCAGGCGGCGGCGCGCGGACACGGGTTTCGGCACGGGATCGTCCTTGCGCCAGCGCAGCGTGACGGGCTCGCCGCCGCGCGCGAGGCCGGCATAGAGGGCGGCGAGATCCTTCAGCGTCATGCCGACGCCGCCGAGCGCTACGGCGAGCGAGGGTTGCGCGTTGGCGGGGAAGGCGGGCTCGATGCCGGCGCGGCGGAAGCGGCCGACGAGACGGCCGGGTCCGACGGCGGCCAGCACTTTCACCGCCGGCACGTTCAGCGAGCTGCCGAGCGCCTCGCGGATGGTGACGGTGCCGTGGAAGTCCTCGTCGAAGTTCTCGGGGCGGTAGTTGCCGAAGCGGGTCGGCCGGTCCTCGATCAGCGTCTCGGGATGGGCGAGGCCGTTCTCGAAGGCGATGCCGTAGATGAAGGGCTTCAGCGTCGAGCCCGGCGAGCGGATGGCGCCGGTCATGTCGATGGCGCCCTGGCGCGTGGCGTCGAGGTAGCCGGCGGAGCCGACGTGGGCGAGCACGTCGCCCGTTGCCTGATCGACGACGAGCACGGCGGCGGAGAGCTTCGGACCGAGCAGCTTGGTCTGCTCGGCGGCGAGTTTTTCGACCGCTGCTTGAAGGTCGCGGTCGAGGGTCAGGCGGTGTGTCGACTTGGCCGGATAGGCGGCGACCTCGGATTCGGAGAGATGTGGGGCGAGCTTCAGCACTTCGAGGCGCTGCTTGGGGATGCGCTCGCCCTTGGCGCGCTCGGCCTCGGCCTTCGGGATCACGCCTTCCTCGACGGCACGGTCGAGCACGCGGTTGCGGGCGCGGCGTGCGGCCTCGCTGTTGCGGTCGGGGCGGCGCACCTCCGGCGATTGGGGCAGCGCGACGAGGAGGGCGGCCTCGCCCGCCGAGAGATGGCGCGGCTCCTTGCCGAAGTAGGCGAGAGAAGCCGCGCGCACGCCCTCGATGTTGCCGCCGAAGGGGGCGAGGCGGAGGTAGAGCCGCAGGATCTCGTCTTTGGACAGGCGCTCTTCGAGCTGAAGCGCGCGCGCGATCTGGCGCAGCTTGCCGGTGCCGGTGCGCTCGTGCTTGCCGTCCAGCAGGCGCGCGACCTGCATGGTCAGCGTCGAGCCGCCGGAGACGATCTCGCCGTGGCGCACGAGCAGGTAGCCGGCGCGCAGGAAGGCCAGCATGTCGATGCCGCCATGGTCGTAGAAGCGCTTGTCCTCGAAGGCCATCAGCATGGCGAGGTAGCGGGGATCGACGTCGGCCACATCGAGCGGCAGACGCCAGCGGCCTTCCTTGGTGGTGAAGGCGCGCAGCAGGCGGTTCTCGCGATCCAGCACCGTGACGGAGGTGGCTTCTGCCGCGGCGAGCGGCAGCGGCCCGATCTCGGTCTTCGCCCGCTCGATGGCGGTCAGTGCGGTGGCGGCGCCGGCCGCCGCCACCGCGAGAGACAGGACGGCGAGCCGCAGGGAGCGTGCGAGGGGTCCCGTCCGTCGCGCAATGCGATGGGGGGAAGAGGACGGGACCTCGTCTGCGGTTCGCCGTTTCTTGCGGAACGAGAATTTCATTTTCGTTCTCGACTCCTTGTCTGCCGTGCTTCTTGCCGGAAAACCGGTTCCCACTTTTCCGGAAGCACTCTAGTTCTTGACCGTGAGGGTGCCCGCGCCCGAGCGCGCGTAGCGCTCCGGCCGGTACATGTCCTCGACGGTTGCTGCGGGGTGGATGAAGATGCCGGGCGTCACCGCGCGCACGATGTAGGCGACGGTGGCGGAGGCGGCGACGGACTTCAGCGGCTCCGGCTGCTCGGCCTCGGCGGTGGTGTCGTCGTCCTGGCCGTTCTCGCTGCTCTCGCTGTTCTCACCGTTTTCGCTGGTCGTGCTCGACGTGCCGTTGCCCCAGAGGTTGAAGGCCGCCACGAACCGGTCGTCGCGGAACTCCGTGTGCTCGGGGCGGAGCGTCGTGCGCAGCCAGTCGAGCGTCTTCACGTCGCCCGAGTCCACGAGGCGCGGGTTCTCGATCTCGAGGCCGGCGGGCAGGCGGTCTACGAGCAGCACGCGGCCGGCGGCCTCGTCGCTCTCGATCTTGAGCACGGCGACGAGACGCTGGTTCTGGGCGATCTCGCTCGCGCCGCCGTTGGCGCTTGCGAGGTCGACCTCGCGGCCGTCGAGCGCATAGTACGTGCGGGTGATGGTGAAGCCCTTGGCGATCGCGGGCTCCGTCGTCAGCGAGGCACCGATGACGCTGACGACGACGTCGGTGGCGGCTTCGCCATCGTTGCTGATGGTGAGGCCCTGCTCGACCTCCTCGGCCGAGAGCGAGCGGATGAGTGCGCCTTCGACCGCCGCGCCGTTGATCGCGACCTTCGAGAGCTTGGCCTGATCGCCGAGCGCGTGCGCCGCCAGCAGCATCCACGCCTGCTCCTGCGTCGAGGTGTAGTTGCGGGCCAGGTAGGCCTTGGCCACGACGTTGACGAGGCGCGGCGTCTCCTTCTTCACGATGTTGCTTTCGGAAGCGAGCGTGACGAGGGCGGCGCCATCGCGGATGTCGGAGCCGTAGTCGGAGCGGGCCAGCGTCAGCTTGTCCTGCTCGGCGAAGGCGTCGAGTGCGGCCTTGAAGGCGGTCTCGGCGCGCTCCTTGTCGCCGACCATGGCGAGCGCCGCGCCGATCTGCGCCTTGCCGAGCGGCGTCGTGAAGCGGTCGAGGCGCGTGTCGACGTAGTAGCGCAGCTCGCCCACGGGTGCGCGGCCGTTGCGGGCCAGCACGTAGAGGGCATACGCCCGGTCCTCGCCGCCCTGCGTGAAGTCCTCGCCGTTGAGGGCGAAGTTCTGCAGGCGGTCGAGGGCCTGATCGAAGGGAAGCTGGCGCACCTGATAGCCGGATTCGCGTGCCCGCGTCAGGAAGTCGGTCACGTAGCTCGTGAGCCAGAGATCGGTGTTGCCGGGTCCCCAGCTTCCGAACGCGCCGGAGCTGTCCTGCATGTCGAAGACGCGGGCGATGGCGCCGTCGACGCGCTCCTTGAGCGCCTTGTCCGCGCCGATGCCGATGCTGGCGGCGACGGCGTTGGCGTAGAGCAGCGGAAGGGCGCGCGAGACGGTCTGCTCGGCGCAGCCGTAGGGATAGCGATCGAGCGCGGTCAGCAGGCCGGGCACGTCCATGGTCGCGGCCGGGCCGACCGAGAGATTGACGCGCGTGCGGTTCTTGATGAGGCCGGCGAGCAGGTCCTTCGAGATCGTGAGCTTGCCGCCGTTGGCTGCGAGCGAGGCGACCGTCGTGCGGCGGATGTCGCCGGCCGGAGGCTTCACGTCGAGCGTCAGGCGGCGCGACACGGCGATGCCGCCGGGGCCGGTGACGGCGACGTCATAGAGACGCTGGCCGACCTCGGTGGGCTTGAAGATGACGATGTGGGATTTGCGCTCGCCGGTGGCGAGGTCGATCGCGGCTTCGGCGAGGGTCGTGTCGCCCTCCGTCTTGTCGGTCAGCGTGGCGGCGTAGCTGCCGGCCGGGCCGTCGACGTTGTGCAGCGAGAGATCGACGCGGGCTTCGTCGCCCAGCGTCAGGAAGCGCGGGGCGGAGGCGGTCAGCGCCACCTCGTCGCGCACGATGACGTCACTCGATCCGTGGCCGAGCTTGGTCTTCGACCAGGCGACGGCCATGACGCGCACGGTGCCATTGAAGCTCGGGAGCGCGACCTCGACGCTCGCGGTGCCGTCGGCGCCGACCGTCACGATGCCCGAGTAGTAGGAGACCGTTTCCTCGACGGGCGGGTTGCCCTGGAGGCCGGCGCCATCCATGCCGTCGCCGCCCGAGCGCAGCTTGCCGCGCTCGGCGCGCATGCCGTCGATGAGGCGGCCGTAGAAGTCGCGCAGCTCGAGCGCGAGCTTCTGCTGGGCGTAGAAGTGGCCTTCCGGCGCAGGCGTCTGGAAGCGCGTGAGGTTCAGGATGCCGAGGTCGACGGCCGCGATGGTCACGCGCGCCTCCTCACCGGCGTCGAGGCCCTGCACCTTGACGGGGATAGTGAGCGTGGACGCGCCTTTGATCTTGGCTTCCGTGGGCAGCGCGACCTTCAGCGTGCGGCTCGTCTGGTCGATGCCAATCCAGCGGACGCCGATGGCGCGGCTCGGCATGCGCTTGGCCTCAGCGTCCATCGGGCGATAGAGCAGCGCGGTGGCGTAGGCGCCGGGACCCCAGTCGCTGCCGACCGTGATGGCGACGTCGCCGCCGCCCTTCGGGATCTCGACCTCCTGCGTCGAGAGAAGGCCGCGGCCGAGCACGGTCACGAGGGCCTTGCCGCCCTGCTTGGCGGCGATGCGCAGCTTGGCGGTCTCGCCCGGCTGATAGGTGGCCTTGTCGAGCGCCACGTCGAGCATTTCCGGGCTCTCGGCGGTTTCGCCGCTCGTGTACCAGCCGGCGTTGAAGACGACGCTCGACAGCGTGCCTTCCGCGCCGGGGGCTGAGACTTCGAGGCGATAGCGGCCGTAGTCCACGTCGGCGGAGATGGCGGCGGGGGTTGCGGCCGTCGCGTCGAGCGTGCCGTTCGCGATCTTGCGCGTGATGGTCTGGCTTTCGTAGGTCCAGTAGCCGTCGCGGCGGTACCACTGCCAGGAGCTGTCGAGGCGGACGAGCTGCCAGTTGAGGCTGGCGGCGGCGGGCTTGTTGGCGCCGTCGAGCATCACGACCTCGAACCGGGCCTTCTCGCCTTCGCCGAGAGCCGACGTGTCGAACAGCGGCTTGATGCCGATGCGCGCTTCGCCGAGGCTCACGGGGAGCACGATCGCGCGCTCGATGCTGCGGCCGCCTGCTTCACGCAGGCGCACCAGCACGTTGGCTTCGAGGGGACGGGCGGTCTTCGTGACGGCCGGAAGCGAGATCGCGAGCGCGGCCTTGCCTGCGTCGTCCGTCAGCGGGAGCTTGTCGAGCGGGGCGCGCACCGGGCTCACGCTCTCGTCGGCCTGGCCGAAGCGGTAGCCTGCGAAACCGTCCAAATCCTTCGCCGAGGGCCGGACGACGATGTCGCCTTCCAGCACGAGGCCGGCGGCAGGGGGGCCATAGAGATAGCGGCCGGCGACGTCGATGGTCTTGGTCTCGTCCGGCGCGAGCGTGCCGGCACCGTCCTTCAGCGTGAGATCCAGACGCTCGGGCACGAAATCCTCGACGAGGAACGAGACCTGCGTCAGCGCATCGGACTTGGGATCGGCGTGGAGGCGGGCGCGCCAGGTGCCGGTCATGGCGCCGCCGCCGAGCGCGAGCTTCATGGTGCGGCCGCCGAGGCCTGCGTCGGCGAGCGGGTAACGGCCCTGCTCGACGCCGTCGGGACGGACGACGATCAGGGTGGTCGGAAGCGTCGCGGCGGCGCCGGTGCTGTCGCGCACGAGGGCAGTGATGTTCACCTCCTCGCCGGGGCGGTAGACGCCGCGCTCGGTGTAGAGGAAGCCGTCGAGCGGGCCGGGGGCGTCGCGGCCCTTCACGCCGCGATCCGAGAGATCAAAGGCGTTGGTCGAGAGATCGAGGAAGGCGTATTCGCCCTCGCCCTTCTCGGCGACGAGAATGGCGGGCGCGTTGCCGCCTTCGCCGCGCGACTGGCCCGGCTCGAAGCGGACGTAGCCGTTGGCATCGGTTTTCGCCGTGGCGAGGACCTCGTTGTTGCGCGCGATCAACTTGACGCTGGCTTCGCCGATCGGGTTGGCGCTGGCGAGCGAGCGCACGAAGGCATGCACGCCGTCATCGCCGGAGAAGGCGGTGAGGCCCAGGTCCGACACGATGAACCACTGCGTGGCCTGCTCGCGCCAGGTTTCCTGCGGCACGTCGGCCGGGCGCGCGATCATGGCGTAGGCGCCGGGCTGAAGCGTGCCGATGGCCTCGCTCACGGGGAAGGCCGCGGTGACCTCGGCATTCAGCTTGGTCGCGACGTCGAGCTCGCCCTTGTAGACGAGGCTGCCGGTGCGGTCCTTGAGGCCCTCGAGGTCGTAGCCTTGGAGCTGGCGGTTCATGTCGCCGTTGTTGATGGCGTTGGCGAGGCTGCGGTCGCCGATGCGGTAGACCTCGACCTCGACGCGGCCGGTGTTGATGGCGACGAGGGGGATGCCCTGCTGGCCGGTGCTGGGGAGCACGTAGCTCTTGCCGGTGAAGTGGACCATGGGCTTGCGGTCGGGCACGTAGACGGCGAGCGTCACCTGCTTCGCGAGCGCCTCGTTGACGTCGGACGGAAGGCCGGCGCGGACCTGGATCTCGTAGCGCGCGCCGTGCTGGACGCCGTCGATGCAGAGCTGGCTGCCCTCGGCGGAGACGGACTGCGGATCGGAGCCGTTCACGGAGACGAACTTGGCGAAGTCCGTCTGCGCGCGCGAAAGATTTTCGGAGAACTGGATGCAGATGCGCGGCTGCGCGGCGTCGCCGTCGGTGGCGTAGTCCGTCATGCGGAAGCCGTGCTCGGTGCGGAGCTTCTCGTAGGCGTCGCGCACGTCGGCGGCCTCGACCAGCGCGAGGCTCGTCTTCAGCGCGTCGATGGCGGGGCGCCAGTAGGAGCGGCGCTTCATCGCCTCGCCCAGCACGGCGAGCGTGCGCGCCTTCATGGCCGGGTCGGTGCTCAACTGGTAGGCGCGGTAGGCGGCGCCGGACGCGTTGACCGGCAGGTCGTAGGTCTCGGACCTGTTCGGATCGGGCTTGATGGCGAGCAGCGCCTTGGCGAGGCCGATCCAGTTCTCGGGGCTCTTGCGGTCGGCGACGACGGCGGCGGCATAGGTGCGCGAGGCCGCGCGCGGGTCCGGGCCCATCTGCTTGTCGGCGGCGAGGCGCAGATCCGGCGCGGTGCGGCCGTCCGGCTTCCAGGTGTCGCGGATGTAGCTTTCGTAGCGGTCGGCATCCTTTGCGACGCCCTTGTGGGCGAAGACCGGATCCTGGGCCGTGGCTGTCGCCGTGACGGAGACGCTGGCCGTGAGCAGGGAAAGTCCGAGTAAAAGGGATTTGAGGACGCGCATAGCCGTTCGACCCTGATGAGCTTTGGACGGATTTGGTCCGACGCCAAAATTCCAGGATGCACAATAGCATTGGGGCACCCGGCGCTTGAGCCCATCAGAGCCGAATGATCATACGCGGGCGGCAAGCCGAAACTTACCGGCAAATTCCGACCGATGCTGATGAATGGCCCCGAAAACGAAAAAGGCCGGCCACGAGGGCCGGCCCTTTCCGGGGGAAATGGGGTGTGTCTCGGTCAGTGGCGCAGGAGCGCCGGAGCGGGGGCCGCGTCGGCGCCTGCGATCAGGGACGGGTCGAAGAGCGGCGTCTGGCGGACCGGGGCGAGCCTGCGGCCGGCGGCGAGGCTTCCCGACGGGCCGGCGGCGCGCCAGATCTGCGCGAACGAGCGGCCGGCGCGTGCGGCCGTCGCCGAGCATTTATCGGAGTACTGCTCATACGTGTCGCGGCGCAACGGGTCGCGGCGCATGCAGTCGCCGATCCATACCGTGGCGTCGTCGAGCACAAGCTGCTCGTGCGCGTCGAGGAGGCGGAGGTCCGTCACGAAGCGGCTTTCGGCGCCGTCGCAGACGGCGGTCTCGGAGCGCCGGGCGAGGACGATCTGAACGGTGACGCGGCTCTCGGCAAGCTCGGCCGCCAGAGCGGCGAGCGCACGGGCGGCGGGGCTTTCGGCCGAGAGGACCAGCAGGCGATAGGTCAGCTCATGGGCGTTTCCAGCGGCCTTCGCGACGGCCAAGTGCTCGGAAACGAACGATTTGAGGCGGGCTTCTTTCTCCTCCTTCGAGACGACATTCTGGCGAGTGGGTGAGCCGAAGCGCATTCGAAGATGTCCTTATTGGGGGAGGACCGAAGCCCGTTCCCGTCGTGTAGTCGCGAGGGTCATTTAGGCGCCAAGACGGTTAAGCAAGCGTTTCAGACTGCCTCCGGACGAGAGCGACTTTGGTGGCCGCTCACGCATTCCGGAGAGCCGGACGCAGTCTGCTCGCCATCGTTGCCGCATCGTTCGTTGAGATGTCTTCTTCAGTGCCGGTTGCAACATATTCGAGTTGATGTGTTTCTTTCGGCGCGTCTGTTGCGGCCGGTTTGCCGTCAGCGCTCGGAAGAACGGTCAGCGATTTTTTTTCGTGCGGCGGCTCGACGACGCCCAACGCTTCCGTCAGGCGTCCAATCAAGCCGTCCTGATCGTTGGCCTGCGCGAGGGGGAGTGAAACTGTCGCAGTCTCGCGCTTGAGGACGACGTCGACGCGCGGCAGGGCGGGCGCGACCGGGGCCTCCGGCGCGGCGGTCTCGGAGACGGCGGGGCCTTGCGGCAGGAGGATCGCGTCGGTCACCGCAGCCTCGGCGTCAGGCTCGCGCGCGGTTTCGGATTCGGCCGGATGGGCCGTCGCCTGGATGGGAGCCGTGTTCGAGTTCGCGGGCGGAGACAGGTCCTCTTCGACGTCGAGAGACGTGCTGAGCTCGGCCGCGGCACTGCGCGCGTAGGGACCGAAGCCCGTGGTGTCGGCGGGCGTGCCGGTGGCGTAGCGGAACGACGACGTGCGCCAGATCTCGGCCTCTGGTGCGGGCGCCTTGCGGGCCGCGGACTGGCGTCGGCCAACGCTCAGGGTCGGCTCGTGGCGTTCGGGCGTCGTCGGGGTCTCCTCGTGGGCCGGGCTTAAATTCGAATAGGTCTCCGGGTCCAAGGACGAGCGCTCGGACCGTTGGGCGTGCGCGCCTTGGGACGCGGCGGTGCGGGCGCGCATCGGGCCGGCGTCGGTGAAGCGCGGCTCGGTCTTCTCGGTCTTGAGGAACGGGCCGGGGCGCAGGATCTCGCGCTCGATGCGCCGGTGGTTCTCTTCCGCCTCGGCGCGCCGGGCCGCACCCATGACGGCCCCGAGGATGATCTCGGACCAGGCGCCGTCGCGGAACTTGTAGACGCGAAACGCTTCCGAGCGCGCGAACTTCGAGCCCTGCCGCGCCAGCTTCTTGCGGATGGCACCGTTGAAGGGCGCCCAGGTGCGCTTGAAGATGCGGTCCTTCTCGAAGCTCGTGAACAGGTTGGCCAGGAGCTGCGCCTCGGTGCGCAGCGCCTCGCGCTCCTCGGCGCCGAGGTGGGGCGGCGCGTCGAGCGGCACGGCCACGTAGTAGGCGCCGTGCAGGTCGAAGACGACGTGGCGGAACAGCTCGAAGCTCTCGCGGATCTCAGGGTCGCGGTGGATGTCGTTGAAGCGCGAGAGGATTTCGATCACGGGGCCGCGCTCGGCCTCGCGCATTTTCGGCACGAGGCCGTGCAGGCGGTGGCCGGGGCGGCCGATCGAGACGAGCAGGAGGCAGATGTCGACGAAGATCGCGACGGCAAGGGGAACGTAGTCGCGCTGGGAGAGGCCGCCGCCCTCGGGGGACGGCGGAGGCGGCGCGTTCTGCTCGACCGACTGGATCGCCTTCTTCTGCAGCTCGCGCAGCTCGTCGGCGGAGGGCGGCAGCTTGAATGAGAGGAGGCCGTAGAACGTCGTCGTGAGGCGTCGGAACGCCTCGATGGTGGCTTCCGACCCTTCGACGGCGGCGATCACCGGCGTTTCGAGCACGGGCAGCTCGGCGATGGCGCGCACGGCGCCGCGCAGCGCCTGGCCCAGCTCGGCATCGGGGCAGACGAAGCCGCCCTTCTTGGGATCGCCGAAGGTGGACTGGTCGGCGCGGGCGGCAAGATCCTGGCGGAGCTGCTGAAGCTGCGGGTCCGAGCGCAGCGCATTGAAGCTCGACACCGTCATGTCGAGCTTGCGGCCGAGGCCCTTCATGAACTCGTTGCGGGTGCCGGACTTGGGATCGATGATCGCGGGATCGTTCTTGGCGATCTTGGCGAGGTCGCCGTCGAGGGCGGCCATGTCCGCCTTCACGGCGCTGACGCGGCCGGCGACGAACTCGGAGGCGAAGCCGAAGCGCTGGGCGTCCTCGTCGCGCATGCGCCGGCGCGGTCCGTCGCCCGGCTTGCTGTTGGGGCAGGAGGTGCCCTTGTCGCGCTCCGTCTCGGCCTTCTGGCGCGAGACGGCCGCGAGCTGCACGAGCGTGGCGTTGAGCTGCTCGAGGCGCGTCGAGGCGGCGTTGAGCGAGGTCTGGACGCCGGTGACGGCGAGCTCGGCCGAGCGCGAGCTTTCCGCGCGGCTTTCGAGCACTTTCCAATAGAAGCCGAAGCCGAAACCGACGGAGATCACGCTCAGGAACAGGTAGCCCGCGATATAGGCGAGGCGCGTCGCGGGGCCGATTGGCGAGAACATCTGGTCGAGCAGCCAGACGATCATCGTCATCAGCATGGCGACCGAGAAGCCGATGATGAGCTTATGGATGAGCGGCAGATCGCCCATGTTGGCCTGGATCAGCTCCAGCATACCGACGTAGGTCGCGACCCACGACAGCGTGCCGAGGCCGATGATCAGGACGAGCTTCTTGAGGTCGCGCTGTGGCGGGGAATCGGGCTCGTCGCCCGCCGCGTCGGGTCTCAGCCCCAGCTTGAACGAGCGCGCAAAAAAACTCCGCGAACGCCCCGCATTCGGCGCGTACACCATGGGTGTCGACCTGTCCTAAGAGACGTGCGCCGGACGGTTGTTGGTGTCCATGCGCGCGTGCAATACGCGATAAAGCCGATCAGCCCCCGGCATCTCGTGATCCAGGTTCTGGGTAGTGGGAATTTTTGTCGCCAGTTGGGCTGAGGCGTGTCGGAAGTTGG
>CAYLSI010000070.1:0-13972 GCA_964386545.1 uncultured Hyphomicrobium sp.
ACGAGATCTGGCGCGGCGGACCGCCTCCTCTCGACGGCGGCGAGCGCCGCGACCGGCATTTTCTGGCTTATCGGCGGGCGTGAGGGCGGTTCGGTTTTTTTGGCGGACTCTCTCTCTCTCTCTCTCTTCGTCATGGCCGCCTCGTCGCGGCGGAGCCGCGCTCTGCGCGGGTGGCGGCCATGACGTGAGGAGTGGCGTATGGCGAGGTTGAGCCAGACGTGAATCGTACGTTGAATTTCCGACCCAGTCGGACCGGTCTTAGCTCGCGGAGCTTTCCGGCTCGGGGCGCGCGTCGGGAAGCGGCGGGGGCGTCGACGGTCCCGCGGGCTTCGGGGCTTCGGCCGGTTTCGGGCTCATGCGGCGGATCGCCGTGATGGTTTGGCCATCGTTCGCCTTGGCGATGCGGCTCGCGGCCTCCGGCAGCGTCTCGACCGCGACCGCCATGTGATGGGCATTGGCGTGTACGAGCATCACGCCGTCGCCCATGATGCCGACGTGCCCTTTCCAGAACACGAGGTCGCCGCGCTGAAGCTGCTCGAAGTCGTCGCGCACGGGCACGGCCTCGCCCAGCTCCGCCGCCTGCATGTCGGAATCGCGCGGGCAGGCGCGGCCGACGGCTTCGAGCGCCACCTGCACAAGCCCCGAGCAATCGATGCCGATGCGCGTGCGCCCGCCCCAGAGATAGGGCGATCCGATCAGGCGCTCGGCGATGTCCACGAAGTCGCGCTCGAACCGGTCGCGCTCGGAGAGATGCCGCGTGATCATGAAGCCGCCTTGCTCGAGCCGGCAGAACCGCTCGCCCCATTCGGCCACGCGCACTTCCGCATTCATGGGCAGATGCAGCACCGGCGGCGTCTTGATGTCGGCGGCCGGATAGACGAACGTGCCGAGCGCCTTCACGCGATGGGTCGGCGTGACGAGCTCGCCCGAGAGCGCGGTGGACGGCACATAGCCGACATAGCGGTCGCGCTGAAGCTGGATCCACGCCCAGCCGTCGGCCTCGTCGTAGACTTTGACGAACTCGCCGTAGAGCGCTTCCGTTTCGAAGCCGAGCGTCGCCGAGGGCTCGCGGCGCAGCGGCACCGCCGGGCGCACGATCTGGCGCAGCGATCCCGGCACGTAGCGCGGCGCGATCACCTGGCCGCGCAGCGACAGGGCCGCAAGGTCCGGCCGGAACGCGTTGCGGCGCGGGTCGAGCTTCGGCGCCTCGGCCGGCGCGGGTTTTGCGGCTGGCTTGCCGTCCTGGGGTCCGGGGGCTTTGGGCTCGTCCGTCATGCGCCGGCTTCTTTGGAGAAGAGCGAGAACAGCGCGCGCGCCGTCTGCGGCTCGCCGCCCTTGGGGCCGAGCGGGCGCGGCGCGGGGCGCCAGCCGTAGAGATCGAAATGCGCGAAGCGGCGCGCGTTCTTGACGAAGCGGCGCAGGAACAGCGCCGCCGTGATGGCGCCCGCGAACGGAGATTCGTAGACGTTGTTCATGTCGGCGATGTCGCTGTCGAGATGGCGCTCGTAGCCGGGCCAGAACGGCAGCCGCCAGACCGGATCGCCGACGGCGACCGACTCGCGCGCCACCGCGGCCGCGAAGCCTTCGTCGTCCGTGAAGAACGCGGGGAGATCGGGGCCGAGCGCCACGCGGGCGGCGCCGGTGAGCGTCGCGAACGTGATCATCGTATCGGGTTTCTCCTCGTCCGCGAGCGACAGCGCGTCGGCCAGCACGAGGCGCCCTTCGGCGTCGGTGTTGCCGATCTCCACCGTCTTTCCGGCGCGGCTCGTGAGGATGTCGCCCGGGCGGAAGGCATCGCCCGCGATGCTGTTCTCGGCGGCCGCGATCAGAAGGCGCAGGCGCACGTCGAGGCCGGAGGTCATGATGAGCTCGGCGAGCGTCAGGGCGGCGGCCGCTCCGCCCATGTCCTTCTTCATGAGCAGCATGGCGGATGCCGGCTTGATGTCGAGGCCGCCGGTGTCGAACGTGATGCCCTTGCCGACGAGCGTCAGCGTCGGCGCGTTGCCGCCCGATCCCGGGCGCTGCCAGCGCAGGTCGATCAGGCGCGGCTTGCGCGGATGCGCGCGGCCCACCGCGTGGATCATGCGGAAGCCGTGCGTGAGCAGGTCGTCTCCGACGGTCACTTCGAGATTCGCGCTGTGGGCGCGGGCGAGGGCCGCGGCTGCGGCCTCCAGCTCCTCGGGGCCGAGATCGCTCGCGGGCGTGTTGATGAGATCGCGGCCCTTCCACACGGCACCGACCTGATTGACGACTGCGTGATAGTCGACACCCTGCGGCACCTTCAGGCGCGCCGGGGCGTCCACGCTCTGGTTCTTGTAGCGGCGGAAGCGATAGGCGCCGAGGCCCCACGCCAGCGCCGCGAGCTGCGGCTCGGACGGCGCCGTCACGAAATGATAGAGGCCCTGCGGCAGCGTCAGCGGCAATTGGCCGATGAGCAACTCGGACGGGCCCGAGGGGTCGCCCGCGGCGCCGTTGCCTTGGCCGAGCGCCACGCCCGCGAGCCTGCCCGTCGCATCCGGGAAGATCGCCTGCTTCTTCGGCGCGGACGTGAACCGCGCATTGGCGAGCCAGTCCCGCGCGGCGGGGTCGAGGGCCGTATGCGACGACAAAGGCGCGTCGTCCGCGACCAGCCAGACGGGCGTGCTGGGGCCGGGCTCATCGTGCGGGGCAAGCACGTCCGTGGGCGAGATTGGGCTCGCGGCGTTGATCGATTCGCTCATGGATGATCTGATTGTTGCTCGTGGAATTTGGTCGCTTGGACTGGCACTTGAGATTGCGGCATTATCGGTTCAGACGCACGGGAAGACAATGGAAAGGGGGCCTCCAGCATGACGGGGAACGCATACCGCCTGGTCATCGGCAACAAGCATACCTCAAGCTGGAGCCTCAGGCCCTGGCTTGCGCTCAAGCAGGCCGGCATCGCATTCGACGAGGTCCGCATCAACCTGCGCGAACCCGATATGAAGGAAAAAATTCTGGCGCATTCAAGGGCGGGGAAGGTGCCGGTGCTCTGGGACGGCGATCTCATGATCTGGGACAGCCTCGCCATCCTCGAATACGTGGCCGAGAAGAATCCTGGTGCGGGCCTCTGGCCGGCCGATGCCTCGGCACGGGCCATCGCGCGCGCGGTCAGCGCGGAAATGCACTCCGGCTTTCAGCCGCTGCGCGAGCATTGCCCGATGAAGATCCTGTCCAGCGATCCGAAGGCGGAGCTCCCCGAGCCGGTCGAAGCGAACATCCGGCGGATCGTCGAGATCTGGAAGGACGCCCGCGCGACGTTCGGGGCGGGCGGACCGTTTCTGTTCGGCGCGTTCTCGATCGCGGACGCGATGTACGCGCCCGTCGCGTCGCGCTTCAAGACGTACGTGCCGGACCTTGCGGCTTTCGGCGACGATGGCACCGCGGCGGCCTACATCGAGACGATTTTCGCGCTTCCGGCCATCGCGGCGTGGGCGGAGGGCGCCCGGCAGGAGATCGGGGGCTGAGGTTAGGCCCGGGTCGAGGTTAAGCCTTTGTTGACCGCTGTATCGGAAAGTGACGGAACACCGGCGCAGTTGGCGCCAGAGTCGCTTGCGATCCGTGGGAGAATACAATGGCCGACCTCGACGCGCGGATCGCGATGCCGAAGCCGGTTCGCTCCGTGGGGTTCATCGCGGCGTTGACGGCCAGCCTCCTTCTCGGCGCCTGCGCTCAGGTGGGCGGCGACGACAGCGGCGGCCTGTTCTCGGCGCTGACGCCCGACACGTCTCAGCCGGCGGCGTCGCAGGCGCCGTCCGCCACACCGCAGGAGGCGACAGAATACTGGGGCAAGAAGTATTCGGAAAATCCGCGCGATCTCGATGCGGCGCTGGCCTATGCCCAAAACCTCAAGGTGACCGGGCGCAAGCGCGAAGCGCTCGCCATTCTGCAGCAGGCCTCTCTCATTCACGGCGCCGACAAGCGGCTCGCTGCCGATTACGGCCGCCTCGCGCTCGACCTCGACCAGATCGGCGTCGCCAAGAAGCTCCTCGAAGTGGCCGACGATCCGACCGCTCCGAACTGGCGCATCGTTCTCGCCCGCGGCACCGCCCTTGCCAAAGAGGGCAGCTATCGCGAGGCCATCTCGTTCTATGAGCGGGCCAATGCGCTCAATCCTGGCCATCCCTCGGTGCTGAACAACCTCGCGCTCGCCTACACCATGAGCGGCGAGCCCGAGCGCGGCGAGACGCTGCTGCGCCAGGCCACCTCGGCGGGTGCGGACAACGCGAAGGTGCGCCAGAACCTCGCGCTCGTGCTGGGCCTGCAGGGCAAGTATGACGAGGCCACGCAGATGGCGTCCGTCGATCTCGCTCCGGGCGAAGCGCAGGCGAATACGGCCCTTCTCCGCAAAATGGTGAAGCTCGACGCCAAGACCACGAAGCCGCAGGCGGATACGCCGGCCGCGTGGAATGCAACCGTGGCCGCAACGAACGCGCCGGTGGCTCCCGCTGTCGCCGTCGCGCCGGCCGCACCGGCGCCGGCTCTGCGCGCCAGCAAGGTCGAGACGGGCTTCGGCGAGCCGCGCGGGCTCGCGAGCTCGGCGTCGCTGTTCGCTTCCGAGTAAGGACGCGCCGTCGCTTTCTCCCGCGATAGATGGATTGCGCTGCGCCCTCGCCCAGATCCCTGTGCGGGGCGTCTTCGTGTCCGCGGCTGCGTGCGCGCCACCTGGGTCTCTCGAGTTGCGGAAACGGATTTCGCGGGCGGACCGACGTCCGGTTTGGCGATTAGCGCGCGCATCCTGCCAGCTTCGCGCGGATCGAGAGGCCAGCCTCCCGCGAAAACGACAAAAGTGCGCGACGGCGTCGTCGCGCACCCTTCTGCCTATTCGTTTGGCGGGCGTCCTACTGCATCTTCCAATAGGAGATGACGGCCGGGCCGAGGATGACGAGGAAGAGAACCGGCAGGAAGAACACGATCATCGGGACCGTGAGCTTCGGCGGCAGGGCGGCGGCCTTCTTTTCGGCGTCCGCCATGCGCATGTCGCGGTTTTCCTTGGCCATGGTGCGCAGGGCCGTTCCCACGGGCGTGCCGTAGCGGTCGGCCTGGATCAGTGCGGTCGTGACGGCCTTGACCGTGGGAAGTGCGGTGCGCTTGGCCAGATTTTCGTAGGCCATGCGGCGCTCGGGCAGGTACGACAGCTCGGCGGTCGTCAGCGAGAGCTCCTCGCTGAGCTCGATGCTCTGGTTGGCGACTTCCTTGGCGACCTTGCCGAACGAGGCTTCGACCGACATGCCAGACTGCACGCAGATCAGCAGCATGTCGAGCGCCTCCGGGAAGGCGAGGCGGATCGCTTCCTGGCGCTTTTGCGCCAGGTTCTCGATGAAGACGTTCGGCAGGTAGTAGCCCGCGCAGCCGGCGCCGACGGCGTACAGCAGCTTCATCGTGTCCGACTGGTCGATCTTGGCGATGAAGAACAGGTACAGCAGCGCCACGAGGAACGACAGCGGCGGGGCGATCACGCGGAAGAACATGAAGGCGACGAGCGGGCCCTGGCCGCGGAGGCCGGCCATCTTCAGCTTGTTGCGCAGCTCCTCGTTGTCGAACTGCTTGCGCAGGTTGAGCTTGTCGACGATGCGCTGCATGAAGCCCTTGGGCGTGCTGCGCAGCTTGCCCTGGCTCTTCTCCTTCGATAGCTCGGAGAGGCGCTGGGAGCGCAGCTTGTCGCGCTCGAGCGCCATCACGCGCATGCGCTGGTTCATCTGGTCGCGGGCGAGGATCGGCATCACCACCGCGAGGATCGTCGCGAACGCGGAGACGGCTGCGAGCATCGTCGCGAGGAATTGCGGGGAGATCAGCGTGTCGACGATTTCTTGCATGGCTGCGCTCTGGCCGCGTTAGAATTTGAAGTTGATCATCTTGCGCATGAGCAGGATGCCGATGATCATCCAGGTGAGACCGGCGAGGATCACGAGATTGCCGGTGCGCGTCTCGAGCAGCGGGGCGATGTAGTCGGGCGAAGTGTTGTAGACCATGAACATCACGCCCGGCGGCAGAGCGCCGAGGATGCCGGCCGAGGCTTTCGCTTCGGCCGAGAGTGCCTTGACCTTCAGCTGCATCTTGAAGCGGTCGCGGAGCACGCCCGACAGGTTGCTCAGCGCCTCGGCGAGGTTGCCGCCCGATTGCTGCTGGATCGCCACGACGATCGCGAAGAACTTGACCTCCGCGAGCGGCACGCGGCGCGTCATGCGCTCGAGGCCCTCGCCCAGCGTCACGCCGACGCGCTGCTGCTCGATCACCTCGCCGAACTCTCCCGCGATCGGCTCCGGCGCCTCCTTGGCGATGACGCCGATGCACTCGTTGAGTGGCAGGCCGGACTTGATGCCGCGGACGATCACGTCGATCGAGTTGGCGAGCTCGGCCAGGAATTTCTTCTGGCGGCGCGCGACGAGCTTGGCGAGGACGAAGCGCGGCAGGCCGAAGCCGCCGATGAAGGCGGCGGCGATCATGACGAGCGGCGCGATGCCCGCGCTCGACGCCGGCACCATGCGGCGCGAGAGGATGACGCACAGCAGCGCCGAAACCGCGCTCGCAATCCAGAAATACTTGATGTCGACGTCGAGGCCGGCGCGCTCGAGCTGCAGCCGGATGGTGACCTTCTCCTTGGCCTTCTGGCGGCTTTCGAGGTCCTTGAGGGTTTCGGTGACCTGCTTCTTGCGGTTCGCGGCAATTTCCGCCGCCGAGCGGTTCGACAGCTTCTTCGAGTGGTTCTCCGTGACGATCGCGACGCGCTTGTCCTTCATGCGGTCGCTGGAGATGTAGGGATACATGATCGCATAGACGATCGCCGCAATGGCGATCGCCGCGACCAGGGCCGTCAGCAGCGGCATGAGATTGGAGCTATCCAAGCGTCTCACCCATGGGGTTGCCGTTTTCGTCGAGGACCTCGGCGGCGGCCAGCGCCGCGGCGAGGCGCGACTCTTCCTTGTAGTACTGGGCGCGCTCCCAGAATGCGGGGCGCGCGATGCCGGTCGACCGATGGCGGCCTACGAGCCTGCCGTTCGCGTCCTCGCCCGTGATCTCGTAGACGATCAGGTTCTGAAGGGTGATGATGTCCCCTTCCATGCCCGTCACCTCGGTGATGTGGGTGATCTTGCGCGAGCCGTCGCGCAGACGGGCCGCCTGCACGATGACGTCGATCGACCCCACGATCATCTCGCGGATGGTTTTGATGGGAAGGGTGAAGCCGCCCATCATGATCATGGATTCGAGACGGCTCAGGGCCTCGCGCGGGCTGTTCGAGTGCAGCGTGCCCATCGAGCCGTCGTGGCCGGTGTTCATGGCCTGAAGCAGGTCGAACGCCTCGGGGCCGCGGACTTCGCCGACGACGATGCGCTCGGGGCGCATACGAAGGCAGTTCTTCACGAGGTCGCGCATCGTGATCTGGCCTTCGCCTTCGAGGTTCGGCGGGCGCGTTTCGAGGCGCACGACGTGCGGCTGCTGGAGCTGAAGCTCGGCCGAGTCCTCGCAGGTGATGATGCGCTCGTCGTGATCGATGCAGCCCGTCAGACAGTTGAGCAGCGTCGTCTTGCCGGAGCCCGTGCCGCCCGAGATCAGCACGTTACAGCGGACGCGGCCGATCACCTCGAGGATGGTCTTGGCCTGCGGCGTGATCGCGCCGAACTTGCAGAGCTGCTCGAGCGTCAGGCGGTCTTTTTTGAACTTACGAATGGTGAGCGCGGGCCCGTCGATCGCCAGCGGCGGAGCGATGACGTTGACGCGCGAGCCGTCCGGCAGGCGCGCGTCGCAGATCGGGCTCGATTCGTCGACGCGGCGGCCGACCTGGCTCACGATGCGCTGGCAGATGTTCATCAATTGCTGGTTGTCGGCAAAACGCACGTTCGTCTTCTGCGTCTTGCCGTTGACTTCGATGAACGTGGTCGTGGCGCCGTTGACCATGATGTCGGCGATGTCGTCGCGGGCCAGCAGCGGCTCCAGCGGTCCATAGCCCAGAACGTCGTTGCAGATGTCCTCGAGCAGCTCTTCCTGCTCGGCGATTGACATGACGACGTTCTTGACCTGGATGATCTCGCTGACGATGTCGCGGATCTCCTCGCGCGCCGCCGCCGAGTCGAGCTTGGCGAGCTGCGTCAGGTCGATCGTATCGATCAGCGCGTTGAACACCGTCGTCTTGACGTCATAGTACTCCTCGGAGTGATGACGCTGGGGCTCGACGGGCTCCACGCGCGTCGCAGCCACTGGCGCCGCAACGGGGGCGGGCGTGGCCGCCGGCGCTGCCGCTGCGGACTGGCCGAGCCGGCGCTGCGCGCCTGGTTCACTTGAACGCCTGCCGAACATGATGACCTCAGCGCTTCAGTTTCAGTTTCTCAAGAAGAGGAGCGAGCGCGGATTTCTTCTCGACCTTGATCTCCTTGCGGTGCGCGAGCGTCATCGCGATGTCGCGGAAGGCCTGAGGAGCTTTGGCCTTGGCGCTGTACTCTTCGATCATCTGGCCGTTGTTGGCGGCCTGGCCGAAGTTCTCGCAGTCGAAGTCGATGACGGCGAGCACCTTGACGTCGAGCGCGGCCTCGAACTCCTTCGGCGTGATCTCGGGACGCTTCTGCATGTTCGCCATGTTGAGGACGAGGTGCGGCGCGACGTCGTTCTTGCGCGCGGTGCGGACGAGATCGATGATGTTCTTGGCGTTGCGGAGGTTCGCGAGATCGGGAATCGCGGTGACGACGATCTCGTCGGCCTGCATCAGCAGCCGCTTCGTCCACGGCGCCCAGGTGTGCGGGAGGTCGACGGCGACGAAGGGAACGTTCTGGCGCACGACGTCGATGACCGTCTCGCAGCCTTCCGGAGACATGTCGTAGTCGCGGTCGAGCACGACGGGCGCGGCGAAGATCGACAGATGCTTCGAGCAGGTCGTCAGCAGGCGATCGAGCAGAACCTCGTCCAGGCGGTCCGGGTTCTGCAGCGCGTCGGCGATGCCCTGCACGGGGTCCTGGTTGAAGTCCAGGCCCGTGGTGCCGAAGGCCAGATCCATGTCGGCGATGACGATGTCGGTCGCCAGCGTCTCCGACATGGTCCACGCCACGTTGTGGCAGATCGTCGAGGATCCGACGCCGCCCTTTGCACCGACGAAGGCCAGCACCTGGCCGACGGGGTCCGTCTCGGGGTTGTTGTAAAGCCCGGACAGGCACTCCATCAGCTCGAACGGCGAAACGGGCGCCACGAGGTATTCCGAAATGCCGCGGCGCATCAGCTCGCGATAGAGCACGACATCGTTGGTGTGCCCGATGATGACGACCTTCGTGCCGGGGTCGCAGCTCTGCGCGAGCTCCTCGAGCTGACCGATGAGCTCGCCGCGCGACAGGCGCGATTCGAGCATGATCAGGTTCGGCGTGGGGCTTTCCTGATAGTGGGCTACCGCAGCCGCGGCGCCGCCCATCTGAACCGTGACGTGCGTCTTGCTCAGGCGGCGGTCTTCGGATGCGGCCTGGATCGCGTCGGCGACGTCAGGCGACTCGCAGAAGGCCTGGATCGAGATGCGCGGCAGCGGGCGGGCGCGATCGCTCGGCGCTGGCTCGGCCGCGGATCCGCCCGGCGCGTGCGGGTCGAAGGTTTCCCTGGAAGAACCTTTCGTGGCTGGGTACATCGGTGCGCCTATCGTCACTTTGCAATCTTGACCTTCTCGTCTTCGGACTTCTTGGCGCCCGTCGACTCGCCCTTCACGTATTTCTCCCACGTCGCATCGCGGCGCTCGCTCACGCGGTCGCTTTCGGTGCGCGGGCCCAAGAGGTCGCCGGGGTTGGCCACCATAACGGCGAGGTTGCGCTGGTTGGCGCAGCCGAAGTTCGGATAGTTGCCGTTGTCGGGCTGCGAGGCGAGGTTGGTGGGCCAGTATCCGCAGGTGGGCGCTTCCGCGACGTAGCGCAGATAGGAGAGCCGCACCGGCGCGTTATAGCTGTCGCTCGCATGGTAGGCTTCCACCGCGATCGAGGATTCCGGAAAGCCGTTGTCGCTCAGGATCTGGCGGATCTCGCCGACGGCCTGCATGGCGGCGATCTCGTTGTGGCTTCCGCCGGGCGCCTGGATGATCAGGCGGCTGTTGCCGGCGTCCGACACGCGCGCGCGGTCGGCGAACTCGAGCACCTCGGCGCGCTGGCGCGGGCCGAGCCCGCGAGAGCCAGCCGCGACGCTGATGCCGATCGTCTGCGGCTCCTGCGAAACCGTGATCGGGTGACGCTGCGAGGGATCGACCATCGACCAGCCGGCCACCTGCGGACGAGTGAAATCGTCGTGCTGGCAGCCGGCCACCGCTGTCGCGGCGAGGGTCAGCAGGGCGCAGGCCAGCGGCCGAAGACGCGAAGCGCGGTGCTCGGGCCGCGATGCAGATTTGTACTCCATAATCTGTTCTCCAGCCTCGTGCGTCATTCGACGATGAATCCGTAGTCGCCCTTGAGATCGCCGACGGGCGCGACGCTCTCGGTGCCGTAGATGCGGTTCAGGTGGCCCATGAAGTTGGCCTTGCGGTCCGAAGCCTCGGCCAGCCCGTCGAGTGGACGCGCCAGATCCTTCTGCGAGACGGGCTTGACGAGATAGGGCGTCACGATCACCACCAGCTCGGTTTCGCGCTTGATGAAGTCGCGGCTGCGGAACAGCGTGCCGAGCATCGGCAGATCCTTGAGGCCGGGGAAGCCGTCGATGTTCTGGCGAACGTCGTCGGAGATCAGGCCGGCCAGCGCGATGGAGCCGCCCGACGGCAGCTCGACCGTCGAGTTCGCCTGACGCTTCTTGAGCGCGGGGATCGACGTCGCATCCAACACGATGGCGCCGGCGTTGGAGAGCTCGCTGACCTCGCTCTCGATCTTGAGGCTGATGCGGCCTTCCGACATCACGGTGGGCGTAAAGGCCACGCCGACGCCGAACTCCTTGTAGGTGATCGAGGTCTGGCCGGTGCTGTCCTTCACCGGAATCGGATACTCGCCGCCGGCCAGGAATTTCGCCGGCTCGCCCGAGATCGCGGTGAGGTTCGGCTCGGCGAGCGTGCGCACCAGGCCGTCGCGCTCGAGCGCCCGCATGGCCTTGCGGATGCGTACGTCGCCGTTCGTCCATCCGCTCGTCGTGCCGGAGTTGCCGAACGTGTCGCTCGGGCCATCGTTATAGAAGCAGGTCGTTCCGGCGCACGAGTTTTCGGGATCGACGACGGAGCTGATGCCGGGCACCGGAAGGCCGCCGAGGCCCGCTGCGGTGGTGAGCGGCAAAGCGTTGGCGGTCAGAAGGCCCCACGCGAAGTTGCCGGAGTTGATCTGGGCCGCCAGGTTGATGCCGAACTGCTTCAGCAACTCGCGCTGCACCTCGGCCACGACGACGCGGAGCATGACCTGCTCCTCGCCTTCGACGCCGAGCATGTTCACGACCTTGTTCTTGTCGCGCTTATCTTCTTCCGGCGTCGCGACGATGAAGCGGGAGGCGATGTCGCTGGCACGATTGGAGTCCGCAGGCGTGCGCACAGAGCCGGTCAGGATCACCGTGTCGTTCAGGATTTCCGACTTGATGTTCGAACCAGCCAGAAGGCGCATGAGCAGCGCGTCGAGCACGGCCGTATCCTGCTCGACGGTGATCTCGAGGGTCAGGATCTGCTCGCTGCTGGCGTCGAAGAAGAACGCGTTCGACTGTCCCACCTTCTTGGCGATGAGGTGCACGCGGTTCGCCGACTGGACGACGGCGTCGACGATCTCGGGCGAGGAGACCATCACGTCGCGGAGGTCCACCGGCAGCTCGACGAGAAGCGATTTGTTCCTTCCGATGCGCACGGCGCGCACCTGGGGGAGCGCATCGGCGGATGTAATCCGGATCAGCGAGTTGTGCTCGCTGCCCCCGGGGCCGCCACGGATAACGTCGCCGCCGGCGATGGCCGGGCGGGGGTGGCTGGCGAGGGCGACGGCGAAAATGACTGCCGTTGCCCACGCAAGCGTACGACGGGCGGACGGTTCGAAAAGGATGCGCATGTGATCGCCTTTTGACGGACTAAACTCGAGAGCTACTCAGTTCACGCCGTACGCACGCGAAGAAGACCCGTAACGCATCACTCGAATGGCCGTGCTGTCCCTCGCGGCCGAAGGGTCGATGCCCGCAGTCGGGCCGGCCTCGACATCGAGATCGGCGATCGACCGCAGCGAAAGGCTGATGTCGCCCATGGAGTTCGCGAGCGCGAGCAGCTCGGCCTGACGGGCCGTCAGCTCGAGCGTCGCGGTATTGGCGACGCCATCAGCGGTTTTCTTGCCTTCCTTGCTCTCGATCTGCTGGCCGACCGCGAGAACGCGCACGTTGCCGAACAGCAGATCGCTCACAAAATCCTCGGAGCCCGAGCGGCCGCGCATGCGGCGGATCAGGATCACGTCGACGCGGTCGTTCGGCAGGATCAGGTTGCCGACGGCGGTCTCTTCCTTGATACGGGTCGAGATGGCGCGCATGCCGGCGGGGAGGATCGCGGCCAGCACGCCGCCCTGGCCGGCCTTCACGAGCTTCGTCTGCGTGATCGGCTCGCCCGCCATGATCGGCGCGCGCGCGATCGAGCCGGCGAGCTGCGTCATGGCGTTGGGCTCGGCCTCGCGCGTGATGAAGCCCGGCGTGACGGTCTCCTCAGGCCAGGACTGCCAGCGGAACAGGCTGTCGTTGGTGACCTGTCCCAGGCCGATGTCGGTGCGCGCGACGAGGACATCGCTCGACTTCACCTTGATCTCGACGGTCTTCTCGACGGGCGGCTTGTTGACCATGCCGCGCACCATGACGAACGCCAGCAGGCCGGCGGTCGCGGCGATAGCCAGTCCGATAAGCTGGGGGCGTTTCATTGAGGGCGTCGTCCTTCACGGCAATCATGCCGAAACCTTGCGCTTCAAGCGGAAGATTGAAGGACAAACGTCAATGCGCCGTTAATGCCTGTTCAGGTTTGAGCTTATCTGAGCGCGGCGAGGAACACGGGTGTCGACGGGAACACGATCAGGGCGGCGCTGGCGATGGCGATCCCGTAGGGAATGCCGTTGATTCGCCCGTGCAGGCGCTGGGCCCATTCGGGGGCGAGCACGCCCGTTATCGGCATGCTGCGGAACTTCAGGATGGCGAGCGCCAGGACGCCGCCGAACAGGGTGATGTAAAGGAGATAGGGGAGGATCAGCGCCGGGCCGAGCCAGAGGCCCGCTGCCGCAATGAGCTTGGCGTCACCGCCGCCGAAGCCGCCGAGCGCGAACAGGAGGATGCCGACGGCGAGGAGGGCCACGCCACAGGCTAGGTGCATAAGGATCTGTTGGGCGGAGAGGCCCGCGAGGAGCGCCACAATGAGGAACAGAGCGACGAGGGCGATCGAGACCCGGTTTGGGATCGTCATCGTCAACAAATCGTAGGCGCCGCCGAACGCGACGAGCGCGGGGAAGGTGAGCAACAACGCATAATACAACACGGCAAACTCGCTTGTTCTTGTCGAAGAGCGACGGATCTATTGATCGAACGCTGCACCGGCGGTGTCGAAGTTCTCCACGACGAGAGGCCGAATTTCCAGAAGTGCGCCAAGGATCGCTATGGAGACGATGCCAGCAATTAGCGCGTATTCGAGCGCTGTTGCGCCGCGTTCATCGAAGCAAAATCTGAGAAGAAGGGCGTTCATCATGCGGATCGATCGCTCGATTTGGCGGGCTTCTGACGACGTCTAGGCTAGTCTAAGAAGATTAACGTCGCGTGGAGCCGGCAACGTTTCCATTTTTCCATCGCAATCAATGTCGTGCCGTGAAAGCATTGGGCCATCCGAGCGGTTTTGCCCGGATGACCCAATAGCTTAGACAACGCTTTGTTCCGAAGGACGGCGACGTTTTACTGGTCGAGGCCGGTGGCAACGCCGTCGAAGGTGCCGATCAGGTTGTCACGGACGCCCTGGAGCGAGCCGATGATGGCGACCGAGAGGATTGCAGCAATGAGGCCGTATTCGATGGCCGTGGCGCCCGACTCATCCTTCAGG
>CAYLSI010000071.1:0-13678 GCA_964386545.1 uncultured Hyphomicrobium sp.
ACGAGGATGATGGCCGTGGACGACAGCTCGAGCGCGCGCTTCACCACCTCGCGCACATAGACGGGCGTATGGTCGACCGTGCCCTGCCCCTGCACCTCGTCGGCGATGAGCTTGTTGCGCTTGTCGAGGAACAGCACGCGGAAGATCTCGCGATGCTCGAAGCCCTGCACCGCGCGCAGGTAGTCGAGCACCTGCGCCCACGACGACAGCACCGGCGCGGACACGATCTCGCTGCGCATGAGCCGCAGCGCCGCTGCGCGCACGAGGCGCAGCTCCGTCACGACCGCGTCACCCACGCCCCCGACTTCCTTGAGCCGCTGGTCCGACGCGTTGACGACCTCGGCGAACGATCCGAAGCGCGCCAGCAGCCGCTTGGCGAGATCCTTCGTGTCCCGGCGCGGGATGGCGCGGAACAGCACCATTTCGAGAAGCTCGTAGTCCGGCATCGCCTCGCCGCCGGACTTGCGGAAGCGCTCGCGCAGGCGCGCGCGATGACCGGAATAGAGCGGTTGCGGCGCTTCGAGGAAGGAGCCCTGCTGCGCCAGGCCATCCTGCGCGGGCGTGGACCCTTCAGGCACTGGATCGTCGTGCACGGGATCATTGTGCGTGGGATCGTCGGGAATGTCTTGCGCAGCTTCCTTCGCGTCCCGACCCTCGGAATGCTGCTGCATGACCATGCCGTGTCAGCCTGCAGGAGCCGACGGCCACTCGAGCCCGGCGGGCGAATGCGTGAACACCTCGACGCCCGTCTCCGTCACGCCGACCGTATGCTCGAACTGCGCCGAAAGCTCGCGATCGCGCGTCACCGCCGTCCAGCCGTCCGACAGCACCTTCACGTGCGGCTTGCCGAGATTGATCATCGGCTCCACGGTGAAGAACATGCCCGGCTGGATGACGGCGCCTTCGCCGCGCTCGCCGTAGTGCAGGATGTTGGGCCGGTCGTGGAACAGGCGCCCGAGACCGTGGCCGCAGAAGTCGCGCACCACGCTGCAGCGCTCGCCCTCGGCATAGGCCTGGATCGCCGCGCCGATGTCGCCGATCGTATTGCCCGGCTTCACTTCCGCGATGCCGCGATTCAGCGCCTCGTACGTCACCTCGATGAGGCGCTCGGCCCGGCGGTTGATCGGCCCGACCGCGTACATGCGGCTCGTGTCCCCATGCCAGCCGTCCACGATCAGCGTCACGTCGATGTTGACGATGTCGCCCTCGCGCAGCGGCTTCGGCCCCGGAATGCCGTGGCAGACGACGTGGTTGATGGAGGTGCAGATCGACTTCGGGAAGCCGCGATAGTTGAGCGGCGCCGGAACCGCGCCGTGATCGAGCGCGAATTCGAGAACGCGCCGGTCGAGCTCGTCCGTCGGAACGCCGGGCTTCACGTAGGGCGCGAGCATGTCGAGTGCCGCGGCCGCGAGCTGACCCGCCTTGCGCATGGCCGCGAAGGCCTCGGGACCGTGCCGTTTGATGGCGCCGGTCTCGCGCAGCTCGTTTCGAGTGACGTCGACGTTGGACATGGGCGACTGCCGGACCCTGTTGCGGTGAACCTGAGAACATTCCGCACGCTCCGGCGCGGTTTGACGGACCGGAGTGATCGAAAAGTGAATGTAATCCAATTCGCTTCCCGTGCAACGCCCGCCAGGCGGACGAACCGGACTGAAAAAGAAAGCGGCGGCCACCCGGGGGCGCCGCCGCTTTCTATGACAGCGTTGTCGCGAAGGATCGCGGACCGCTTAAGCCTTGGCCTCGCCGTCCTCGGCCGGAACCTCGGCGGCGGACGCCTCGGCGAGAAGGTTCTGCGCTTCGCCGACCCAGTTGTCGCGCTCGATCTGGCCATTGAGCTTCAGCATGTCGTCGACGTTCGCGATGTCCTCGTCGGAGAAGTTCGCGACCTGCTCGAACTTGTAGCAGTTGAGCGTCTTGAGGCGGGCGGCGAGATCCGCGCCGATACCCTTGATGCGCGTGAGATCGTCGGCCTCGCCCTTGGGCTTCTTGAAGCCCTTCCAGGCGGCGTTGAGGCGGCGGGCGCGAACGTCCGTGCGCTCGAAGATGCGGGCAGCGCGGCCGCGGCGGCCACGGAGATAGTAGAGCTTCGCGCGGCGGACGCGGCCACGGCGCAGAACCTCGATCTCGGCGATGTACGGCGAGTAGACCGGGAACACGCGCTCCACGCCCTCGCCATAGGAAATCTTGCGGACGGTGAAGCTCTCGTTGATGCCGCCGCCGGAGCGGGCGATCACGACGCCTTCGTAGGCCTGCAGGCGGACGGTCTGCTTGGCGCCTTCGCCTTCGATGACCTTGACCATGACCTTGACGGTGTCGCCCGGGCCGAATTCCGGCACGGTGCGGGTCTTGAGCACGGCATTCATCTGCTCAAGCTCGAGCTCTTGGATGATGTTCATCGTCGTTCCTTTTTCTTTATATATTTCAATGCAGAGGAACGGCGCCGGGACCTGGGGTCCGCGAGCACGGCTCGTGCGGCTCCTTAGGAGCAACCCTCGATGGGGGAATTGTTGGCGGCGCTATAGCTGAATTGGCCGCTTCTGTCGAGCCCGCATGTTGAGCCTGATCGTCCGAGATGCGAGCGTCCTGCCCATGGGAGGCAAAAGCGGAGGGCTCGCATCGAGGGCGTGAATCAGACTCTCGAGCAAAGACTTAGAGCGCGTTCAGGCCAAAAATCCGACCCTGATAAGTAAACGCGCTCTAAGCAAAACCCGTTAATGACCCGCCCCCTGCAGGGCTGCCTCGGGCTTGCGCATGAAGAGGGCGAGCAGCGCCATGCCGGCGAACAGGCCCGTCAGCACGAGAAACACGTCCGCGAAGGCCAGCACGCCGGCCTGGCGCCGCACCAGGAGCGAAAGCTGCTTCAGCGCGGCCAGGTCGCCATCGGGAATCCGCGCGGACAACTGCTGCGTGAGCCCGGCCAGCGTCTCTTCCGCGGCGCTGCGGCCCCACGCCACGCTCTCGTGCAGGCGCGCGAGATGCAGGTCCGTGCGGTCGTTGAGCACCGTGTTGATCACCGCGAGCCCGACCGCCCCGCCGAGGTTGCGCGTGAGGTTGTAGAGACCCGAGGCATTCTTGAGCTGCTCCGGCGGCAGCGTGCCGAGCGCGAGGTTGTTGATCGGCACCATTGAGAGCATGAGCGAGCAGCCGCGCAGGATCTGCGGCGCGAGCAGCTCGTAGAAGTCCCAGTCCGCCGTAATGCCCGACGCGATATAGGTGCCGAGCGCGAACCCGAGGAACCCCGTCAGCATCATGGCACGCGGATCCATCGCCTGCGACAGCCGCCCGGCCACCGGCGCCGTCAGGAACATGGCGACGCCCGTGACGAACATCGTCTCGCCGATCATCAGCGCGTCGTAGCCACGCACCTGCGAGAGATAGACCGGGTAGAGGTAGGTGAGGCCGTAGAGGCCGATGCCCATGATGAAGCTGAAGGTCGAGCCGAACGCGAAGTTGCGGTCGCGGAACGCGCGCAGCTCGACGATGGGCTGCGCCGCCGTGAGCGCACGCCAGAAGAACACGAGGCCGCCGAGTACGCACAGCACCGCGAAGGTGGCGATGGTCGCGTCATCGAGCCAGTCGTAGCGCGGGCCCTCCTCGAGCACGTACTCCATGGAGCCGAGGAAGAGCGCCATCGCGCCGAGCCCGACGTAGTCGAAGCGGCGGAGGAGCGCGCGGTCGGGCTTGTCGAAATCGACGAGAAAGAACACCGCGACCGCGACGACGATGCCCGGCACGACGTTGACGAGGAACAGCCAGTGCCACGAGAACGCGTTGCTGAGATAACCGCCGACCGTCGGGCCGATAGTGGGCGCCAGCGTCGCGACGAGACCGATCATCGGCGAGACGATGCTGCGCTTCGACGCCGGAAACAGCGTGAACGCGACGGCGAACACGCTCGGGATCATGCCGCCGCCGATGAAGCCCTGCAGCGCCCGGTAGAGGATCATCTGGTCGATCGTCGTCGCCGTGGCGCAGAGCGCGCTCGCGACCGTGAAGCCGACCGCGGACGCCGTGAACAGCACGCGCGTCGAGAGCGCCCGGGCGAGAAAGCCCGATAGCGGGATCATCACGACTTCCGCGATGAGATAGGCCGTCTGCACCCACGGGATCTCGTCGGCGCTGGCGGAGAGGCCGGCCTGGATCTCCGACAGCGACGCCGAGACGATCTGGATGTCCAGGATCGCCATGAACATGCCGAACACCATGGCGAGAAAGCCCGCGAGCTCGCGCGGCGTCACGCCGATCCAGGCGAGCTTTCGCGCGTCGTGCGCCTCGGCTGGCGCGTCGTCGAACGGGGTGGAGTGGGCCATGGCGGATCGTCCGCGTTTTCTCTTCCGCATTTCCGGGCTGCGGACGCCCTGTTAGCGCGCGGTTAGCGCACGCGGCTCTGCTGCGCGCCGGCGTGCGTTTCGGCCTGGTGCGTTTCGGTCTTCGGTCCCGTGCGCGTGTCGATGTCGACGACGACGGAGAGGCCCGGCCGCAAGCGGCCCTGCGCCTCGGATGCAGGCACCGCAACACGCACCGGCACGCGCTGCACGATCTTCGTGAAGTTGCCGGTCGCGTTCTCCGGCGGCAGCAGCGAGAACTGCGACCCGGACGCGGGCGCGATGCTGTCGACGACGCCCTTGAGCGTCTCCCCGCCCAGCGCGTCCACGCTGATCTCCGCCACATCGCCCGCCTTGATCCCGGCGAGCTGCGTCTCCTTGACGTTGGCGTCCACAAAGACCTTGTCGAGCGGCACGATCGCCGCGAGCCGCTTGCCGGCCGTCACATAGTCGCCGACCTGAACGCTGCGGTTGCCGACCACGCCGTCGAACGGCGCGCGGATGACCGTGAACGAGAGATTGCGCTTGGCCTGCGCCAGCGCGACGTCGAGCTCGCGGGCCACATGCTCGGCCTGCGCGCGCTGCGCCTTGAGAAGCGCGATGTTGGCTTGCGCCGTCTGGATGGCGGCGTCGCCCGCCTTCGCCTGCGCCACGGCCGTATCGCGCGCGGCAATCGCCGCGTCCAGCGTGGCCTTGGAGGTGAAGTCGCGGTCGGCGAGCGGCTTGGTGCGCTCGTAGTCCGCCTGCGTCTTGGCCACGGTCGCCTTGGCGGCGTCGCGCTGCGCCCGCATCTGGTCCTCGGTCGCCTCGGCCGCGCGGATCTGCGCATCGAAGGTCGCGATGGCGGCCCGCTGCGTCGCGAGCTTGGCGTCCGCCTGCGACACCGCGAGCTGGAAGTCGCCGTCGTCGAGACGCACGAGCACGTCGCCCTGCTTGACGGCCTGGTTCTCGACGATCGGCACCTCGGCCACGTTGGCCGAAATCTTGGGCGCGATGATCGCCATGTCCGCGCCGACATAGGCGTCGTCCGTCGAGACGATGAAGCGGCCGACGGTGACGTAGTCGTAGGCGAACCAGATGGCCACCGCGAGCACGGCGGCGCCGGCCGCACCGATCAGAAATTTTTTCCGTGAACGGACAGGAGCGGCGGTGATAGCGTCCGGCGCGGGAGCCGCCGTCTCGGCCGTCCGCGCGGCCGGTGCCTGCGGAGCGGGAGCCGAGCGGGCGTCGGCCGCAAGCGGTGCCTGCGGCGCGGCCTCGGCGGGAAGCGCCCGGAGCTTCGGAGAGTCCTTGGAAACGGCGTGAGACGAGGACATGACAAGCATCCTGGAAACACTGGAACCATGCAAACAAAACCGTACGGTTCAGTTCGATAGTTGACATAGGTCAACCGCGCGACAATATCAATACCAAACTGAACCGTTTGGTTCCGATGCTGAGAGCGTGTCGAAATGAGAGAAAATATGAGGGTAAAACAACACGTTGAGCCGGAAGACGCCGCAACAGAAGTCACCGCACTTCGCCGCGGCGGTCGTCCGCCGGCCGGCACGGACCCCCAAAAACGCCGCCAGATTCTGGATGGCGGCGGGCGCGTTTTCTCGACCATGGGCTTCGACGCCGCGAGCATGAGCGACGTCGCGCGCGAGGCCGGCGTCTCCAAGGCGACGCTCTACGTCTACTTCCAGGACAAGGAGCATCTGTTCGCGGCCGTGTGCGCCGAGAGGCGCGACCGCAACCTCGGTGAGTTGATCGCGATGCTGCGCGCCGACGCGCCGCTGGAGCCGACGCTGCACGCCTTCGGCGCCGAGATGCTGCGCCGGATCACGCAGCCGCAGGTCGTCGCCGCCCATCGCATCGTCATCGGCGTCGCGGAACGCATGCCGGACGTCGGCAACGAGTTCTTCGAGGCCGGCCCCATCCGCATTGTCGAGGCCATGGCGGCCTTTCTCGACCGGCACGTGGCGAACGGCACGCTGAGGATCGAGGACAGCATCCTGGCCGCCGCCCAGTTCCTCGAGCTCGCGCAGACGATGGTGTTCCGCCCGCGCTTGTTCGCCGTCACGACCGAGCCCGCCACCGAGGTCGAGATCGCCAAGACCGTGGCCGCCGCCGTGCGCGTCTTCCTGGCCGCCTATCGCGCCTGATCGCTGCCTGACGACGGAGGATCGGCCGAGGGTGCCGGCGACGTCGTCGCGCCACCTCCCGTAGGTGCCGCCGGAGCGGTCGGAGCCGCCGGCTTGTCCATGACCTCCTTCGTGGAGGGGCTCAGCGGCTGCGCCTTCGTCTTGGGCGCCGTGAACGGCTCGGGCTCCGGCGTCGTCATGTTGCCGCGCAGAAGCTGCCGGCCCGCGGTGAAGCCGCCGACGAGCTGCAGCGCCAGCCGCTCCTCGTCGCGCTTGCGCACATCGCGCGCGGTATCCTCCGCCACCACCGGATCGAACCCGAGCCCCACGAGCACGGCCTTGCCGAACGCCAGCGCGGATTCGAACGTCTCGCGGATCTGGTAATCCACGCGCGCTTCGATGAGGCGCAGCGTGTGGCCGCGGTCGAACGAGCGCACGAACAGCTTCGCCACCGGAAACTCGGACTTCACGATCTCGACGATGCGGTCCGCGGCTTCAGCGTTGTTGACGCAGACGAGAATGGCCTCCGCCTGCGCCGCGCCGGACGCACGCAGCACGTCGAGCCGCGTGCCGTCGCCGTAATAGACTTTGAAACCGAAGTTCCCGGCCGCCCGGATCATGTCCACGTCGATCTCGATCAGCGAGACGTCGACGCCGCGCGCCAGCAGCGGCTGGCTGACGAGCTGGCCGAAACGGCCGAAGCCGATGATGAGCACGCGGTTCTTGAGCCCGTCCGCGACCTCCACGCCCTCGAACGACACCTCCTCTTTCGGCATCAGCCGCTCGAAGACGATCAGCAGCAGCGGCGTCAGCGCCATCGAGAGAATGACGATCGCGCTCATGATGGCCGCCACGCGCGCATCGAACACGCCGGCCGTGAGCGCAGCGGAATAGAGCACGAACGCGAACTCGCCGCCCTGCGCGAACAGCATGGCGCGGAGCGCGGCCTCCCGCCAGTTGGCTCCGAACAGGCGCGCGATCACGTAGATGCCCGCCGCCTTCGTGATCATGAACAGCACCACGCCGGCCAGGATGATCATCCACTCGCGCGCCACCAGCGCGAGGTCGAGCGCCATGCCGACGCTGAGGAAGAAGAGGCCCAGCAGCAGCCCCTTGAAGGGGTCGATGTCGGCTTCGAGCTGGTTGCGGAACGTCGATTCCGACAGCAGCACGCCGGCGAGGAACGCGCCCATCGCCATCGACAGGCCGCCCCACTGCATGACGAGCGCCGCGCCGAGCACGACCATGAGCGAGGCGGCGAGCATGATCTCGCGCCCGCCGAGCGTCGCCACGAGCCCGAACAGCGGATTGAGCAGCCAGCGCCCCGCGAAGATCACGGCCGCGAGCGCGGCGACGCCGAGGGCCGCGCTCATCCACACCGGCTGCTCGGAGTGAACGCCCGTGCCGGCGAGCGCCCCGAACACGGCGACCAGCGCCAGCAGCGGCACGATCGCGAGGTCTTCGAGCAGCAGGATCGAGACGGCACGCTGCCCCGCGGGCGTCGCCGTCTCGCCGCGCTCGTCGAGCATTTTCATGATGACCGCCGTGGAGGAGAGCACGAAGCCCATGGCGCCGATGATGGCGACCGGCGGCGAGAGCCCGCCGAGATAGATGCCGACGGCCGACAGCAGCGCGCCGCACGTCAGCACCTGCACGAGGCCGAGCCCGAAGATGTCGCGCCGCAGCGCCCAGAGCTTGGCGGGCTTCATTTCGAGGCCGATGATGAAGAGGAACATCACCACGCCGAGTTCCGCCACGTGCATGATGGCGATGGGATCGGAGATGAGGCCGAAGCCGAACGGCCCGACGACGAGACCGGCGGTGAGATAGCCGAGCACCGAGCCGAGGCCGAGCTTGCGGAACAGCGGAACGGCGACCACGCTCGCCGTCAGCAGCGCAACGGCATGGTCGAGCCCGACCATCGTGGATTCGGCAGCCATGGGCCCTCGCTCGGGGTTTCGGATGGATCACGTCCGCAAGCTGCACATCCAAGGGCGGCAGCGCAAGCATTTGCGTCGAGGGCGCCACGCTCCGCCGAGGCCGCGCGTCTCGGCCGTGACACGATAAAGCAGCCGCTTATCGCGGCTTCTTGCCGCCGCTCGGGGTCTCGCCGGCGAGGAGATCGGGGCGCCGCTCCTGCGTGATCCGAAGCGCCTCCGCCCGCCGCCACGCTTCGATCTTGCCGTGGTCGCCCGAAAGCAGAACGTCGGGCGTCGGACGACCCTCCCACTCGCGCGGCTTGGTGTACTGCGGATATTCGAGGAGCCCGTTCTCGAAGCTCTCGTGCGCGAGGCTCTCCTCCGCCCCGAGTACGCCCGGAATGAGGCGCACGCACGCGTCGATCATCACCATCGCCGCCAGCTCGCCGCCCGACAGCACATAGTCGCCGATCGAGATCTCCTGAATGCCGCGGCCGGCGATGACGCGCTCGTCGATGCCTTCGAACCGCCCCGCGAGCAGCATGACGCCCGGCCCCCGCGACAGCGCCTGCGCGCGTGCCTGTGTGAGGCGCTCCCCGCGTGGCGAGAGGTAGAACAGCGGCAGGTCCGGGTCGGTCGCGCGCGCCGCGTCGATCGCAGCCGCCAGCACGTCGGCGCGCATGACCATGCCCGCGCCGCCGCCCGCGGGCGTATCGTCGACGGCGCGATGGCGGCCGAGCCCGAAACCGCGGATCTGATGCAGCGAAAGCGACCACAGGCCGGCGGACAGCGCCTGCCCGACCAGCGAGACCCCAAGCGGGCCCGGAAACATTTCGGGAAACAGCGTCAGCACCGACACACGCCAAGGCGGATGGCCGGCGCCGGTCGGAACGTGAGGCATGGGTGCCGCCGGAGTTGGAGTTCGCGAAACTCTTAGAGCGCTTCCGGAAAAGTGGGAACCGGTCATGGCGAAGCCATGCAGATCAAGCATAGAGTCCGATGGGAAGCACGCCAGATTAAAGAGTTAGGATCGTCCCACGCTTGTAAGGCGGGACGACCCTAAGGCGTTGCGGCAACGGCGAGAACAGGCTTCCGCCCGCGAGCTGAACGGGCCGCGCGAACGGCCCTCTCACCCCTGCTTCCCGTGAATCAGCGCACGAGGTCGATGTCCCTCGGCAAGCCTCTGCCTTCGGCGAGCCCGCGGGCCAAGTCCCCGGCAAATCCAAAGATGTCACGCAGTTTCCGGCTGGCCCAGCCCGCGAAAGTCCCGGGCCGGCATTCGGCGATCACCGCGAAATGGTCTTCAATTCGATAAAAGATCTTCGTCATGTTGCTGCTCCATCAGCCCCAGGCTCGACCGTTCCGGTTAACGACTCGTTAACGGATATCCGATGAAGGATGACTGGGACTGGAGGAACAGAGGGCTGAAGGAGCAGGGGTCGCAAAAGTGGCCCCCAAATAGCGTCGATAACCGCGGCCCGCCGCCCCTCAGACGCCTTCGACGACCGTGATGTCGATCGTGCCGGCGCCGGCGCGCAGCGCCTTGGCTTCCGCGTATTCGGGGCTGGTTGCATAGCCGAGCGCATGCTCGTAGCTCGGAAACTCGAGCACGACATTCCGCTGCGTGCCGTTGCCTTCCATGATCTTGCACTGGCCGCCACGCACGATGGGCTTGCCCTCGAACTTGTCGAGCGCCGCCTTCGACTTCGCCACGTACTGACCCCACTTCTCGGCATCCGTCACGACGGCATGCGCAATCACGTATCCCTTGGGCATTTGCAATCTCTCCCTGGTTTTTCTTAATGCGTGCCGGGCGATCCGAGCGGCGAGCGCGGCAAAGCTTCCTCGATGCAGGCGAGAAATTTCTCGGCCGCCGCCTTGGGATTGTCCGCCTGCGTGATGGGGCGCCCCACGACGATGTGGTTGGCGCCCGCCGCGATCGCATTGTCGGGCGTCATCACCCGCTCCTGATCGTCGGTCGTGCTGCCGACGAGGCGGATGCCCGGCGTCACGATCAGGAACTTCGGCCCGACCGCCTCGCGGATGCGCTGCGCCTCCTGGCCCGACGCGATCACGCCGTCGAACCCGGCCGCATAGGCGAGCTCGGCCCGCCGGAGCACGAGATCGGCCGGCGCGATGCCCGAGCCCTGCTGCTTGAGATCGTCGGCCGTGAGGTTCGTGAGCACGGTGACGGCGAGGAGCTTCACCTTGCCGCTGGCGCGACCCGCCACCGCCGCCCGCAGCGTCTTCAGGTCATGCCCGTGCACGGTGAGGAACGTGACGTCCAGCTCGGTCGCATTCGCCACGGCGCGCTCGACCGTATTGCCGATGTCGAGCAGCTTCATGTCGAGAAACACGCGCTTGCCCTGGCGGCGCAGGTCGCGCGCGAGATCGAGACCGCCCACGAACAGAAGCTCGAGCCCGACCTTGTAGAACGAGACCGTGTCTCCCAGTTCCGCGACGAGCCGGCGTGCCTCCTCGACGGTCGGCATGTCGAGGGCGACGATCAGGTGGTCCTGGGCTGCGGGTGTGGTCATGAGGCTACCCATGCAGCACGTGCGCCGCGCGCGCGAGCTTGACGATGAGCTGCTTGAATTTCTCCTGCTGCTCGCGGTTCTTGAGATGCCCGTTGTCCTCGAACGCCTCGCCCGCCTTCGGCACGGCGAACTGGTCGGGGAGCACGAGCGCGCCGAGGCCCAGCTCCAGCACCGTGCGCACCGTGTTGACGCCGCGCAGGCCGCCCATGCCGCCGGGCGAAGCGGACCCGAGCGCGAACACCCGCGTCTTGAACACGGCGAGCGGCTCCTCGCCTTCGTTGCGGATGCGGCTGATCCAGTCGAGCGTGTTCTTGAGCAGCGGCGTGATCGACGCGTTGTACTCGGGGCAGGCGATGAAGATGCCCGTATGCACCTTCATCAGTGCTTCGAGCTTGTGCGCGTTCTCGGGGATGCCGTCGAGAGCCTGCAGATCCGCGTCGTAGAGCGGCATCGGATAGTCGCCGAGATCGGCGAACGTCGCCGCGAGCCCGTTCACCTCGGCGATCTGCGCGCCGAGACGCGCGAGCCGCTTGTTGAACGAGGCTTCGCGCGCGCTTCCGGCGAAGAACAGCAGCTTGGTCGACGAAAGGCTCATGCCACCTCCGAGCAGAAAGAGGGCCGGGCGGGATCAGCCGCCCTTGCCCTCGAAAAAGTCTTTGACGCGCGCAAAGAACCCGGCGCTTTCCGGACTTGTTCCCTTGTGGCTTTCCGCCTCGAACTCCTCCAGCAGCTCGCGCTGGCGGCGCGTGAGGTTCTTCGGCGTTTCCACGTCCACCTGAATGAAAAGATCGCCGATGGCTTTCGAGCGCAGCACGGGCATGCCCTTGCCCTTGAGGCGGAACTGCTTGCCGCTCGCGGTGCCTTCCGGCACGCGCACGCGCGTCGTCGTGCCGTCGAGCGTCGGCACCTCGATCTGTCCGCCGAGCGCCGCCGTCGTCATGGCGATCGGCACCTTGCAGAAGATGTCCGCGCCGTCGCGCTGAAAGAAGGAATGCGGCTTGAGCGAAAGGAAAATGTAGAGGTCGCCCGGCGGTCCGCCGCGCAGGCCCGCTTCCCCGTCGCCGACGAGCCGGACCTTCGTGCCGTCCTCGACGCCGGCCGGAATATTGATCTGCAGCGTGCGCTCGCGCGTGACGCGCCCCGACCCGGAGCACGAGGCGCAAGGATCGTCGATCACCTCGCCGCGGCCCGCGCACGTCGGACATGAGCGCTCGATCGTGAAGAAGCCCTGGCTCGCGCGCACCTTGCCCATGCCGCCGCACGTCGGGCAGGTCGTCGGCTTCGTGCCGGGCTTGGCACCCGTTCCGGAGCACGCCTCACAGCCGATGCTGGTCGGCACGCGCACTTCCGCCGCCTTGCCGACGAACGCTTCCTCGAGCGTGATCTCCATGTTGTAGCGCAGATCCGCCCCGCGCTCGCGGGCGGAGCGCCCGCGCGGCCCGCCGCCGCGGCGGCCGCCCATGAACTCCCCGAAGAGATCCTCGAAGATGTCGGACATGGACGAGGCGAAGTCCGGCCCGAACCCGCCGCCCGGATGCCGGCCCATGCCCGGATCGAACGCCGCATGGCCGAATTTGTCGTAGGCGGCGCGCTTCTGGGGATCCTTGAGGGCCTCGTAAGCCTCGTTCAGATCCTTGAAGCGCTGCTCGGCCTCCCTGTCGCCGGGGTTACGATCGGGATGGCATTCCTTGGCGAGCTTGCGAAAAGCCGACTTGAGATCCTGCTCGCTCGCAGACCGCGGCACACCGAGGATGTCGTAATAGTCGCGTTTGGCCATGGGAGGGCATTCTATCCGGCGGGCGAGGACGGGGCGCAAGACTTATCGCGGCCCGCCCCTCCCCGCTAAAAAATCTCCCCGGCCCACGCAAGCCAAAAAGCTCCGCGAAACCGGGGAGAACTCCGAAAAGTGGGCAATTAGCCCGCTTTCTTCTTGTCGTCCTTCACTTCCTCGAAGTCGGCGTCGACGACGTTGTCGTCACCGGGCTCCTCCGAGGATCCGGCCGAGGCCGCACCGTCGCCGCCCTTGGCGCTGTAGATGGCCTCGCCGATCTTCATGGCGACCTGGGCGAGCGCCGTGGTGCCGGACTTGATTTTCTCGACGTCGTCGGAGCCAATCGCCTCCTTGAGGGTCTCGACCGCCTTCTCGACGTCGCCCTTGACCGCGGCCACGCCCGGGTTCGAACCGTTCTCCGTCAGCTCCTTCTCCGTCGAATGGATCAGGGCCTCGGCCTGATTGCGGGCCTCGACCAGCTCGCGGCGCTTCTTGTCGTCCGCGGCATGCGCCTCGGCGTCCTTGACCATCCGCTCGATCTCGTTGTCGGAAAGACCGCCCGAGGCCTGGATGCGGATCGACTGCTCCTTGCCCGTGGCCTTGTCCTTCGCCGAGACGTGCACGATGCCGTTGGCGTCGATGTCGAACGTGACCTCGACCTGCGGCACGCCGCGCGGCGCCGGGGGAATGCCGACGAGATCGAACTGGCCGAGCAGCTTGTTGTCGGCCGCCATCTCGCGCTCGCCCTGGCTGACGCGGATGGTCACCGCGTTCTGGCCGTCCTCGGCCGTCGAGAACACCTGGCTCTTCTTGGTCGGGATCGTCGTGTTGCGGTCGATCAGGCGCGTGAACACGCCGCCCAGCGTCTCGATGCCGAGCGACAGCGGGGTGACGTCGAGCAGGAGCACGTCCTTGACTTCGCCCTTGAGCACGCCGCCCTGGATGGCCGCGCCGACGGCGACGACCTCGTCCGGGTTGACGCCCTTGTGCGGCTCCTTGCCGA
>CAYLSI010000072.1:0-13448 GCA_964386545.1 uncultured Hyphomicrobium sp.
TCGTCGAACGTGAACAGCAGGCCGCGCACGACCTCGGCCTCCTTCGGCCGGTGCTCCTCGAGATCGTTCAGGATCTCGTCCATCTGCTTGCGATCCATCTTGTTGATGATGTCCGCGAGACGGGCGTGGATCGTGGGGCCGGTGTTCTTGGCGCTCTTGTACAAGAGCTCTTCCTTGACCGCGCCTTCGAGCAACTGGATCGGCCGTTCGAGCACGATCTTCAGCGCGAGCATGCGGCGCATGATCTCGTTGCGCAGCGGCGTCGGCAGCATCTTGAGGGCGGCTGCGGCATAGTGCGGTGGCGTGCGCGACAGCACGAGGGCGGACACCTGCGGATGCTCCTTCGCGAGATACTGCGCCGTGCTGAGCTCGGGGACCTCGCCGAGCTTGATCCAGATCGACTGCAAGGACTTCGATCGCACCTGAGACATGATCTCGGCGATCTGCTCCGGCGGCACCACGCCGGAGAGCAGGGCTTCGACTTCGTGCGCGGTCGCAATCAGATCTCCGCCCGTGCGGAGGTGCATGGCGAATTCTTCGATCAGCGTGTCGAGCGTCTGCTTGGTGACGGCGCCGAGGTCGGTCGCCGTCTGGGCGATGAGCTTGATGTCGTCTTCGTCGAAGTGCTTGAGCAGGCGGGAGGCGACGCCTTTGTCCATGGCAAGCAGAAGCGCGGCCACTTTCTTCGGGCCGGTCAGCTCCTGCTCTTGTGGCTCCTCGCCTCTGCTCGCTCGTCGTTCGGCCTGCACCTGGGTCTCGGTTGCTGGAGGGCCACGCTTTAGGCGCTGTTCGGCGGTGGACGGCGCCGGAGGTATCACACGGTGATCCCCATCGCGGCGGCCGGATTTGCTGGCCGCGCCGCGGGGAGACCCACCTTGGAGACTTGGGCGATTTGCCTTGAGCGGAGCTTGCCGCGCCGCGGATGCTACAACCTAGAACGTACGGTTTCCGGTCGCCTGTGGCGCGCTTTCCGCGGTGAGCTCACGGCCTAGCCGAAGCGCTGCCACGTCACCGTGACCTTGGTGCCGAGCGGCACGCGCGGATAAAGGTCCAGCACGTCCTCGTTGTACATGCGGATGCAGCCTTTCGAGGCGGCCGTTCCGATGGTCCACGGCGCGTCGGTGCCGTGGATGCGGTAGGTGGAGGACCCGAGATAGAGGGCGCGGACGCCGAGCGGATTCATGGGATGGCCGCCGGGCACCCAGCTCGGCAGGCGCGGGTTCTCGCGCAGCATCGACGGCGTCGGCGTCCAGGACGGGTTCACGCGCTTGTCGGACACCTGCGTGACGCCGGACCAGCGGCTCTGCTCGCGCGGGACGGCGATGGGGTAGCTGATCGCTTCGCCGCGGCGATGGACCCAGTAGAGCTTGCGGTCGCCGAAGGACACGATGATCTGGCGCGGCTCGTATTTCGAGCTGAACGACACGACAGAGCGCGAGCCGCCGTCCCACATGAACGAGAAGAAGTCCTGAGCGGCGGCTGGAGATGGCGCGAGCAGACCGATCATCATCGCGAAGGCGCCTGCAGCCACACCGTTCCGCGCGCCAGCCCACGCGCGCGTCATCCCGTTCACAACGCGCTCGATCCTCTTTGCGAGCAGTCCCTCGAACATGCGTGATGCCCCTTGCTTTCGTCTGTCGGCGTGCGGCCCTAACCTGATGTTTCGAAATTAGGCGCGCAACCGCGTGCTAATCCCTAATGAACGTAAGTTGCGGGTCGGATTGTGGCAAATCTGCATCATTCAGCCACGAGGCCTGACGATTTTGGTCCGCCGGCTGGCGATCGAGCCAGGCTGCGATCACGGCGACCACATAGCTTTGCTGATCCGGCGTGAGGGGCTCGCCTTCCGCCATCGCGTGCCATTTTTGCAGGCAGCCCCGGCAGCACGTGGCGGTCGCGTGCTGGGCGACGAAGACGGGATGGCCGCGGAACGGCGTCTGCTTGCCGTCGTTGACGGGCCGCGCCGGGGCGAGCCGCTCGGCGATGAAGCGGCGCGCGTGGACCAGCACGGCGTCGCGTCCCGTCCTGGCGTGGTAGGCGCGCTCCTTCGGCCCGAGCTTGAAGCGGCGGCGAAAGGCCGACGTCGCGAGCCGATCGAGCGTGCGTTCGATGGGGGCGCTCATGATCCGCCCGTCGCTCCGCACCAGCGCTGCCAGGCGCGCCGGTAGACCGCTTCCATCGCGCGGGTGAGGCCGGTGACGTCGGCGAGCGGCGAGGTTGCGCAGCGCGACCGCAGGCTCGCGCGGATCGTGGCGAGCCCCTGCAGGTCCGCGTGCGCCGCGGCTGCCTTCGCCACGTAGGCGGCTGCGTCGGGTGCGACCCAGTCCGCAAGGCCGATGGCCGTCAGCAGGCTTTCGCCGAGGCGTCCCACCGGCGGACGCGCCGCGAGCGACAGTACGGGCGCGCCCATCCACAACGCTTCGAGCGAGGTGGTGCCGGCGTTGTGCGGGAACGGGTCGAGCGCGATGTCGATCTCGTTGTAGGCGGCAAGCACGCCCGCATGCGTCGGCGTATCGCCGAGGTCGAGGCGGCTGGCGTCGATGCCGTGCCCGGCGAAGCGCCGGCGGACATCTTCCTGCGTTACGGGTGCGCCAAACGGCTTGTTGTCGAGGCGCAGGCGGCTCCCGGGACAGGCGCGCAGGATCGCCGACCAGACGTCGACGACGTGGTCGTTGAGGCGGATGGGGCGGCCGAAATACCCGAACGTGAGATGGCCGTTCCGCAGGGCCGGCAACGGGCCGACCGGCGGCATGGTGGCCGGCGGCTGATAGGCGACGAACGGGCGGCCGAGGTCGCACGGGCTTTCGCTGATGGTGCGCTCTGCGCCGGGGGGCAGCAGGTGGCGGTCGGCAATCAGACCGTCGATGGCGGTGAGCCCGGTCGTGGTGCCGGTGCCGATCACATATGAGAGCTGCACGGGCGCGGGCTTGCGGGCAAATACGAGCTGGCGGTTGCCGGGCGAATGTCCCGCGAGGTCGATCAGCACGTCGATCCTGTCGGCGGCGATCTGGGCTGCGAGGCGCTCGTTCGTGAGGCCCACGGTCTGGCGCCAGCGCGAGAGCGCCTGATACTTGCGGCTCGTATCGTCCACGTTGCGCACGTCGGCGTAGCAGTAGATCTCGTAAGCGCTGCGGTCGTGCTGGGCGATGACCGGCAGCATGAAGACCGAGACGACGTGATTGCAGAGGTCGGGCGAGACGTAGCCGATGCGCAAGCGACGACCGGCGTCACGGTCGTTTGCGTGTTGCGGATCGGCGGGTGTCAGCGCGGCCGCGTAGAGCCTGTTGTAGAGCGCCGACGCCTCGCGCAGGTCGTCGCCCGACAGCTCGGGATCGTAGGTCTGGCAGATCAGGAAGCTCGAATGCAGCTCGGGATCGGGCCGGCGCGCGATAGCCGCGCTGTAGACGGCCTTGGCCTCCTTGAAGCGTCCGAGGTTGGCGAGGGCGGACCCGAGATTGCGGACCGCCGTCGGGTTGTCGCCGCGTGCGAGCGCCTGCTGGAACGACTGGGCCGCCTCCACCAGGTGGCCTTGACGGAACTGCGCGTTACCGAGCGTGACGTAGACTTCGACCGAGTTCGCGCCGTTGGCGATGGCGCGCCGCGCCATCTGCTCGGCCGCTGCGTAAGCGCCACGGTCCATCATGACGTTGGCGTAGTTGGCCGCGGCGTCGGCGTAGTTGGGATTGATCGCGAGCGCGCTCTGGTAGGCGGCCGACGCGTCGGCGAGGCGTCCCGTCGCCCGATAGGCCGCGCCGAGGTTGGTCCAGGCCGCGAGCGTGGGCTGAATGTCGACGGCCTTTTTCAACGCCGCGACCGCGCCTTCGAAGTCGTGACGCTGATAGGCCACGATGCCGAGGGCGAAGTGGGCCAGATGCGCGTCGCCACCTTCTGTCAGTATCCGGTGCGCAATGCCTTCGGCCTCCGCCGTCCTGCCGTGCTGGAGGCAATGCGAGAGCTGGGCGGCGTGAAGGTCCGTCATGTCGTCGCTTGCCGGTCGCGCGTTTCGAGGGAGCTGGAGCTATCGTGCGCCGAATCAATCGGCGACGTGGCGCGCATTATCGGCGAGAGTTTTCGATCCGGCCACCCTGTTGGGCGCCGACGCACGAACGGCCCGGCAGGGCCGGACCGCGATCTGCATCGTGCGCTTGTCGAGCGGCAAGCCGCTTATGGATGGGCAACGGCTCAGGCGGCGGCTTTGGTCTCGCCGTCGGAGGCCGTCTGCTCGGGGGATGTGTCGGCCGGCGCGCCCGCAAAGCGCGAGATGAAATAGCCGACGAGCGCGAGAATGAGGATCAGGGGTAGGTTGCGGCCCACGCCGCGGGCGATGGTCGGTAACGCCATGGGCGCGGTCGACGCCAGGAAGGCCCGGACCTCCGGTGTCAGCAGCTCCGACGGGTCGAGGCCCGCATCGGCCTGATCGTCCGTCTTGTCCGAGGCGGCGGTGTCGGCGGCCGCGGCGGGCTCGCTCAGCGTCTCCACCGTGCCGTTGCCCGTGCCGACGATGGCCATCGTGACGAGACTGAGGACCGCGAAGCCGGCGGCCATGATCGAATAGGCGATCACCTGTCCGTACAATTCGACCAGCTTGACGGATACGGCCGCCGTGGCGAACCCGGCGGCAACGATGAGAGGAATAGCGACCGTGGCGCGGCCCACATATTTTGCGACCACCTGATCGATCGACTGCTCGGCGCGCCTCAACAGTCCTTGAAACATCGTGCGCTACTCCCCTTCAGCATTGCAGCGGGTTCGGCAGGCCGCGTCGCCGTGCCGTCGACTTCGGCTTACGATTTCCAGAGAGCGCCGATGACGAAACCGATGCCGGCGGCCACGACGAGGGTCGTCAGCGGCTGGTCCTTGACGGACTTGTCGACGGCGGTCTTGAAGTTGTCGGCAACGTTCTGGAACTGCTCGGTGGCCTGGCGGCCCTGGTCGGCGAGGCTCTGCACCGTGTGCTCGATCTGCTCGCCGGTCTGCTCGGCCAGGTTCGTCGCCTTGTTGGCGAGGTCGTCGGCCGTGCGACCGTAGTCGCCAGCGCGCGTGTTTGACGTGGATGCTGACTGTACCATGGAAACGTCGCTCCTCTGCTTTCTGGGACGGTCTGACTTCTGGGACGGCCCGTTTGGCCCGCGCTAACAACGCACCGGACGCGGCTTTGGTTTCACCGGTGCGGCGCGGCTCAGCCCGGCAGCTCGGGGATGTCGCGCGGGTAGAGATGGCGGAAGGTCACGACCACCGCCATCAGGATCGGCACGGCCACGAAGGCGCCGATCGGACCCCACATCCAGGTCCAGAAGCCGATGGCGAGGAAGACCGCAAAGGGGTTCATCGTCATGCGCTTGCCCATGAGCGTCGGCGTGATGAAATGTCCTTCGACGGTTGCAATCGCTGCGTAGGTCAGGGGCGCGATCAGGGCCTCGGGCAGCGTCGGGAACGTGAACAGGCCCACGAGGAACAGCACGGCGATCATGATGGCCGGGCCGATATACGGCACATAGTTCAGAACGCCGGCCAGAACGCCCCAGAGCAGCGGGTTGGGGAGGCCGACGGCATAGGCCATGATCGTCGTTACGAAGCCCAGGCAGATGTTCACGATCGTGAACGTGCCGAAATACACGGTGGTGTTGCGCTCGATGTCGCCGAGGATGCGGATGGCGGTGAGGCGCGCCTCGCGATTGGGCAGCACCAGGACCGAGCGCGTTTTGATCTTCTTCTGATAGATCAGGTAGAAAATGAGCGCGCCGACGAACAGGATGCCCTGGGTGACGGCCGGCGTCAGCACCGCGACGATGCTGGTCACGATGTTCGAGTTCTGCTCGACATGAAGGCCGGTGCCGGCACCGCCTCCGGTCGCCTGGGTGACCGCCTTCGAGACCTCTTTAAGGAAATCGAGCGGCTGCGCCATGGAGGCGAGCTTCGTCTTGATCAGGGCCGTGAGCTCGGTCGCGCGGCCGATCCAGTACGTCAGCGGGAGCGAGAGCAGGAGCACGATGATCGCCAGCATTGCCATCATGGCGACCGTCACGATGGCGACCGCCGTGCCGCGCTTCACCTTGCGGCTTTCGAGCCACGTCACCACCGGCGACAGGATGTTCGCGACGACCCAGGCCAGGATGACCGGCACCACGACATCCTTCATCAGATAGAGCGCGGCGAGGATCGCGAGCGCGAACAGGCCCGCCGTCGAGACGTTGGCGATCATCTGCCAGTTCTCCGCGGCGGTGCGGGCTTCGCGCTCGTCCACGTTTGCGGCCGCTTCGGCGGGGCGGGACCTGACGTCCGGGGCTATTGCGACCATGGTGGCCTCTTGGAGGGATGAGGTTTCTTGTTGGAACGTGACGTTTCGTAGAGCTTGACGTGTCAGGGCTTGCGGCCGCCTGCCCGCCGGTCCGCCGCCGGCCTGGGGCGAAGCGTTCCGGCGAGCGTGCGGCTGGCATTGGCGGTCTGCGACCAGAGCGATTTCCAGCTCCAGCTCGATTTCAAGTCTTCGAGGCAGCGTAGAAGTTGTGCGCGGGTAGCCTCGGGCAGCGCTCCGGCGATGCGCGCCCAGAGCAGCTCGACGTTGTAGGCGGGGGCCGTCTCGGCCAGGCTCAGCGCTACCGCCTCGTCCGGCTCGAAGCCGAGATCGGTCGCGGCGGCGGCGACGGCAGCGGCGATGTTGCGCGCCTTTTCCGTCGCGGGTGCTTTCAGGTCATAAGGCGGGGCCCATTCGCCGAACGGGCGCAATCTGTCGATGTGTGTCGCCACGAGGACGATCGGCGGGCGCCGGCGGTTCAGATGCGACGCGAAATAGACGCGCAGGCGCTCGAGCGCGCGGCGATCGGTTTCGCGGTCGGCGCGGTGGGCGGCCACGACCCAGAGCACGAGATCGCAATCGGCGGCCTCCTCCACCAGCTTGTGGAGCATTTTTTCGTCCGACGTGAGGCCGGGGCTGTCGATGATCAGAGCGGCGGGAAAGCCTTCCTGCTCGAGCACATAGGGCGTGAAGTCGGCCGTGGCGGGCAGAGCATCGGTCGCGGCGTTCATCTCGCGGGCGAGCGCGTTGATGAGGCTCGACTTGCCGGCGCTGATCTGGCCGGCGACCAGGATGCGCAGCGGCTCGGCCTCGACGCTCGCGATCTCGTCGCGGTCGTCGCTGCTCTCGGGCGAGACGTAACCGGCGAGCGCGCCGGAGGAGACGCGCAGCCGGCCGCCGTAGAGATCAATGGCCGCGCGGCCGATTTCGAGCACATAGACTTCGGTCAGGCGTCGCGCGATCGCGTCGCGTCCCCACTGCATCATCGCCTTCGAGAGCTGCTCGCGCGCTTCCTGGGCCGCGGCCGTCGCGGGGTTGATCATGCGGACGACGCGCCAGACGTCATAGGCGCGCTCGGCCATGTCGACGGCGCCGCGCCAGCGATAGAGCGCCAGCGCCTGCGCGACCGTCAGCCGCTCGCCGAAGGGAACGTTGTCGAGAACGAACGTGCGGAGGCGACGGCTCACGCGCTCGATGATGGCGAGGGCTTCCGGCGTGGTGAACTGCCAGACCGGATCTTCGCGGCCGGGGTGAAGATTTCGGGCGACCGCCTCGATGGTCTCGCGCCCGAGCCGAAGCAGGCCGTCCTGGGCCGCGATCAGCTCGGGGTCGGCCTTGGCGGCGAGCGCCTCGACGTCGCGCCAGGCCTGCTCCTCGGCCGGCGACCATTTGAGATGACGCGCCAGCTCGGGCGCGCTGCTGGCGGGCGCGGCCGGCGCGGCGGCATCCTTGGCCTGTCGGCTCTCGGCATCATCTATAGGCCGCTTCGGCAGCAGGCGGCGCTGCAGCAGATAGACGGCGAGCACGGCTGTCAGGGCGAACGCGGTCCAATGGATCAGGTAGCCGTTCTGCCAGAGCCACAAGCTTCCGAACGGAATGAGCGACAGCGCCGGGATCAGCAGCCCGATGGTGATCAGGATCAACGAGGCCGTGCGTTGCGCGGAGGGACGCTTCGGCGTGCTCATGAGCGTTCCTCGCGCTGGGATTGCGTGCGCTGGCGGGCGATCTGAAACGCGTCGCGCAGCGCGCGCTGATAGGCTTCCGCGATACCGCCGCGGTCCAGCGTGCCGATGCGCCGGCCGTGCAGGTAGCGGATGGCGGCCTGGCCGAGGGCATAGGTCAGCGCGAAGCTCGCGGCAGCCGAGGCGGCGGCACCCGCCGTCTGGCCGTAGACCGGGATCAGCTTGGCGAGCTGGCGGATGCCGACGCCGGTCGCCACCTTGGCGAGCGTGCCGGCGCCGATGGCGGCGCTCAGCTCGGCGTAGGCGCGCTTGTCCCAGGAGATGCCGTAGTGGTTGCCGAGCTGGCTCAGCATGCGCGCCTGGATGGTCGACGAGGCGATCGTTCCCGCGACAGGAAATGGCACGAGGTCGCCGCCGGCCGCCGCCATTGCGTGGCCCATGACGATCGGGTCGGCGGTGTGGGCGCGCGGATCGGTGCGGATCCCCGGCATGGCGGAGAGCGCCGTCAGCAGCCCGAACGGGGCCACGGTCGCGAGCGCCTCGGTCAGCGCGTCGAGGCCGTAATCGACGGGCGTCAGGCCGTCGCCGGGGCGCGTCAGGTCGACGGGCGCGAACAGGATGGCGCCGCGGCCCGGCAGCTTGTCGAACATCGCGCGCTGGTAGGCCAGCGCACGCATGAGGTCGGACGGGATCGCCGCAATGACGCCGGCCGGCGCGTTCGGCTCGAAGGGATAGGGCAGGATGTGGCCCGCGCCGGGCTCGTAGCCCTCGTGCAGGGTGGTCTGCGCGATCACGATGGGCCAGTCGGGATGGCGCGTGCGGACCTTTTTCAAGGCATCGAACACGGCCTCCTGCTGCGGGTCCATCGCGCGCATGGTGGCGAGGATCAGGTGGGCCGACGTCTCGCTGACGGCGAGGTCCTCGGCCGGGTCGTAGCTCGCCTCGCCGAGGCCGCGCGTGTCGAGGAATCGGATGACCGGCGTTTCGGCCGGAAACGGGAAGATGCGGGCGGTGCGCGTGCAGGCGCGGAAGCCGTCGCCGATGTCGGCGTCGGAGCTCTGCGTGATGGCGCGGATGACGGAGGACTTGCCGCTCTGGACCTTGCCGAGAAGCCAGACGACCGGGGCGTAGGCCGCGGCGCTCTCGGCCGACCATTCATGGGAGGCGGACGCCTGGGATGCGGACGTGTGGGACGTGTGAGCGTCCTCCGCACGCGGCCGTGCCCGGCTGCCGGTCCACCCGGGCAGCACGCTTTTCAGCGTCGCGGCCCATTTCGACATGACGGCCTGCTCCAATTGTGACGGTTGACGTCCGACCCCGGCCCCTGTGCCACGGCATCCGCAAAAACGTCCGATGGACGGCTTTCGTTCCCACCGTCTCTCGCATGCGGATCGGGCTATTTTACGAGTCTTTTCAGGAGCCGTCCGCGGTCTTCAGATAGTCGATGATCAGCTTACGCTGTCCGGCGTCCGGAATGCCGGCGAACGGCTTCATCGTCGTGTTGGAGGCGAAGGCCGTGGGGTTCTCCAGGAATTTGTCGAGCGTGGCGTCGTCCCATGTGATGGTCTCGTTGAGCTGGCCCGAGTAGTTCTTGAAGTCCTTCACCTGTCCCGCCTTCGCGCCATGGATGCCGTGCAGGGTGGGGCCGAGCCGGTTGTCGCCGGGCTTCACGGAGTGACACGTCCGGCAGTGCGTATTGAACGCCACCTGGCCGGCGTCCTCGGCGTCCGCGCTCGGCGCTGCGCCTTCGGCGGCGAAAACCGCGGCGGGCAGCATCACCGCGAAGGCCAAGCCGCAAAGCGCCGTTCTCGTCTGACGTGACCGGATGGTCTGCCTTGCGCCCATTGCCTTGTCTCCTGCGGTTTCTTGTTGGGACTTTCTCCTGCAAAACGCCGGGTGCTTCCGGCATGTTCCCCATTTTTCGGCCCCTCGGGCCGCCTCCGGACGGGGCGGATCCGTTTTCAACCGGGCGTTTGGGGACCAGTTCGGCCTGTTCCCTGGGGGACAGCGGCCGGCGCTCAAACGTTTATGTTGAACGTGTTGGAACCAAAGCGCCTCCCCGCTGTTGGTTTCATGATCCACCGGCACGCCGCCCCCGCGTCTCGGTGAGACAGAGCGCCGCTGCGGGCTTCCCCATCCACGCTCGGTGGCGCTCATCGACGGTCGGCCCCCCAGCTCCCCACTGGGGGGCCATGTCGTTTTGGTGCTGTCGTTTTTTGGGCGTGCCGGTCGGGATCCTGTCGTTAAGGTTCGCTTAAGCCGCGGCTTTCATGCCGGCTGGAAAGCCCAGAGCGGCGACGATGAACCCCGTAGGGAGGTGCAGCATGCAGACGCGCAGGAGTTTTCTCGGAGCCGCCTCGAGCACGGCAGCCGTGCTGGCGCTGGGCTCGACCCATCGGGCTTTCGCGGATACCGCGCAGCCCGCGATGGCGATGCGCGCCATTCCTTCGACGGGCGAAAAACTGCCGGTGATCGGCATGGGCACGTCGGGCAGTTTCGAGGTCACGGCCAATTCGCCGGAGCATGATGCGCTGAAAGAGGTGCTCAAGGTCTTCTTCGCCGGCGGCGGCACCGTCATCGATACCGCGCCGACTTACAGCGTGGCCGAGGACGTGCTCGGCGCGCTTCTGGCCGAACAGTCGCTGCGGCCGAAAACGTGGCTCGCGACCAAGCTGTCCGGCGTTCGCGGACGCGATGCGGGGCTCGCGCAGTTCAACGCCACGCTCGGCCGCCTCAAGACGGACAAGGTCGAGCTGCTCCAGGTGCACAACCTCGGCGACCTCAAGACCCAGCTCGCGGTGGCTCGCGAGCTCAAGGCCGAAGGCAAGACGCGGTATGTCGGCGTCACGCATTACGTCGAGAGCGCCCAGGACGAGCTCGCCGACATCGTCGCGGCGGAAAAGCCGGACTTTCTCCAGATCAACTACTCGGTCGTGAGCCTTGGTGCGGAAAAGCGCGTGCTGCCTCTGGCGCGCGATCTCGGCGTCGCCGTGCTCATCAATCGCGCCTTCGAGGACGGCCGGCTTTTCTCGCGCGTCAAGGACGCGCCGTTGCCCGGGTGGGCGGCCGAGGTCAGTATCACCTCCTGGGCGCAGGCGTTCCTGCGTTTCGCTCTCAGCCATCCGGCCGTCACCGTCGTTATTCCGGCGACCGGCAAGCCGCACCGGCAGACCGACAACCTCAAGGCGGGATTCGGTCCGGATCTCACGGACGAGCAGCGCGCGTCCCTCATCGCGCTTCTGGCGTAACGGGCATGAGCGGATCGGACCTGCCGTCCTCGCCGCCGCGCGGCTTCAGGCTCCGCGACGCGTTTGCCGTCGAACGCGAGGAGATCCCGGTCGTCGTGCTCGGCGCGGCGATGTTCTTCCTCCTGTTCACCGGCTATTTCATGCTCCGGCCCGTGCGCGAGACCATGGGCATCGCGGGCGGCGTCGACAACCTGCAGTGGCTCTTTACGGCGACGTTCGTCGCGACGCTGATCGCGCTGCCGCTGTTCGGATGGATCTCCTCGCACGCGAAGCGGCGCACGATCCTGCCGTGGACCTACGCGTTCTTCGCGCTGAACCTCGCGGCCTTCGCGTTCGGTTTCGTGCGCGATCCGGACAACATCTGGGCCGCGCGCGCCTTCTACGTCTGGCTGTCCGTGTTCAACCTGCTCGTGATCTCGCTCGCGTGGAGCGTGCTCGCGGACCTTCTCTCGGCCGCGCAAGCCAAGCGGCTGTTCGCGATCATGGCGGGCGGGGCGAGCGCCGGCGGGCTGATGGGGCCCGTGCTCGGCACGCTGCTCGTCTCGTCGATCGGTCACGCGGGTCTTCTGCTGCTCTCCTCGGCGTTGCTGATCCTGAGTGCGGCCGCCGGCGTCGCCCTGCACCGCTGGCGCGACCGCCATCCCGTGACCGGCGATCCGGCCAAGCTCGAGTCCGAGCGGAGCCGTGAGCGCCCGATCGGCGGCCATCCGTTCGCGGGGGCGACGGCTGTTTTCCGATCGCGCTACCTGACGGCCATCGCGGCCTTCGTCGTGCTGCTCGCGGTGGTGAACACGTTCCTCTACTTCGAGCAGGCCAAGCTCGTCGCGGCGACGTTCCCGGACCGGGTGCAGCAGACGCAGGTGTTCGGCCTGATCGACACGGTCGTGCAGACGCTGACGATCCTGATCCAGCTCTTCCTTACGGGGCGCATCGCGGAGCGGCTCGGCATCGGCGTGCTGCTCGTCGCGGTGCCGCTCGTCATGGCGGCGGGTTTCCTGTGGCTCGCCTTCGCGCCGGTGTTCGCCGTGCTCGTGGTGGTGATGGTGGTGCGGCGCGTCGGCGAATACGCGCTCGTGCGGCCGGGGCGCGAGATGCTCTACACGGTCGTCTCGCCGGAGGAGCAGTACAAGGCCAAGAACTTCATCGACACCGTCGTCTATCGCGGCGGCGATGCGATCGGCGGATGGGTGAAGCGGGCGCTCGACGTGCTGGCGGAGCTGCCGGCGATCGCGATGGTCATCGGGTCCATTGTGGCGATTGTGTGGGCGGCAACGGGCGCGTGGCTCGGGCGCCGTGAAAAACAAATCGAAAATCGTGGATCTGGCCTAGCGAGCTGATTTTCATCGCAGATCACGCGATTGCTCGGCCCGAGCCTCAAATTTTCTGCGTCCTGAAAGCCGCAGGCCGAATAAATTCGGAAAGCAAACGTTGTGTCGGGTGTGCGGTTCGAATGCTTATGTCCCCGCGTTAGCAATCGCGCCGCATGCCACGTCTCATCTCGGCAGTGCCACGATGAGCACGTCAACGGACGGGACAGGCCCCGCACACCTGTCCCGTCTTTGTTGTTTTTGGGGGATGCTCTGCGTGTCCGTGAGCGTGTCCGCGTCCCATGCGTCCGCATCAGCGCGTCAGCGTTTCCGCATAGGTGTCGGGCTTGAAGCCGACCAGCAGCGTGCGCCCGCCGATGTCGAGCACGGGGCGCTTGATCAGCGACGGCTGGGCCAGCATCAGCTTGATGGCCTTCGCCTCCGTGAGGTTGGCCTTGTCGGCGTCGCTCAAGGCGCGGAACGTGGTGCCGCTGCGGTTGAGCAGGACCTCCCAGCCGACCTTCCCCGCCCAGGCTTCGAGGCGGGCGCGATCGATGCCCGCCTTCTTGTAGTCGTGGAAGTCGTAATCCAGATCGTGCGCGGCGAGCCAGACGCGTGCCTTCTTGATCGTGTCGCAGTTCGGGATGCCATACATCGTGAGGCGCGGCTTGGCCTTGTTCATGACGCGGCTCTCACTCCCACTCAATTGTTCGAGCTGAACGTAACGCGCTGATTTATCAGCGCAAAAATTTCGACGTTCCGATAACTTCCGTCGCTCAAACCGTCAAGTTTGCATAGCTCTTGATTTCAAAAGAGGATTCGGCCGTTCGGAAAATTTCTCGTTTTCAGGGACTATCGATATCTGGTCTGCCCCTATGAGGTGGTCCGGTTTCAATCTTAGTGCGTGATCGGCTTT
>CAYLSI010000073.1:0-4555 GCA_964386545.1 uncultured Hyphomicrobium sp.
GCAACACGATCAGCGCCGCCAACGGCTACAAGACGCGCCCCTTCGACCGCATCCTCAAGGAGGTCGAGGCGTTCTTCGACGTCCACCGCGCCGAGGGCACGCACGCGGGCGGCATCCATGTCGAGATGACGGGCCAGAACGTGACGGAGTGCACCGGCGGCGCCGCGGCGATCTCGGAGACGGATCTGCTCGATCGCTACCACACGTTCTGCGATCCGCGCCTCAATGCGGACCAGTCGCTGGAGCTGGCCTTCCTCGTCGCCGAGCGCATGAAGCTCGAACGCGAGGCGCGCACGGCGGCCCCGCGACCGGAGGTCGCCTTTGGATGAGTGTCCGGAGGTCGCCTTCGGGTAAGAGCTCGGAGGCCGCGCCTCAGGCGGCAAACAGCACGAACGCGCCATGCACGCGGCCGGACACGGAGGGAACCCCTCCTGTCCGGCCGCGTTTTTTTAGTGGTGAAGGTCGCGTTTTGTGCGCCGGCCGCCGCAACGCGGAGGAGCCATGGCAAGCCTCAGCAAACAGGGGAGCGCAATGCTCTCGAGTTTCTTCTCGGTCATCGGCACGGGCGAGCAGACGCTGGCCGACAGCGAGTTTACCGCCACGTGGGAAGTCCGGGACACGACCGGCGATCCGTTCCTGATCACGCTCTTCGGATCGGGCACGGCCGAAGGCAACCGCGCCGAGGAAGGGCTGAGCGGCATGTGGACGGTCGAAGGCCCGAAGGACCGCCCGACCGCCGTCATTAGCTGGGATAGCGGCTGGACGACGAAGATCACCCGGACCCCGGAAGGCTACGTCAAGACCGCCTACGATCCCGCGGCGGCCACGCCGACGAACACGTCGATCGCCATCAAGATCGAGTAGAGCGCCTGGTCGACCCGATCACCGGGCCGACCGCGCGGATGAGGGGGGGCTTAGCCCTTCGCCTCCGCGCGCTCGATCGCCTCGACAATGCGCTTCTGTGCCTCGGCCGCATCGCCCCAATGGCTGATCTTGGCCCACTTGTTGGGCTCGAGGTCCTTGTAGTGCGTGAAGAAGTGCTCGATCTGCTGCAGCGAGATCGGCGGCATGTCCGAGTAATTGGCGATCTTGTCGTAGCGCTTCGAAACCTTGGTCGACGGCACGGCGATGACCTTCTCGTCGCCGCCGCCCTCGTCCTCCATGATCAGCACGCCGACGGGGCGGCAGTTGATGATGGCGCCGGGCACGATCGTGCGCGTGTTGCAGACCAGGACGTCGATCGGATCGCCGTCATCGGAGAGCGTGTGCGGAACGAACCCGTAGTTTCCCGGGTAGCGCATCGGCGTGTAGAGGAAGCGGTCCACGACGAGCGTGCCGGACGCCTTGTCCATCTCGTACTTGATGGGCTCTCCGCCCACCGACACCTCGATGATGACGTTGATGTCCTGGGGCGGATTGTTTCCGATCTTGATGGCGTCGAGGCGCATGGGCGTGGATCTTTCCGGAAAAGTCTGAAACCGAATTGGTCGAAACCCTGCGCCAAGGCGCGCCACGGCACAAGGGGGGCCAGCGTCGATCGACCCTCGTGCATTGGTCGAACGTCGAATGCCGGGACGGAATCGCCGTTGTGCACTGCAATCAGGGCGCCGGATTGAGCCCGAGCAGGGTCATCAGAAACGGCAGCGTCACCAGCGACCCGAGGGTCGAGATCAGGATCACCGCCGACGTGATGAGTGCCGGCAGCCGGTAGAACTCCGCCACGATCAGCGGGCCGGACCCGGTCGGCAGCGCCGAGAGCACGATGGCCATCGCGGCCAGCGGCTGCGGCACGGCGAACAGCAGAGCCAGTGCGAACGTTAGGAGCGGATGGACGATGAGCTTGACCACCGTGAGCCCGCCCGAGAGCCACGCCTCGGCAGATGCAACCTTGCGCGGCTCGGCCAGCACCATGCCGATGACCATGAGTGCGAGCGGGCTTGCCGCACCGCCGAGCATCTTGAGGAACGTGTCGGCCGCGTCGGGAAAGCCGAGACCGGTCGCGCCGTAGAGCATGCCGAGAACGGGCGCGACCAGGATGGGGTTACGCGCGAGCGAGAGTGCCACCATGCGGACGAGCCGGCCGGGCCGGCGCTCGCTCTGGCCCGCGAACTCGATGAGCACGATGGCCGAGGCGTTGAGCACGCAGACGGTGATGATGGAGGCGATGGTGACGGGCACGAGACTCTCGCGCCCGAACAGGATCATCAGCACCGGAAAGCCAACATAGGCCGTGTTCGCATAGGAGCCGAGCAGCCCGTTGATGCTCGCTTCGCCCAAGGGCTGGCCGGCCGCGAGGCACGCGAGCAGCAGTGCATAAAAGATCAGCCCGCACGAGAGCCCGAACGTCGCGATGAAGCCCGGCTGCACGAGCTCGGCCCAGCCCGCGTGCGCCATGACGTCGAACAGCAGGGCCGGCAGCGCCAGATAGACGACGACGCGGTTGAGTTCGGGAACGGCCTGCGATCCGATGACCCCGATGCGGCGCGCGATATACCCGCTGCCGATCAGCGCGAACACCGGAGCGACGATGGTGAGGATCGAGAGCATGCGGCTCCAAGGCAGACGGCGGAAGGAAAGGGGCAGCAGAGGAACCGATCCGTGGAAAATGGACCGCTGGCACGCGCCCCGGCCCGTCGAGCCGCGCGGAAGCGCCCTTCGGCTCTGATACGGCGAGACGCTGCGCCGGTCCAGCGCGCGAACGGGAACGCGGCGCTGGGACGCTGGACCGGGCGGCGGCTGCGCCTTAAATCTTGCCCATGACCCCAGCCACCCTGCGCATTGCCCTGGCCCAGCTCAATCCCGTCGTGGGCGACCTCGCCGGCAACGAGACCAAGCTGATCGCAGCGCGTGCCGCGGCTGCCGCCGAGGGGGCCGACCTGATCGTCTTCCCCGAGCTGTTCCTGACCGGCTATCCGCCGGAGGACCTGGTTCTGCGGCCCGCCTTCCATCGCGCCGCGCGCGCCCAGGTCGAGGCGCTGGCCCGCAAGCTCGGCCCCGGGCCCGCCGTGCTGGTCGGAACCGTCTGGCCGGATCAGGACCGCGTCTACAACGCGGTTGCCCTGCTCGATCAGGGCGAGGTGGCCGCCGTCCGCTACAAGGTCGACCTTCCGAACTACGGCGTCTTCGACGAGAAGCGCGTCTTCTCCGCGGGTGATCTGCCGAGCCCCATCGCCTTCCGCGGCATCCGCCTGGGCGTTCCCATCTGCGAGGACATCTGGAAGGACGACGTCGTCGAGTGCCTGGCCGAATGTGGCGCCGAAATGCTGCTCGTCCCGAACGGCTCGCCGTTCGACTGGAAGAAGCCAGACCTGCGCATGAACGTCGCCGTCGCGCGCGTGACCGAGACCGGCCTGCCGCTCGCCTACGTCAACCAAGTCGGCGGACAGGACGAGCTCGTGTTCGATGGCGCCTCCTTTGTGCTGAACGGAGACTGCCGTCTCGCCGCCCAGTTCCCGGCCTGGAGCGAGCACGTCGCCGTCACCGAGTGGGCGCGCGGCCCAAGCGGCTGGTCGTGCGTGCGCGGGCCGATCATCAAGATCCTGGACGGCGACGGCGCGGCCTATGAGGCCTGCGTGCTGGGCTTGCGCGACTACGTCGAGAAGAACAGGTTCCCCGGCGTGGTGCTCGGCCTCTCGGGCGGCATCGACAGCGCCCTCGTCGCCGCCATGGCGGTGGACGCGCTGGGCGCGGCGCGCGTCCACGCCGTCATGATGCCCTACCGCTACACGTCCGCGCGCAGCATCGAGGACGCGAAGGCCTGCGCCGACGCGCTCGGCATCAAGTTCGACACGGTGCCGATCGGCCCCGCCGTCGAGGCGCTGGGCACCTCGCTCGCGCTGCTGTTCGCGGGCCGCGCGCCGGACATCACCGAGGAGAACATCCAGAGCCGCGTGCGCGGCGTCATCGTCATGGCGATCTCGAACAAGTTCGGCGCCATGGTGCTGACCACGGGCAACAAGAGCGAGATGAGCGTCGGCTACGCGACGCTCTACGGCGACATGAACGGCGGCTTCAATCCGGTGAAGGATCTCTACAAGCTCGAGGTCTATAGGCTCGCCCGCTGGCGCAACGCGCACGTGCCCGGCATCGGCGTGGGCCCCTCGGGCATCGTGATCCCCGAGAGCATCATCGAGCGCCCGCCGACGGCCGAGCTGCGCGAGAACCAGCTCGACCAGGACAGCCTGCCGCCCTACGAGGTGCTCGACGACATCCTCGCCTGTCTCGTCGAGCACGAGATGCCGGTCGCCGACGTCGTCGTGCGCGGCCATGCCGTCGACATCGTGAAGAAGGTCGAGCGGCTGCTCTATCTCGCGGAGTACAAGCGCCGCCAGGCCGCACCCGGCGTGAAAATCTCGAGCCGCAACTTCGGGCGCGACCGCCGCTACCCGATCACCAACCGCTTCCGCGAGTAGGGTGTGCTGCAAGGGCCCGCGCCTATGACGAAGCGTATCTGGATCTGGCCGTCCGTGCGAAGCATGGCTCCGCCATGACGGCCGGGATGACGGTGGTGAGTTGGCGATCAGCCTCGCCAAAATAGACGTCACCCCGACGGAGG
>CAYLSI010000073.1:4655-13324 GCA_964386545.1 uncultured Hyphomicrobium sp.
GACGGTGGTGAGTTGGCGATCAGCCTCGCCAAAATAGACGTCACCCCGACGGAGGGTGGGGTCTAGACGCATGGAAAACAGGCACCGGCGAAACTTCATCGAAGCGCCCAAGCCCGCCAGAAACCGGCCTGCGGTGGCGGCGTGTCTGAGCACCGGCCTGCGCCGGTGTGACGGATCGTACGACCCGCACACACCCCCACCATTGACGTCACCCCGACGGAGGTCGGGGTCCAGACACGTCTCCGTATCGGGTTGCCCCACGAAGCGGTGAACGCTACTTCCCTTTGGTGCCGTCGGCGCAGAACGTCAGCGCAATCTGGCAGAGGCCGTAGGCGCGCTCGCAGTCCCAGCGGGCGTCCTTCTGCGCCAGCGTCATCGATCCGCCGGACGCGGCCTTCCATCGCGCCGGGTCCGCCGGGACTTCGGCCAGCGCCCAGCATTGCTCCTTGGAGATGGTCGCGATCACCTCGCAGCCCGGCCCGCCGAGCTTGTCCGTGCAGGATTTGAGCGCCGCCGTTTCCGCGGCCTCCCGGCTCGGCTCCTCCACGCGCGCGAAGATGTTGCCGCCGTTATTGACGACGGCGCCCCAGCACTCGGTCTTCGAGAAAATGCCGCCGCACTCGGCAAACGGCCCCTTGGACCCGCCGAGAAAGAGCGCCGCGGCGCCACCCAGCAGCACGAGCATCAGCGCGGCCGCCGCACCGTACATCAACCACGGATTTCCCGTGACCGATTGCGGCAGACGCGTTGCCTTCGCGAGCCGCTGGAACGTGGAGCTGACGGCGCTACGCGATTTGCTGGTCGTCACCTTCTGGCGCGAGATCTGCGTGCGCCGCTGCGACGTGGGCTCGGCCGAGACGACCTCGCTGCCTTCGAGAAGCTGCGGACGCCAGTCGCGGATTGTCTGCGGCCGCTCGCCGGGCGGCAGCTTGAGCGCATGGTCGATCGCCTTGAGGAAACTCGCGCGGTAATGCCCCGCGGCCGCCTTCGAGGCGGGCACGAGATCGTCCGAGAGCTGGCGCGACGTGGCTTCCGTCGGGCGCTCGCCCGTGACCGCGCGATAGAGCGTCGCCGCGAAGGCGTAGATGTCGGTCCAGGCGCCGTAGCGGTCGGCGTTGGAGGTGTACTGCTCGGGTGCCGAATAGCCGCTCTTGAAGACGAGCGCGGAGACGAGCTGCGAGTGCTGCTTGATCTCGAAGCGCGAGGCGCCGAAGTCGAGCAGGATCGGTGCGCCGTCCGCGGCGCGGATCATGACGTTCTCGGGCGAGAAATCGAGGTGCCAGGTCTTGTTCTCGTGCACGAGCTCGAGCGCGCTGAGCAGGGGGCCCGCGACGAGGTCCAACTCGTCCTGCGTGGGCCGGCTGTCGAGGCCGCGCAGCCACTTCTCGAGCGTCATGCCCTTGACGAGGTCGAGCACCATGTAGGCCGTGTCGTTCAATTCGAACACGCGCCGCACGCCGATGATGTTGGGGTGGTTGAACTGGGCGAGCAGGCGGGCCTCGTCGAAGAATTTCTTGAGGCCCCAGCGATAGTCCGCTTCGGAGTTGGCGCGGGCGAGGAACTTGAGCCCCTGGCCCTCGCGCCGGACGAGATCCTCCGGGAAGAACTCCTTGAGGGCGAACTCCTTGTTCAGCATCTCGTCGTTGATGAGGTAGGTAATGCCGAAGCCGCCGCGCCCGAGCAGCCCGGTGATCACGTATTGATCGATCCGCGTGCCGTTCGGCAGCACGGTGTCGTTCTGACCTTCCATAGATCGGCGCCCTCCTCGCGTCGGCCAGGACTTCGCCCCACCATGCCCCATTCGCATTGCGCCGGAAAGAGTTACTCTGTGTTGCTCCAAAGTGCCCGGAGCGGGTCCGGGCGCGCCCATGACACCCGGCCCAGAATCGCCGGATAACGCTAACGCCGGAGGGGCGGCGCACCGGGCCTTGGCGATGTTGAACCCCTAACATCGTCAGCGTAAGATGAATTTCTCGATTTATCCGGACGGCATCTGGAGACGCATGCATGCGGCGCCGAGCAAGGCAGCGCGAAGCGATACTGGCGATCGGCCTCCTGCTTTCCGCATTCGGTGCCTCGGCGGCCGGCGCGGCCGATCCCAAGCTTCTCACCAAGTGCCAGGAGCCCCAGAAGGACACGGTGACGTGCGACGTCCGCGCGTCCGGCCCGGCCGTGTTCCGCGACCTCAAGGCCGTCATCAAGGGCCAGACGGACAGCCTGGACACCAAGTTCGAGGCATTCGACCCGACCGTCCAGAGCACGACGACCGCCTACCTGATCCAGGTGCTCCCCTACAACCGGCGCACCACGCTGTCGCAGATGGGCGATGCGGTCGTCTCGTTCACGGACCCGCGCGTCGGCAAGCGCCGGTTCATGGCCTACACGTTCGCCAACGACCTGACGCTGATCGCCGATTCCGGCACCTCGAAAGCCGAGTTCGTGCGCCAGATCATCGCCGTCAAGCCGGCGACCGCGACCATACAACTCTATAAGAACGCGCTGCTCGCCGTGGACGCGCTGAGCAAGGAGGCGGGCGACCGCAAGGCGCTGGTCATCCTGGCGGACGGCGCCTCCGACGACACCGGCTACAGCCACGACCAGGTGGTCAAGGCGGCGAAGGACGCGGGCGTGACGATCCACGTCCTGGGGTACTTCGACGACCGCAACGCGCGGCCCCAGTTCCAGAAGCTCACCCGCCTGGCCGAGGATACCGGCGGCTATGCCGTCGAGATCAAGCAGGGGCCTGCCGCGAAGGACTTCGCCAAGGATCTCGTGAGCGGCAACTTCGCGAGCGAGGTGCTGGAGAACGGCGGCAAGGCCACCGTGACGCTGAAAGGCCCGACCGGCCCGCAGACGATCGCGCTCTCCGCCAACCTCGACGACGGCAAGACCATCAGCGCGGAGGAGAAGGTGACGATCCCGGCCGCCGCGCCGCCGTCGTTCGACCGCCCGACATTCCAGCAGTCGCCGGAGCCCGAGCCGGAGCCCAAGGGCACCTTCGATACTCTGAGCGACTGGGCCGCGGATAATTCGGCGCTCGTCGTGGTGCTGGGCGTGCTGCTCGGCCTCGGCGTCACCGGGTTCGCCGTCTACGGCAATACGCTCTTCGTGCGCCCCGGCCAGGCCGTCAGCGCGGAGCGGGACCAGGAGCCCTACGCGCCCGAGCCGGCTACCGAGGCCGTCATGGAGGAGGAGGGCGAGGCGGCCGAGCTGCTGCGCGATCCTGACGGGCGGCCCGTCATCTACGGCTGGCTCGAGATGATGGACGGCAACGCCTCGCGCCATCCGCTCAAGACCACCAACGTCCGCGTCGGCCGCCATCGCGACAACGACATTTGCCTGCAGAACGACTCCATTTCGCGCCGTCACGCGGTGCTGCACTACAATGCCGAGACGAAGCGTTTCGTGATTACCGACCTGGGCGGCGGCAACGGCGTCGTGGTCAACAAGACCAAGTACAAGTCGCGCGAGCTCAACGACGGCGACATGGTCGAGCTGGGCGAGGTGCGGCTTCGGTTCCGGGCCGAGTCCGAATTTCTGGCGTAGGCGAGCGGTCAACGCATCCGAGATCAAGGAGATCCGAAATGAGCAACGATCCGCGCTACCCGGGTGATGACGACGACGACGCCCAGGCCAACAAGCGCACGCGCCTCGTGATGCGGCCCGACGTGGCGGAAGGCAACCCCGCCAGCGGCGTATTCGGCGGCGACCAGCCGCGCGGCGGCTCTGTCATCGGAACGACGCGCCTGGTCGGCGTCGCCAACCAGGGAGGCGGCGGCTTCTCTCCCGGAGCGCCGACGGTGAAGATGCAGAACCAGGGCAACCAGGGAAAGACGCAGTACGTGCGCGAGGGCGCCGTCGACACGAACGAGCCCGTCGCGGGCTGGATCGTCGTGGTCAAGGGGCCGGGCCGCGGCGGCTTCCGTCCCGTCTACGTCGGCATGAACTCCGTCGGCCGCGCGCCGAGCCAGCGCATCTGCCTCGACTTCGGCGACGAGAGCATCTCGCGCGAGGAGCATGCCTTCATCACCTACGACGACGAGCAGCACACGTTTTACCTCCAGCACGGCGGCAAATCGAACCTCGTGCGCCTCGGCGGCAAGCCCGTGCTGGCGCCGACGGAGTTGAAGCCCAACGATCTCTTCCGCATCGGCAACACCACGTTCCGCTTCGTCGCCTTCTGCGGTCCCGACTTCAGCTGGTCGAGCGAGGTCGACGACGGATGACATGGCACGTGGCGGGTGCAGCCCGAGCCACGATCGGAACGCGCGCAAATCAGGAAGACTCTTTCGAGATTTGGCCGTCCGGAGCCCAAGCCGCAACCCATCGCGGCGAGGGGTTGCTCGCGGTGGTGGCGGATGGAATGGGCGGGCACGCCGGCGGTGAGATCGCCGGCGAGCTGGCCTGCCGTACCTTCGTCACCACGTTCACCGGCAGCGAAGCCGGCAATGGCGAAAGCCTGCAGCGCAGCCTCGAAGCGGCGAACGCGGCCATCGCCGCGCACGTCGCGAGCAACGGCAATCTGCGCGGCATGGGCTGCACGCTGGTCGCGGCCTGGGTCGATCGCGGCGGCCTGTCGTGGGTCAGCGTGGGCGACTCGCTGCTGCTGCTGTTCCGCGCGCCCGAAGTCCTGCGCCTCAACGCCGACCACTCGCTCGGTGCGTTCCTCGACGACCAGGCGCGCCGCAACCTGATCTCCGCCGCCGAGGCGAAGGGCAACCCCTACCGCAACGCGCTGCGCTCGGCGCTCACCGGCAAGGCGCTCGAAATCGTCGATCTGCAGGGCGATGCCTACAAGCTCGCCGCCGGCGACTGGCTGATCCTCGCCAGCGACGGCATCGGCACGCTCGACGGTGACGAGATCGGCGACATCGTCTATGCGAACCGCGAGGAGACGGCCGAGGTGATGGCCCAGCGGCTGATCGAGGCCGTCGAGGCGAAAGAGGACCCGGACCAGGACAACACGACGGTGCTCGTGCTCCGCATCGACGAGGACACTTCCTCCGTCGCGGAGGATCAGCCGACCCGGGTTGTGCGCCCGGAGCCGGTGGCGGCGACAGCGGCCGTCGCGCCTCCGCCCGCAACCGAGCCCGAGGGCGTCGCCACGACGCAGCGCATCGTCCAGCCGCCGGCGGTGCAGTCACTCTTCCGCAAGCACAGGACGATGTTCGTCGCGGCCGGCATGGGGCTCATGTTCCTGGTGGGCTGGATGCTCCGCGCCGTGCTCGGCTAGCTGCTTCCGGGCGAAGCGACATCCAGTTACGGAAAATGCCGCGCGCCCCCTTCCTTCTCCCCTTTGGGAGAAGGTGCCGCACAGCGGCGGATGAGGGGGAGGCCACGCGGGACACGCTTGCCGCGGAGCCAGAGCGAAGTCCCTCACCGACCGTCTCGCCGGAGGCGAGCCGGCCACCTCTCCCGTCCCGGGAGAGGTAAAGAGGAGGCGGGCGCGGACCGAGATCGATCGTGCGGCGTCAATTGTGCATTCGTTTGCGAAATGCCGCGTCCCACTTCCTTCTCCCCTTGGGGAGAAGGTGCCGCGCAGCGGCGGATGAGGGGGGACGCCACGCGGAAGACGCTGGCCACCGAGCCAGAGCGAAGTCCCTCACCGGCTGTCTCTCCCGTCCCGGGAGAGGGAACCCGGCAGAGGGAAAGAGAGGGCGGGTGGACTGGGATTACCATGCGGCGTCGTTCGCGCAGAGCCAGATCGGAAAGCACGATGGAGCTGAGATTGACGCGCGCGAACCGGTCCTCAGCGCGACAGCAGCTTCTGCGCCGCCACGTCCGGGCTCACGCGGCCCGACAGCACCTCGTCGGCGAGGCCGTCGATCGCACCCGCGCTGTCCTCCTTGACGCGCCGCGCCACGATGTCGGCCGCCGCGCGCGCGATGAGATAGCGCGCACGCCGCCGCCGCCGCGCCATCGGGCCCGCGCCCGTGCCGCGCGCGTTCACGTCCTGCATGGCCTTGTAGAGCTCCGGCACGCCTTCGCCGGTCGTCGCCGTCGTCTTAAGCACGGGAATGTGCGCACGCATGGAGCGGATCGAGAGCGCGCCGAGAAGCTGCTGCAGCGTCAGCTCCGCGCCCTCGCGGTCGCCCTTGTTGACGACGAGGATGTCGGCGATTTCGAGCAGGCCCGACTTCATGGCCTGGATGTCGTCGCCGAGGCCGGGCGCCGAGATCACGACGCGCACGTCGGCCACCTCGGCCACGTCCATCTCGCTCTGGCCCGTGCCCACCGTTTCGAGCAGCACGAGATCGAAGCCCGCCGCATCGAGCGCATCGATCACGCGGACTGCGGCCGGGGAAAGCCCGCCGAGATAGCCGCGGCTCGCAAGGGAGCGCACGAACACCCCGTCGTCGTCGAGCGCCGCCGTCATGCGGATACGGTCGCCGAGGATGGCGCCGCCCGAGATCGGGCTCGACGGATCGACGGCGATGACGCCGACCGTGCCGCCGAGCGAGCGCACGTGCGCGATCGTGGCGTTGACGAGCGTCGACTTGCCCGCGCCCGGAGGTCCCGTGAAGCCGACCACGAGCGCGTTGCCGAGATAGGGCTGCAGCGCTTCGAGCAGCGGCGGCGCGCTCGTGGAGAGCTTTTCGAGCTCGGTTACCGCCGCGGCGATGGCGCGGCGCTCACCGGCGCGAAGCCGTTGGACGAGATCGGGGATCGCCTCGAGCTTGAGGGTCGAGCGCGGCATCGGCGGGGCGGGGCGGAGCGTTTCGGTCATGCCCTCGCTGATAGGCACAAACGGGCCGCCTCGCAATGCCTCCGGCCGTCACATCCACGCGTTCGCGGGCCGCCCGACACGTCTTTCCCGCCCCTGGGACCGGAGAGGGGACCGGCGCGCTTGCGGCGAAACTAGAACCAGAGCCCCGGCCAGCGGTAGCGCGGGCGCATGTCGCCGGGTCCGTAGCCGACCAGCGTCATCATGGGCTGCTCGACGATCACCAGCGGCTCGTGGCGTTGAGGCGCCTCCGGGGCGGCATCGAGGCTGAGCAGGCGCTGCACCCGCTCCTCCGTCTGGGGGTGGGAGCGCAGGAGCGAGGGCTGGGGAACGCGCCGCCCCGGCACCGGGAACATGAGGTCCTCCCAGAAATGGCCCGTGTAGGTTTCGAGCCGCGTGAGCGCGGAGGCGAGCGAGGCCGGATCGCCCGTGAGGCTCGCCGCGCTGGCATCCGCCTCGAACTCGCGGGCGCGTGAAAGACCGAGCTGCAGCAGGCTCGACAACGCCGGCGCGACGTAGAGCGCCAGCACCGCCCACCAGGAGATCTGCGGCTCGCCGAGCGCATAGGCGAGCACGTTGTAGAGCGCGAGCGCCAGCGCCGCGTAGCTCATGAGCTGCAGGATCCGCGTGATGATGTCCGCGAGCCCCATGACGAGCAGGTCGTTGTTGCGGATGTGCGCGATCTCGTGCGCGAGAACTCCGGCCGTTTCGGCGAGCGTCAGCCGGCGCAGTAGCCCTTCCGTCAGCGCGACGGCGGAATGCGCGCGCGAGCCCGCGGCGAACGCGTTGAGCGTCAGGCTCGGGATCACGTAGAGATCCGGGCGCCGCTCGAGGCCCGCGCGATAGGCGAGGACATCGACGAGGCTCGAAAGCTGGCTGTCGTCGCGCGGAACGTGAGTCGCCCGGTAGAGCCGCATGACCGCCTCGGGCGGCATCCGTGCCGCCGTCGGCCAGACGGCCACCAGAAGAAGGGCTGCGGCGAAAGCGCCCGGGGCGCCCCAGAGCAGGACGGTCGGAACCGTTACGAGCACGACGAAGCCGCCGAGAAGAAGAGCGGCCTGAGCGGCGTTCGGGGCGGTCTGCGGCACGAGCGGCGATGGGTCGAGGAAACGCGGCATGGAGCCCTCCGCGCCAGGAAAGACGGGCAAACACGGGACGCAGCCGGCTCCCCACGGCCGAAGCTGCTGAGCCTTGATCTCGCTTTGAAAAGCGACAATCCTATGGTGAATGCCCGGAGACCGGTCCGGGACGCGCAGGCCGGGCGGCCGGACGAGCGCCGCGGCATGGGCCAAGAGTCAAATCTTTCGAACTCTCTGCCCACAAGGTGTTGACCGGGAATCCCTGAATGTATATAGGAACGCCACTCTCACGGTAGGTGGTAGGCCTTCTACGCGCTTCTTTTGCGCATCTGCCTAAACGCTACCGTCCCAAAGCAGAGGACATTTTCGGACCAAGATCGCTGGTCTGCCGAGAGGCAAACCGGAGGATCCTCTGGTTTTTTCCGTGCCAGGCTCCGGATTTCCGGGGCTCGGCAGGTTTCGTTTGGCGCATGCTGTGTCGTGGACGCGCGGTGTCAAACATCAGAAACGTCCGGCGATCCTTGGATTTGCCGGATTGGCTTAAAGCCGAACGAGAAGCGGGGCGTTGATGCCGACGATACAACAGCTGATCCGGAAACCCCGGAACCCGAAGGTCTATCGCGAGAAGTCGCGCCACATGGAAGCGTGCCCGCAGAAGCGCGGCGTTTGCACCCGTGTGTACACGACCACGCCGAAGAAGCCGAACTCGGCCCTTCGTAAGGTCGCCAAGATCCGCCTGACCAACGGCTACGAGGTCATCGGCTACATCCCCGGCGAAGGCCACAACCTGCAGGAGCACTCGGTGGTGCTCATCCGCGGCGGCCGCGTCAAGGACTTGCCCGGCGTCCGTTACCACATCCTGCGCG
>CAYLSI010000074.1:0-13287 GCA_964386545.1 uncultured Hyphomicrobium sp.
TATTCCGTCGCGATCACTGGCGGCGCGTCGTAGGGTTGCGGGGCCGGCCACAGCGGCGGCAGGTCGCCGTCCATCAACGCCATCAGGTTGTTCGCGATGACGTCGACCTCCCATTCGAGGGTGCGCGACTTGGCGAATTCGATGGCGCTCGCCGACATGTCGCGGGCCTTCGCCGGATCGCCCAGAATGCTCAGCAGGGCCTTGGCGATGGAGGCGGCGTTCTGATAGGCCAGCAGGATCGTTCCCGTCTGGTGATCGAGAAGGTTGTTGTAGCGGTAGAGATCGACCGGAATGCAGCCCGCCGCCATCATCTCGTAGGGAATGCGCGACGGGTTCGAGCCGCTGACGCAAAGGCCGGCAACACAGCGGTTATAGAGCGCGTTGAGCTTGGTCAGGTCCGTGATCAGCCCGAGGTTCTCGACCTCGAAATCCAGGTTCAGCGGCAGGTTCGATCCGAAGACGTAGACCTTCACCTCCGGCATCGCGCGCTTGACGCGGCGCAACGCCTCGATGCCCAGGATCGGCGTGCGGCGCGGCTTGTCCGGCTGGTAGAGGAAGCACACGGCGAGCTCGCGCTTCGGCGCATCCTTGGCTGCGCCCGCGGTTCCGCCGGCGCCGGTTCTGGCACCGGTTGCGCTGGCGCCGAGCAGCGGCCGGTAGACGGCAGTGTCGACGCCGAGACCCGCGGGAGCCGATGGCGCGCCGTAGCGCGTGTTGATCACGTGCGTCAGCCAATTGCCGATCGTGAAATGCTGCAGTCCTTGCGTGTAGCTGTTCTCGGCAATGACGTAGCCATCGCTCATCGGATTGAACAGGGCTTCGAAATCCTGGACGAGATAACCGCGGTGGTGCGTGTTGCGCAGCTCGGCCACGAAGTTCGCGGAGTGAGCGATGGTGGCGAAGGCGACATCGGACGGGATGTGCTTGTGCCACTGCGTGTGAATGCTGGCGGGGGTGCCGGCGAGATAGTCCTCGACGACCTCGACGCCGGAGCCGATGCCTTCGAGGAAGACGATCGGCTCGAGGCCGAATTGCGCGAGCTTGCGCACGCAGTTGAAGATCGTGCGATGTCCGCCCGACGCGCGGATGGGCGAGGGCGCGAACACGGCGAGCTTGGAATTGCGCGCGCGGATGCTCGCCGGCGCATAGACACGCGACAACGCGCTCGGCGCCGAGCAGCGCTCGGTTTGCGGCGTGCGCTCCCACCAGGCCTTGACGTCGCGCGAGACCAGCGCGCCTTCCTGCCAGCGCTCGCTGGCCAACGCGCGCGAGACGTGCGCGTGCAGGCGGCTGCCTTTGAGACCGCTCGAAAGCGCGTCGCCCAGCGTCGTCTCCTTCGCCATCTCCTCGACGGCGCCGGTGCCAAAGGTCTCGTTGTGATGCAGGGCCAGGAATGCGTCGCCCACCGCTGCCGGGGGCGTACGCGACAGCGCCACGGCAAGCATGCTCCCCAAGTGCTGCAGGTCGCCGGCCGTCAATCCGTGCAGGCGCACGTAGTCCGCAATCGGGCGCACGGCGGCAAGGACGCCTTTCTGCAGCCGCGCGACGGGACCGAGGATCACCGCCTCCTCGCCGTCGAAAACCTGGCGGACCGCGGTCATCGCGCCGTTCTTCTCGGCGTAGCCGATGACGGAGCCGCCCGTGCCGTTGAAGATCATCTCGAGCGGAGCGACGTCGCCGATGCGCGAGGTGCGGCCGGCCGGCTCATCGAACACCCAGCCCGTCTTGTGCGCGTTGCGCGGCTGCGGGTTCAGGAATTTGAAGAGGCCGATGTAATGGCCGCGAAGCGTCGTCCGCGGCAACAGGTGGGCGAGATTATCCTGGATGGTGCCGCGCCAGCCGACGTCGCAGATGAGGAGGTCTTGCGCGTCGGTCACGCCTTTCTCGCCGAGGTAGGCGAGCAGCGCACGCTTCTGCTCGGCAAGGCGCGCGGACGCCAGCTCCTGGAACGCGGCGCTGTTGACGAAACCCATGAATGCCTTGTCGCGCCACGGATAGACGACGACGGTGCGGTAGTCGAGGCCGTGCTGGCTCGCGAGGCGCGCGGCGCTCGTATCGTCGAGGTTGAGCGATGCCGCGAGGCCCTGCGGGGACTGGCGGGAATAGAGCGTCCACAGCCGCATCAGCGCGGCGCTGGTCAAGCCCGGCAGCGAGGCGGCGAACGTCGCGCGGCGGCTGACCTCGAGCAGCTCGGAGTCCGGATAGGACATGTTGTAGGGATCGGCCGCGACGAGGGCGTCGTGGACCTCGCGAAAAAACTGGCCCTCGCGCGTGAAGTAGTGGATCCGATCGACCTTGGAGCGGGCCGCGTCCTCGATCGCGGAGAGCACGTAGCCGACCACGAGCGGCGCAAGCCGCGCGCCGACGGACGCCATGTCGTCCGGATCCGCCGCGGATTTGAGACCGCTCGCGATGTCCTCGACCAGGGCCGCGATGCGGCGCTCGTGGATCCCGGGATCGTTCCGCTTCAGGGCTGCAAACGCGTCGTGAAACCACTGGCGGCGCACGATCTCGCTCTTCGAGACGTAATGCGCCGTCTTGATGCCTTTGGACGCCGGCACCTGGACATCGGCGCGCTCGTTGTCGCCGATATGCAGAACGCTCGACGGCGCGACCTCCATGTCGGTGAGGATGCGGTCGAACATTTTCCCGCTGCGCTTGGTCTCGTAGGTGTTGGACGAGACGAAGCCGCGCACGAAATGCTGGCGCATGCCATGCGCAGCCAGGAGATCGTCGACGAACCGCGACGACATGTAGAAGTCCGAGGCGTAGATCTTGGGGACTTTCGTCTTGGCCAGGACCTCGCGCCCCGTGCGGTCGGCGCGCGTGGAGCGGCGCTCGGCCGCCATCTCATGCGCGATCATCTCCTGGCGGATCTCGGCGCGGCGGCTGGTCGGAAGACCGGTCACCAGCACCATCTCGAGCCAGGCGTCCAGCGCCTCCTCGAAGCGGAACTCGAACTCGTCGTTCGGCGCGCTGGAGTTCTCCGCAAAAATGCGCGCGTCGTACAGGGCCGTGAGGGTGCGAAACGCGGGTTTCGTCTCGGGCAGCGCGCGCACCAGAAGATAGCGAGCCGATTGCAGCTTGATCTCGTCGGGATCGCAGTCGCGGCGCAGCAGGGTGTCCCAGACGTCGAACGACATCAGCTTGGTGTCCGCCGACGGCAGCAGCGAGTCGAGCGGCGGGCCGTCGTCGGCAACCGGCGGCGGACGGTCCTTCGGCGTGACGTAGCGGCCGAACCCATTGAGGTCGACGCCTTCGAGGCGGGCCGCCGGGCGGTCCTCCCGCGGCTTCAGGATGTTCGGCGTCGCGGTGCCGTTGATCTTCTTGGCTGTCGAGGGATTGCGCACGAGATGGATAAACGCCGCGAGGCGATCCTTCGGAGCCCCCTCGGTCTGAAGGATGTAGATGTCGAGATCGAGGTCCGGGTGCGGCTGCGCTCCCGCCTCGGCGCCTTCCATGATGAAGTGCGCGAGCGGGTTGATCCCCTTGCCCAGGAGGTCGGCCTTGTCCTTCAGGTACCATCCGGAATCGAAGAACGGATTGGGGTTCTTGCCCTGCAGCGCGCCGCATCCGACGAAATGCGTCAGCGGGTTGACGCCGGCGCTCGCCAGTTGGCGCTCCTGCGAAAGATAGTAAGCGCTGTCGAACAGCGGATGCGGAGAAATAGCGGCGACGGCACCTTCCTTCAGAAAGTGCCGGAACGGGTCTTCGTTCGGCGGCAACTGTGCGCCGGCCTTTTTGCGATACCACGCCACATCGAAGAGCGGGCTCGGCGAAAGCGCGCGCGCGGCGCCGAAGCGCAGATAGTGCTCGAGGGCGGAAAGATCGGAAGCCTTGCCGTCGCGGATCTGCGCCACATACCAGGCGCTGTCGAAGAGGGGATGGGGCTCGTGACCCTCGAGGTGACCGGCCGTCAGATAGTGCGCCACCACGGCCGCAGGATCGGCGGCCTCGATGCCCTGTTGCTCCGCATACCAAATGACGTCGAAAAGTCCGCTCTGCTGGACGGCGTCGACCCTCTTCCGGAGCGGGCCGGTCAGAGATTCGCTTTTGAGCGTTTCAAGTGCAGCCTTGGAATCCTTGACGATCTTTCGGAGTGCTTCGAGCAACGTTCCGGTCCCCCAGATCTGGTCGAGCTCAACGGCTCACGAACACTTTTCGTTTGGCGAAAACCCCAGCGTATCCAATATGGTGGGAAGTTATCCGCCTAAGCCCCATTGCGTAAACGGCCAATTGAATGGCCCACTGCGGCAAACACCCGCGCACGCGCAGACACGCGCTGCCTCTGTCGATCGATTCAGAGCCATACACCGATCGGACTGCCTTTTGTACGGCTATTCCGGCGGTTCGTAACGGGCCGCGCCGATATTTTGTGCACGTTGCCACGTGCCGCCCCGGGACGGGCCCGCGCTACGAACCGCCGATGCGCTCGCGCGCCAAGTCCAGCAGATAGAAGCCGACGTAGAGCAGACATACGATCCAGACGAGGGGATACCACGCGTCGAAATAGGTCCGCACGCTCTCGCCGAACAAGCCGCCGCGGAAGGCCTCGTAGCAGTGAACCAGCGGGTTGTACCAGGCGATGTGCTGAACCTTGTACGGCAGCCAGTCCACCATGAAGAACGCGCCCGACAAGGGCAGCAGCAGGTATTGGATCGGCTGGACGAAGCGCTCCGCGGATTCCGCGAGCTCCGTCAGGCCCGCCATGACCAGCGCGAAGGACGAGCCGAGGCCCGCCATCAGCAGCCAGCCGAGCACGAAGGACCCGGGCTCCGCCACCGGCTCCATCAAGCCGAACGCCAGCAAGGTGCCGTAGACGATCATCAGCGCCAGCGTCACGCTCGCCAGCTCGGCGAACATGCGCGCCGCGATGACGTCCAGCAACGACAGGTGCCGGTGATACAGCGTCGACATGGATCGCCGGACGATCATGATGCCGCTGTTCGACATATGTCGCCAGAGCGTCAGCGGCATGTAGCCCGACAGCACCATCGCCACGACCGACAGGCCATGATGCAGGGGCTGATGCGTGAGCGACCAGATCAGCATGACGCCTGTCGTCAGCAGCATCGGCTCCAGCACGATCCAGAGGAAGCCGATGTTGTTGCGCCCGTAGCGCAGCATCATGTCGCGAATGACGAGGGCCTTGATCGCCCGGATCTGCACCTCGAAACCGCGCGACAGCGACAACGACCGGGCGGAGGCGGCGTCAGACCTGGGACGCATGTTCCCTCCAGCCCGCCAGCGCCAGCCAGAGCGCTGCGCCGATCACGAAATTGAGCCCGGCCGTCGACAGGATCATGTGCCAGCGCTGCGGGGCCATGGCGCGGTCGGCCGCGACGGGCTCCACGATGCGCTCGAGGTAGAGCTGCTGGCGGCGCGCCTCCAGTTGCGCGGATTCGAACGCGCGCACGGCCGCGTCCAGCGATTGCTTGGCGAACTCGCGGTCCAGCACGAGGCGCTCGTAGACCGCAAGCTTGTCGGCCAGGCCTTCGCTATCGCTCGAAATGCGCATGCGCTCGCGCGCGATCTGCGCACGTAGCGCCTCGGCCCGGCCATGCAAGCTGTGAAGCTGCGGGTTCGTGCCGGACGCGGACGACACCTCGCGGATCTGGGCCTCGGTCTTCGACAGCTCGCCGCCCAACCGGCCGATCAGCTCCGTAATCACCACCGAGGAGCCGGCCGGATCGATCATCAGCTCGGCGTTGCGGAAGCGCGTGATCGCCTGCTGAGCGGCGATCAGACGTTCCTCCTGGCGCTTGGCCTCGCTTTCGGCCATGCGCACGGAATCGCGCTGAATGCGCTCGTTGAGCTCGTTCACCATGAGCTCGCTGAGCTCCAGGAGATCGACGCAAATGCGGCGCGCGTCCTCCGGCGTGAAGGCCTGGACCCGGAGCGTCGACAGGCCCGAGGTTCCGTCGTGGATGGTGCGAACCATCCAGCGGAAGTACTGGTGAAACTCCTCCTGGCTCGCGCCGAAAATGAACGAGGGATAGCGCGCCAGGATGTCCGCGCTTTCGTGGCCATAGGCCTCGCGCAGCGGCATCCGCTTCTGAAGCTGGTCGATGGCGTTGCGCGACGAGATGAAGGCTTCGACGGCGTAGACCTCGTCCTGTGCGCTGCCCAGCCCGGACATCTGCAGGAACGCCGAAATTCCGGTCACGCTCGCGGGTCGGGAGGCCGTGCGCACCAGGAACTGCGCCTCGGAGACATAGCGGTCGGTTGCGATGAAACCATAGTAGGCGACAGCCGCGATCGTCGGCAGAGACAGGAGGACAATCGGAAGGCGGCGGAGCAGGCGATTAGGGCTCGACAATTGGCACGCGTCCCAGATAATGCCCGACGATCTTTAGCGTTCTCCAACAAACTCGGAGCAAAGCTTCGTACCGCGGTCCAACCCAAGCTGCAACAGGGTCGTGGGGCGTCGTCGTGCCGGGAGACCGATGGTTCACATAGTCATCACGGGCGGCAGCGGCGGGATCGGCGCGGCGCTCGCCCGGCGGTACCTCGGCCGCGGCGATTTCGTGACGCTCATCGCACGCGATCCGGCGAAGCTCGACCAGGCCAGGGCCGACTGCCTGCGGGAGACCGGCCGCGCGCCCGCGATTCTGACCGGCGACGTCACGCACGCGGCGGACCTGGACTCGCTCTTGCGTGAAGCCGACCGTGCGCGGCCCGTCGACATCCTCATCGCGAACGCAGGGATCGGAGGCAGCGTGGTGCTGGCGCCCCCCGAGGGAGAGCCGGTGGATCTCGCGCGCCGCATCGTCGAGGTCAACACCCTCGGCGCCATCAACACGGTGTCGCCCTTGCTCGGCGCCATGGCGGCGCGGGGCCGAGGGCATATCGTGCTCGTCGGCTCGATCGTGTCCTCCCTCGCGCTTCCGCAATCGCCCGTCTATTCCGCCTCGAAGGCCGCCGTGCACAGCTACGGGCACGGGTTGCGGCGGCTTCTCATGGACCGCGGCGTGCGCGTCTCCGTGGTCTCGCCCGGCTTCGTCGATACGCCCATGAGCCGGTCGCTGCCTTATGCCCGGCCGTTTCTCGTCAGCGCGGACCGGGCGGCCGCGATCATCGTGCGCGGGATCGACCGCAACCGCGCGGAGATCGTCTTTCCCTGGCCCGTCCGTCTCACGATCGCCTTGAGCGCGCTCTTGCCGGTTCGGCTTGTGGACCGGCTTCTGGCCGCGGCCAGTGCACGTGCACAGGACACCACCGCATGAGCCCGGGCGACATCGACATCAGACCCCTGCGCGGACGCCGGGCGATCGAGGATTGGCTCGACGTGCCGGAGCGCATTTACGCGCACGATCCGAATTTCATCGCTCCGCTGCGGCTCGTCGAGCGCGAGCGCATCAGTCCGCGCCACAACCCGTTTTTTTCCTACGGCGAAGCCGAGATGTTCGTCGCCTACGCGAACGGCGTGCCGGCCGGGCGGATCTCCGCGCAGGTCAATCGCAAGCATCTCGCGCACAACCAGGACGGCACCGGCTTCTTCGGGTTCTTCGACTGCGTTCCGGACGAGGCCGTGGCGTCGAAGCTCGTCGCGGCCGCTGCCGATTGGCTCTTGGCGCGCGGCATGATGCGCATGCGCGGGCCGTTCAACCTCACCATCAACCAGGACATCGGGCTCCTGATCGACGGCTTCGACTGTCCGCCCGCCATTCTGACCAGCCACGCCGCGCCGTGGACAGGTGGTCTCGCCGAAGCCTGCGGGCTCACCAAGGCGATGGACCTCTATGCGTTCCGCATGAGCCCGAGCTCCGCGCCGCGCGAGTTCCAGCGGCTCGCGAACTTCGCCAAAAGCTCGAACCGCGTGCGCATCCGGCAGGTCCGCATGGACAAGTTCGCCGAGGAAGCGCACCTCGTGTTCGACATTTTCAACGATGCCTGGAGCGACAACTGGGGCTTCGAGCCCGTCACGGAGCCGGACATCAAGGCCATGATCCGCGATATCCGCCCGATCATGCGTAGCAAGTTCGGCTGGATTGCCGAGATCGACGGCGAGCCGGCGGCCATGATGATCGTGCTGCCGGACATCAACCATGTCGTGCGCGGGTTCAAAGGCCGGCTCCTTCCCTTCAACTGGGCGAAGCTCGCCTACGAGATCTATGCCGACCGCTGGGAAACGGCGCGCGTGCCGCTGCTCGGGATCCGCAAGCGCTACCGGGACACGATCCTGGCGCCGGGCGTGCTCTCGCTCCTCATCTCGGACTTCATGGAGCTCGGCAAGGGCTACAACATCGACTGGATCGAGTATTCCTGGATCCTCGAGACCAACGCCCCGATGGTCAATCTCGCGAAGATGGCGGCCGGCCCTCCCGCGCGCACCTACCGGGTCTACGAGAAGGCTCTCTCGTCGTCCGACGCGTAGAAGCGCAGCTCCGACAGCGCCACCTCGCCCTCGATCGCGCCGCGCTCGTTGCGCAGGCGCACCTCGATGCCCGACAGGATCTCCGTCACCGTCACGTCGAAGCGGCCGCGGTAGCTTCCGCTCTTGCGCCCGTCGAGGCGCACGCACGTGAGGCAGGTCGGGCCACCGTGCAGCTCGAGGAGGAACGGAATGTCCTCGATGCGGCCCGCAAACGTGATGATGATCTCGACGACGTAGCGCGCCGGCGGAAGGTGGAGATAAGGCCCGTAGATCATCACGCGGGAGGGGCCGGTGACGTCGGAGACGGTCTCCACCGGCTCGTTCGGCCGGTCGCCCGAGAAGTAGACCTCCGTGGGCCAGATGACCGGATAGCCGCGCTCGCCCTGCGCGAACGCCATCAGGCCCGCGGTGACTTTCGTCACCACCTCCTGCACCATCGCCGAGGGCGGCTGGGGCCGCGGCTGGCCCGACATGCGGCTCAAGACGTCGCCGAGCGCCGCGTCCGAACCGAGACCGCGCGCGATGGGCTCGCCGGCGGCGGCCAGCGTCGCGGGGTCCGAGGGCAGACCCAGCGCCATCAGAAGCCTGCGGGCGACACCCGCGGCGCTTTCCTCGAAGGCGGGGAACACGAGGCGCGACCGGCTCGTGCTACCGATCGCCAGGTTGGCCGTGGCGGATGCCGTGATGGCGCGAATGGCTTCGAGCGGCGGTTTCCCAGCCTGGATCGCCTCGGCGACGTTCCAAACGGGATCCTGCGCGACGAACACCGCATTGAGGCGACCGCTGCGCACGGCCTCGATCGCCGAAAGGCTCGGGAACTGGCACATGTAGATGCTCGCCGGCTTGCCGGCGGCGATGTCGTCGGCGCGGTCGAACTCGCGCACGCTCACGCCGGCCTTGCCCGCCACATGGTTGACGAGCCCGTAGCACCACATGGCCAGCGGCCCCGGAAGGCACACGAGGAGGCTTCCGCTCAATCGAGGAATGGCCATGGGTGCGCTATGCCTTCGATGCAGGCCAAGCGGCGCCCGCGATGCCGGGCGCGCCATGATGCACAGGCCGCCGGGAAGCCGGGAATTTACGTCGAGAGCGGAGACACACTGGCGAAAACGACCTCTAACTGTTAAGCGGACGGAAGCCTGTTGTTTCCCGGGGGGCAAGGGGTGCTGGAACGCTCGCTGGCGGCTGCCGCCGAAATGCCGGCGCGAAGGGACGACGACGCCCTCGCGCACAACTCGGTTGCCGACGCTCCGCGCATCATGCCACGGACGCGCGGCGGGCTGAAGCTCTTCCCCCGCGATCGGTTGCCCGAAGTTCCTCCGATCGCTCGCCGCTGCAATCTCGAGGCCCACACGACATGAGCGCACCGCCCGGCGAAGGACACCGCGTCCTCATCGAAGGCCACAACCTTACGCTTGCCGCCGGAACGGGCATTGCCACGTATGCGCGCCAGCTCGCCGCCACGCTGCGCGGCCTGGGCTACCGGACCGAGCTTCTCGCCGGCAGCCCCCGCGGCGTCGATCGCAAGGACCCCGTGCTCGCGCAGATCAGCCTGTTCGACGCGGACCCCTCGCCGCGGCTCGACCGGCTCATCGGCGACGAGATCCGGCGGCTCACGGTCGGCCCGTTCGCGGCCAAGGGCATCAAGATGCCTCCGCTCGACGCCGTGGCCGGCCCGGCCACGAAGCGGTTCGCGGGCTTCAGCGACATCCATGTCGTGCCGCATCTCATGATGCGCGAAAATCAGTTCTTCCGGCGCTACGGCCGCATGCTGCCCGTCGACATCGGGGCGCCGCCGCAGCTCTTCCATGCCACGCGGCCCGCGGCCCTGCGCGTCAAAGGCTGCCCGAACGTCTACACGCTGCACGACATCGTTCCGTTGCGCCTGCCGTTCACGACGCGGGACGACAAGAAGCTCTACCTCAACATCATCCGCGACATCTGCAAGACGGCCGATCACATCGTGACCGTGTCCGAGTTCTCGCGCCGGGACATCATCGCCTTCACCGGCATTGCCGAAAGCCGCATCACCAACACCTATCAGGCGGTCTCGCTGCCGCCGCGCCTGGTGGAGCGCGATCCGGGGGCGGTCGCCTCCGAGCTCGAAGCCCTGTTCGGACTCACGCCCGGCGACTATTTTCTTTTCGTGGGCGCGCTCGAGCCGAAAAAGAACGTATCGCGCCTCATCGACGCCTATGCGGCGTCGGGCTCGCGGCGGCCGCTCATTATCGCCGGCGGTGACGGCTGGATGAACGATCCGGAAGTCCGCAAGATCGAGAGCGAGCGGTTCCTCTCCTACCGCATCGACGGTCCTTCGATCCGGCCTGCGCGGAGCGTCCGGCGCATTCCCTATCTCCCGTTCGAGCAACTGGTGTCGCTGATGCAGGGCGCGCGCGCGTTGCTGTTTCCCTCCATCTACGAAGGGTTCGGGCTGCCGGTGCTGGAGGCGATGCTGCTCGGGACGCCGGTGATGACGTCGAACGTGTCGTCGCTTCCGGAGATCGCCGGGGAGGCGGCCCTCCTGGTCGATCCCTACGACACGGACGCGATGGCGCGCGCCATTCGCCAGCTCGATGCCGACGACGACCTCTGCACCGCGCTCGCCGCCGCCGGCAAGGTGCAGGCCGAGACCTTCTCGCCCGCCCGCTACGCAGAGCGGCTCTCGGCGCTCTACCGCACGCTGGTCTGATCAACGCTCGATCGACCGCATAATCTGACGACGAGCCACACGGCCCACTTTGTCTAGAGCCGTTCCGATTTTAGTGGAATCGCGGAACGGCTCTAAGCTTTTGTTTGATCGTGCTTCTTATCGGGCTCTACCCTTGCCTGGCTCCGCCATGACCCGGTTCCCACTTTTCCGGAAGCACTCTAGCGGCTGCCGATCACGACCTCGGACCGGGCGATCCACCGCGGTCCCGACGTGGTCGCGACTTCGAGACGGCTGCCGTTCGCCGCGCTTCTCCGCCCCGTCATCGGCAGCGACAGCGACGACACGGTGGCGCGCTCGCCATCGTTGCCCCGCTCGTCGCGGTAGAGCACGACCGTGCTGCCGCGGAAGCCGACGATCGAGACCGTCTCGGGCAAGGGCGATGCCGCGGAGTCGACCGGCGCCAACCCGCCAGCCGAGGACACGCCTGCGGGCGGCGCTGACGCCGTCTGCCCGGCGGGCACCGGGGTCGCCGCGGGAGGCGTCATCGATTGGATTTCGGGCAAGGGCGGCGTCGAGCAGCCCGACGCGGCCATCGCCATGGCGGCCGCCAGACCGTACCTGCTCAAACCTCGGCTCTTCGATGCCATCACGGGTCTCGGAAAGGCTGTCGTTCGATCCCTGCGGGTCAACGCCCGAACGGCGGCAAATGGCGGCGCGATGATCGTATCCGATATGAAACGCAAACATTCCCCAAAACGGGCGAGACCCTCAATAGGCCGCTTTCGTGGCCAAACGAGGATTGCCGGCGTTGGTCGGGAGCCGCGTCTGGATGCGTCTGAGGCCGTCATTCAGGCCTCCGTTCGAGGGGTGGCGCGCGTCCCGCGACCTCTTTGAGGTCAACGGGATTGCCGCGCCAAACGTAGCGCGTTCTCACCCAGGCGGCGGGCCAGATGGCACCGATCATCACGTCGCGGGCGACGCAGGCCGCCGCGTAAGAGACGCCGCACGGCCAGCCCGCGCGCCACGCGAGGGCCGCTTCCACCGCGAGCCAAGCGGCGAGGCTTGCCGCGGCCGCCGGGACGACCGGCGCATCGATCGCAGCGGCGAGCACGACGGCGGCCCCCATCGGCAACAGGCTCGTGGACGCGATCTCCAACGGATAGATCCAGGGAAACGAGCGGCGGCGGATCTGCGCCCAGCGCATCTGGCGGCTCCATACCTCGCGGAGCGCGCGCCGGCCGAGCGGCTGGCGCAACGGCGTATCGATCAGGCGTATGCGATAGCCGGCCTTGCGCACGAGCAGCGTGGCCGCCGAATCCTCCGCGACCGTGAAGGCCAGGGCGTCGGGCCCGCCGAGGCGGTCGAGAAGCGTGCGCCGAAACGCCATCGCCTTGCCATGCGCGAAGCCGACGCCCAGCGTATCGGCCGCGAGCTGCAGGCGGGCCTGGTAGGTATTGAGGAAGGCGCACTCGACGGCCGCGCCGAACGAGGCGGGGTCCGAGCCCACGGGCACGGCCGTGACGAGCCCCGTGTCCCGATCCCAGGCCGCCAGCAGCCGCTCGATCAGATCCGGCGGCAGCAGCACGTTGCAGTCCGCGATGACGATCGTGTCCGATCGGGCTTCGGGCCAGCCTTTCGCCAGGTTGTCGAGCTTCGGGTTGGACGACACGTGCTCGCGGCCGATCAACAAACGGGCGCGGACGCCGCTGTTCTCCGCCATCAGCGCGCGCACGATCGGAATGGCCGGCTCATCGGCGTCCGGCGTGCAGAAAATGAGCTCGAGGTGGGGATAGGTCAGCGCAAAGCAGGAGGCCAAGGTGCGCGGCGTCTCGGCATCGAGGCCCGAGAATGGCAGCAGCACGCTGACCTCCGGGCCGCCTCTTTGGGTGGGGCGTTCGCTGCGTCCGCGCCGCAGCCGGAGCAGGCAGACGACAGCCGAGAGGAGTTGGACAAGGTGGGCCATCGCCAACACCAGCGCAGCCAGCCCCGCGGCGATGACCGTGCCGCTCGGCACGTCAGTCCTCGCGTCCCGGACGCACGGACCGACCGCAGTCTCGGCTGTTCCGCGCGTTCGTCACCGGATCCTCGCGCTCGAGCGTTCTGCGATCCGACGGGATTGGGATCGCACGCTCCAGGTGTTTGAGTGGTCGCCTCTCTTACGACGATCCGGCGTCCGTCGCTTCGGAAAATACTCTAGCTGTTGACGTTCAGAGGCTTCACGATCACTTCGGCCGGGACGCGGTTGCGCGGCGGATCGATG
>CAYLSI010000075.1:0-13035 GCA_964386545.1 uncultured Hyphomicrobium sp.
CAACGAGTTCTCGCTCGAGGCGGTGGTTCGCGCCGTCATCGACGAAGCCGCCGATCAGGCGCTCGCGAACGGCAACGTCGTCACCCTCGAATTCGACCCGGCCGTCTCCATGATGGTGAGCGACCAGATGAAGACGCGCAGCGTCGTGTCGAACGTGGTGCAGAACGCGGTGAAGTTCACGAAGAACGGCCGGGTGGACGTCGTTTGCAAGGCGATCCACGCCGGCGCCGGGGCTGCCGCGCAGATCTCGGTGCGCGATACCGGCATCGGCATCGCGCCCAAGGAGATGGCGAGCATCTTCGAGCAGTTCGCCATCGTCGACGAGGAAACCTCGACCAAGTACGGCGGCACGGGCGTCGGCCTGGCGCTGACGCGCGAGCTCTGCCGCATGATGGGCGGCAAGATCGAGGTCGAGAGCGAGCCGGGCAAGGGCAGCACCTTCACGATCACGCTGCCGGTGATCGCGGACCGCCTGGAAGTCACGACCGACGAGCTGCACGAGGCGATCGCCGAGGCGGACGCGGCCTATCCGTCCTGGAGAGAGACGCACGGCGTAACCGCTGCAGAGACGAAGGTCGTCCATGCCTAAGATCCTCATCGTCGAAGACAACGAGATGAACCGGGATATGCTGACGCGGCGGCTTCAGCGCCACGGGTTCACGATCGTGGTGGCCGTGGACGGCGCCAGCGGCATCGAAACGGCCGACAAGGAAATGCCCGATCTCATCCTGATGGACGTCGCGCTCGGCGAGATGGACGGCTGGGAGGCGACGACGCGGATCAAGGCGAACCCGCGCACGGCCGATATTCCCATCATCACGCTGACGGCGCATGCGCTGTCGAGCGACCACCGCAAGAGCATCGAGGTGGGCTGCGTGGACTTCGACACGAAGCCCGTCGACCTACAGCGCCTGCTCGGCAAGATCAACAATGCGCTGGCGGCGCGTACCGGGACGTCGGCCTCGGCCTGATCCGGCGACGGCAGCGCTCGTGCGCGCGGGCGCGTGGACGGCGTAGCCTCGCCCCGCGCCGCGTTACGAGCGCTTTCGGCCGCTCTTAGCTTCGCGGCTCAGAAGCTCGCGCTTGCGCTCGACGCCCCAGCGATAGCCCGACAGCGATCCATCGTTGCGCACCACGCGATGGCAGGGGATCGCCACCGCGATCTTGTTCGCCGCGCAGGCGGAGGCGACGGCGCGGGCGGCTTTGGGCTGGCCGATGCGGTTGGCGATGTCCGTATAGGTGACGGTCGCGCCCGGCGGGATCTCGCGCAGGGCCTGCCACACGCGATGCTGGAACGCCGTGCCGCGGACGTCGAGCGGCAGGTCGAACGCCTGGTCCGGCGCGTCGACGTGCGCGATCACCTGGGCGACCGTTCGTTCGAAGCCGGGATCGCCGCCGATCAGCTCGGCGTTGGGAAAGCGGTCTTCGAGATCGTGCACGAGCGCGTCCGGGTCGGAGCCGAAGAAGATCGCGGTGATGCCTTTCTCGCTTGCCGCGACGAGGATCGCGCCGAGCGAGCATTGGCTGATCGCGAACCGCATTGCGGTGCCGGGCCCGCCGGCGCGGAAATCGGTGGGTGTCATGCCGAGGATGTCCGAGGAATTGGCATAGAAGCGGCCGGCCGAATTGAAGCCGGCGTCATGGATGGCCGTGGTGACGGACGGGCTCTGGATCAGGCTCTCGCGCACGCGGTGCTGGCGGCGCGCCGCCGCATAGGCTTTCGGCGTGATGCCGGTGACGGCCTTGAAGAGGCGATGGAAGTGGAAAGGGCTCAAGCCGATCAGGCGCGCGAGCGCCTCCAGCTTCGGCGGCTCGTCCGCTTCGTCGATCCGGCGGCAGGCCTCGGCGATCTTCTCGACGTCGCGGGCGTGCTGCGAGGGCTCGCGCGGCTTACAGCGCTTGCAGGGGCGGAATCCTGCATGCTCGGCTTCGGCGCACGACGCGTAGAACGTCACGTTCTCGCGCTTGGCGCGCCGGGCGGGACACGAGGGGCGGCAGTAGACGCCGGTCGTCGCGACCGCATAGTAGAACGTGCCGTCGAACGCGCGGTCGCGCGCGACCACGGCGTTCCAGAAGTCGGTGGCGGCCGTTGCGGCCGTTTTGCGCGCTTTCGATTTCCGCGCGGTGGACGAAGCGTCGCCGTTCGCAGCGGGCCTCGTGGGATGAGCTTTGGTCATGGACATGAGTCGTAGCCTAGTGTGCGGCGCCTGTCCTCGCACTCCGATCCTTGCTGTCAAATTCCAGGATCGCGATGTCCGGTTTTCCTAGGTTTTCCTAGGTCCGGCCATCTGCGGCAAAAAAAAGAGCCCGCGCCTTGCGACGCGGGCTGAAGGTTCCTCCTTAGAAGCATCTTTTACTGGCGGGCTCTGCCATCGGTGCAGGCGGCAATGGCAGCGCGCCTCCTGGCGTCGCTGCCGCCCACGCCGCCGTCACTTCTTGCGGGGGTCCTCGTCGGGATTGACATAGACGATGTCGAACGGGCCGGTCGCGGCGACCTGGATGATCGACTCCTCATCGCCCGTCCAAACGTAATGGGCGTGATTTTCGGGCAGCAGCAGAAGCGAGCCGGCTCCCAGCATCCTGCCTTTGGTCGTGTCCACCTTCTCGCCCATGCCGTGACCCATTTTTCCGGTCAGGATGGTCACGGACTCAAATCGCGGATGGGTGTGAGCCGGCACGATGTAGTTCGGCGGGAACTTGAGGCGGATGATGAAGAACTCGGGCTTTGCCGGATCACCGTGGATCAGCATCGACTGGGCGCCCTTCGGAAAGGCTGGGTCGTCCTTGAATGCGATGTCGGCCGGCGTCAGCTCCCGCATCTCCTCCGCCGTCGTGGCATAGCTGAACGCGGCGCCCGCAACGGCGAGCATGGTGGCTGAAATCAGAACTTTCTTGATCGGCTGCATTGGTCCTCCTGTCGCGCGCCTCGGCTCGTGCGCTCTCTATCGTTGGGTTTCTGGCTCGAGGCAGCGGGCGCTCACGAGGTCGGACAGCAGCCGCTCGACGGCGCTCGATCGGCTGCTCGCGGTCGCCGGCGCATGCCACGCGTGACGGTGAACGCTGAGGCTGAACACGCAGGCGGCGGCAGCGACGGCAACCGATGCGATGAGCAGCATGTCGATCCACGAGGCACGCATGCGACGCGCAATCCGTTCCAGATGTCTCCCGATGCCAGCCATCGGCGGGGACGCTAATGACGGCCTGATGCCATGAACAGTGCGGTTCGCCCGAGGACTTTTGTGAAAATTTCCCGACCACGCGACGCGGGCCTTCACAGGCCGCGCCCGGCCTTCTAGCTTCAGGAAAAACCCCGGCGAGGCGTCGTCATGGATCTGAAGTGGTTTCTAGTAAAGCGGATCACGGCGGTGGCGCTGGCGTGCTTGATCCTGGGGGCCGGACTTGCGCTCTACGTTGCCGCGCGCGACGCCTGGCAACAGAACGTCACTCTCGCGGAGCTGGCCGGGCGCCAGCTCGATCTTCAGCTTTCCCGCATCGACCGGTCCACGGATCTGCCCAAGCGCTTTCCCGATTGGGACGTGGTGTCGAGCCAGGCCCTGATGGCGGGGCAGTGTGTCGAGTTCCGGGGCGCCGAGCCCGCGCGCGACCGATCGAGCTGCGCCGGTTTCGATGCCGGGGCCGCGCATGCGCCGTCGTGGTTCGTCGCGGCCTTCGGGCAGCTCGTCAACGACCGGCTCACGGTGGCGCGGCCGCTTGCCTATCGCGGCGCCGTCCAGGGCACGGTCGTGGCCTCTTACGATCCGGCCGCGACGGCGGCACGGGCCTGGAGCAGCGTCGCGCCGTTGATGGGCCTCTCGGCGCTGCTCGTCGCGGCGCTTTGCGTCATGGTCTATCTCGTCGTGGATCGCGCGCTCCGCCCGGCGCAGGACATTCTCGCCGGCTTGAACAGGCTGGCGCGCGGAGACCACGCCTGCCGGCTGCCCGCGTTTCGCCTCACCGAGCTCAATCGCATCAGCGAGGTGTTCAACTCGGTTTCGGCGGACCTCGAGAAGGCGACCTCCGAACGGGCGGAGCTCGCGCGCAAGCTCGTCGATCTGCAGGAGGAGGAGCGGCGTCACATCGCGCGCGAGCTGCACGACGAGATTGCGCAGAGGCTCGCGGCGCTGAACGCGCTGGCTGCGTGCGTGCGGCGCGGGGCGCAGAGCGATGCGCCGGGGCTTGTCGGCGACCTGCGCGAGCTCGAAAACATGGCGTCGGGTCTGATGATCTCGCTTCGGCGAACGCTCACGTACCTCCGCCCACAGGAGATCGACGATCTGGGCCTGCTGCAGAGCCTCAGGGCGCTCGTCGAACAGCACAACGAGGCCGCGCGCGGGCGGACCACGTATTCGATCGAGACGGCCGGCGAGGTCGAGCAGCTCCGTGCGGAGACGTGCGCGCATGTCTACCGCATCGTGCAGGAGGCGCTGACCAATGCGTCGAAGCACGCGAATGCCCGCAACGTGCGCATCGTGCTGGCGCAACTCGCCGACCGCGACCGCGCGCAGATCCGGCTTTCCGTCGTCGACGACGGCGCGGGGCCTCCGGTCGCGGCGAAGCCCTCGATCCTTGCGGGGGCCGGGCTGATCGGCATGCGCGAGCGGGTGGCGGCGCTTAGCGGGAAGTTCGCGGCCGGGCCGCTGCCCAGCGGCGGCTTCGGCCTCGAAGTGCAGTTTCCGACCTCGCAGCAGGGGGCGTAAGCCATGGCCATCCGCGTGTTGCTGGTCGACGATCATGCCGTGGTGCGCGAGGGTTATCGCAGGCTCATCGAAAAGCATTCCGGACTCGAGGTCGTGGCGGAGGCGGATGGTGCGGCGAGCGGCTATCAGGCCTTCAAGGCGAGCAGCCCCGATGTCGTCGTCGTGGACATCTCGATGCCGGGGCGCGGCGGTATCGATCTCGTGCGGCAGATCCGTCAACGCGATCCGTCGGCCAAAATTCTGATCTTCACGATGCACGCGAGCGCGACCTATGCGCAGCAGGCGTTTCGCGCCGGCGCTCGCGGCTATGTCACCAAAAGCAGCCCGCCCGAGGTTCTGGTCAGCGCGATCCGCGATGTGTTCGTCGGCCGGCCGGCGTTGTGCGCGGAGATCAACCAGGCGATCGCGACCAGCCGGCTCTGCGACACCGAATCGGCCGTGGATCAGCTCTCGCCGCGCGAGTTCGAGGTTCTCCGCATGATCCTCGACGCGAAATCGACGGACGAGATCGCCTCGGCCTTCAATCTCAGTCCCAAGACCATCGCGAACTACCATAGCGAGATCAAATCGAAGCTCGGCGTGCGGTCCGATATCGAGCTCGTGTATCTCTGCATGCGCCAGGGGCTCGTCGAGTCGCTGGCGGAGCCCGCTTCCGGTTAGGCGGGCACGGGCGCCCAGGTCGCGAAGGCGGCGGCCTGGCCGGCAGGATGGCCGGCGTCGTCCGTGAGGTTCCACACGGTGGCGCCCGAAATGCGGAAGCGGCGGCCGGTCGCGGAGATGCGGACGCCGGCGTAATCCGTCATGAAGCCCTCGCGCGTGACGCGTTCGAGCAGGTGCGCGCGCTCCTCGCGCAGCAGCGGCTCGGCGGAGAGGCGGGACGGCAACCGCGTGAACGCGGCGAAGTCCATCTCGAACAGCGCAAGCGCGGTGCGGTTTCCGAAGAAGAAGACCGGATCGGCCTCCTTGCCGTGAGCGACGATGGCGCGCGGCGCGCTCCAGAGCGCTGCGACGGGGTCGGGCGCGGGCGCGACGAGCGGCTCGCCGAGCAGGCGCCGATAGCTTTCGCCGATGCAAAGGATCCGCTGGCGCTCAGCGCCGGTGAAGGAAGGCATGTCCATCGAAGTCTCGGTCACGGGCATCGCGCTCTGCATCGGTGCGCGCTTCACCGTTAGCCGATTTGCGCGCGAGGCGCGATTGTCTCGCACGAAACACGCAGAGCGCTGCGCTCCCGGCGCGGCGGGCTTTTTGAAAATCGCAACGGAACGTTCCTCCAGGGACAGCGCGCAAGGTGGCGCTGGGCTAGCGTGCTCTTGCTGGGCCGAATTCGGAGACAGTCTCCGAACAGGCGACCGGCGCCCCACGAACGAAGGAGTATCATCATGCTCAAGACTTCTCTGGCGAGTCTCGCGTTGGCCATGGCTCTGCTGACGTCGGGCCCTTCGGCGGCGCCGGCCGAGGCCGGCTCTCTCAGAAAGGCCGTCAAGATCGGTGCGACCGTGGTCGTAACGGGTCTCGTGATCCGGTGCGGCGTGCGTACCGTCAAGGGCAAGTCCTGCCTTTAGGACGTTTACGATCCGATCACCGGATGACCCATCCGCGAGGCGAGGGGCTTCTATCCCTGTCCTCGCGGATTTCTTTTTTAAGGCTCACGCGCAGCGCGCTCAGCATTCCGGATAGTTGACGGCCAGCCCGCCGAGGCTCGTCTCTTTCAGCTTCGTGCTCATGGCTTCGCCCGTCTCGCGCATGGCGGCGATGCAGTTGTCGAGCGGCATGAAATGCGAGCCGTCTCCACGCAATGCGAGCGAGGCCGCCGTGACGGCTTTGACGGCGCCGACGCCGTTGCGCTCGATGCACGGCACCTGGACGAGGCCGGCGACGGGATCGCAGGTCATGCCGAGGTGGTGCTCCAGTGCGATCTCCGCCGCGTTCTCGACCTGGGCCGGTGTTCCGCCGAGCACCTCGCACAGTCCGGCGGCTGCCATGGCGGCGGCGGAGCCCACCTCGCCCTGGCAGCCCGCCTCGGCACCCGAGATCGACGCGTTGTGCTTGATGAGCCCGCCGATTGCGGCGGCGGTGAGCAGGAAGTCGCCGATGCGTTCGGCGTCGGACCCGACGCAATGGTCGAGATAATAGCGCAGCACGGCCGGGACCACGCCGGCGGCGCCGTTGGTGGGCGCGGTGACGATCCGTCCCCCCGCCGCATTCTCCTCGTTCACCGCCATGGCGTAGAGGTAGAGCCAGTCGGTGGCGGCATGGGGTTGGCAGCGGTTCAGGCCCTGCTCGTCGCGCATCTGCTGGAACATGCGCGGCGCGCGGCGGGCGACGTCGAGGCCGCCCGGGAGCACGCCCGGCGTGTGCAGGCCGCGCTCGATGCAGGCCGACATGGCGCGCCAGATCGTTGCGATGCCGGCGCGGACCTCATCGGGCGAGCGGCGTGCCTCCTCGTTGCGCCGTTTCATCTCGCAGATCGAGAGCCCGCTCGCCTCGGCCATTCTGAGCATGTCGCCGGCCGAGGCGAAGGGGAAAGGGTAGCTCGCCTCCTCGCGGTTCAGGCACTCGGGCGCCCGCTGCTCTTCGGCGGTGACGACGAAGCCGCCGCCGATGGAATAGTAGGTTTCGGTGATGCGAACGGTGCGGTGCTCGTCGAGCGCGAAGAACGTCATGCCGTTGGCGTGGCCGGGGAGCGGGGGACCGAAGTCGAATATGATGTCGGACTGCGGATCGAAGGCGAGCTTCGGAAGGCCTGGGAGCTCGAGCGTCTTGGTGGTTTCCAGAGCTGCGGCCCGGACTTCGGCTTCGGAGACGTCGAGCGTGGCCGGCTCGTATCCCAGAAGCCCCAGAACGACGGCGCGATGGGTGCCGTGGCCTTTGCCGGTGAACGCCAGCGAGCCATAGAGCCGGACCTGGACGCGGCGGATCGCGTCGCGCGCGCAATCGCGGCGGAGCAGCTCCAAGAACCTCTGTGCGGCCGTCATGGGTCCCATGGTGTGGGACGATGAAGGGCCGATCCCGATCTTGAAGATGTCGAAGGTGCTCAAGAACATGCCGCGTTAGTTTAGCGCGATGCCGCGCAAAGCGACATGAGACATACGCGACTGCCGCGCATGGGACTGGGCGGCGTTCACCCCGCTCCGTAATCCTCGCGTCCTTCAAAGGACTGTCAGTTTTAATATGACTTTGGTGCTTTTAATTGAAGGCGCTTTGTTGCGCGCCGATGCGTCGGATCAATAGTGCCGGGTGATGCTCAGTGGTACGATTTCTGAAATTGATTCGCGGGGGGCGAAATGCGCGACACGAAGGCCATGCAAACCAGGCTGAATTTTATGCAGATCGATCCGGTCGTGGCCGGTCTGCTGCGGACTCACAAGGATTTCATTCTCCGCGAGCTGCCCGCGGTTCTCGACCGCTTCTACGAGCACCTGAGCAAGGAGCCCGGGGCGCATGCGTTCTTCCGATCGCGCGACCATATGCAGAGCGCGCAAAACGCGCAGATCCGCCACTGGGCGACCATTCTGGATGCAACGTTTGACGAAACCTATGAGCGCTCCATTCAGCGCATCGGCGAAACGCATCATCGGATCGGCCTCGATCCGCGCTGGTATATCGGCGGCTACAGCTTTCTCGTTTCCGGTCTCCTGAGCGTCATTGCGGAGAAACTTCCGCCGCCCGCAAAGCCCGTCGCAAAAGGGCAGCAAGATGTGCGGACGGCGCTGCAAATCGCAGTGACGCGGGTTGCGCTTCTCGACATGGATCTCGCGATCAGCGTTTATCTCGAAGCCGGCGAAAAGGATTTGCGGGAGCTGGCCGATACGGTCGTGCAAATGGCGACGACGGTGGCCAACACGACCCAGCAGCTCGAGTCCGCGGCCGGCAACCTCTCGAGCACGGCCAAGATCTCGACCGATCAGACCAACACCGTCGCCGCCGCGGCCGAGCAGGCGTCCGCGAACGTCCGCGCGGTGGCCGCCGGCGCCAGCGAGCTGTCGGCCTCGATCCAGGAGATTGGACGGCAGATCACCACGTCGGCCAAGATGGCGCATACGGCGGTCGCGACCGTCGCCACGACGTCCAAGCAGATCATGGATCTGTCGCAGGCCGCGGGCCAGATCGGCACCGTCGTCGACCTCATCACCAACATCGCGCAGCAGACGAACCTGCTGGCGCTCAATGCGACGATCGAAGCGGCGCGGGCCGGCGAAGCGGGCAAGGGTTTCGCGGTCGTCGCCCAGGAGGTGAAGTCGCTCGCCTCGCAGACCGGAAAGGCGACGGCCCAGATCGGCGCGCAGATCTCCGCCATTCAGGCCGCGACGTCGGAAGCGGTGCGCGCCGTGAACACGATCTCCGATTCCATCAGTCAGATGAACAACATCACGACGACGATCGCATCCTCCATCGAGCAGCAGGGCGCGGCGACGACCGAGATCGCCACCAACGTGCAGGAGGCCGCCCAGGGCACGGAGGAGGTCGCCTCGAACACGACCGGCCTCATCAATGCGGCCGGAGAGACCAACACCGCGGCGACCCAGGTCGCACGTTCCGCCGTCGATATTGCTTCGATGGCGACGAAGCTTCGCCAGGTCGCCGAGGGCTTTGGCGCAAAGACGAAGGCCGCCTAAGCCGAGGCCGGACGGCCGCCCGCGCTTCCAACGGCGCCCGCAGATGTGCGGGCGCCGTTTCTTTTTTGGTCGGATCGGCCGCACCGCGTGTGCGAACCCTTTCATCCGTGGTCACGCGAAACGTCGGGCGGGGCTTTCAATAAAGAACGCCCTTTCTTTCGTTGTGTCCAATTGGGAATAGCGCCACTGGTTTTTGCATTTCGCCGACACATATTTTCTGCAGCCCTGATCTGAGCTACAAATTCCTGGAAGCCGCGGCTGTGATCGGAAGCACGTGCACGGCTTATTTTCCAGCGTCCGCGCCGCGTGCGTGGGACGCGTTTGCCTCAGCGGAGATTCACAACAATCGCGCGCGGCGCGGCGATGCCTGACAGAAGGTTGGCGCCCTTCGCAGGTTTCAAACTTTGCAGTTGGCGGCCCCTGCCGCCGTGAAATCGGGAGACGTTCTCATGGCCACCATCACCGTAAATGGGGAGCAGCGGACAATCGACGGCGATCCGGGCTTGCCGCTCCTTTGGTATTTGCGCGACGTCGCGGGGCTGACCGGCACGAAGTACGGCTGCGGGCAAGGCGTGTGCGGCGCGTGCACGATCCATCTCGACGGCGTGGCCGTGCGCTCGTGCATGACTACGGTCGAGATGGCGGACGGCAAGTCCGTCACGACGATCGAGGGGCTCAGCCCCGACGGCGAGCACCCCGTGCAGAAGGCCTGGCGCGATCTCAGCGTGCCGCAGTGCGGCTTCTGCCAGGCGGGCCAGATCATGCAGGCCGCTTCGCTGCTCGCGAAGAACAATGCGCCGAGCGACCAGGACATCGTCGAGGAGATGGGCGGCAACCTCTGCCGTTGCGGCTGCTACCAGCGAATCCACCAGGCCGTGCGGCTCGCGGCGGGAGGCGTCTGATCATGCTCCATTACATCGAGAAGGAAGCCGAGAAGCGCACGGCGCAGAGCCCCGTTCGCGCAGCGATCGAGAACACCGTGATCGAGAACGTGAGCCGCCGGCATGTGCTGGGCGGCGCGCTGGCCGCATCCGGCTTCGTGCTCGCGGTCAAGGTCATGCCGGCCATGGCGCGCGAGCCGCTCGCCCCCTATCCGACGGGCGCTGAGGGCATGTCGGACAAGACTGTCAACGATCCGCACATCTTCATCGCCATCGACAAGAGCGGCGACGTGACGATCGTCACGCATCGCTCGGAGATGGGCACGGGCATCCGCACGAGCTTGCCGATGGTGGTGGCGGACGAGATGGAAGCCGACTGGGCGCGCGTGAGCCTCAAGCAGGCGGAAGGCGACGAGCCGAAATACGGCAACCAGGACACCGACGGCTCGCGCTCCATGCGCCATTTCATCCAGCCCATGCGCCAGTGCGGCGCGGCCATGCGGCAGATGCTCGAGACGGCGGCGGCGGCGAAGTGGGGCGTGGACGCCAAGCTCTGCCGGGCCAAGGCGCACAAGGTCGTGAGGCTCGACGACGCGGGCAAGGAGACCGGCGAGGCGATCGGCTTCGGCGATCTCGCGGAAGCCGCGATGGCGCTGCCGACGCCTGCGCTCGACACGCTCGTGTTCAAGACGCCGGACGAGTTCAAGCTGATGCGCAAGGGCGAGACCAAGATCGCCGATCTGCGCAACATCACGATGGGCAAGGCCATCTACGGGGCCGACGTGCGCCTGCCGGGCATGAAGTTCGCCGCCATGGTGCGGCCGGACGTGCTCGGCGCGAAGATCAAGTCGTACGACGCCGCGGAAACGCTCAAGAGTCCGGGCGTCGAGAAGGTCGTCGAGATCGAAGGCTTCTACGGCGAAGCGCGCAAGTTCCACCAGCTCGGCGGTCTTGCGGTCGTGGCCGACAACACCTTCAACGCGATCGTGGGACGCGATGCGCTCCAGGTGGAGTGGGATCTCGGGCCGAACGCGAGCTACGACTCGGAGGCCTACGACAAGGAGATGGCCGCGACGGCCGCGCAGCCCGGCAAGGTGATCCGCAACCAGGGTGACGTGGATGCGGCCTTTGCCAAGGCCAAGGAGGTCATCACGGCGGACTATCACGCCAAGCATCTCGTGCAGGCGGCGATGGAGCCCTTGGTCGCGGTGGCGCGGATCAAGGATGGCAAGGCGGAGGTCTGGGCGCCCGTCCAGAGCCCGTACGGCGCGCGCAAGGACATCGCCGAAGCGCTCAAGATGAAGCTCGAGGACGTCATCGTGCACGTGACGCTGCTCGGCGGCGGCTTCGGGCGCAAGTCCAAGTGGGACTTCATGATCGAAGCCGCGCTGCTCTCGCAGAAGCTCGGCGGCGATCCGGTTCTGCTGCAGTGGACGCGCGAGGACGACACGCGGCATGCCTTCTACCACACGACCTCGGTCGAACGGATCGAGATAGCGGTGGACGAGGCGGGCAAGGTGACGGGCTGGCGCCATCGCACGGTCGCGCCGTCGATCGTTTCGACGTTCGCGCCCGACAGCGGCTACCAGTTCCCGATCGAGTACGGCATGGGCTTCGTGGACATCCCGTTCGACATTCCGAACTTCCGCTGCGAGAACGGCCCGGCCAAGGCGCATACGCGCATCGGCTGGTATCGCTCGGTGTCGAACATTCCGCGCGCGTTCGCCGTGCAGTCGGCGGTGTGCGAGGCGGCCCACAAGCTCGGGCGCGATCCCAAGGACTTCCTGCTCGAAATCATCGGGCCGGACCGCAAGATCGACCTCAAGGCGTCGGGCATCCCGGACGACTTCTGGAACTATGGGGAGCCGTACGAGTCGTTCCCGATCGACACGGTGCGCCTCAAGAACGTGATCCGCCTCGCGGCGGAGAAGGCCGGCTGGGGCAAGACCCTGCCCGAGCGCGAGGGTCTCGGCATCGCCGCGCACCGCGCGTTCGCGAGCTACGTGGCGAGCGTCGTGCACGTGAAGATCGACGCGGACGGCACCATCCGCGTGCCGGAGGTCGTGACGGCGGTGGACTGCGGGTTCTACGTCAATCCGGAGCGCATCCGCTCGCAGATGGAGGGCGCGGCCGTCATGGGCATGTCGAACGCGGTCTACAGCGGCATCACCTTCAAGGACGGCGCCGTCGAGCAGTCCAACTTCTCGGACTATGCGATCGCGACGATGCATAATTACCCGCAGAAGGTCACGACCGTCATTGTCGAGCCGCAGGAGGCCTCCTGGCATACGGGCGGCATCGGCGAGCCGGGCGTGCCTCCGTTTGCGCCTGCGCTGGCGAATGCGATTTTCGCCGCGACCGGCAAGCGGCTGCGCAACCTGCCGATGGGCGAGAAGGTCGCGTAGCAGGCGTCCATCTTTCGCCAACAAAAAAGCGGCGGGCGCTCTTGGCGCTCGCCGCTTTCTTTTTCGGGGGAACGATGGCGGAGCGTTCGTTGGATCTCACGGCGCGTCGTCAGCCCGGCTTCAGCTCCGGCGCGGTCGCGCCATGGTTCAGCGCGGGCTGTGCCGGGGTGATGACAGGCGCGCACTCCTGCCGCTCCTTGCGGATGAAGACGAGGTTACGCGCGTAGATGACGATGCCGAACTGGCCGATCAGGATGACGGGATCCAGGCGATGCAGGCCATAGGCGAAGACGAGGAGGCCGCCGAGCAGGCTCAGGTACCAGAACGTGGCGGGCACCGTGGAGCGGCGGGTTTTCTCCGTCACGAACCATTGCAGCAGCCAGCGCGCCGAGAACAGGGCCTGTCCGATAAGGCCGACGCAGAGCCATAGGAGCTC
>CAYLSI010000076.1:0-12710 GCA_964386545.1 uncultured Hyphomicrobium sp.
AGGCCCAGTGCAGGCCGGTGTTGAACCACTGCGGCGAGTTCGGCGCCGCCATCTGGCGCGCCAGCATGTAGCGGTGCTCGTCGAAGAAGGCGCGCGCGTCGTCCTCGGTCGAGAAGTAGCCGCCCTTCCAGCCCCAGTAGGTCCACGTGCCGGCGAGGCGGTCGAACACCTGGCGGGCGTCGGTCTCGCCGCCGAAGCGCTCTGTCTCGGCAAGGCCGGCCAGCGCGCGCTCGTCGGGGACGGAGCGCCAGAGCCAGGAGGGGACCTGCGTCTCCTCGACCTTCTTCAGGCGCCGGGCGACGCCGGCCTTGCGGAAGTACTTCTGCGCGAGAATGTCGGCGGCGACCTGGCTCCAGTCGCTCGGCACCTCGAAGCCTTCGAGGCGGAACACGATCGAGCCGTCCGGATTCTTGATCTCGGATGTCGCGCGGCGGAACTCGATGCTCTCGTAGGGAGACTTTCCGGCAGTCGTGAAGCGCCGCGTGATCTTCATAATTTCCTCGTGCAGGTGGCGGATTTTTCGGACGGAAGCGGCGCTACGCGGCACATGCGACGCTGGTGGCATTCTGGGCACACTTCACCCGTGGCCCGCCGCGATGCGACGTGCCTAAGTCAGCGCTCAATTCCTGCTGACGCGGGTGATCTACGAGTGCGATTTCGGATTACACAGGGTCGCCGCGGCCATATCCCTCAACAGGGCCCGACGATGAGGCAAAGCTAGTCCGATTCGAGTCAGAGGCAAACTGGCGGCGACTACATTTAGTAGTCGCAACGGCAACCTAATCTAGATCTAGTGGCTGTTGGCAATTTGGGGATTGACACCCTGGCGGGCCGGAAAATTGGGCTCCCGCGCGGATTGCCGCAAAATCGGGCATGTGGAGAACACCCAAACACGGGCGATGCCGAACGCTGATGGAAGACTATCGCGATTCCCATTCTGTCGGGTATTGCCCCTGATGTTGCAGTTTGGCATCGGCTGGTGTGTCAGCAACTTCGGCGCGCGAGACGGGCGAGCCACCCCGTTCGCGCCGCGACGCGCCGGTCCGCCCTTTTTCTCGACACGAGTCCGCATTCTCAATCCCCACGCATGCGCACTCTGTCTGCGCGAATGCGCACTCTTTCTGCGCGAAAGCGCACTGGCGCTCGCGGTCGCGTCAGGCTAATTGCAATTAATTGCAAAGCAGGACCGGCGCGGAGGCCGATTGCATGGGGATTTTCAGCGAAATCTTCAGTTGGTGGGGCGGCAACACGTGGGGAACGCGGCTGACGATCGCGCGGCAGGGCCGCTACATCGGCACCGATTCCTTCGGCAATAAGTACTATGAGCAGATCAAGGGCGTCGGGCCGGAAGGGCCGCTGGGACGCCTTCGGCGCTGGGTGACTTATAAAGACCTGGCGGAGCCGTCCAAAGTGCCGCCCGAGTGGCATGGCTGGCTGCATTACACCGTCGACACGCCGCCGACCGAGGAGCGCTATACGCCCCGGCCGTGGGAAAAGCCGCACCGGCCCAACATGACCGGCACGCCGGAGGCCTATCGGCCCGCAGGCTCCATCCTGGGGCTCGGCCATCGCCCGAAGGCGACGGGAGACTACAAGCCCTGGCGTCCGGACTGAGCGTTGCGTTCCCGCGGCCTTGTCCGCGCCATCGTTGCGTCGCAAGTGCAAAGACGCTGCCCCGGCGCGCCGGGAGTTGGAACGACATGATCGATTGCAGAACGAGTTACCCAGCATGACGGAACTGCGCGGACTGCGGCTCGGCCTCGTCGGGCTCTGCCTTGTCGGCGTGGGGGCGATTGCGTCGACGGCCGTGGCGGACATGCGCCTCGACAACCGCGTCGCCGTGTTTTCCGCGCTCGACAAGGTGACGGCGACGATCAAGACGCTCGAGGTGCCGATCGGCGAGACGGCGGAGTTCGGCGCGCTCAAGGTGACGCCGCGTGTCTGCTACACGCGCCCGCCGACGGAGCAGCCGAAGACGACGTCGTTCGTCGAGGTCGACGAGATCATGCTCGACGGCAACCAGAAGCGCATCTTCACGGGCTGGATGTTCGCGCAGAGCCCGGGCCTCAACGCCGTCGAGCATCCGGTGTTCGACGTCTGGCTGACGGACTGCCAGAAGCCCAAGAATACGGTCGTGCAGCAGCAGCCGGCTCAACCCACCGTCGAAGGCGAGGCGCCTGCGCCGAGCGAAGGCTGGGCGGCCGAAGAGGCGCCCGCCGAAACGCGCCGCCGCGTGCGCCGCTGAGCGATCGCGGGCGATTTCCTCTTGCGAGGAAGCGGGCGTTCCTTCGTCCGACTCTAGCGCCCGCGGCCGGACCCGCTGTCGTCGGGACAATAGGTGCCCGTGCGGCCGGTGCCGAGGAAGCGGCAGATCTCGTATTTCCGTGACGGGTCGTTGCGCAGTTCGCTGTCGGAGATCCTGACGCCGTGCTTGCGCGCGATGAGGGCCAGATCCGCGTCGTTGCAGTAGGGCGTGGAGATCCACGTGCCGCCGGATTTCTGGAAGCCGTCCTTGCAAACGATGGCGGCCGCGGCCGGAGCCGTCGCGACGACGGCGGGCGCGAGGGCGGCGCCGAGCGCGCAGACGGCAACGGCCAGTGTTTTGATCATTTTGATCATGAGGCGTCTCCATCAGGACGGAGAGGACGCAAGGCGCGTGACCTACGCCGCTTTTTCACATGGAGGGGTGTCCGGGCCGCCGCAAGGGCGCTCACGGAACCGTAAAGAGGGACGACGCGCGCGCCGCTCGCAAAAAAAAGGACCCGCAAGCGCGGGTCCCAATGTAAGGAGACAGAAAGGAATGGTGAACAGGGTCACCGCCGAAGCGGTCCAAGCAATGTGACACGCTTCTCATGACCAACGCATTGCCGCTTTCGTACAGTTTCGTAAGGTTGTGATGCGGCGCCTGCTCGCGTCGCTCTTCCCTCCCGACACCCCGCACGCCATATTCCGCCCATGGCCAAATCCTCGAAGTCTTCCGGTTCCGCAAAAGCGCCGCGCGCGCCTCGGGCGCCCGCCTCCGGCGGGTCGCGCGGCCGCTCGGGTAAGCCGCAGGCCCCGCCCGTCGAGACGGCCGCGGGGACACCCGGCTTCGGGGAGGCGCCGCAATCGGCCTTCACGGCCTCCGGGCCGCTCGGCGCGTTCGCGCCCGACTACTTCGCGGAGCAGGCGCGCCTCGAGGCGGACGCGCGCGCCCGGCCATCGCTGCCGGCGCTGCGCCAGCAGGGGCCGTTGCCGCCGCGGGCCGCGGCCGGGGAGAGCCTCGGCGACAGCCTGAGCGCCATTCTCACGCGGCCGCACGAGCGCTCCGACAAGGCCAAGGAAATCCTGTCGCGCCAGCCGATGATCGCGTCGCACCCGCTCGTCTCGGGCTCGATGCCGATGTTCATGCCGCACCGGCCGGAGCGGCCCGAGAAGAGCGAGGGCGGGCGGCGGTTCGAGATCGTCTCCGAGTTCGCGCCGCGCGGCGACCAGCCGACGGCCATCGCCGACCTGGTCGGGGGGATCAGCGAGAGCGAGCGCACGCAGGTGCTGCTCGGCGTCACCGGCTCGGGCAAGACCTTCACGATGGCGCAGGTGATCGAGGCGACGCAGCGGCCCGCGCTCATCCTGGCGCCGAACAAGACGCTCGCGGCGCAGCTCTATGGCGAGATGAAGAGCTTCTTTCCGGAGAATGCGGTCGAGTATTTCGTCTCCTACTACGATTACTACCAGCCGGAAGCCTACGTGCCGCGCACGGACACCTACATCGAGAAGGAAGCCGACATCAACGAGCAGATCGACCGCATGCGGCATGCCGCGACGCGCGCGCTGCTCGAACGCGACGACGTCATCATCGTGGCGTCGGTCTCGTGCATCTACGGTATCGGCTCGGTCGAGACGTATACGGCGATGACGTTCGCCGTGAAGGTGGGCGAGCGGCTCTCGCGCGAGCAACTGCTGGCGGATCTGGTGGCGCTGCATTACCGGCGCAACGAGGCGGCCTTCGTGCGCGGCAATTTCCGCGTGCGCGGCGATACGGTCGAGGTGTTTCCGGCGCACTACGAAGACCGCGCCTGGCGCATCTCGCTGTTCGGCGACGAGGTGGAGAGCATCACGGAGTTCGATCCGCTCACCGGCCAGAAGACGGACGATCTGGCGCTCGTGAAGATCTACGCCAACTCGCACTACGTGACGCCGAAGCCGACGCTGCAGCAGGCGATCAAGTCCATCAAGGGCGAGCTCAAGCAGCGGCTCAACGAGCTTTACGACACCGGCAAGCTGCTCGAAGCGCAGCGGCTCGAGCAGCGCACCGTCTTCGACATGGAGATGATGGAAGCCACGGGCTCGTGCGCGGGCATCGAGAACTATTCGCGCTATCTCACGGGGCGCAATCCCGGCGATCCGCCGCCGACGCTGTTCGAGTACCTGCCCGACAACGCGCTCGTGTTCGTCGACGAGAGTCATGTCACGATCCCGCAGATCGGCGGCATGTTCCGCGGCGACTACCGGCGCAAGGCGACGCTGGCCGAATACGGCTTCCGGCTGCCCTCCTGCATGGACAACCGCCCGCTCCGCTTCGAGGAGTGGGATGCGATGCGGCCGCAGACCGTCGCGGTCTCCGCGACGCCCGGAAGCTGGGAGCTCAACGAATCCGGCGGCAGCTTCGCCGAGCAGGTCATTCGTCCGACCGGCCTCATCGATCCGCCGGTCGAGATCCGCCCGGCCAAGAGCCAGGTGGACGACCTGCTGCACGAGGTGCGCGAGGTCGCGAAGAAGGGCTATCGCTCGCTCGTCACGACGCTCACCAAGCGCATGGCCGAGGACCTCACGGAGTACATGCACGAGGCGGGCATCCGCGTGCGCTACATGCACTCGGACATCGACACGCTGGAGCGTATCGAGATCATCCGCGATCTCAGGCTCGGCGCGTTCGATGTCTTGATCGGCATCAACCTGCTGCGCGAGGGGCTCGACATCCCGGAGTGCGCGCTCGTCGCCATTCTCGACGCGGACAAGGAGGGCTTCCTGCGCAGCGAGACCTCGCTCGTGCAGACCATCGGGCGTGCGGCGCGCAACGTGGACGGCCGGGTCATCCTCTATGCCGACTCCGTGACGGGCTCGATGGAGCGCGCGATGGCGGAGACCGACCGCCGCCGGGAGAAGCAGCTCGCCTACAACATCGCGCACGGCATCACGCCGGAGAGCATCAAGCGCAACATCCAGGACGTGCTGAGCTCCGTCTACGAGCAGGACCACGTGACGGTCGACGCCGGGCTCGCCGACAGTCCGACCGTGGGCCACAACCTCGCGGCGGTCATCGAGGACATGGAGCGGCGCATGCGCGAGGCGGCGGCCGATCTCGAGTTCGAGACGGCGGCGCGGCTGCGCGACGAGATCAAGCGCCTGCGCGAGACGGAGCTCGCCATCGCGGACGATCCGCTGGCGCGGCAGTCGACGGTCGAAGATCAGGCGGGCAGCTTCAAGGGCGATCGCAAATTCGCCGGTAACGCGAACGTCCTCGCTGAGAAGAAGCCGTCGCGCAAGGCCCCCTCACCCGGCGCTAACGCGCCGGCCTCTCCCCACAGGGGAGAGGCAAAGGGAGCCGCACTCTTCACCTCTCCCCAGCGGGGAGAGGTCGCGCCGGATACCGGCGCGGGTGAGGGGGACGATCGCTCGCGCATCGCGACGGAGTACGAGCCCGTGCAGCCGACCTATGCGCAGTCGGCGTCGCGGCCCGCATCGGGCTCGCGCATCCGCAAGCCGTCGCTCGACGACATGGGGCCGGGCACGGACCGCCCCATTCCGGCGCGCGATCCGAAGGTCGATCCGCGCATCAAGGCGGGCGCGTTCGGCGAGGGCGTGCGCGGACCGCACAAGCCGACGCTCGACGAGATGGGGCCGCACGCTTCGCTGGCGGTGAAGAAGGCGTCCGGCTCCTTGCCGCAGAAGCCGGATCTCATGACGCCGGCGCGGACCGTGGACGTCGAGAGCGCCACCGAGAAGAAGGCGCGGCGCGGCCGGCCGCGGAAGACCGGGCGGCCGGGGAAATAACGGATGATCACACGTCGCGGGCTTCTGAAGGCGTTCGGTCTTGCAGCGCTGGGCGGGCTTTCGCTCGGCGGCTACGCGTTCGGCTACGAGCCGATGCGCCTGCGCGTGCAGCGCTATGCCCTTACGCTGCCGCGTTGGCCGGACGATTTATCGCTCAGGATGGCTGTCCTTGCCGATATTCACGCCTGCGAACCTTGGATGACGGCCGGCCGCATTCGCGGGATCGTCGCGCAGACGAATGCGCTGGCGGCGGACATCGTCGTGATGCTGGGAGATTATGCGGCCGGCCACCGCTGGGTGACGGACTGGGTCCACTCGAAAGACTGGTCGGAAGCGCTGGCGGGTCTCCACGCTCCGCTCGGCGTGCATGCGATTCTCGGCAATCATGACTGGTGGGAGGATCGCACGTGCCAAGCCAAAGGCACGGGGCCTGTGTTCGGTCGGCTGGCGTTGGAACGGGTCGGCATTCCCGTCTATGAGAACGATGTCGTCAAGATCCATAAGGACGGGCGTGCGTTCTGGCTGGCGGGCCTCGGCGACCAAATCGCTCTCCTTCCCGGGCGGAAGTGGGGCCGGCGGCGCTTCCAGGGCGTCGACGACTTGCCCGCAACGCTCGCGAAGATCAATGACGACGATCCGGTCATCCTGCTCGCGCATGAGCCGGATATTTTTCCAAGCGTTCCGGAGCGTGTCTCGCTGACGCTCTGCGGTCATACGCACGGCGGGCAAGTCCGCCTCTTTGGCCGGTCCCCCGTGGTGCCGTCGCGCTATGGAAACCGTTATGCCTATGGTCACATCGTCGAGCCCGTCGCGGATGAGCCGAACGCTCTTCGGCACATGATCGTCTCGGGTGGCCTTGGCTGCTCGATTGCACCCGTTCGGTTTGGCGTGCCGCCCGAGATCGTTCTCGTCGAGCTCGGCGCGGGCCAAGACCGTCCGAGCAGCGGCACGGTGTGATCCGATCAGGCACGAGACCAACTGGGAAAAAGAATGTCAGAACCCACCATCGACCGCGCCGCCATGGGGCGCTTGGCCAAGGCGCTGAGCTTCATCTTGAGCGCGGATCATCCGACCACCGTGGCGCTCAGGACCGCGGCCGAGACGGGCACGGAGAAAGACATCAAGGCCGCCAGGGCGCTGTTTCTGAAGCTGAAGCCGTCGGATCGGCGGGCGGCGTTGTCGATGCTGGACGATTAGGCGTTGTGGCCTCGGCCGGTGCCCTCCGGGATGCGGAGAAAGGCGAACCGGAGCGAGCGAGGCCCGCTCCGATTGGCGTCCAAACCTCAGTTGCAGGCCTGGCGGGAGGCCTTGCAGTAGGTCGTGAGGGCGTCGTCGCGGCAGGTCAGCTTGACGTCGCCGGCGGGCCTCAGGCCTTTGGCCTCGATGGCGTTCTTGAGCGCGGCGTTGGCCATGAACTTGGCGAGGTCGCGCGTGACCATGTCGGCCGAGCCGACGACCGTGCGACACCCGGCCTCCGCGGCACCCGAGAGGGCCAAGCCCATCGCCAGAGCCAGCCCCAAGCGCAGTGCTTTCATATTCGCCTCCGTTTATTTACCTAGGTGGACCGCCATGGGCCGGGTTCATGCCCAAATCGTGGCGAAGGCGCGCGCCGGCCGTGGGCGGCGGTGGATTGCCGGCGCGGCGTGGCGCGGCCGCCACGGCTTCGCGGAGGCGGCGCTTGACCGCGGCGGGGCAGTCGCAGACGTTGCGGCGATCATTCGGGGGAGGACACGGGCATGGGCTGGATTGCGCGCATTTTTCTGGCGGGGCTGATCGCGGCGCTGCCGCTCATGCTGACGATCTTCGTGACGGCGTGGCTCCTGGCGTTCCTGAACCAGTACCTCGGACCGAACAGCGCGTTCGGAAACCTCCTGAGCTCGCTCGGACTCGGCATGGGGACCTCCGAATACGCGCCCTACCTGATCGGCCTCGGGCTGATCCTGGCCGCGATCTTCCTGCTCGGGCTACTCGTGCACTCGCGCATCGGTGCCTGGATCGCGGCGCTGCTCGACCGCGTCATCCGCCGCATCCCGGTGATCTCCAGCGTCTACGACCTGTCGAGCCGGTTCGTGTCGATCGTCGATACCAAGAGCGGCGACAGCCTCAAGAGCATGAGCCCGGCCTGGTGCTATTTCGGCGGCAAGCCGGGTGCGGCCGTGCTGGCGCTGCTGCCGTCGAAGACGCCGATCCGGATGAGTGGGGAGGACTATCTCGGCGTGCTCATCCCGTCCGCGCCGGTGCCGTTCGGCGGCGCGCTCGTCTATGTGCCCGCGGCGTGGATCGAGCCGGCCGAGGGCGGCATCGACGAGCTGATGAGCGTCTACGTCTCGATGGGCATCACGGCGCCGGGCGTGAGGGCGACGGCGTAGCTCGCCCCCGCGAACGCCCCTGGGACGCGCTCGACCCCGGCGGGAAGGCCGCCCGCGAACGGTTTATGAACCAGTTCCGTGCTAAGGGGCGGTCATGACAGTTCTCGTGACAGGCGGCGCCGGATACATCGGCAGCCATATGGTGCTGGCGCTTCTCGACGCCGGCGAGCGCGTTGTCGTCGTCGACAATCTGTCGACCGGATTTCGCCGCGCGGTGCCGCCGCCCGCCGAGCTGATCGTCGGCAACGTGGGCGATCAGGAGCTGGTCTCCCGCGTCATCGCGGAGCACGGCGTCCGCGCCATCATCCATTTCGCAGGGTCGATCGTGGTGCCGGATTCGGTGTCCGATCCGCTCGGCTACTATCTGAACAACACGTCGAACTCGCGCACGCTCATCGAAGCGGCGGTGAAGGGGGGCGTGACGCGCTTCATCTTCTCCTCGACGGCGGCGGTCTACGGCAACCCGACCCAGATCCCGGTGCAGGAGGAGGCGGCGCTGAAGCCCGTCTCGCCCTACGGCACGTCCAAGCTGATGACCGAGTGGATGCTGGCCGATACGGCATTCGCGCACGACTTCAACTATGTGGCGCTGCGCTATTTCAACGTCGCCGGCGCGGACCCGCAGGGGCGCACGGGGCAGTCCACGCCGCGCGCGACGCATCTCATCAAGGTCGCGTGCGAGACGGCGCTGGGCAAGCGCGCCTCGATGGACGTGTTCGGCACGGACTATCCGACGCGCGACGGCACCTGTATCCGCGACTACATCCACGTGACCGATCTCGTCGCCGCGCACATGGCGGCGCTGCGCTATCTCGACGGCGGCGGCACGTCCGACGTGTTCAACTGCGGCTACTCGTCCGGCTATTCGGTGCTCGAAGTCATCGAAGCCGTGAAGCGCGCGTCCGGCGGGCCGTTCCCGGTCAACATGGGCCCGCGCCGGCCGGGCGATGCGGAGGCCATCGTGGCCGAGTCGTCGAAGATCCGCCGTGCGCTCGGCTGGGAGCCGAAGCTCGCGGATCTCGATCTCATCGTGACGCATGCGCTCGCGTGGGAGCGGTCGCTCAACGCAGTGTGAGCTGCCGCTCAACGCAGGGTGAGCTACCGCTTTCAACGCAGTGTGAGCTACCGCTCAACGCGACGTGAGCGCAAACGCGCTCAAGCGGATTTTCGGCCGAGAAGGCCCGCGAGCATGGTCACGGCCTTGCGGCGCTCGGCCGGATACAGCATCGCCATGGTGATCGCGTAGACGACGGCGCCCGCGCTCACGGCGAGGACGAGCATGGTCAAGCTCTGCGCGGTGGGAAGCGCGGCGACAACCGCCGCCATGAGCGCGGTGGCGAGCGCGATCCTGGCGACGTCGGGCACAGGAAGCGCGAAGCGATAGTCGCGCCATCCCCAGGCCATCGTGACGATCAGGCTCAGGACCGCGCCGATGGCGGATCCCGTGATCAGCCCCGGCAGATCGCCGAGCCAGAGCCCGAGAGCGCCGAGGATCAGCGCGGCGGCGGCGTCGACCATGTCGTTGAGCAGCGGTACCACCGGGCGCTCGTGCAGCAGAAACACCTGCTCGCCGCAGTGGATGCGGAAATTGCGCGCGGCGCCGGCCAGGATCGACGCGGGGAGAATGGCCAGCGTGATCTCGCGATAGGCTTCGCCGACGAAGAGCGGGACGAGCTCGTCGGCGATCATCCAGAGCCCCGCGGTCGAGGGAACCAGCACGGCCGCCAGCAGCAGTCCGTTGCGCACGAGCTGCGCCTGGCCGGCGGCGACGCCGTCGTCGCGCGTGCGCACGAGCGCCAGCGGGAAGCCGGCCGCGGAGACCACCATCGCGGCCACAGACGCGATGCGCAGGCCGATCGACCAGCCGACGGTCACGAGGCCGACGGCGGCCGCGCCGTCGCGCCATTCGACGACGAAGCGCGTGGCGTTGTTGGCGAGCCAGAGCAGCACGGTGCCGATCACCAGCGGGGCTGCATAGCGCGCCGCCTTGCGCATGAGCTCGCGCGAAGCGTGCGCCGGATGCCGGCCGGTCTCGATGCGCAGGAGCACGCAGGCGATCGCCAGGGCCTGGGCGATCGCATAGCCGAGCAGCACCATGGTCGCGGTCGGGGCGACCCAGACGACGAGCGCCAAGGCGACCAGGAAGCCGCCGACCGGCCAGCCGATCTGCAGGATCGAATAGGAGAGGGGGTCGCTCCAGGCGCGCGAGCGGTCGGCGAGCTGAGCGAGCGTCACGCGCCCCACGCTCTGACAGATCGCGGCGGCGACGAGCGGCCAGTCCCAGGCGCCGCCGACGAACAGGGGCATGGTGAGGACGATCAGCAGCGTCGCCGCGCCGGAGAGCGCGATCACCAGCATCTCGGTGTCGAGGTAGGCCTCACGCTCGGCCGCCTCGAAGCTCGCCGCGTAGCGCAGCGTATAGTGCGTGAACCAGGCGAGGCTCGCGGCCAGCGCCAGCTCCTGCACGGCCGTCACGAGGGCGACGAGGCCGAGATGCTCAGGCGTCAGATAATGAGTCCATGTCAGGATGGACACGAACTGGAACACCGGCCCCAGGAACTGCGCCGGGAAATAGAGAAGGGTCTGGCGGAGGAGCATCGGGTTGTGGGCGTCCGTCGGGCTGCGGGCGGCGTGCGGGGCGACGTGGTCCTACTCTTTATCGCCCGGCTGCCGCCTTGAGGCGCATCGTCGCTCGAATGCCTTAACCGCAAGTATGAAGAGGACTGGCCGCGCGGCTCCGTTCATCAGAGTTTCGCTCCCCGTCAACCTGGCTCGCAGCATGCGCACACTCCTCCTTCTCGATCCGACCCAGCTCCGGCGGTGGCACGCCTGGTTAATTTCGGCGCTCGCGGCCCGCGGGGTGCACCTGGCCGTGCATCTGAACACCGGATCGGAGCACGGGCGGCCCTTGTCGCTGACGCTTCTGCTCGAGGGGGAGCGCCTGCTCTCGCGCGGGCGGACCTCGGCCTGCGATGCCGTGGGAGCGGGCGATCTCGGCGTCGATGTCCTGCGCGGCGCGCTGCCGGCGGGATCGTTCGATGTGGTGATGGATCTGACAGGGCGCGCGTCGGCCGCTGCTTGTCCCGATGCGGTGTGCGTTCAGCCTCTGATCGATGGGGCGCCGGGGGAAACGGCCTTGTGGGCCGCGCTGCTCGGCCGCCGCGCGCCGCGGATCGACCTCGCGATCGCAGGATATGGCGTGCGCGCGCTCGCAGCGCCCGCGATCGAGCATCCGCATCAGATTCGCGCAAGTGCGGACCAGGTGCTTTCGCGCCTCGTGGAAGGGCTCGTTTCGATCGGCACGCGCGGTCTCGCGGGCTTGCCCGCGGCGCCGTCTCATCGCGGCGGAGCGTTGTCGGGCGGCCGGGTGTTCGGTGCGCTCGCGCCGTTGGCGTTCGGCTGGGACAAGGTGGCGCAAAAAGCGCAACGCGTTCTGGCGCGGCGTCGCGGGACGGAGCCGCGCTGGCGCGTCGGCTGGCGCATTGCTCCGGAGGGCCGCCCCCATCTCGGGGCGCTGCCGCCGCTTTCAGCGTACACGGTTCTCGAGGACGACGGCGCGCGCTATTACGCCGATCCGTTCGTGTGGACCGTGGGCGATGTGCATCACGTGTTCGTGGAGGAGCTGCCGCTCGCGACCGGGCGGGGCCTCATCTCCCATTTCACGGTTGAGCCGGATGGCCGGGGCGGCGCGCCGCGTCCCGTTCTCGAAACGGCGCACCATCTCTCCTATCCGCAGATCTTCGCGCACGACGGGCAGATCTACATGATGCCCGAGTGCTCGGCCTCGGGCGCGCTCGACATCTATCGGGCGGACCCGTTTCCGACGCGGTGGCGGCCGGTGTTCCGGCTGCTCGACGAGGAGTTGCACGACGCGACGCTCGTGGCGCACGACGGGCGCTTCTACATCCTGGCGTCCAAGCGGGCGTTCGCGAGCTCGAGCTGGGATGCGCTTCACGTCTATTCGGCCGATCGCCTGGAGGGGCCGTGGCTGCCGCTGCCGGGCAATCCCGTGCTCGTCGATCGCACGGCGAGCCGCTCGGCCGGAGTCCTCTATCGCATGGAGGATGCGCTCTGGCGGCCCGCCCAGGATTGCAGCGGCGGCTACGGGTCGGCTCTGACGCTGGCGAGGGTCACGCGGCTCGATCGCGAGGGATTTGCGCAAGAACCGGCGGGCAACCTGCGGTTGGAGTGCGCGGCCGCAGGCCCTCATACCGTCAATGTTTCCGGACCTCTGGAGCTTTTGGATTTCCTGGCCTAGCGCGCCCCGTGCAGTCCATATTCACTTTCTTCACGGGCGCCCATTTGACT
>CAYLSI010000077.1:0-12159 GCA_964386545.1 uncultured Hyphomicrobium sp.
CGCGTCTGAAGCTGGCCTTCGATGTAGACCTTCGAGCCCTTGCGCAGATACTGCTCCGCGACCTTGCAGAGGTTCTCGTTGAAGATCACGACCGAGTGCCACTCGGTGCGCTCCTTGCGCTCGCCGCTGTTGCGGTCCTTCCACGTCTCGCTGGTCGCGACGCGGAGGTTGGCGATCGGGCGGCCGTCCTGCGTACGGCGGATCTCGGGATCCCTGCCGAGGTTCCCGACCAGGATCACCTTGTTGACGGAACCGGCCATGACGTCACTCCTTGGTTTCTCGACGGCGCCCGTGATCTCACCAGGCGTGATCTCACCGGGGCGCCCGTACGTCTCTCACTCAGCCCGCAGCCCACGCGGTTGGTTCCCACCGGTTGGTTCGTCCAACCCATCGGCATCCAACGTGGCCAGCCACGGCGTAAGCGCATTGCGCCGAGCTTCGCCCGGCACGACTCAAGTTGCAGACCCTACCCGCATTGCGGTCCACGCGGGTGGCGGCGGCGCGCTTATCCACCGCCCTTTTCGAAATTCCGGCGCATGGCTGCAGGCTTATCGCGCAAAGCTGCCACCTCGACTTGCGGGCCCCGCGCGTCGGTCTTTTCCCGGCTTCAAGCCTAAAGTTCTTGTTATGTTCTACAATAGACTACGTCCATTGGCAAGTCACCTCCACCGGGTAGTGTCTCAGTTGGAATTTCCACTTCCACCCCCCCAAGCTAAGGTCTTCGCTAGGAGGGCAGATGATGGAAACCAGCGTAAGGAGGCTATTCGAGCGATACGAGAGCTTTTTCAATCGGTCCCTCGCCGGCAAGGTCGATATGAACGAACTCGCATCGCTGTATGCTTCCGAGTTTATAGGTGCTGCGCCCGCCGGAGTGAAAGCCGGAAAGAACGACGACCAATTCAAGCAGCTCATGGCGCAAGGCTATGAGCACTATCGAGCGATAGGAACCAAGGAGATGCGGATACGCAATGTCCGCCTCTCCCCGATAGACGAGCTTCATTGCGTGGCTCATGTTGCTTGGATCGCCACCTATGCCCGGAAGGATCAACCGGACGTGACGATAGATTTCGACGTTCATTATCTGGTTCAGATGTTGAACGGGGAGCCGAAGGTTTTCGGCTGGGTGTCGGGCCACGAGCAGGCGCTTCTAAAGAAGCACGGCATAATCTGAAATTGCCGTCGCGCTTGGTGAGAATTCAAACTGAGAGACTACCGTCCACCGAGCCAGCTTACGTTCGATCAGCCGCCCCGCGCCACGTCGGCGGCGGCCGAGAGGTCCTTCATCACCTTGGGCAGCACCGTCTTGGCGGCCGGGCACGCCTCGTCCTTGAGGCGATCGAAGACGGCCACCACGTCGCCACGGAACTCCTGCCGCTGCGCCCGGCGGGCGATGCCCGTCGCCACCGCCCCGTTGCTCCAGCGCGGGCGGCACTGGAGCCGCACCAGGAAGTCCGTGACACGCGGACCGTAGAGCTCGGGCGTCGCGTGCGTGCCCGAGCTCGCGAGCCCCTGCCACAGCACGAAGTCCGGCGACGACGACCACGGCGTGTCTTCGGTCGCCAGGAACGCCGCGACCCTCTCTCCCACGCGCGCCTTCACCCGCCGGCTCAGGATGCGTCCGGCGTTGGCCTTGAGGTCCGCGCCCTCCGCTTCCGTCAGGTCGGCGATGCGAACGCCCGTGAGGTCGGCGACGCCCCCCACATCGGCCGCGGGCGGCACCGTCTTCCAGACCTTGGTCTCGCGCAGGTCCGCCCCCGCCATCGTCGCGCCGACCAGATCCGCCCCGCGCAACGCCGCGCGGAAGAGCGCCGCGCCGTCGAGACGCGCATCGCGCAGGTCCACGAGATCGAGATGGGCGTAGGCGAGCACGGCGGCCGTGAGATCTGCGTTGGAAAAGTCGGCCCCCATCAGATAGGCGCCCGTCAGGTCCGCGCCCTGCAGGTTCGCCATCAGGAAATTCGCGCCCTGCGCCTGCACGCCCCCCGTGAGGTCCGCCTTGTCGAGCCGCGCCGAGGAGAAATTGGCCCCTTGCAGGTTGGCGTAGGGCAGCATCGCACCGTCGAGCTTGGCGTCGTTGAGCGTCGCGCCGCGCAGGTCGGCGCCGGTGAGGTTGGCCCCGTCGAGCTTGGCGCGCGTGAAGTCCGCGCGCCGCGCGATCGTGCACTGCGCGCTCCTCCGGTCCTCGGCGATGACGAGCGCGGTCGCATCGGCGCAGGTGAGCCACGCGCCGCGGAGATCGGCGCCGACCAGCGACGCGCCGCGCAGGTCGCTGCCGGTGAGGTCCGCCTGATGCAGGTCCGATCGGTCGAGCTTGGCGAAGCGCAGGTCCCGGTTGCGCAGCGAAAGGCTGGCTTCCCCCGGCACCTGCTCGCGGTCGACGACCAGGTCCGTATCCGTCACCACGAGATTGCGCCGGAAGAGGCCGAGCAGCGAGCCGTCCGATCCGAACGTGAGAAACGGCACGGAGTAACCCGCCACGTAGCGTGGCGGCTGGCCCACCTCGTCCTCGTTGTCGAAGCCGAGCACCTGTTGCGTGAACCGGTCGAGCGCCTCGCCCGGAACGGTCGCAATGAAGAACGACGCGATCCCCACGAACATGAGCACGATGATCGTCGCGACGAAGCTGAATGGATGCGAGATCGTCGTGCGCAGGAACGCCTGCGGGAACGACGTCTCCGCCCGCAGCAGGAAGAGGCCGATCGACACCAGCATCGCGATGTCCACCAGAAGCGCGATCCGGTGCGTCCACGTGATGGATTCGTCGTGGTACGGCAGAAACACGATCTGGATGTAGATCAGCAGCAGCACCGGCAGCACGACGAGCGTGAGCCAGCTCATGCCGTAGAGGAACGCGCTCATCACGCGGCTGCGATAGGGTCCCGCGATCGCCTGCACGAAGAAGAAGTTGTTGAGCTCGAGCCGCAGCGGATGCGTGCGCCGGTCCGTCGCCTCGAGCAGCCGGATCGCCGTGTCGAACTCGAGCGTTTCGCGCGCGAGCAGCGTAAGCTGCGAGACGAGCCCCAGGTGCATGAGCACGAGCACGATGGGGGCGAACTGGAAGAACTGCGCGATCTGGATGTCGACCTGCAGGATCGGCAGCGAGACCGGCGTCTCGAGCAGGAGATCCTTGTGCGTCACGCCGGCGACCGCGATCGTCAGATAAGCGAGGATGGCGAGGAAGATCAGCCAGCCCGTGTGAGCCGTATCGCTCGAGTGATTGACGGCTTCGAGCAGGCTGTACGGGTTGACGGGCGTTTCCCCATCGGGCGCGCCACGAGGCAAATCCGTCATTCCGGCTGACCTCTACGATGCGGGTACTGACATAGCGCGCATTAAGGAGAAACTGAGCCGCGAGGCCAAGGACGGCCCGGGTGGCGCACGCACTTTTGGCGTCAATTGTGGCCGCATTGACGCAAGACCGAGCACCCGGCGGCGCACCGACGCAATCGTGGCCTTGGCCATTGCCGCGCGCTCCAATGAGCGATAACACCAGCGGATCGAGGATCGGGCGGCGCGCACGCGTGCTGAACGCCCGAACTCCGCGACGACACCTCTCGACTGGATAGGCTCTCGTGTACGATTGCCGTAAGTGCCCCGGCTACTGCTGCTCCTATCCGCTGATCGCCCTCGATAAGCGGGATGTCGAGCGGCTCGCCCGCTATCATGGCCTGTCCTTCGAGGACGCCCGGCGCGCCTTCACCCGCGAGGCGCACGGCCGCAAGTACGCGATGAAGCGCAAGAAGGACCGTCATTTCGGCGCGATCTGCCGCTTCTTCGACACGACCAAGCGCTGCTGCACCATCTACGAGGCACGGCCCTCCGTCTGCCGCTCGTTCCCCGGCAAGGGCCGCTGCGGCTACTACGACTTCCTCGCCTTCGAGCGCCGAGCGCAGGAAGACCCGACTTGGGTTGCAGTCACCACAAATAAATAAGAATAGTCGCGAGATCAGCGTATTGACGCAGCCTGCGAACACATAGAAATAAGTAAGATAAGCAATTTATTAATGATGAAAGACCTATCGTGGCAAGCTGAGCCACGAGTCTTGCCGCGTTCGCAAGGCCAAAGTGCCCGGGGGACTGCCCATCCCGCAAGGATTGGAGAAGAAAGATGAACAACCTCATCTCGCGCGTCATTCCCGCTTTCGCCGTCCTGACCGCGGCGGCCATCCCCGTGGGGGCGCTGACCGTCAAGAACACCTCGTCGAACGAGGTCTCGGTGGCCGTCGACACCGGTAGCGCCGAAGCCGTCTACAAGGTGCCCGCCAACGGCTCGGTCGACGTCAAGGAAGATTGCTCCTCCGATTGCGCGGTCACCGGCCCCTGGGGCTATTCGCGCATGGTCTCCCAGAACGCCACCATCGAAACCGACGGCACCTCGCTCGTGACGGCGACGGCCGCTCCAGCCCAGGCCCTCATTCCGCAGAACCCGGTCGAGGAGCCGGACGCCGCGGCTCCGGCCCCGCAGTCCACCGCGGCAGCAGCCCCGTCCGCGACGACCGCCGCCCCGGCAGCGACGGCCGCGCCCGCCGACACGGCGAAACCCGCGGCGACCCCGGCCAAGCCGCGCCGCAAGGTGGCCCAGCGCAAACCCGGAAAGCAGGTCCAGAAAGGCGGACCCGGCGCCGGCAGCCTCCAGTTGCTGTTCGAAGGGCCGGGCAAGAAGTAGCCCGCCCGCACGCGACGACGCATCACCGATAAAAAAAGGCCGCGGCGCATGAGCACCGCGGCCTTTTCGTTGCCGGAACGGAGAAACGGACGTTCAGCCCGAGGCCGTGCACTTCGTATCACAGGGCACCGCATCGCGCTTGTCGACGGAGCCGCGCACGGGCGAGACGACCTCGCGATAGCACTGCCCGCCTTCCTTCACGACACGCACGAGCTGCGTCTTGCTGACGAGCGACTGGCAGACGACCTCCATGCCCTGCGCCAGCATCATCGTGCGCGGCGTGGACTGGTCGGCGCGCGCGCTGCCGATCAGGAGATCCAGGAAGCCCGCGGGCGGCGCCTCGCCGGGCTTCTGAAGCTGGCTGTAGGCGATCCATTCGTACGTCGCCTTGCCGTCGTCGGTGGAGACCTTGAGCGAGATGTCGCCAGTCGACGGGCATGCGCCCGCGTCGAGCTTGGTGCCCTGCGCGGTCGAGAGCGCCTTGTAGTCGATCTTGCAGTCGATGTTGCGCTCCCAGATCTCGAACTGCTGCAGCCGGTGGGAGACCTGGGTGAACGGCACCTGGTACTGCCAGGCGTGATAGGCGGTGATCGCGGTCGGGATCGCGCCCACGATCGTGACGACGAGCGCCAGCGTCTTGAGGATCGGCACGAAGCGCTGCACGGGACCCAAATGCGGCTCGTCTGCAATACCCTGATTGGTCATCGGCGTCGTTCCCTCGAAAATCGCTGTGCCTGACATTGTCGTCGTGCCCCCAAGATCTATCCGACGGCTGAGACCGCGGTATGGCACGACGGGCCTGAACGGCAGTTGAGCGAAGAATTCACGCCGCGTTCAGACACCGAACCGGCAAACTAGAGTGCTTCCGGAAAAGTAGGAACCGGTCATGGCGAAGCCATGCGGATCAAGCATAGAACCCGATAAGAAGCACGACGTAACAAAAAACGAAACGCTTCCCCGGCCAGGAACCGCTTTCGCGAAACCCTCGCGATGGGCGAACCCTCGCCCCGTCCCTTCAGCGTCCCTCCGTAAACACCCAAAAGTATTGAAAAATCTGTCCCGCACACCCCCATTTTCAAGACCGCGGATTTACCTACTCGGCTCCCGTAATCGGAATTCCCGACGGCACTGGCCGAAATGGAAGCTCTCCCGCCGCTCCCTAGATCTTGCGCAACCGCGCGCAGGGGCCGCCATCTCAAAGGCCCGATCCGGTCCACGGCTCCGCGCGCGGGGTTTGACAAAAAACGCAACGAAGCAAGAGAGAGGAAGCACCCCATGAAATCCCTGTACCTCGCCGCGTTCGCCATCGCGTTTGCAGCCCCCGCATCCGCCTTGACCATCGAGAACCAGGACGGCGCGGAGCTGAAGGTCGGCATCGACGAAGGCAACACCGAGCACGTCGAGACCATTCCCGCCGGCAAGACGGGAGACCTCTCGGCCAAATGCAAGGACGGCTGCGGCCTCACCGGCCCGTGGGGCTTCTCGTGGATGGCCGCCCCCGGCGACAAGCTGGTCTTCAAGGACGCCAAGCTGAACGGCGCGACCGTGACCGAAGGCTCGGTGACGCAGTAAGCCGTCGCCACGCGATTGCTGCACCCTCCCCCGTGCGGCAAGGGGACCGGGCGTCACCGCCGGCGTGAGACCTCCCTCGGCTTGGATCACCCCGAGCTTGGGACTCCCCGCGACGGCGCCCGGTCCGACCGCTCCGCTCGCCTCCGCGCGCGCATGCTTCGACAGCCAGCCGAGATCTGGGACTGATGGAGCCCTCTGAGAAAGGGCGTTCCCAAAAAGAAATGAGCCCCGTCGCGCTCGCAAGCCGACCGGGGCTCTCTTGTCTTCCATAACCTACCCAGCCAAGCCGGGCTTATGAGGCGAGGCTCTGGCGCACCGGTCCAGATCTTGACCGGACATCCGCCCTCGCTTGAAGATTTTCAATCCTGCATTTCGAAGGGCTCGGATCTGCGAAGCAAAAGCTGCAGCAGCTTCGCTCAGCCAAGCCTGGACCGCGCTTCTGTGCGGGGTCCGACACGACAACCCGGTGGAGTCATAAGCCCTCCATTCGCTGTTGAACCGTGCCCGTGGTCTTGGCGCTGCGCGCTGGCCAGCCGGCAACGCGCCAAGACCACGGAAATGACAACTGTCCTCAAAACCGGGGGTACTGGACACCGATGACGAAGCGTTGGCTTCGTTCAGGGAGACATCGCAGCGACAGCCATCTGAGAGATAGAGTTGGCCCGCGCACGCATTCTGTCAAGAGACAACCTGGCCCTTACGGAATCACACGTGCCATGAAAAAGAAGATCGACCTTCTTTTCGCATCGCAATACATGCGCGCTATGAAACCGAACGGCGATTTCGAGATTTTTCTTTCCGCACCACCAGGCCTCGAGGCGGTGCTGTGCGACGAGGTGAAGGCGCATGGGTTCCGCGCGCCGAAAGCCGTGCCCGGCGGCGTCAGGATCGAAGGCCGCTGGCACGACGTCTGGCGCGCCAATCTCGTCGTGCGCGGCGCGAGCCGCGTCCTCGCGCGCCTCGACAGTTTCCGCATCGAGCAGCTCGACAAGCTGGAGCCGCGCGCGCGGCGTGTGCCCTGGGCCGGCGTGCTGCGTCCCGACGTTCCGTTCCGCGTGGAGGCCACCTGCGCGCGCTCGCGCATCTATCACACGGGCGCCGCTGCCGAGCGCATCGCGCGCGCCATCGCCGCGGAGATTGCCGCGCCCTTGGCGGAAAAGGAGGAGGCCGCCGTCACGATCACCGCGCGGCTCGAGAACAACGTCTGCACCCTCAGCCTCGACACGTCCGGCGCGCTTCTGCACAAGCGCGGCTTCAAGGAGGCCGTCGCCAAGGCGCCGATGCGCGAGACACTCGCCGCGCTTTTCCTGCGTCAATGCGGCTACGACGGCACGGAAACCGTCTACGATCCCATGTGCGGCTCCGGCACCTTCGTCATCGAAGCCGCCGAGATCGCCGCGCACCTCGCACCGGGCCGGGCGCGCAGCTTCGCCTTCGAGCAGCTCGCCACCTTCGACGCCGCGCGCTGGCAGGCCCTGCGCGAAGCCGCCCTCGCGAACGCCGTCACGCCCGCCGTCCGCGCGTTTGGCAGCGACCGCGACGCCAACGCGATCGCGATGAGCGAAGCCAACGCGGAGCGCGCGGGCGTCGCCGGCTTCACGACCTTCGAGCCGCAGAGCATCGGCGCGGCGGAGCCGCCCGACGGCCCGCCCGGGCTCGTGATCCTCAATCCGCCCTACGGCACGCGCATCGGCGACAAGAAAAAGCTCCACGCGCTCTACCGCGCCCTCGGCGCGCGCCTGACCGAGGCGTTCGCCGGCTGGCGCGTCGGCATGATCACGAGCGAGCCCGCGCTCGCCAAGGCGACGGGGCTGCCATTCCTGCCGCCGTCGGCCCCGGTGCCCCACGGCGGCCTGCGCATCACGCTCTATCGGACCGGACAGCTCGGTTAAGACCGTCTGAAGCCACCGAATGCGGCTTAGGATTTGGGCCGCACGGCTTATACCGATTTGGAACTTATTTCTCCCCGGCGCGCTACACTTGCGGACTCGCGGTGCGGCGAGCGCCGATGGGCACAGGATTAAGCTGGTGTGACTCCCGATCAGGTCGAACACCTCCAGCGTCGCATCGCGGCGCTCGAGGAGCAGAACGCCGCCTTGAAAGCCGGGGCCGCGGGCCAGCCGGCCCAGGACGCCGTAAGCCTCGGCGAGACGCGCTATCGCGCGCTGTTCGACACCATCGACGAAGGCTTTTGCATCATCGAGTTCCTCGACGGCCCGCACGGGCCCCTGAGCGACTACATCCACATCGAGGCGAACGCCGCCTACGCGCGCCACGCCGGCATCCCCGACGTCGTAGGGCAGAAAGTCCGGGAGATGGTGCCCTCCGAAGCCGACGGCTGGGTCGAGCTTTACCGCGGCGTCCTGCTCACCGGAAAGCCGATCCGCTTCGAGCGCGAGCTCGTCGCCACCGGCCGGCATCTGTCGCTCTCCTCGTTTCGCATCGAGCCTCCCGAGCTGCGTCAGGTGGCCGTTCTGTTTCAGGACGTCACCAAGCAGAAGCGCGCCGAGGCCGCGCTGAAGAAGCTGAACGAGACGCTGGAGACGCGCGTCGCGGAGGCGCTGGCGGAACGGAAGATCCTCGCCGAGATCGTCGAAGCGACCGACGCCTTCGTGCAGGTCATCGACCGCAACTTCGACTGGCTGGCGCTCAACACGGCCGCCGCGCAGGAGTTTCAACGGCTGTTCGGGCCGATGCCCCGGGTCGGCGACAACATGCTGGCCCTTCTCGAAGCGCACCCCGTGGCGCAAGCCGCCGCACGCACGCTCTGGCAGCGCGCGTTCACGAGCAAGCCCTTCGTCGAGATCGCCGAGTTCGGCGAAGGCAGCGCACGGCGCAGCTACGAGATGCGCTTCAGCGCGCTGCGCGACGCCTCGGGCGCCGCGATCGGGGGCTACCAGTTCGTCTACGACGTCACCGAGCGGCTCAACGAGCAGGCGCGGCTGAAAATGGCCGAGGACGCGCTGCGCCAGGCCCAGAAGATGGAAGCGGTCGGCCAGCTCACGGGCGGCATCGCGCACGACTTCAACAACATGCTCGCCGTCATCCTGAGCAGCCTGCGCCTCGCCAAGCGGCGCATCGCGCGTTCGGACTTCGACATCGAGGACTACCTCGACGGCGCGGTGAAAGGCGCCGAGCGCGCCGCGACGCTGGTCTCGCGGCTTCTCGCCTTCTCGCGGCAGCAGCCCCTTTCGCCCCAGCGCACCGACGCCAACAAGCTGCTCGGCGGCATCGAGGAGGTGCTGCGCCGAACGCTTCCCGAAAGCATCGCCATGGAGTTCGTCCGCGCGGGCGGGCTCTGGAGCATCCACGCCGACTCGCATGGCCTCGAGAGCGCGCTGCTCAATCTCGCCGTCAACGCCCGCGATGCGATGCCCGAGGGCGGCAAGCTGACGTTCGAGACCGCCAACGCCCATCTCGACGACACGTACGCCGCCGCGCACTCCGAGGTGATCGCCGGCCAATACGTGATGATCGCCGTGACCGACACCGGCCACGGCATGGCACCGGACATTCTCGCCCGCGTGTTCGAGCCATTCTTCACCACCAAGGATGTCGATGCCGGCACCGGCCTGGGGCTGAGCCAGGTTTACGGCTTCATCAAGCAGTCCAAGGGCCACGTGAAGATCTACAGCGAGGTCGGCGAAGGCACGACCGTCAAGCTCTACTTCCCGCGCCTCGTCGAGAAGCGCGAGACGAGCCCTCCCGCCATCGAGCCGATCCGATCGCAAATGACGCGCGGCGACGGCGAGCATGTCCTCGTGGTGGAGGACGACGAGGACGTGCGCCGGCTCACGGTCGAGATGCTGGGCGAGCTCGGCTTCTCGGTGCTGTCCGCCCGCAACGGCGCCGAGGCCCTCGGCATCCTGGAGCGCATGCCGGATCTTGACCTCATGGTCACCGACGTGGTGATGCCCGGCATGAACGGCCGCAAGCTGGCCGAGGTCGCGCGTGAGCGCCGTCCCGGCCTCAAAGTGCTGTTCACCACCGGCTACACCCGCAACGCCATCGTGCACAACGGCACGCTCGACGACGGCGTCGACCTGCTGGCCAAGCCCTTCGCCCTGGAAGACATCGCCGCCAAGATCGCCAAGATCCGCAACCAGGCCTAGCCCATGCGCGGCCGAGGCTGGCGCCGGGAACGTTTCCCGTTTTTCGGACATGCGAAACAGCACGCCCCTCGGCGCGTTGCAGAGAGAAGGCGCGTTGCAACGTGAAGAGCAGCCCCGCGCGCCCGTCGAGAACGGCGCTGACGCGAGCGCCGCACTGCGGTGCCGTGCCGAAAACCGGCAACAACCGCGACGAGACATAACCCCAAGGAAGAAGAAGGAGAGACAGATGAGAAGGAAAGCCGTTGCATCGGCGCTCGCACTGGCCCTGGCGATGGGCGCCCCCGGTGCGGCCTTTGCCGAGAGCACACCCAAGGCCGCCAAGGAAGCCGGACGCCCCGGCCAGATCCTGAACGAGGCCGAATGCTCGAAGGTCTGGAGCGATGCCTCGGGCGGTCAGGATCTCTCCGCCGAGAAGGCCAAGCCCTTCGTCACCAACTTCGAGCAGGTCGACAAGAACGGCGACAACATGATCTCGAGCGCCGAGTTCACCGACGGCTGCAAGATGGGCTTCGTCCAGCAGGCTGCGGCAGGCTCGGAATCGAGCACCGGCGCCGGAGCCGGCACCGAGGGCGCCGAATAGACCGGCGGCCAATATCCTCGAACCGCGACGCGACGGGCAGGGCCCGTCGCGTTCGTGTTCGAGGCTCTGGCCTTCGCCTTAGGGACCCATGCAGTCGTTCTCATAGGCCGCCGCGGTCTTCGGTTTGGGCGCGTTGGACGTCGGCCGCCCCGAGCCTTGCGCACCGTCCGCGCGGGCGCGCAGGTAAACGTAGATGTCGTCGAGGTAGCACATCACGTTCTTGTTCTCGCCGAACGACGGCATCACGAGCGTCTGCGCCGTGTTGACGTCCTGCTTGCCGTTGACGACGATCTTCTGGAAATCCGCATAGCTCATCGTTTTGAGCGACTGCGTGAGGTCCGGCGCGAAGCTCGAGCCCGATCCGTGGAACCCATGGCAGACCTCGCAGGCGCCGTTGAAGCGCCGGTAGCCCGAGAAGGTGTACCAGTCGACGCTGTCGTTCGGGCCGATCTTGTAGGTCGGGTCGCCGTTCGCGGCGTAGTATTTTCCGTCGTCCGATGTCACGGCGGCCGCCCCGCCCGCCGGGCTCGCGGTCGGAGCGTTCGTTGCGGCCAGAGCAGCGCCGCCGGCCGAGCCGAGAGCCAGCACGGCGGCCAAGATGATCCTACGCATCGCGGTCGTCCTTGGGAGTGCGACCGGCAGCAAACCTGCCGGAATGATCGCTTCACCGGACATGGGATGCGCCCCGCGCCGCGCAAGCGACTTTACCGAATTGTATGGACGCCGCCCCCGGGGGTCCGCGCGATCCGATTTCACGGACCGCAGACCCTAGCCCCCCGCATCCCCTTGATTTTTAGCCCCGCGCCGTTGAGTTGCATTGCCGCCGGGGCGGCGGCACGCTACCTAGGGCCCCATGAGCAAAGCGCCCAAGAAATCCCCCGACCGTCCCGGCTCCGACCTGATGAAAACCATCCACGTCCGGGGCGCGCGCGAGCACAATCTGAAGAACGTCGATCTCGAAATCCCGCGCGACGCGCTCGTCGTGTTCACGGGCCTGTCGGGCTCCGGCAAGTCGTCCCTTGCCTTCGACACGATCTACGCCGAGGGCCAGCGCCGCTACGTCGAAAGCCTCTCGGCCTACGCCCGCCAGTTCCTCGAGATGATGCAGAAGCCGGACGTCGATCACATCGACGGCCTGTCGCCCGCCATCTCCATCGAGCAGAAAACGACGTCCAAGAACCCGCGCTCGACCGTCGGCACCGTCACCGAGATCTACGACTACCTGCGCC
>CAYLSI010000078.1:0-12064 GCA_964386545.1 uncultured Hyphomicrobium sp.
GGGAGAAGGCCGCGAAGAACGAGAAGATCGACGACAAGGACCTGAAGCCGATCGATCTCAAGTATTCGCTCTGCCACTCTTCGGGCTGCACGGCCGAGACCGAGGCGACGAAGGAGATCGTCGATCAGATGAAGGCCGGCGGCGGCATCATGGTTCTCGCCATGAACGCGCAGGCTCAGCCGATCGGCTTCCCCGTTCCGCTCGATGGCTTCACCGATGCGTTCGCCGGCAAGCCGGTCGACAACGCCGAGTACAAGAAGAAGCGCGGCGAGCTCATGGCGCAGATCCGTCAGCGTCAGCAGGAAGCCTACGAGAAGTTCCGCGCCGAGAAGATGAAGGAGCTGCCTCCTCCTCCGGGTGGCGGCGAGGCGGCGAAGCCGGCTGAAAAGAAGAAGTAAGCCGCGACGTTCTCGTTCGAAATTAGAAAGGCCGCTCGAAAGAGCGGCCTTTTCCTTTTTTCGCTGGAGCGTTTGCGAGCGCATGCAGCGGGGTCGCGCGCTCGAGGTCCTCGACGGGTCGCGTTGCCTTACGACGAGCCGGCGTCCTCTAGCTCGCGGCGGTGTCGATGACCTCGCCGTCCTCCTTGACGAAGCGGCCGATGTGGGGATTGGGAAGGATCTCCAGCACGACCTCGGACGGGCGGCACAGCCGGACGCCGCGCGGCGTGACGACGATGGGGCGGTTGATGAGCAGCGGATGGCGCACCATCAGAGCCACCAGCTCGCGGTCCGTGTGGTGCGATCCTTCGAGGCCCAGCTCGGCATAGGGCGGCACGTTCGTGCGCAGGATCTCGCGCGGCGCTTTTCCCATGGCCGCGAGCAGCGCCTCGAGGCGCTCCGCCGTCGGCGGCGTTTCGAGATAGAGGACGACCTCGGGCTCCTCGCCGCTCTGACGGATCATCGCGAGCGTGTTGCGCGACGTTCCGCAGGCGGGGTTATGGTAGATCGTGATGCTCATGGCGCGGTGCCCGGCGGCCGCTCAATGCGGGGGGCTGAAGACCCGGTAGCGGCCGTCCTCGTCCTCGATGAAATAGTCGGCGAGCTGCGGGTGGCGCAGCGGCTCCCCGCTCGTGTCGGGCAGCAGGTTCTGCTCGGACACGTAGGCGATGTACTCCGTCTCCTCGTTCTCGGCGAGGAGATGATAGTAGGGCTGATCCTTGACGGGACGGATCTCCGCCGGGATCGCGAGCCACCACTCCTCCGAGTTGCTGAAGACGGGATCGATGTCGAAGACGACGCCACGAAACGCGTAGACGCGATGGCGCACGACCTGTCCGATCGCGAACTTCGCGTTGCGGACGGGCCTTGCGGGCTCAGCCGCTTTGCGGCGCGCCGGCTTCGATTTTCTCGGTGTGCGTGACATGCGTCTATCCCGCCCGCATTCGAGGGGAGGGCGGTCGCGATGTCAACCCAACTGTGGAAGATGGTTGATGCAGCGGTCAGAAGCCGTATTCGGCCGCGCGATCGGGGTCCTTCTTCGCGACCAGACGGGCCAGGTCGACGATGACCTTCGCCTGTTTCCAGGTGGCGTCGTCCTGCATCTTGCCGTCGATCATGACGGCGCCGGTGCCGTCCGGCATGGCTTCGAGGATGCGCTTGGCGAAGGCGACCTCCTTGACGTCGGGCGAGAAGACGCGCTTGGCGATGTCGATCTGCGTCGGATGCAGCGACCAGGCGCCGAGGCATCCCTGGATGAAGGCGTTGCGGAACTGGGCCTCGCACGCGGCCGCATCGGAGAAGTCGCCGAAGGGGCCGTAGAACGGCTTCAGCCCGTAGGCGAGGCAGGCGTCGACCATCTTGCCGACGGTGTAGTGCCAGAGGTCCTGCTGGGCGCGCGCGCGCTCCGCCTTGGCATCGGCGCCGGCGTCCGCGAGCACCGTGTAATCCGGATGGCCGCCGCCGACGCGAGTCGTCTTCATGCCGCGCGAGGCGGCGAGGTCGGCCGGGCCGAGGCTCATGCCGTGCATGCGGGGCGAGGCGGCCGCGATGTCCTCGACGTTCTTCACGCCTTCGGCGGTCTCGAGAATGGCGTGGATCATGATCGGGCGGGTGACGCCGTGCTTGGCTTCGAGCTGCGCCAGCAACTGATCGAGGTAATGGATGTCCCAGGGGCCCTCGACCTTGGGCAGCATGATCACGTCGACCTTGTTGCCGGCCTCGCGGACGATCTCGATGACGTCGTCGAGCATCCAGGGCGAGTTGAGGCAGTTGATGCGCGTCCAGAGGCCGGTGTCGCCGAAGTCGTTCTCGCGCGCCATCTGGATGAAGCCGCGGCGGGCCGCTTCCTTGTCGCCGACGGGAATGGCGTCCTCGAGGTTGCCGAGGACGACGTCGACCTGGCCGGCGATGTCCTTGATCTTCGAGCGGATCTTCTCGTTGTGCGGCGGCACGAAGTGGATCATGCGCTCGATGCGGACCGGCGCGGCGCGGTAGGGCTCGGGCGCGCCAATGGCGAGGGGCGCGAAATGTTTCGCAGGCGTGCGGACGGCGCTCATCGGGAGAAACCTCGATTTTCGTCTGAAGAGAAGAGGTGAGGATGGTGCGCCGCACTCTAGTTGCCGCGCGGCAGGAGTCAACGCGTGGGGGCGCCGCCCGCGTGGGGCGACGCTCTCCGGCGCTTGCACGCGAGCGTGGTGTCCCTCAGCGCGGCGAGCTGTTGACTTCGCCGGGCTGCTGATGCGTGCGCCAGTCGATGATGTTCTCGCGCGTGGGACGCAGCGCCCGGTAGGGCAGCGGCATCTTCGTATCCTCGGTCCCGGTGCGGCGCTTGAACTGCGTCGTGCGGATCATCTCGCGGATGCGCGGCTGGATCTCCGTGCGCCAGCGCGTGCCGCTGAAGACGCCGTAGTGGCCGACGCCCGGCTGCACGTAGCCGTAGTGCTCGTCCGCCGGAAGGCCCGAGCAGAGATCGTGCGCGGCCTGCGTCTGGCCGAGGCCGCAGATGTCGTCGCGCTCGCCTTCGACGGTCATGAGCGCGGTCTTCTTGATGGCGGAGCAGTCGATGCGCCGTCCGCGATGCATCATCTCGCCTTTCGGCAGCGCGTGGTCCTGGAAGACGGTCTTGACCGTCTGCAGGTAGAACTCGGCCGGCAGGTCCATGACGGCGAGGTATTCCTCGTAGAACGCCTTGTGCTGGTTCACCGAGTCGCAATCGCCCTTCACGAGGTTCTCGAACAGCTTCCAGTGCGCCTGGGTGTGCCGCTCGAGGTTCATGGTCATGAAGCCGGTGAGCTGGATGAAGCCCGGATAGACGCGGCGGCCGAAGCCGGCGTTCGGGAAGGGGACGTAGTGGATGACGTTGTTCTCGAACCAGGAGATCGACTTCTCCTCGGCGAGCTTGTTCACCTGCGTCGGGTTGCGGCGCGTGTCGATCGGGCCGCCCATCAGCGTCATGGAGCTGGGCTGACACGGATCGTCGTCCATGGCCATCACGGCGGCGGCCGCGAGCGCCGGCACGGCCGGCTGACACACGGCGATCACATGCGTATTCGGACCGAGGAACTGGATGAACTCGACGATGTAGTCGACGAAGTCGTCGAGATCGAAGGATCCCGCGTAGGCGGGGATGTCGCGCGCGTCGGCCCAGTCGGTGATGTAGAGATTGTGCTCGGGGATCATCGTCTCGACCGTGCCGCGCAGCAGCGTCGCGTAGTGGCCGGACATGGGAGCGATGAGGAGGACCTTGGGGTCGTATCTCTTGCCGACGACGGTCTCATCGCGGTCGAAGTGCACGAGATTGCAGAACGGCTTCTGCAGGACGACCTCCTCGTGCACGGGCACGGTGAGGCCGTGGATCTTCGTTTCCTTGATGCCGAACTCGGGCTTGCCGTAGCGGCGCGTCATGCCTTCGAAGACTTCGCAGGCGGCCGAAATGTTCTTGGCGAATTCAGTCTGGGCAAACGGATTGAAAGAGGCTTCGACCTGCGTCTTCAGCGCTCGGGTCATCAGACGAACCGGGTGCATCAAAGCGTGAGCCAGCTCGTACGTGTAGTATTGCATCCGTTCGACTCCCCTGCCTTCGATAGGTGCAATGCAGCAGGGACACGGAGGGACGTCAAGTTCTTAGTCTTAGAATTGTCGCAATTGCCCAAAATCTTGGCAAAAGGGTGACTGGAGGCAAGCAAGCGCTGCAATAATCGTGCGAATGCGCCTCATTCATCCTTAAGTCTTATTTCTGCATTGCAGCATTTCCAAGCCGTGCTGCTTGCCGTCTCCGGCCCCGCTCGGACGTCATTTCGATTGCAGCGTGCGGACGTCGCGGCGGTCCTCGCCGGCGGCCGGGACGGGCAAGGTAATCGTCAGCACGGTGCCGCCGCTCTCCTCTTGCGCGGCGATGACGAGGGTGCCGGACTGGGCGCGCACGCGCTCGCGCATGCCGGAGAGGCCGTAGCCGAGGGGCGTCGCATCCGAGATGCCCACGCCGTTGTCGCGGATGACGAGCCGCGCCAGGGCGCCGGACGGCGTCTCCTCGCGCGTGAGGTCGATGCTGACGCGGGTCGGATTGCCGTGGCGCACGGCATTGGTGAGCCCCTCCTGAACGCAGCGGTAGAGCGTCAGGTCGATGTCCTCGCCGTAGGTCGGCGCGAGTCCGGCGACGCGCTTCTCGAACGTCTTCTCCGGGTGGCGGCTTTCGTAAGAGGCGATCAACTCGCCGATGAGCTCGGTCAGCGTTACGCGGCCGAGCGCGACCGGGCGCAGGCGATTGAGGAGCTGGCGGTTGAGGCTCTTGAGCCGCTCCGAGACGTGGGAGATCTCCTTGACGCAGGAGAGGATCGCCGACGACTGGGGCTCGGGGACATTGCGCGCGTGGCGCTCGATGGCGCCGGCTCCGGCCGTGATGCCGAACAGGCAGGGGCCGACCTCGTCGTGCAGGTCGCGCGAGATCTGCCGCCGCTCGTCCTCCTGGACCGCGATGAGCTGGCGGTAGAGCTGGCTGTTCTCGGCGTTCGCGTTGTCGAGCGCCTCGGCGAGCGTGTTGAAGCTGTCGACGATGTTGGCGAATTCCGGAACCTTGGGCGGGGCCAGCCGCAGGCCGTAGTGGCCATCCTCCAGCTCGTGCATGCCCTCGGACAGCGTCACGAGCGGGCTCAGGATGTAGCCTAGCACGAAGTAGAGCCCGACCATCATGGCCGCCGTTCCGGCGAGCCAGAGGATCGCCATCAGCTCGAGCAATTCCCAGGCCTCGGCGATCTCGTCGTCGGGCTCGCCCTCGATCAGCACGGTGCCGATCAGGCGTCCGTTGGCGGTGATGGGGACCGTGCTCACGTCCTTCTTGGGCTGCACGAGGCGCACGAACCACCAGGGCGCGGTTTCGCCGTGATGGGGCTTCGTCTCCTGGCTGCCGTGGCGATCGAGCGGGACGACATTCCCGTCCGCGTCCTCGATACGCACGATGACGTGGCGGACCTGCGCCATCTCCTGCGCGAGACGCCAAGCGAACGGCGCAAGGTCGTTCGGGCCGTCGATCTCGGAGACGCGCCGCGCGATGTGGTGGCGCCACAGGTCGACGTTGGCGCTCGTTTCGATGGCGGCGCGCGTGCGGGAATCGAGGACGGCGAGAACGGCGCCGATGATGCCGGTGAAGATCGTGAGCAGCGCGATCGCGATCAGGATCTGCCAGCGGAACGGACGCCGATACCAGAGCCTTGCGAGACGGTCGGGCACGTTCTCGGGGGACGCGGACGGGTTCGGTGAAGCGGGCATTCGGAGTCCTGGGCATGAGAGCGCCGCGGGCGGCTGCGGGCGCAGGTCACCATAGCGCGCCGGGACCGCCGCATCACAAATTTGTTATAGAGTTACTTTTCCTTCGCGCGGCCCGGAGACGCTTTCGCGGGCCCGGTCAGCACCGCGGCCGGCAGCGGCCGGGCCTTCACCTCGCGCAGCACGAAGCTCGAGCGCAGGCGCGTGACGCCGGGCAGGCGGGACAGCTCCTGCTTATGGATGCGCTCGTAGTCGGCGAGATCGCGGGCGAGCACCGTCAGCAGATAGTCGTCCTCGCCGGACATCATCTCGCAGCCGATGACGGACGGGGCGGCGGCCACGGCCGCCTCGAAGGCTTCGAGGTGCTGCTCCGTCTGGTTCTGCAGGCTGATGAAGATGTGGACCGTCATTTCGAGGCCGATGGCGCGGCGATTGATGCGGGCCTGATAGCCTTCGATGATGCCGGTGTCCTCCAGCGCGCGAATGCGCCGCGCGATGGCTGTCGGCGACAAGGGAATGCGCTCGGCGAGCTGGACCTGGCTGCGGCGGCCGTCCTCGATCAGGGCGGCGATGATGGCGTGATCGAGCGCGTCGAGACCGTTTTGCATTGCAAATCTCAGAAATATGGAAATTTACGCATATATTCTGCGTTTTACGGGTTGCGATCAAGGTAATTTGCACGCAAATGCGGTCCCGGCGCTGGTATAGTTCATGCGGAAAGAACGAGCCTGCGCCTTGAAGGAGACGCTCATGCGCATCGGGGTTCCGACGGAAATCAAGAGCGACGAGTACCGCGTGGGGCTCGTGCCGGGCTCCGTCCGCGAGCTCACGGCGCGCGGTCACGAGGTGCTTGTCCAGTCGGGCGCGGGCGTGGGCATCCATGCGGACGACGCGGCCTATGCGCAGAGCGGCGCGACGATCCTGCCGACGGCGGAGGCCGTGTTCGCCGAGGCCGAGATGATCGTGAAGGTCAAGGAGCCGCAGGCGGTGGAGATCGCGCGGCTCGCGCCGCATCACATCCTGTTCACGTACCTGCATCTGGCGCCCGATCCGGCGCAGGCGCGCGGGCTGCTCGCCTCCGGCGCGACGGCGATCGCCTACGAGACCGTGACGGACGCCGCCGGCGGGCTGCCGCTGCTCGCGCCGATGAGCGAGGTCGCGGGGCGTCTTTCGATCGAGGCCGCTGCCGTCGCGTTGCGCCGTCCCACCGGCGGGCGCGGCGTGCTGATGGGCGGCGTGCCGGGCGTGCGTCCGGCCAAGGTCGTCGTGCTCGGCGGCGGGGTCGTCGGCACGCATGCCGCGCGCATGGCGGCCGGCCTCGGCGCCGACGTCACCATCATCGACAAGTCGCTGCCGCGCCTGCGCCAGCTCGACGAGATGTTCCATGGCCGGGTCGTGACGCTGGCGTCGACGATGCACGCGATCGAGACCGCGGTGCTGGACGCCGACGTCGTGATCGGCGCCGTTCTCGTCGCCGGCGCGAGCGCGCCGAAGCTCGTCAACCGCGCGATGCTCGGCTCGATGAAGAAGGGCGCCGTGCTGGTTGACGTGTCCATCGACCAGGGCGGCTGCTTCGAGACCTCGCGGCCGACGACGCATGCGCATCCGACCTTCGAGGTCGACGGCGTGATCCACTACTGCGTGGCGAACATGCCGGGCGCCGTGCCGCTGACCAGCGCGCAGGCCCTCAACAACGCGACGCTGCCGTTCGTCATGAAGCTCGCCGACCAGGGCCTCGCAGCGTTCGATCGCGACAAGCACCTGGCGGCCGGCCTCAATGTGCGCGACGGACGCATCATGCACTCGGCGGTCGCGGCGTCGCTCGGTTTCGACCGGCTTCCGCCGGATGCGTCGCGCACGGTGGCTGCGGCCTGAATTCGAGTCCAGGAGCGCGCGTTTCCTCCCCCCAACACCCCGCGCGCTTCTTCCGCCGGCCCGTCTTCCCCCAGACGGGCCGGCTATTTTTTGCGCGCTGCGGCCTTACCCTCATCCTTCGCGCTCGTGCCTCAGCGGGCGGCGAGCTTCGAGGCCATGACGGAAATCGTGCGCTGGTAGACCTGGGCGCGGTTCCAGTCCCGGATCACGTCGTAGTTCGGCGAGCCCGGATGCCAGGGCTGACCGCGCTGCCAGCCGTGGCCTTTGAGGAAGTTGGCGGTGGAGGCCAGGATGTCCGGCACGCTGCGGACCAGATCGACGCGGCCGTCGCCGTCGAAGTCGACGCCGTACTTGACGTACGGCGTGGGCAGGAACTGCGTCTGTCCGATTTCGCCGGCCCATCCGCCGCGCATGTCGGCCGGGCTCATGTCGCCGTGCTCGACGATGCGGAGCGCGTCGACCAGTTGGCCGGTGAAGAACGGCGAGCGGCGGCAGTCGTAGGCCAGCGTGGCGAGCGAGCGGATGATCGAATACTTGCCGCTCGTGTCGGCGCCGAAGTTCGTTTCGAGACCCCAGATCGCGACGACGATTTCGCGCGGCACACCGAACTGGCGCTCCATGCGGTCGAAGGTGGCGGCGTGCGTCCTGAGGCGCGCGCGGGCGCGGCCGATCAGGGCGGTGCCCACGCGGCGCGCGTAGAACTGTTCGAACGACAGCTTGAAGGATTTCTGATTGCGGTCGAGGCGGATGATGCGGGGATCGTAGGTCACGCCATCGAGACCCTGGGCGATGGCGCGCTGGGAGACGCCCTCGGCGGCGGCGCGCTTCTTGAACGCCGAAAGCCAGGAGCCGAAGCCGGCCGCGCCGTTTCCGCACTCGCGCGCGGTTGCGGGTGCGCTCCACGTCAGCGCCAGACCCACCGCGAGCGCTGCCGCACATCCAGCACGCGCGATGGTGCCCGCCTGTCTCTCCTGCCGCATGGAAACATCCCCTTCGTCGTTGTGTCCGGGGGAGTGTTAGTGGCTCGGGTGCGGGAGGTCCAGCGGGTGGCGCAGAAAGCCCGGGATGTTACGTACGCGAGGCTCTGGGGCGGGCACCTTGCGACGGAGTCAGCTCGTGAAATCGAGGCTTGCGCGCGTGCCGCGTGTGCCGGCCTCGTAGCGGAACGAGCCTTCCAGGCCGCGCGCCATGGTGGTGATGATGCGCGTGCCGAGGCCCGAGCCCTTGGGCTTCTCGTCGCCGCTCCAGCCGATGCCGTCGTCCTCGACCACGAGCGAGAGCCGGCTGCCGCTCGTGCGCCGCAGGAAGATGCGGATGTCGCCGCTTTCGTTGCCCGGGTAGGCGTACTTGATGGCGTTGGTGACGAGCTCCGTCACGATGACGGCGAGGGAGATGGCGCGGTCGGTCGGCAGGCGGATGTCGCCGTCCGAGATCACCTTGATGGAGTTGCGGCTGTCGTCGGAGCCCAGCACCGTCACGAGCTCCTCGCCGAGGTTCTTGAGGTACGCGTCCAGCTCGACGAAGCGGACGTCCATCGACGTGTAGAGACGGCGGTGGATGCCGGCGATCGCGAGGATGCGCGCCTTCATCTCCTGCAGCGCGACCTTCGAGGATTCGTCGGCGACGGCGCTGGCCTGGACGGAGGCCAGCGAGGCGACGAGGGCGAGCGAGTTGGCGACGCGGTGGTTGACCTCCGCGAGCAGCAGCTCAGCACGCTCCTTGGCGGCTTCGATGGCGCGCTGGTGCTCCTCGCGCTCGTGCTGCATGCGCCGCTGCTTGAGGGCGGATTTGATCGCGGCGACGAGCAGCTCGCGATAGTGGCCGTCCACGTCCTTCCAGACATAGTCGACGGCGCCGGCTTTCAGCGCGGAGACGGCGATCCGCGCGTCCTCCGATCCCGTAACGTAGATGATAGGCGGCGCGTCCGCCGTCGCCTGGATGCGCGGGATGACGTCGAGGCCGGTCTCGCTGATGAGGTTGTGGTCGAGGGCGACGACGTCGAACCTGCCGGACGCGAGAAGGGCCAAGCCGCGCTCGCTCGAAATCGCATGCTCGAGCGTCATGCCTTCGGACGCGAGCACGCGCTTCAGAAGGCGCCCGAGACCTTCATCGTCGTCGATATAGAGGACGTGCACCATCAGCGAGCGGTTCTCAATTCGTCGTAGGCACCTGCATGACCGACACGAACAATCCAAGCTGACGAATGGCGTTGGCGAAGCTCTCGTAGTTGACCGGCTTCGTGATGTAGACGTTCGCGCCGAGATCGTAGCAGCGCTGGATTTCGCGCTCGTCGTCGGTGGTCGTCAGAATAACGACCGGGAAACGCTTCAAGTTCGGATTCGACTTCAGGCGCTCGAGAATGCTGACGCCGCTCATGTCGGGCAGATTGAGATCGAGCAGGACGAGGATCGCGCGGCGCGCATTGGCCTCGCCCGAGCCGTCCTCGCCGAACAGATATTCGAGCGCGGTCGTGCCGTCCGCAAACGGGACGATCTCGTTCGTCACGCCGGCGCGGCGGATGTTGCGCTCGATCAGGCGCGCGTGGCCCTCGTCGTCCTCGACCATGACGATCGTGACGTGGTTGGCCTTCGATGCGTCCGTCATGATTTTAGGTCTCCCGTTGGGTTCTTGAAGGGCGCTTTTTTCGGAAGATCGACCTCGAACGTCGTTCCGTGCCCGAATTGCGAGCGGACGGTCACGTCGCCGCCCATCCTGCGCACAAGTGCGCGTACGTGCGCAAGTCCTACCCCTTCGCCGGGGCGATCCTGCGACCCTGCGCGGCGAAACAGCTCGAAGATCCGTTCAAGGTCTTTTTCCTCGATTCCGCGGCCGTTGTCCTTGACGTTAATCTTGACGCGGCCGCCGCGCTCGGAGCCCGTCACCTCGATCAGACCGGGCCGATCCTTCGCGAGATACTTAACGGCATTCTCGAGGATATTGCCGAAGATCTGCTCGAGGGCGAGGCGGTCGCTCACGACGCTCGGCAGCGGTTCGGGAATATCGACCCGGGCCTCGGCGGTGGCGAGCTGGTGCTGCAGGCTCGTGATGGCCTGGCCGAACAACGCATCCAGGTCGATGCGCTCGCGGCGCAGCTCGCGGCGGCCTTCGCGCGACAGCTTCAGGATGGCGCCGATGAGGCCGTCCATCTTGGACGTCGAGGCGCGGATGAAGTGGACCGCCTCGGGGATCTCCTCGGCCGCCGCGCGGCGTGCCTCCTCGGACTGCTCCTCGGTCGGCTGCTCGGCGTTGAAATAGGTCTTGAGCGCCGTGGTGCCCACCTCCAGCTCGCTGGTAAATCCCATGATGTTGACGAGGGGTGCGCGCAGGTCGTGGCTCACGATATAGGCGAAGCGCTGGATCTCGTCGTTGGCGCGGGTCAGGTCGGTCGTGCGCTCTGCAACACGGTCCTCCAGGCTCTGGTTGAGCTCCACGACCTCGCGGCGCGCATCGACCAGGCCCTGGGTATGACGATAGACGATGAAGAAGGCCGCTCCGGAAAAGAGCGCGATGGTGACGCCGCCCAGCGTCGTCACCCACGACAGCCGCCGGGCCGACCGTTCGAGGCCGTCGAGGCTGTCGCTGACGCGTTTGTTCATGGCGGCGATGATCTGGTCGAGGATCTGGCGGGCCTCGTCCATGGTCTGCTTGCCGCTGTCGGTCTGCACGAGCTCGTAGGCGGCCTGGCGGTCGCCCGACCGGTAGATCTCGATCGTGCGCGACAGCTCGCGCATCTTCGCTTCGGCGACGTCGTCGATCCTGGCGATCTGGACGCTGATCTCGGGGGTGTGGCGGGCGCGCTCGTTCAGCTCCTTCAGCGCATTGGTGAGGTGCTCCTTGGTGGCCTCGTACGGGCCGAGATACTCCTCGCGGCCCGTGATCAGAAATCCGCGCTGGCCCGTCTCGGCGTCCACGAGATCGGAGAGGACGGTGCTCGCGGCGATCCGAACGTCCCGCCCGATTTCGACGTCGCGGGCGCTCTGGCGCGTGGATCCGACCAGCAGGTACGAAAAAATCACGATCGCAATGAGAATGGCGGTTCCCGCCGCCATCAGGCCGAGCGTGTTGCGCGCGAGTTTGGAGGAAAAAATCGGCATGCGGCGGGCTTTGTCGGTGTCCTGAGCGTTTGGGGGAATGGGTTAGGCCCGGAGGCGAAGGTGGGGCAGTCGCTTCCGTCGGTCCAATCCGTACAATGAGAAGCGCCGCGGCGAAATTTCCGCAAGTGAGATAACACGGGGCGGGTTCGTTTGTTCCCTCTCCGCTCCGTACGGAACCGCGCCGAGCGGGAGGGCGGGGAGGGTGCGCGCAAACGGGCGCTGCCCGCTCCGCCGGACACCGGGCATGGGGCGCCTGCTCCCGCGCCCTGGATTTTGGTGGTTTCGTTTCCCACATCGCGCAGATGGCAACACGGACCGCGACCGGCATCGCCATCGGCCTCGCGCTCGGCATTGCCGGCGGCCTCATCCGCGGCTGACCGCATCCGGCCGTTCCCG
>CAYLSI010000079.1:0-10960 GCA_964386545.1 uncultured Hyphomicrobium sp.
GAAATAATTCGCCGTCGCCTCGCCAGTCTAAGGATACGCATGACGCTAGCGGCGGGGCCAGATCGAAGTCCCTCACCGGCCTGCCGGCCTCCCTCTCCCGTCCCGGGAGAGGGGAAGAGTGAGGCAGAGGTGCGTAAGCAGGCAGGGCCTAGCCGCGCTGTCCGGAGAGGCGGGCTGCGGCGCGGGCGCGGCCGATCAGCGGGAGCAGGAATTTCAGCTCGGGCCCTGCGTCGCGGCTGGTCAGCGCGAGGCGCAGCGGGTGGAACAGCGCGCGGCCCTTGGCGCCGGTCTCCTTCGAAACCGCAGACGTGAAGGCGCTCCAGGTGGCGGTGTCCCAGGGCTCGGGTGGCAGCAGGGCCGCGGCCTTGGCCGTCAGATCGCGGTTTTCGATCACGGGGTCGATGTCGCCGGCGACGATGGCCCACCAGTCGGCCGCGTCGGCCAAGTAGGTGACGTTGCCGCGCACGGCCTCCCACATCGCCGCACCGCCGCCCACGCCGAGTGCGGCGAGGCGCTCCGCCACGGTCTCGTAGGGCAGCTTATGCAGCAGCTTGGCGTTCAAGCCCGCCAGTTCGTCCACGTCGAACCGCCCCGGGGCGGTCGAGATCTTGTCGAGATCGAACAGCGCCGCCAGCTCGTCGATGCTGGAGTACGGCTCGATGGCGTCGGAGGTGCCGACGAGCGCGGCGTGGCTCAGGATGGCCATCGGCTCGAGGCCGCTCGCGCGGAACGTTTCGATCGAGAGCGTGCCGAGGCGCTTCGAGAGGGCGTGCCCGTCCGCGCCGATCAGGAGGCTGTGGTGGCCGAAGCGCGGCGGCTCCGCGCCCAAGGCCTCGAAAATCGAGATCTGAACGCCGGAGTTCGTCACATGGTCCTCGCCGCGCACGATATGCGTGATGGCGAAATCCATGTCGTCGACGACGCTCGTGAACGTGTAGAGCGGCGTGCCGTCCTCGCGGATCAGGACCGGATCGGAGAGCGAGCCGATGTCGACGGTCTGGTCGCCGCGGATCAGGTCGTTCCAGGAGACGATGGTGGGTAGCGGCGCGAGGCCCGCTTCCGCGCTCGTGTTGGGCAGGCGGAACCGCCAGTGCGGGCGGCGGCCTTCGCTTTCCAGCTTGGCGCGGTCCGGCTCGGTCAGCTTGAGGCCGGCGCGGTCGTAGATCGGGGGCATGCCGCGGCCGAGCTGGCGCTTGCGCTTGCGGTCCAGCTCGTCCTCGCTCTCGTAGCAGGGATAGAGGCGGCCGGCGGCTTTCAGGGCCTCGGCGACCTCGGCGTAGCGCGCCATGCGGTCGGACTGGCGCTCCTCGCGCGCCCATTCGAGGCCGAGCCAGGCCAGATCGCGGCGGATGCCGTCGGCGAATTCGTCGGTCGAGCGCTCGCGGTCGGTATCGTCGAGCCGCAGGATGAAGGTGCCGCCGCTTTTGCGGGCGAGAAGGTAGTTGAGGATGGCCGTGCGGATGTTGCCGATGTGGAGCCGGCCCGTGGGGCTTGGTGCGAAACGGACGGTGGCGGTCATCGGATGCTCGAAGCGGCGTGCGCGTTGGTGGGACGGGTCGGACGGGCTCGGGGGGCGGCGAGGCGCCGCAGGGCGCGCTCTCAGCCGTCGTCGCTCGCGCCCTCGTCCGCTGATTTGGGCGCCACCCTATCGTGCGGCAGGCAGAACTCAAGGGCCGAAAAGCCCACAGGGTTGTCCGTCGGCGGGCTCCCACGGCGCTCCTGGGGGCTCGCTTCGGCGCGCCACAGCGGGTAACACAGGGGGCGAAAAATTTGGCCACCGTCGGAAATCTCGTGACCACGCCCCACCACGCCGTTTTCGGTCTCACCACTCCCAATCTCGGCGACGACCTGCAGGCGCTGACGGTGGCGCTGCATACGCCGTTCGTCTCCACGTTGATCCATCGCGAAAGCATCGGCAGCCGGCAGACCAAGGCGGCGCAGACGCTGGTCATGAACTACTGGTTCATGTCGAAGGGCTGGCGGCATGCGCCGCATGCGAGCATCGACCCGATCTTCCACGGCTTCTGCGTGGGGCGTGACGAGGTTCTCAAATACCGCTGGCCGGACTATCTGCGCGGGCATCAGCCGATCGGATGCCGCGACGAGCGCTCCGTCGCCCTGCTCAGGGAGCGCGGGATCGACGCCTACTGGTCCGGCTGCATCACGCTGTTCCTCGGCCAGAAGGTGGAGCCGGTGCCGGCCGAGCAGCGGAGCGGGGTGCTGTTCGTCGACGTGGCGCCGGAGGCCGAGCATCTCATCCCCGCCCATCTCACCGCGCGGGCGGAGCGCATCAGCAACACGACGCCCGAGGCGATCCGCGACGATCCGGTGGCGCGCTGGGCGCACATCGCGCGTATCTGCGACCGGCTCAGGTCGGCCGAGCTGGTCGTGACGCGGCGGTTGCACACGGCGCTGCCGGCGACGGGGTTCGGCACGCCGGTGGCGCTCGTCGTGCACAACAAGCCGCAGGATGTGCGCCGCTTCTCGGGCTACGAGAGCTTCATTCCGCTCATGATCCACGACAACGGCAAGCCGGTGCGGGACATCGACTGGGCGGCGGTCGGCGTGCCCGTCATTCCGCCGGCGATCACCGGTCATTACCAGACGCTGCTCGGCAAGCTGCAGGCGGCATTTGGAGCCCTGCCCGAGGGGCGCGTGCCGGCGCTGTCGAAGGTCTGCCAGTTCCGGCTGCCCAATCCCGGGCTCGGGGCGGTGCCCGGCGAGGTCGAGATCGATCTCGGCGTCACGAAGATCAAGCGCGTGCCGGCCGCGTGGTCGGACCAGAGCATCGGGCTCGCGATCGACGCGTTCGCCGGGTTCGAGCGGTTCGACGTGCCCGTAGCGGTGCGGGCGCCGGGCGCGCGCGCCTGGACGCCGGTGGGCCGGTTGCGGGAGTTCGCGGCGTAACGGCCGTGGGGGGAACGAGGATGGCACAGAAGCTCACGAACACCGCTCCGAACCGGTACCCGGGCCTCTTCCGCACCATGCGGGCGCGGCTTTCGGAGACGCGGGGGGCCGATCTCGGCGGCGGGGATCTGCGCATCCTGTCGTTCGGCTGCTCGGCGGGCTTCGAGATGCTGAGCCTGCGCTCCTATTTTCCGGACGCGACGATCTTCGGATGCGACCGCAGCGTGGACGCGCTGGACCGGGCCAAGCGGAACCTGCGCGAGGACGCAGGGATCGTGTTCTATTCGACCCCGGAGGCCGTCGCCGCGTTCGGGCCCTACGACATGATCTTCGCCATGTCCGTCCTCTGCCAGTATCCGGCGAGCTCGAAGGTCGAGCGGCTGGACCGGCTGTTTCCGTTCGAGACCTTCGCCGGGCTCGCGGGGCAGCTCGTCCAGGTGCTGCGCCCGGGCGGGCTCATCGCCATCTTCAACGCCAATTACCTCGTCTCGGCGCTTCCCGAGGCGGACCTGCTGACGCCGGTGCGGTCGCCGCTCGTCCATACCAACGGCTTCATCGACAAGTTCGCGCCCGACGGGTCGCGGCTCACGCGCAGCACGCGCGACAAGGCGACGATCGCGCATCGGGCCGTCGCCCCCGGCATCACGGACGACGACCTGCGCGACTGCATCTACGAGAAGGGGGAGCGGGCGGAGGCGCCGATCTCCGTCGATTTCCTCCCCACGCGCGTAGCGGGCGACGTGTCGTTCGGCGCGCCGCGCCTCGCGGCCGGCATCGCGGCCGAGGAGGCGCTGGCGAAGGGCGTCGTGGCGTCGGGACGCGTCGAGCGGGTGGGCCAGGCGGCGGACGGCCGCACTGTCCTCGAGAGCGAATGGCGCAAGACGCGGCTCGACGGAACCGTCGAAGGGTTCGGCCCCTGGCAGGCCATCGCCTCGGCCGAGCGGGCGGGCGCGCTGACCGCCGAGCAGAAGGCCGCGCTCGCGGTGACGGCCGAGAAAACCAAGCGGTCCGAGGTCATCAAGGAGCGGCTCCGCAGCCGCCTGCCGTTCTAGATTCTTGATTGGTCGTATTTTCTTGCGACGAACCCGGACGATCCGCGGGACAAATGTGCAACAGGCGCTCTTCGCGCCGGGCGCCGCGATCCCAAACCAGGCCGTGAGTTAGGCTCTTGGTAAGATTGCTCCCCTAGCTTCTAAGGCCAGTGCACTGGTGGGGCGGGGAAGTCGTATGCGCGTGGTCAAGTCTGTACCTGTTGAGGATTTCGAGTTCCGCGGCAGCATCAAGGACAGCGACGTCGCCCGTCTGGTCCGCGCCTTCGCCGACGACCCGCACATCACCGAGGGCGAGGCCGAAGCGCTGCTCCGCCTCAACAAAACCTGTCCCGTGCAATCGCCGTCCTGGAGCGGGTTTCTCGCCGACGCGGTCGCCGACTACATTCTCAATCAGAGCGGACACGAGGGCTACATCACGGCCGAGAAGAGCCGCTGGCTGACCGGCAAGCTCTCCAACGGCGGCTGGATCGCCAACCGCGCGGAGCTCGACCTCGTCGTCACCATTCTCGGCAAGGCGCGCTGGTTCCCGCTGAGCCTCGCCACGTTCGTGCTCGACCAGATCGCGGGTGCGGTCATCCACGGCTTCGGCCCGCTGCGCGGCGCGCACGGAGGCACTCAGGTGCCGGGCTCGATCGGGGAGGGCGAGATCGCGCTGCTGCGGCACATCCTCAATGCGTTCGGCGGCGAGAGCACGCTGCCGCTGACGCAGCCCGAGGTCGAGATCCTGATGACCGTGAACCGCGCGGTCGCGGCGCGTGGAAATCCGCCGCCGGCCTGGAGCGATCTCTTCGCCAAGGTGATCGCCAACGTCATCCTGGCCGAGCACGGCTTCGCGGTGCCGCCGCGCTCGGTGGCGCTGCGGCCGTGGTCGCCGCACGAGGCGGGCCTTCCTGTCGACCAGCTCGTCGCCCAGTCGCTCGGCAATCTGCGCCAGACCTATCATCGCCTCTCGAGCGAGGAGCGCGCGCTCGCCCGCCTCGAGCGGCAGCGGATCGAGATCGTGACGGGCGAGCCCGTGTCGGCCACGGACGGCGGCTGGCTGACGGCGCGGCTGGCGATCAGCGCGCGCCCGTCCGCGGTGGAAGCGGCTGTGCTGGCCCATCTCGCCCGCGAGGCTCTGATCCGGGACGACTGGAAGGACGGCTTCGGGGACGCCGAGCGCGCCGCCTGAGCGCGCGACTCATCCAGCCGGCGGATTTCGCGGCGCTTTCCCGCGCGCGCCCGCTCATTTACCGATTTCGCAGCTATTTCCGGCCCGGCAGGGCTTCGGAAGGCCCCTGATCGCGGTTTACGGGCTCGCGGAAGTTAGTCTATTAGAGCCTATCGCACGACCTCCCCGACATTCAGACAGGGCGCCACGGGATAATGTTCAAAAAGATCCTCATTGCCAATCGCGGCGAAATCGCCTGCCGCGTGATCAAGACCGCGCGCAAGATGGGCATCAAGACGGTCGCCGTTTACTCGGATGCCGACCGCGATGCGCTCCATGTGGAGATGGCCGACGAGGCCGTCCATCTCGGCCCGCCGCCGGCTGCCCAGTCCTACCTCCTGATCGACAAGATCGTCGAAGCCTGCAAGCAGACCGGGGCCGAGGCCGTGCACCCAGGCTACGGCTTCCTCTCCGAGCGCGAGGCGTTCCCGATCGCGCTCGAAAAGGCCGGCATCGTCTTCATCGGTCCGAACGCCCGCGCGATCGCCGCCATGGGCGACAAGATCGAAAGCAAGAAGGCGGCCGCAGCCGCCAAGGTTTCCACCGTGCCCGGCTACATGGGCGAGATCGCCGACGAGAAGCACGCCGTCAAGATCGCCGAGGAGATCGGCTATCCGGTGATGATGAAGGCCTCGGCCGGCGGCGGCGGCAAGGGCATGCGTATCGCCTACAACCGCAAAGAGGTCGAGGAAGGCTTCCCGCTGGCGCGCTCGGAGGCGAAGGCGTCGTTCGGCGACGACCGCATGTTCATCGAGAAGTTCATCGTCGATCCGCGCCACATCGAGATCCAGCTCATCGGCGACAAGCACGGCAATGTCGTCTACCTGGGCGAGCGCGAGTGCTCCATTCAGCGCCGCAACCAGAAGGTTATCGAGGAAGCTCCCTCGCCGCTGCTCGACGAGAAGACCCGCCGCGCCATGGGCGAGCAGGCCGTGGCGCTCGCCAAGGCCGTCGGCTACGACTCGGCCGGTACCGTCGAGTTCGTGGCCGGCCAGGACCGCAGCTTCTTCTTCCTCGAAATGAACACGCGCCTGCAGGTCGAGCATCCGGTGACGGAGCTGATCACGGGCGTGGACCTCGTGGAGATGATGATCCGCTCGGCGGCGGGCGAAAAGCTGCCGTTCAAGCAGTCGGACGTGAAGCTCAACGGCTGGGCCATCGAAAGCCGCGTCTACGCCGAGGATCCGTTCCGCAACTTCCTGCCCTCGATCGGCCGCCTCGTGAAGTACCGGCCGCCGGAGGAAGGCGTCCGCGACGGCCTCACGGTGCGCAATGACACCGGCGTCGAAGAGGGCGGCGAGATCTCGATGTACTACGACCCGATGATCGCCAAGCTCGTGACGCACGGGCCGACGCGCATCGCGGCCATCGACGCCCAGGGCGATGCGCTCGACGCGTTCTATATCGACGGCATCCAGCACAACGTGCCGTTTGTCTCGGCGCTGATGCACCATCCGCGCTGGCGCGAGGGGCGGCTCTCCACCGGCTTCATCAAAGAGGAATATCCGGAGGGCTTCTCGAGCCGGACGCCCCAGGGCGAGGAGCGGGACGTGCTCGTGGCCGTGTCGGCCTCCATCGATCACCTCCACAACGCGCGCCGCCGCAAGATCAGCGACCAGATGGCGACCGAGGTCTGCTTCGCCAAGCGCCGCGTGGTGGACATCGCCGGCGAGCGGCAGACCATCGAGGTCAGTGGCACGGACGGCTCGTCCTTGAACATCTCCACGATCGGCCCCGACGGCACCGAGCAGCGGTCGGTGGCCGTGAGCTCCAAGTGGGTCGCGGGCGAGCCTGTGTGGCGCGGCCTGGTCGGCGGCAAGCCGGTGTCGGTGCAGGTGCGCCCGATCCTCAACGGCGCGACGCTCTCCTATCGCGGCATCCAGACGCCGGTTTACGTCTACACCGAGCGCGAGGCCGAGTTGGCGGCGCTGATGCCGGTGAAGGCCGCGGCCGACATGTCGAAGTTCCTGCTCTGCCCCATGCCGGGCCTGGTCAAGGCCATCCATACGAGCGAAGGCCAGGAGGTGAAGGCGGGCGACGCCCTCGCCGTGGTCGAGGCCATGAAGATGGAGAACATCCTGCGTGCGGAACGCGACGGTATCGTCAAGAAAGTGAACGCGAAGGCCGGCGACAGCCTGGCCGTCGACGCCATCATTCTCGAGTTCGCGTGACCGGAGGGGCGCCGCCGCTGCCCCCATCCGGCCCTGCGCGTGCTACAACTAATCGCCGGCCCTCGTCGTTCGCGACGGGGGCCGAACGTTTTTCGGGCGGCCACTCGCGGGGACTGATCGCGAGGCGGTTGTTCGGAAGGCAGCCGATGCGAGGGCGGTGCCGCGCTCTTGCGTCCGCGTGCTCTTCCGCTAGGTTTTTGGTCGCGTCTTGGCACGCAGCGGTGCGCCCGTCGTCGGCGCACGCTCCAGCTTCGCGCCGCGCCGCAGACGCGGCTTTCAGGATGACGTCGATGACCGCCTCAGCCCGCACCACCGTTCACGTCCGGATCGAAGGGCGCGTGCAGGGCGTCGGATACCGGTTCTGGACGGAGCGCATGGCGGAGGAGCTCGGCCTCGAAGGCTGGGTGCGCAATCGGCGGGACGGCTCGGTCGAAGCGGTGTTCCAGGGGGCGTCGGGCGCGGTGGCCCAGATGGTGGAGCTCTGCCGCGAAGGACCGGCCGAGGCGCGAGTGACGGAGGTCGAGGTGCTCGGCGAAGGCGCGGATGCCTTCACCGGCTTCGAGGTGCGCAAGACGGCTTAAGGCCGTCTGGAGACAAAGCCCGCGGGCTTGGACCCTGGCTAAGCTCAACCGATGCGGGCGGCGGCGCTGCGCAGGCCCTGGATGATCTGATCGTAGGTCTCCTCGTCGCGGGATTCCGGATAGACCATGTAAACGGGGTAGACGAACCGGCGCGCGCGCTTGGGTTGGCGCAGGCGGCCGCGGGCGACGTGGTGCTTCACGATGCGCGCCGGGAAGTAGGCGGACGCCTCGTTTGACAGCAGGTAGTCGATGCTGATCGAGCCCAGGTCGAGGTGCAGGCCCGGGTTCGATAGCTCCGGATAGGCGGCGGCGTGGTCCTGCTGGAAGTCCGGACCCCAATCGACGAACACATAATCACTCGTGGTGCGCCGGCTCGACGGGCGGGCGCTGGTGACCAGCACGAACTCCTCGTCGAACAGGTGCTCGACGACATGGCCCGGCGGCTGGATGGGCCGGTACATGACGGCGAGGTCCAGCGTGCCCTCGATCAGGCGCTGGGTCAGCGTGGAGGACGTCGCCGAGATCGCGGAAACGGCGATGTCCGGGCTGTCGGAGCGCAGGCGCGCGACCCATTTGAGGAGGAAGCCCTGCCACAATCCGATGGGGGCGCCGACCGCGAGATGGTCGCGATGCTGGTCGGAGAGGCTCACTTCGAGCTGCGCGCGCTGCCAGACGCGCACGAGCGCGAGCGCGTGCTTTCGGAACTGCTCGCCCGCGGCGGTGAGGTCCGCGCCGGACTTGGAGCGTTCGAAAACGGGACGGCCCAACAGGTCCTCGAGGCCCTTGATGCGGGCCGAAACCGTCGATTGCGTGATGTTGAGCTTCGCAGCGGCCTCGATGAAGCTGCCGGTTTCGGCAACCATGAGGAACGTTCGAGCGAGGTTGATGTCCATGCCATGCTCGCGACGCGACTTGAGCGCAGAAAGCTATCTATCGAAATCTTCGATAGTCGTCACCGGAAAAATCCGTTTGAAGCTGAGATTGATTCTCACCACATTGAGGATCGGCTCGACGTGAGTCGGGTCAGATTCGGCTCAGCCTCGCTGAGCGTTCAATGGAAGGACTAACGAAGATGGCTAAAGCTGCTAAGAAGCCTGCCGCTAAGAAGGCTGCCAAGAAGCCTGCGGCGAAGAAGAAGAAGTAAGAGTTTCTGCTTCGAGCTCTCGGAGCTGGCCGTGAAAGTCGATTGCGTCATTCCGGGGTTCCTGATCGCAGTCTTGTTCTCAGCCTCGGCCGCCCAGGCGGCCTCGATCACAAATCGGGACGACAAGGACCACAAGGTCACGATCGTCGAGGGCAGTACCCAGAAAGATCACATTCTTAAGCCGAATGCCGGTCTTGAAGGGATCTGTCAGACAGGGTGCTTGATCCGGCTCGGCGATAGTCGAGATGACCCGTTCGAGCTTCAAGGCTCGGAAACGACGTCGATCGAAGAAGGCGAGCTCTACGACGACGAGGTGGACGTGTCGTCTGATCCTGTATCAGGTGTTGGCGACCGGCCTTCTCAGCCCACTTCCCGTCCGTAGATGAGGCTCGGTGTAGTGAATAGGACCCGGCCCCGCTTTCGCGGGGCCGGGTTTTTCTTTTTTCGGCCGCTTGCGAGGCTTGAGCCGGCGCGCGCGCTGACGGCGCGCGGCGTCCGCTTCGTCAGAAAATGCTCTAGGAATTGCTCGTGGGCGCGGGCGCGAGGGCATCCCCGATCGGTGCGCGCGCGAGCGCTGTCGGGCCGAACTGGCGCTCGAAAGCCGCCCGCAGTGCGCTATCCACAGATTTCATCGCCGTCTCCCGGCCGAGGGCGGCGAGGCTCGTCACGCCGTGATCGGAGATGCCGCACGGGACGATGCCGGCGTAGTGCGTCAGGTCCGGGTCGACGTTGACGCTCACGCCGTGGAAGCTCACGCCGCGGCGGATGCGGATGCCCACGGCCGCGATTTTCTCCTCCTTCGACGGATCGGCTTCGTCGATCACCCAGACGCCGACGCGGCCCGGACGGACGACGCCTTTGACGCCAAAGGCCGCAAGGGCGTCGATCAGCCAGCGCTCGAGGGCGGCCACGAAGGCGCGGATGTCGGCGCCGAAGCGGTCCTTCACGTCCAGCATGACGTAGGCGATGCGCTGTCCGGGGCCATGGTAGGTGTACTGGCCGCCGCGCCCGCTCTGGAAGACGGGGAAGCGGTCGGGCGCCTTGAGGTCGGCGGGGCGGGCGCTCGTGCCGGCCGTATAGAGGGGCGGATGCTCCAGCAGCCAGACCAGCTCCGAGGCCGCGCCGGCATGGATTTCGGCGGCCCGCGCCTCCATGGCGGAGACCGCCGCGGGGTAGGAAATCGGCGTTTCGCTGGCTGCCCAGCCGATCTCTCTTCTATCGAAATCCATCATAGATCGAGAGCTAGCATGCCCGGCCGCCGCTGTGGATGCCACTGAGGGCCACCGTGGGCTGTGAACGCACGATGGACGAACCGACGGCGCGAAATGGACCGCGTTCGCCGCTGCAGAGTGATCCAGCACCAGGTTATGGCTGTGGGTCGTGCCGGAGGCACGCCTCTAGGCTAACGCGCCGGAGGCACGTCTCTGGCACGACCCGCCGGACGGACGCTTCAAGCACGAGGTGTGGAATCACGCTTGGGCGCGATGCGCCCTGGGACACGTCTTGCACGACGCGGCCGCGGCGCGCCGCTGGTCTATCGCGCCGGAGATACATGACCCGCTTGCCCGACGCTTCGGTATCGAGGGCGCCTTCTCCCTGGTCTTGGGCTGGTTTTGGGCCATCAATGCGCCATCCATCGTGAATTTAGGGCCGAGCATGGCGTCGGTTTGACGCTTGCCTTCGTGCGCCTGCTCTGATAGTTCGCGGGCTCTCTCAGGTGCCCCTTGTTCACCCGTCTCGGGTTCGTTATATGGGGCGCTTCGAGCCATGATGCGGTCGTGGCGGAATTGGTAGACGCACTACCTTGAGGTGGTAGCGGGGCAACCCGTGGAAGTTCGAGTCTTCTCGACCGCACCATACCCTTCCCAGGGGACGGATATGGCTTAAAGGCAGCA
>CAYLSI010000080.1:0-10853 GCA_964386545.1 uncultured Hyphomicrobium sp.
ATCGGGAGCGCTTCAGGCGCTGAAATTGGCGCGGTGCAATTTCTGTAACTGGACGTGGCCTCCCCTCCGTCACGGCCGCGCAGGCGGCCGTCTCCGCCAGTTTCAGCAGGCTCGCCGTGGGTAGAGAAGTTGAACGTGTGGATGTCACACGCGGGGATTGTCGGCGTCGCTATTGTGGAGTGTGTCGTGGATGGCCGCCTGCGCGGCCATGACGTTTGTTGGAGGCGAGGGCGAGAATTGTGGAGCGTGGCGATGAGGCGGAGTGTTTGTACCGGCGCATCACTCTTGCACCGTCACGGCCGCGCAGGCGGCCGTCTCCGCCCGTTTCAGCAGGCTCGCCGTGGGTAGAGAAGTTGAACGTGTGGATGTCGCGCGCGGGGATTGTCGGCATCGCTATTGTGGAGGCGTGTCGTGGATGGCCGCCTGCGCGGCCATGACGTGGATGAGAGAGGGCAGCTTCGTAATTCGTCACGGCCGCGCAGGCGGCCGTCTCCGCCAGTTTCAGCAGGCTCGCCGTGAGTAGAGAAGTTGAACGTGTGGATGTCACCCGAGGGGATTGTCGGCGTCGCTATTGTGGGGCGTATCGTGGATGGCCGCCTGCGCGGCCATGACGTTTTTTGGGGCATGAACGCGGCCTCCCCTCCGTCACGGCCGCGCAGGCGGCCGTCTCCGCCCGTTTCAGGAGACTCGCCGTGAGTAGAGAGACGTTGAACGTGTGGATGTCACGCGAGGGGATTGTCGGCATCGCTATTGTGGAGGCGTGTCGTGGATGGCCGCCTTCGCGGCCATGACGTTTTGAACGGATGAGCGTGGGGCGGATTGAAGGGGTGAAGCATGGGACAGACGCGTTCACGCTCGCCACGATCGGCATGGAGGGCGGTTGTCAGTGCAGAGCGATGCTTCGCATCGATGTGGCCATGACGTTCGCGGGGATGGGCGTTAGTTAATTCCACCAACCTTCCCTGCTCCGCTGCGGCGGCCATGACGTATGAGAGGGGACAGCTTCATAATTCGTCACGGCCGCGCAGGCGGCCGTCTCCGCCAGCTTCAGCGGGCTCGCCGTGGGTAGAGAAGTTGAACGTGTGGATGTCACACGAGGGGATTGTCGGCATCGCTATTGTGGGGCGTGTCGTGGATGGCCGCCTGCGCGGCCATGACGTTTTGAAAGGATGAGCGTGGGGCGGATTGAAGGGGGTGAAGCATGGGACAGATTGAAGGGGTGAGCGTGGTATGAACGCGTTCACGCTCGCCACGACCGGGATGGATGCGCCCATTTTATCCTCCGCGTCCCAACCCCGCCTATGCTGGCGCGATCCCGTCTGGCACGAGGCCGTGCTCGCGAGGCGTTGCTTGTTCGGCAGACGGGAGTGGGTCGGCTTATCGGCGTTACGCACGTCATTCGCCGAGGCTCGCCATGGCCGCCGGGGCGAAACTCCCCGGCACCGTGTAAGGGTAAGCGCATGGGTATGCCGAAAATCCCGCGCGGGGCGGCAGTGGCGCCGCCATAGAGATTTTGAACTGTTGCGGAGCCTATGCCGCCCCGCCCTCGTCACGCCGCAGCAACGCCCGCGCATGCCAATGCGCCGGGCAAATCGGTGCGCGCCTGTTCAGCTTGGCTAAACCAACCGGCTCTGATCCACCGCGGCGGCGATGAAGCTCTTGAAGAGCGGGTGCGGCTCGAACGGACGGCTCTTCAGCTCGGGATGGAACTGGACGCCGACGAACCACGGGTGGTCCGGGTACTCCACCGTCTCGGGCAGGAGGCCGTCGGGCGAGAGGCCAGCGAAGCGCAGGCCGGCCGCCTCCAGGCGGTCGCGGTAGGCGGTGTTGACCTCGTAGCGGTGGCGGTGGCGCTCGGAGATGTCGTTGGCGCCGTAGATCGTCGCGATGCGGCTCCCCTGGCCGAGGTGGGCGGGAAAGGCGCCGAGGCGCATGGTGCCGCCGAGGTCGCCGTCCTGGCGGCGCTGCTCCAGCTCGTTGCCCTTCATCCATTCGGTCATGAGGCCGACGACGGGCTCCTCGGTGGCGCCGAACTCGGTCGAGCCCGCGCCCGCGATGCCGCACAGATTGCGCGCGGCTTCGAGCGTCGCCATCTGCATGCCGAAGCAGATGCCGAAATAGGGCACGCGACGCTCGCGCGCGAACTTCACGGCCAGGATCTTGCCTTCCGAGCCGCGCTCGCCGAAGCCGCCCGGCACGAGAATGCCGTGCACGCCTTCGAGGTAGGGGGCGGGGTCCTCGCGCTCGAAGATCTCGCTCTCGATCCAGTCGAGCTTGACCTTGACGCGGTTGGCGATGCCGCCGTGCACGAGCGCCTCGATCAACGACTTGTAGGCGTCCTTCAAGCCCGTGTACTTGCCGACGATGGCGATCGTCACCTCGCCCTCGGGCGAGGCGATGGCGCGCGAGATCGTCTCCCACCGCGTGAGGTCGGGCTTCGGCGCGCCGGTGATGTTGAAGGCTTCGAGCACCTGCTCGTCCAGCCCCTCGCGGTGATAGGCGAGCGGCACGTCGTAGATGGACGGCGCGTCGAGCGCCTGGATGACGGCGTCCTCGCGCACGTTGCAGAAGAGCGCGATCTTCTTGCGCTCGCCCTTCGGGATCTCGCGGTCGGCGCGGCACATCAGGATGTCGGGCTGGATGCCGATGGAGCGCAGCTCCTTCACCGAGTGCTGCGTCGGCTTCGTCTTGAGCTCGCCGGCGGACGGGATGAACGGCACCAGCGTCAGGTGCACGAAGATGGAGGACCCGCGCGGCAGCTCGTTGCCGAGCTGGCGGATGGCCTCGAAGAACGGCAGGCCCTCGATGTCGCCCACCGTGCCGCCGATCTCGACGAGCACGAAGTCGATGCCCTCGTTGCCGGTGACGACGAAGTTCTTGATGGCGTCCGTCACGTGCGGGATCACCTGCACGGTGCCGCCGAGATAGTCGCCGCGGCGCTCGCGCGTCAGGATGTCCTGATAGATGCGGCCCGTGGTGATGTTGTCGGACTTCTTGGCCGGAACGCCGGTGAAGCGCTCGTAGTGGCCGAGGTCGAGGTCCGTCTCGGCACCGTCGTCGGTGACGAACACCTCGCCGTGCTGATAGGGGCTCATCGTTCCGGGGTCGACGTTCAAGTAAGGGTCGAGCTTGCGGAGACGGACGGAGTATCCACGCGCTTGCAGAAGCGCGCCGAGGGCGGCTGACGTCAGGCCTTTTCCGAGGGAGGAGACCACGCCGCCGGTAATGAAGATGTACCGTTGCATGGGCTTTAACAGTAGTGCCCTACGGGCGTGATTCGAAGTGGTTTTCTTGTCTCATCCACCGGCGGCGCAGCGACAAGTTCTTAATCCCCGGCCGCCGGGGCCGGTCCAAAATGTCCGCGTCCGGCTTTAGCCGCTGCAGGCGAGGGTGCCGGGCGGGACCGGGGCGGCCGGCGTCTGGTCCTGGTCGAGCTCGGCGCGGTAGCGCTCGAAGGTGGGTTTGGCTTCCAGATAGGCCGGGTCGGCAGGCGCCTTGGCGTAGGCGACGTCCGCGGTCAGCACGGTATAGGCCGTGGTCTTCTTTTCGCCGCTGCCCATGCTGCCGGGCTTGCCGCCGACCGTATAGGCCTTGCAGTGGTCCGCTTGCTGGACGGATTCGACCTTGAAGAATTTGAGCTTCGAGTCGCGGCCGATCTCGGCGGCGCGGGTGGCGGCGATCTTCTCGAGGCGGTCGCGCGGGGTGCCGATCGGGCCTTTCACCTCGATGCGATAGCGGTCGGGGCCGATCAGGCTCTCGGAATAGCCGGACGGCATCAGCGCGTTCGAATGCTGGTAGGGGAGGGGGCCGGTGCCCGTGATCGAGCCGATGGCGCCGAGGCCGCTGGCGCCGGACGAGCATCCCGCCAGGAGCGCGGCGCATGCCGCCACTGCCATCGCCGAGCCGCGCATGCGTAGTCCCTCCCTGCTTATCGGAGGGCACGCTAGCACAGCCCCACCGCGTCACCAGTTGCGATGGGGCAACATCTACAGAAACCGCAGGTCCCGAGCTGGACTTAGCGCAGCTTGTCGAGGATGCCGCCGCGCGGCGCGTCGGTCGCGGGGGCGCTGGCGGGCGCTTCCGTCGACGCCGGAGCGCCGGGATCGGCCGGGACCATCTTCGAGGCGGGCGCGGTCGGCGCATCGAATGCCGAGCCGGTGGGCGCGCGCTGCGAGATCAGCGTCAGCAGAATGCTCGTCAGGAAGAAGCAGGCCGCGAGAATCGCGGTGGTGCGCGTCAGCAGGTTCGCCGTGCCGCGGCCGGTCAGAAAACCGCCGCCGCCACCGCCGATGCCGAGGGCGCCGCCTTCGGACTTCTGCCAGAGAACAACCGCAACGAGTGCCGCGGCAACCATGATGTGGATGACGAGAAGAACAGTGGTCATTTTCGCGAAACGCTCCGAGCCCGCGGTTTGGCGGGGATTGTCCTTGGGAATTTGGGACGGGCTTCTACACCACTTGCGGCGCGCCCGCTAGATCACATGCTGTCGCCGCCGGTCACGATCCGTCCGTCGGCGCTGGCGGCGATCCGGGCGCAGATCCGGGATGGCGCGTCGAAGTCCAAATATCTGCAATCAAATCGTTTCGATACTGCTATTTTGCGTCGTTCGCCGGTATCCGCAACGCTCCCATACCCTTGGGAGTCCCGGAGGGAGCCGCCCGAGGGGGATCCGGCAGGCGCTCACTTCGGCCTGGTCTTGCGCTTCGGCGGCGGCACGTTCCCGAAGTTCAGGCCTTCGAAAATGTCGCCGCTCGGCTTGCTGGCCGCTGCGTCCGCCTTGGCGGGCTCGGGCTTCGGCGGCTCCTTGATCTGCGGCGCGGCGGTGACGAGCTTGTCGCAGCGGAAGCTCAATTGCTCCTCGATGGCGATCAGGCGCTGAATCTTGGCGAGGCGCTCGGCGGCGAGGTTGGTCTTGGCCCAGGCGGGGCCCTTCTCCATGTCAGCCTTGAGGCCGGCCGCGATCAGCTCGCCGCGCTCCTTGTCGAGGGCGGCGCAGGCCGGCGGATCGAGCGGGGCGGCGCTTGCGCCCGTGGCGCAGCACGCCGTCAGGGCCAGGGCTGCCAGAAGGGATCGGCGGAGGTTCATGGGTGCCTCATGAGGGCTTGTCGCTTCCCCTGCAACTCGAATGATATTTAGGCTCTTTCCGCGGAAGGAGCCCAGATCTTTATTTGTCGTGCTTCTTATCGGACTCTATGTGCGATCTGCCTGGCTTTGCCATGACCGGTTCCCACTTTTCCGGAAGCACCCTAGGCCGCGCGGACGATGGCGAGAAAATCTTCGGCCTTGAGGCTCGCGCCGCCGACGAGCGCGCCGTTCACGTCCGGCAGCGCGAGAAGCTCGGCGGCGTTGTCCGGTTTGACCGAGCCGCCGTAGAGGATGCGCACGCCCCGGGTCTCCTCGCCCCAGCCTTCGAGAAGCGCCTTGCGGATGGCGGCGTGGACCTCGGCCACGTCGGCCGCGCTCGGCGTGAGCCCCGTGCCGATGGCCCAGATCGGCTCGTAGGCGACGACGGTGTTCGACGGATCGGCCAGGGCCGGGACGGAGGCGCGGATCTGGCGGCGGACGACATCCAGCGTGAGGCCGGCGAGGCGCTCGCCCTTGGTCTCGCCGACGCAGACGATGGCGGTGAGGCCGGCGCGGACCGCGGCTTCGGCCTTGGCGAGGACGATGCGGTCGAGCTCGCCATGGTCCGCCCGGCGCTCGGAATGGCCGACGATGACGGCCGTTGCTCCGGCATCCTTCAGCATCTCGGCCGAAATATCGCCCGTATGGGCGCCGGACCGGGCCGCATGGCAATCCTGGCCGCCGACCAGAAGGGACGAGCCCGCCGCCGCCTCGGCCAGGGCGGCCACCAGCGTGGCCGGCGGGCAAATCATGACCTCGGGGCCTTGATCTCGACCTTGGTCTGCGTCGCCGAGCTCCGGCAGCGCGTCCCGCACCGCCGCCGCGACGGCCAGGGAGCCCTTGAGCCCGTTCATTTTCCAGTTTCCGGCCACCAGCGGGCGAATCCGGGGCGTTTGGTGGGTCATCGGCGTTGGCTCTCCCTCGTTCGGACCGGCAGGCCGGCGGCGCGTTCCCGCCCGGCGGACACCCTCCCGCGGGGGGCTCCCTCGCGGAACGTCTTCCGTGCGGCTTCTCTTGCATTCAGCGGCGCGCTGCGCTTCATATCAGCCCCGTGCGTCCCGTCATGAACGGGATAGTCTTTTTCTGCAAGCGGCGGTGGGCTCGTCTCCAAGGAATCGGGCCGCCGACAAGCCGCACCTAACAGGAAGATCACTCACGATGCTCGACGCCCTTCGACGCGGCGCCCAAGGCTGGCTGGCTAAGTTTCTGTTCGCGATTCTGATCGTCAGCTTCGGTGTCTTCTGGAACGTTTCCGACGTGTTCCGCGGTGCGGGGCGCGGCTCGGTGGCGACGGTGGGCGATACGGACATCTCCGTGACCGACTTCCAGCGCACGTTCCAGAATCAGATCCGCTCCGTCTCGCTCGAAGGCGGTGGCCGCCTCACCAACGAGCAGGCGCTGATGCTGCGGTTCGACCGGCAGGCGCTCGACCAGCTCATCGCGCAGGCTGCCGTGAAATCGCACGCGGATTCGCTCGGCCTTTCGCTCTCGGACGAGACGCTCGCCGAAGGCGTGCGCAACGATCCCGATTTCGCCGGACCCGACGGCAAGTTCTCGCGCATGGGCTTCGACGGCCTGCTGCGGCAGATGAACCTGACCGAGCACGGCTTCCTGGCGCTGCGCCGCGAGGACGAGGTGCGCCGGCAGATTTCGGATGCGCTCGCGAGCGCGATCGCAGTGCCGAAGCCGATGGTCGAGGACCTCAACGCCTGGCGCGACGAGACGCGCACGATCGACCATGTGACGATCGACGCCAAGAAGGCCGTGGTCGCCGATCCGGCCGACGCCAAGATCAACGAGACCTACGAGGCGAACAAATCCGAATTCATGACGCCGGAATATCGCAAGGTGGCGATGCTGGTGCTTTCGGCGGATGCGCTCAAGTCCGCCGTCACGCTGACGGACGAGGAGCTCAAGAGCTACTACGACGAGAACAAGGCGACCTACGACACGCCGGAGCGCCGCCGTCTGCAGCAGATCGCCTTCAAGGACAAGGCCACGGCCGAGGCCGCGCGCGCGGACCTCGTCGCCGGCAAGAAGAACTTCCTCGACGTGGCCAAGGAGCAGGGCGCGACGGAAAGCGACGTCAACCTCGGCCTCGTCGCGAAAGACGACATGATCGACCGCAAGATCGCGGATGCCGCCTTCGCGCTCGAGCGCGACAAGCTTTCGGAGCCGATCGAAGGCCGGTTCGCGACGGTGCTGGTCCGCGCCATCGAGATCCAGGAGGGCAAGGTCAGCACGTTCGACGAGGTCAAGGACAAGGTTCGCGACAAGCTCGCCGGGCAGCGGGCCGAGGGCCTGCTGCAGGAGCGTTTCGACCTCGTCGAGGAAGGCCGCAACGCGGGCAAGACGCTCAAGGAGATCGCCGAGGAGCAGAAGCTCAAGTTCTTTGACGTGGACGCCGTGGACGCCCAGAACCTCACGCCGGACGGCAAGACCGCGATCGACATTCCCGACGCGGCGATCGTGCTGCGGCAGGTGTTCGCGACGGGCGTCGGCACGCAGCCGGAGGCGGTGGAGCTTCCGAGCTCGGCCTTCGCATGGTTCGACGTGCTCTCCGTCACCGAGCCGAAGCAGAAGCCGCTCGCCGACGTCAAGGACGCGGTGAAGACGACGTACATCGAAAAGGAGAAGTCCCGTCTCCTGAACGAGCTTGCGCAGAAGCTCGTCGACCGGCTGCGGGACGGCGCGACCTTCTCAGCCGTTGCGGCGGATGCGGGGGCGCAGCCGGACGTGGCCGAAACGATCAAGCGCAACACGTCGCCGCCCGGCATGACGACGGACGCCGTGAAGCAGGCCTTCGCGCTTCCCAAGGGCGGGGCGGGCTATGCGGCGACGAGCGACGGGGCGAGCCGCGTCGTGTTCCAGGTCAAGGACATCAAGCCCGCGCCTGAGGCGTCCAAGGACCATGTGACGGCGCTCGCGACCGAGATCCGAGACCAGTTGGCCAACGAGCAGCTCATCGCCTACGTCGCCGCACTGAGACAGAACCTCAAGGTGTCGATCAACGAGGCGGAGCTTGCCCGTGCGACCGGCGCATCGGAAGACACCAACCCGTAAAAGGAGCTCCGCCGTGAGCACGCACTCCCTTCGCGGAGCGGGCGTCGAGACGTTGCCGACGCTCGATGCGTTTCAGAAGCGCTATCGCGCCGGAGACGCGCAGGTCGTCTGGACGCGGCTCGTCGCGGATCTCGAGACGCCGGTGTCAGTCTATCTCAAGCTGGCGTTCGGGAAGCCGTTCTCGTTCCTGCTCGAGTCGGTCGAGGGCGGCGCCTCGCGCGGGCGCTATTCGGTGATCGGCCTCGAGCCGGACGCCGTGTGGCGCGCCGAGGGCGAGCACGCCGAGGTCAACCGGTCGCCGCTCAAGAAGCCGGAGGCGTTCCGCGCGGAAGGCGAGCCGGCGCTCGCGTCGCTCCGGTCGTTCCTCGCGGAGTCGCGGCTGGCGCTGCCGGCCGAGCTGCCGCCGATGGCGGCGGGCGTGTTCGGCTACATGGGCTACGACACCGTGCGGCTCATGGAAAAGCTGCCGGAGGTGAAGGCGGACGAGCTCGGCGTGCCCGACGCGGTCCTGATGCGGCCGACGGTGATCGTGATCTTCGATTCCGTGAAGGACGAGATCAGCGTCGTGACGCCCGTGCGGCCCGACGGCAAGACGGATGCCGAGAAGGCCTACAAAGCCGCCCTGAAGCGCATCAAGGGCGTGGTGGACGCGCTCGACGGGCCGCTGCCGCATGGCGGCGCGTTGACGCCGAAGAAGCTGGTGCAGCCCGAGCCGCGCTCCAATACGACGGCGCGCGAGTTCATGGGCATGGTGGCGCGCGCGAAGGAGTACATCCGCGCCGGCGACATCTTCCAGGTGGTGCTGTCGCAGCGCTTCTCGGCCCCGTTCTCCTTGCCGCCGTTCGCGCTCTACCGCGCGCTCCGGCGCACGAACCCGTCGCCGTTCCTGTTCCATCTCGATCTCGGCTCGTTCGCGCTCGTGGGATCGAGCCCCGAGATCCTCGTGCGCCTGCGCGATGGGGAGGTCACGATCCGCCCGATCGCGGGCACAGCGCCGCGCGGGGCGACCGAGGCGGAGGACAAGGCGCTCGCGGATGCGCTGCTTCAGGACCCCAAGGAGCGCAGCGAGCATCTGATGCTGCTCGACCTCGGGCGCAACGACGTGGGGCGCGTCGCGGAGGTGGGCTCCGTCAACGTCACGGCGCGGTTCGTGATCGAGCGCTACAGTCACGTCATGCACATCGTGTCGAACGTCGTCGGCAAGCTCGCGGGCCGCTCGGATGCGATCGACGCGCTGATGGCGGGCTTCCCGGCCGGTACCGTATCGGGTGCGCCGAAGGTGCGCGCCATGGAGATCATCGACGAATTGGAGAAGTCCAAGCGCGGACCCTATGCGGGCTGCGTCGGCTACTTCACGGCGGACGGCGAGATGGACACCTGCATCGTGCTGCGCACGGCGCTCGTCAAGGACGGCAAGCTGCACGTGCAGGCGGGCGCCGGCATCGTCTTCGACAGCGTGCCCGAGAAAGAGCAGCAGGAGTGCATCAACAAGGCCAAGGCGATCGTGCGCGCTGCCGAGGAAGCGGTGCGGTTCGCCTCGCGCGGAAAGCGTGAGAAGGCGCGCGGGTAATCCCGTAATTTGACCTCGCTCCGGGATTCCCACAAACGCACGCGTCATGCCCGCGGAGGCGGGCACCCATGACACGCTGAAGGCAGGTGTGCTCTCGGGAGCGTTGCATCCGTGTATGTTTGTCGTGGATGGCCGCCTGCGCGGCCATGACGGTTTTTGGGGCATGGACGCGGCCTCCCCTCCGTCACGGCCGCGGAGGCGGCCGTCTCCGCCAGTTTCAGCGGATGCGACGCGCGTAAGGAAACTGAACGCGTGGTTGGGTGCGGGATTGCGGCTGACGTTGTCCTATGTGGGGGCGTGTCGTGGATGGCCGCCTGCGTGGGCATGACGTTTTTGGAGGCGTGGACGCGGCCTCCCCTCCGTCACGGCCGCGCAGGCGGCCGTCTCCGCCAGTTTCAGCAGACTCGCCGGATGTCACACGCGGGGGTGTGTCGCCGTCGCTATTGTGGGGCGTGTCGTGGGATGGCCGCCTGCGTGGGCATGACGTTTTTGGGGCATGGACGCGGCCTCCCTCCGTCACGGCCGCGGAGGCGGCCGTCTCCGCCAGTTTCAGCGAGTGTGGCGGTGTTGGCTGGGCCAGGACGGTTCCGACGCCGACGTTGCGCTGGTGGTGACGTGTCGTGGATGGCCGCCTGCGCGGCCATGACGTTTTTTGGGGCATGGACGCGGCCTCCCTCTGTCACGGCCGCGTAGGCGGCCGTCTCCGCCAGTTTCAGCAGACTCGCTGGATGTCACACGCGGGGGTGTGTCGCCGTCGCTATTGTGGGGCGTGTCGTGGATGGCCGCCTGCGCGGCCATGACGTTTGTTGGGGCATGAACGCGGCCTCCCCTCCGTCACGGCCGCGCAGGCGGCCGTCTCCGCTAGTTTCAGCGGACTCGCCGTGAGTAGAGAGACGTTGAGCGTGTGGATGTTACGCGCGGGGATTGTCGGCGTTGCTATTGTGGGGCTTGTCGTGGATGGCCGCCTTCGCGGCCATGACGAAGAATAAGTCGCGCTCCGGTTGACGCCTCCAGCGTCCCACCCGACCCCTGTCGTGCTCGAAAGTTCGGCCAAGAAGGACCTTACTTCCTGCGCAGTATTTGTGCGCCGGCAAAT
>CAYLSI010000081.1:0-10816 GCA_964386545.1 uncultured Hyphomicrobium sp.
GCGCGCTCGAGCGCATGGAGCAGAAGGCGAAGTCGGATCCGATCGCCATGTTCCATCAGGCCCTCGACAACGTGATGCCGGCCGTCGAGGTTCGCTCGCGGCGCGTCGGCGGCGCGACCTACCAGGTCCCCGTCGAAGTCCGTTCCGAGCGCCGTCAGGCTCTCGCGATCCGCTGGATCATCAACGCGGCCCGCAGCCGCAACGAGAACACCATGGTCGAGCGTCTGTCGGGCGAATTGCTCGATGCCGCTTCGAACCGCGGCACCGCCGTCAAGAAGCGCGAAGACACGCACAAGATGGCGGACGCCAACCGGGCGTTCTCGCACTACCGCTGGTAACGGAGAGGCGCGCGGTTGCTGTGTGGGCAACCGAAGCGCAAGGGATAGAGCAGCGCGGTTGCGACATGCGCAACTGAAGCGCGAAGGAAGAGACAGATGGCCCGCCAATATCCGATCGAGGACTACCGCAACTTCGGCATCATGGCCCACATCGATGCCGGCAAGACGACGACGACCGAGCGGATCCTCTATTTCACCGGCAAGTCCTACAAGATCGGCGAAGTCCACGACGGCGCCGCGACGATGGACTTCATGGAGCAGGAAGCTGAGCGCGGCATCACCATCACGTCGGCCGCGACGACCTGCTTCTGGGTGGACCGCAACAACAAGAAGCACCGCCTGAACATCATCGACACGCCCGGCCACGTCGACTTCACGATCGAGGTCGAGCGTTCGCTGCGCGTGCTCGACGGCGCCGTGTGCGTTCTCGACTCGAACCAGGGCGTCGAGCCGCAGACCGAGACCGTCTGGCGTCAGGGCGACAAGTACAACGTTCCGCGCATCATCTTCTCCAACAAGATGGACAAGACCGGCGCGGACTTCTTCATGTGCCTCGCCGACATCAAGGAGAAGCTCGGCGCGCGCGCCGTGCCGCTGCAGATTCCGATCGGCGCCGAAGCCGACTTCAAGGGCGTCATCGACCTCATCCGCATGAAGGCCATCACCTGGGAAGGCGACGGCAAGGACGCGAAGATGGTCGAGGGCGAGATCCCCGCCGACCTCGTCGACAAGGCGACCGAGTTCCGCGCCGCCATGATCGAAGCCGCCGTCGAGATGGACGATGCGGCCATGGAAGCCTACCTCGAGGGCAACGAGCCCGACGCCGACACGCTGCGCAAGCTCATCCGCAAGGCGACGATCACGCGCGCCTTCTATCCGATGATGTGCGGCTCGGCCTTCAAGAACAAGGGCGTGCAGCCCCTGCTCGACGCCGTCGTCGACTTCCTGCCCTCGCCGCTCGATCGCGAAGCCTACAAGGGCACCGATCCGAAGACGGGCAAGGACGTGCTGCGCAAGCCGTCGGATGCTGAGCCGCTCTCCATGATCGCCTTCAAGATCATGAGCTTCGAGCACGTCGGCTCGATCACGTTCTGCCGCATCTACTCGGGCAAGCTCGAGCAGGGCATGGCGCTCGCCAACACCTCGCGCGACAAGAAGGAGCGCGCCGGCCGCATGTACCTCATGCACGCCGCCGACCGCGAGGAGATCAAGGAAGCATTCGCCGGCGACATCGTCGCCCTGCAGGGCATGAAGGACATCCGCACGGGCGAGACGCTCTGCGATCCGGCTCACCCCGTCATCCTCGAGAAGATGGAGTTCCCGGAGCCCGTCATCAATCTGAAGATCGAGCCCAAGACGAAGGCCGACCAGGAGAAGATGGCGATCGCGCTCAACACGATGTCCGTCGAGGACCCGTCGTTCCGCGTTTCGATCGACCCGGAGAGCGGCGAGACGATTCTCAAGGGCATGGGCGAGCTTCATCTCGACATCAAGGTCGACATCCTGAAGCGCACCTACAACGTCGAGGCCAACGTCGGCCAGCCGCAGGTCGCCTACCGCGAGACGCTGGCTCGCCCGGCCGACATCGACTATACGCACAAGAAGCAGACCGGCGGCACGGGCCAGTTCGCCCGCGTCAAGCTCAAGCTCGAGCCCAACGAGACGGGCAAGGGCAACGTGTTCGAGAGCACGATCGTCGGCGGCACCGTTCCCCGCGAATACATCCCGGGCGTCGAAAAGGGCGTCAAGTCGGTGTGGGACAACGGCGTGCTGATCGGCTTCCCGCTGGTCGACATGAAGGTCACTCTTTATGACGGCGCGTTCCACGAGGTCGACTCCTCGGCGATCGCGTTCGAAATCGCCACTCGCGCAGCCATGAAGGAAGGCTGCGAGAAGGGCGGCGTGAAGATCCTCGAGCCGATCATGGACGTCGAGGTGGTGACGCCGGGCGACTTCGTCGGCTCGGTCATCGGCGACATCAACTCGCGTCGCGGCCAGATCCGCACGCAGGAGATGCGCGGCAACGCCACGGTCATCCGTGCCTACGTGCCGCTCGCCAACATGTTCGGCTACGTGAGCCAGTTGCGCTCGATGTCGACGGGACGCGCGTCCTACACCATGCAGTTCGCGCACTACGCCGACGTTCCGCGCAACGTGGCGGACGAGGTCAAGGCGAAATATGCCTGAGCCGGCGGTCCCAGACGGGATCCTGGTTGAGGCGAAGAGATCCGGCGCAAGCCCGGGCAAGATGAGAACGAGCTTAAGGAGAGCCTACGATGGCCAAAGCGAAATTCGAGCGTAACAAGCCGCACGTCAACGTCGGCACCATCGGTCACGTCGACCACGGCAAGACCACGCTCACGGCAGCACTGACGAAGGTTTCGACCGACAAGGGCTGGTCGAACTCGTTCGTGTCGTATGACGACGTCGCAAAGGCTTCGGCCGCTCAGGGCCGCCGCGACGCGTCGAAGATCATCACGATCGCGACCTCGCACGTCGAGTACGCGACCGAGAACCGCCACTACGCGCACGTCGACTGCCCTGGCCACGCCGACTTCGTGAAGAACATGATCACGGGCGCCGCTCAGATGGACGGCGCGATCCTCGTCGTGTCGGCCGTCGACGGCCCGATGCCCCAGACGCGTGAGCACATCCTGCTCGCCCGCCAGGTCGGCGTCCCCTACATCGTCGTCTTCCTGAACAAGTGCGACATCGTCGATGACGCCGAGCTCCTCGACCTCGTCGAGATGGAAGTCCGCGAGCTTCTCTCGAAGTACCAGTTCCCCGGCGATGACGTCCCCGTCATCCGCGGCGCCGCCATCAAGGCGCTCCTCGGCGAGAAGGGCGAGCTCGCCGACGAGGCGATCCTGAAGCTCTTCGAAGCTCTCGACACCTACATCCCGCTCCCCGAGCGTCCGAAGGATCAGCCCTTCCTGATGCCGATCGAAGACGTGTTCTCGATCTCGGGTCGCGGCACGGTCGTCACCGGCCGTATCGAGCGCGGCCTCATCAAGGTCGGCGAGGAAGTCGAGATCGTCGGCCTCACCGACACGAAGAAGTCGGTCGTCACCGGCGTCGAAATGTTCCGTAAGCTCCTCGACCAGGGCGAGGCCGGCGACAACGTCGGTTGCCTCCTGCGCGGCATCGACAAGGAAGCCGTCGAGCGTGGCCAGGTCCTGGCCAAGCCGGGTTCGGTGAAGCCGCACAAGAAGTTCAAGGCCGAGGCTTACGTTCTCACGAAGGAAGAGGGTGGCCGTCACACGCCGTTCTTCTCCAACTACCGTCCCCAGTTTTACTTCCGCACGACCGACGTCACGGGCGTCGTGACGCTGCCGGAAGGCACGGAGATGGTCATGCCGGGCGACAACATCGCCGTGGACGTCGAGCTGGTCTCGCCGATCGCCATGGAAGAGAAGGTCCGCTTCGCAATCCGTGAAGGTGGCCGCACCGTCGGCGCCGGCGTCGTCACCAAGATCGTTGAGTAGCAGAAATAGAGAGGCGCTCGAGAGGGCGGCGGTCACGCCGGACTTGAGCGTCTCTCTCATTTAGCGGGTTCGATACAATGAACGGCCAAAACATCCGCATCCGATTGAAAGCGTTCGATCATCGTATTCTCGATGCATCGACGCGCGAGATCGTGAACACGGCGAAGCGCACCGGCGCGGAGGTTCGGGGTCCGATCCCGTTGCCGACCCGTATCGAGCGCTTCACGGTGAACCGCTCGCCGCACATCGACAAGAAGAGCCGCGAGCAGTTCGAGATGCGCACGCACAAGCGCTTGCTCGACATCGTCGATCCGACACCGCAGACGGTCGATGCTCTCATGAAGCTCGATCTTGCCGCCGGCGTGGACGTCGAGATCAAACTGTAAAAAAGAAAACGAAACAAAATTCCGGGCCCTCTACTCTCAAAACAGTGAGCACGGCCCCAACGATAGGAAGGAATGCTGATGCGTTCCGGTGTACTAGCACAGAAAGTGGGCATGACCCGCATCTTCACGGAAACCGGCGAGCACGTCCCGGTGACCGTGTTGAAGCTCGACAATCTGCAGGTGCTCTCGCACCGCACGGTGGAGAAGAACGGCTATACCGCGCTCCAGCTCGGAGCCGGCACCCGCAAGCCTTCGCGCCTGACCAAGGCCGACCGCGGCCACTTCGCGAAGGTCGAAGTCGAGCCCAAGCGCAAGATCGCAGAGTTTCGTGTCAGTCCTGAGAACATGATCGATGTCGGTGCGGAAATCACCGCCGATCATTTCGTACCCGGTCAGTTCGTCGATGTGACGGGCACCAACCAGGGTAAGGGGTTCCAGGGCGCGATGAAGCGCTGGAACTTCGGCGGCCTTCGCGCCACGCACGGCGTGTCTGTCACCCACCGTGCACATGGTTCGACCGGTCAGCGCCAGGACCCCGGCAAGGTGTTCAAGGGCAAGAAGATGGCCGGCCATCTCGGCGACGAGCGCGTCACGACGCAGAACCTCGTCGTCGCCAAGATCGACGTCGAGCGCGGCCTCCTCATGATCCGCGGCGCGGTCCCCGGCTCGAAGGGCGGCTGGGTCGTCGTTCGCGATGCCGTCAAGAAGAAAGCCCACGCGGACGTGCCGACGCCCGGCGCGTTCAAGCCGGCCAGTAAGGAGAAGGCGTGATGAAAGCCACCGTCACCACGCTCGACGCCAAGAAGGCCGGTGAGATCGAACTCGCCGACGCCATCTATGGCCTCGAGCCCCGCTCCGACATCCTGCACCGCATGGTGCGCTGGCAGCAGCTCAAGCGCATGGCCGGCACGCATCACGCGCAGGACCGTTCGGAAGTCTCGGTCACCGGCAAGAAGATGACCAAGCAGAAGGGAACCGGCGGCGCCCGCCACGGCGACAAGTCGGCACCGCAGTTTCGCGGCGGCGGCAAGGCGTTCGGCCCGAAGCCGCGCAGCCATGCCATCGACCTGACCAAGAAGATGCGCGCCCTCGCGCTCCGTCACGCCCTCTCCGCCAAGGCGAAGGCCGGCGAGATCGTCGTGATCGAGACGGCCGCGTCCGACGGCAAGACCGGCGCGCTGAAGAAGCAGTTCGCCTCTCTCGGCTGGAAGAGCGCGCTGATCATCGACGGCGCGGCGCTGGACGATGCGTTCGCCCGCGCGGCGCGCAACATCCCGCACATCGACGTGCTGCCGATCGCCGGCATCAACGTCTATGACATCCTGCGCCGTCAGAAGCTCGTGCTCACCAAGGCCGCCGTCGAGGCGCTGGACGTGCGCTTCGCCGACGTGAAGGCCAAAGCCGCGGAGGCGAAGTGATGAACAAGCTCAAAGCCTACGACGTCATCCTCTCTCCGGTCATCACCGAGAAGGCGACGCAGGTTTCGGAAGCGAACCAGGTGATCTTCAAGGTCGCCTCGGGCGCCAACAAGACCGACATCAAGGCGGCGGTCGAGACCCTCTTCAACGTGAAGGTCAAGGCCGTCAACACGCTGGTGCGCAAAGGCAAGCGCCGCACGTTCCGCGGCATCCGCGCCCAGCTCAGCGACGTGAAGAAGGCCATCGTGACGCTCGAGGAAGGCCACTCGATCGACGTGACGACCGGCCTTTAAGGGAGACCCGAAGCCATGGCTTTGAAGACATACCGTCCGACATCTCCGGGTCTGCGCCACCTGGTTCAGGTCGACCGCTCGCAGCTCTGGAAGGGCGCGCCGGTCAAGATCCTGACCGAGGGCAAGCGTAAGACGGGCGGTCGTAACAACGACGGTCGCATCACCACGCGCCACATCGGCGGCGGTCACAAGCAGTCGTATCGCTTGATCGACTTCCGTCGTCGCAAGCACGACGTCGCGGCGACCGTCGAGCGGCTGGAGTACGATCCCAACCGCACGGCTTTCATCGCGCTGATCAAGTACGCCGACGGCCACCTGTCCTACATCCTGGCGCCGCAGCGCCTGGCAGTCGGCGACACGGTGATCTCGGGCGCCAAGGTCGACGTGAAGCCCGGCAACGCCATGCCGCTCGCCGCCATGCCGATCGGCACGATCGTCCACAACGTCGAGCTGAAGCCCGGCGGCGGTGGTCAGATCGCGCGCTCCGCCGGCGCCTTCGTTCAGCTCGTCGGCCGCGACTCCGGCTGGGCCGTCCTGAAGCTCAACTCCGGCGAGACCCGCAAGGTCCGCGCCGAGTGCATGGCTTCCGTCGGCGCCGTCTCGAACCCGGACCACACCAACGAGGTGATCGGCAAGGCCGGCCGCAAGCGTTGGATGGGCATCCGCTCGACGGTGCGCTCGATCGCCATGAACCCGATCGACCATCCGAACGGTGGCCGTACCAAGGGTGGTAAGCACTGGGCGACGCCGTGGGGCAAGCCGACCAAGGGCTTCAAGACCCGCAAGAACAAGCAGACCGACAAGTTCATCGTCAGAAGCCGCTCGAAGAGCAAGTAAGCGCCACGCGCTAGGCGGACGTTCGAGCAGACGATCGAGGAGACGAGAGAGTGACACGCGCAGTTTGGAAGGGCCCGTTTGTCGACGGCTACATTCTCAAGAAGGCTGAGAAGGTCCGTTCGTCCGGCCGCAATGAGGTCATCAAGACCTGGAGCCGTCGCTCGACGATCCTGCCCCAGTTCGTTGGCCTGACTTTTGGCGTCTACAACGGCCAGAAGCACGTTCCGGTGAACGTCACCGAAGACATGATCGGCCACAAGCTCGGCGAGTTCTCGCCGACGCGTAGCTTCCCCGGTCATGGCGGCGACAAGAAAGCAGCGGTGAAGAGATAATGGGCAAGCCGAGCCGGGAACGAAGCCTCTCCGATAAAGAGGCACGCGCGATCACGAAGAACCTTCGTGTCTCGCCGCAGAAGCTGAACCTCGTCGCGGGCCTGATCCGTGGCAAGAAGGTCGATCAGGCGCTCGCGGACCTCGAGTTCTCGCGCAAGCGGATCGCCCAGGACGTGCGCAAGTGCGTCATGAGCGCGGTCGCGAATGCCGAGAACAACCACCAGCTCGACGTCAACGCGCTGGTCGTGTCCGAGGCCTACGTCGGCAAGAACATGGTCATGAAGCGCTTCGCGGCCCGCGGCCGTGGTCGCGGCTTCCGCGTCCTGAAGCCGTTCTCGCAGATCACCGTCGTGGTGCGCGAGACCGAGGAAGAGGCGAAGCCCGCCAAGAAGTCGAAGGCTGCTCCCGCCAAGGGCGGCAAGTCCAAGCCGGCTGCGGCTCAGAAGGAGGCCGAGTAATGGGTCACAAAGTCAATCCCGTAGGCCTCCGGCTCGGCATCAACCGCACCTGGGACAGCCGTTGGTTCGCGCGCCGCGGCGAGTACGGCAAGCTGCTCCATGAGGATCGCGCGATCCGCAAGCACATCATGAAGATGCAGCGCACCGCCGGCATCTCGAAGGTCGTGATCGAGCGTCCGCACAAGAAGTGCCGCGTGACGATCCACACGGCCCGCCCCGGCGTGCTCATCGGCAAGAAGGGCGCCGACATCGACAAGCTGCGCGGCGAGCTCTCGCGCTTCACGTCGTCGGAAGTGCACCTGAACATGCTCGAGGTCCGGAAGCCGGACATCGACGCGACGCTGGTCGCCGAGAACATCGCCCAGCAGCTCGAGCGCCGCGTTGCGTTCCGCCGCGCCATGAAGCGCGCCGTGCAGACCGCTCTGCGCGCCGGCGCCGTCGGCATCCGTATCAACGTCGCCGGCCGTCTCGGCGGCGCGGAGATCGCGCGTACGGAGTGGTACCGCGAAGGCCGCGTGCCGCTGCACACGCTGCGCGCCGACATCGATTTCGGCTACGGCGTCGCCCAGACCGCCTATGGCGTCATCGGCATCAAGGTCTGGATCTTCAAGGGCGAGCTCATGGAGCACGACCCGATGGCCTCCGAGCGTCGCGCGACCGAGGGAGCCGGCGACGGCACCGGCGGCCGTCCCCGCCGCGAGGATGGCGAGCGCCGCGAGCGCCGTGGTCCCCGGGGCGATCGTGGACCGCGCGGCGGTGCCGAGGCCGCGAAGGACGGACAGGAGCAGGCCTGATCAAGGCTGAAGGAACAGGACCATGCTGTCACCGAAGAAAACGAAATTCCGCAAGCAGTTCAAGGGCCGTATTCACGGCGCTGCGAAGGGCGGCACCACGCTGAACTTCGGCTCGCACGGCCTCAAGGCTGTTGAGCCCGAGCGCGTGACGGCGCGCCAGATCGAAGCGGCTCGCCGCGCCATCACGCGCCACATGAAGCGCGCCGGCCGCGTCTGGATCCGCATCTTCCCGGACGTTCCGGTCACGAAGAAGCCGGCCGAAGTCCGCATGGGCTCCGGCAAGGGCGGCATCGAGCTGTGGGTTTCGCGCGTGAAGCCGGGCCGCATCATGTTCGAGCTGGACGGCGTTCCCGATCAGGTCGCGCGTGAGGCCCTGCTGCTTGGCGCCGCCAAGCTCGGCATCAAGACGCGCATTGTGACGCGCGTCGGCTAAACCGATCGGCGCGGTAGCGAAGGACAAGGATTACGACAATGGCAGCGAGTGATTTCAAGAGCATGACGCTCGATCAGCTCGACGATCAATTGGCCAAGCTCAAGAAGGAGCAGTTCAACCTGCGCTTTCAGAAGGCGTCCGGCCAGCTCGAAAACACCTCGCGCGTGCGCCAGGTTCGCCGCGACATCGCCCGGGTTCTGACGATCGCCACGCAGAAGCGCGGCGGCTCGTCGGTCAAGGCGGCTGCGAAATCGAAGTCTGGCGCGTAAGGAGAGAAAACGATGCCGAAACGCGTCCTGCAGGGTGTGGTTGTTTCGAACAAGAACGACAAGACCATCGTCGTCGAGGTCGAACGCCGCTATACGCATCCGCTTCTGAAGAAGACGGTGCGCCGTACGAAGAAGTACCACGCGCACGACGAGAAGAACGTCTTCAAGACCGGCGATCGCGTCGAGATCCAGGAGTCCGCTCCGATCTCGAAGCTCAAGCGGTGGGTCGTGCTCGAGAAGGCGTGATTGATTTTGGGTGGTGCTAGGCCGCAAGGGCGGAACCGGCATCGGAACGAAACTAGATTGACGCCGCGGCTGACGCGGCAGGAAGAGAGACGGTGCGATGATCCAGATGGAGACCAATCTCGACGTCGCTGACAATTCGGGTGCGCGCCGCGTCCAGTGCATCAAGGTGCTGGGCGGCTCCAAGCGCAAGTACGCCACCATCGGCGACACCATCGTCGTGTCGGTGAAGGAGGCGATTCCGAAGGGCCGCGTGAAGAAGGGCCAGGTCATGAAGGCCGTGATCGTGCGCGTCGCCAAGGGCGTTCGCCGCCCCGACGGCTCGCTGATCCGCTTCGACCGCAACGCCGCCGTGCTGATCAACAACCAGGGCGAGCCTGTCGGCACCCGCATCTTCGGGCCCGTGACCCGCGAGCTGCGCGCCAAGAACCACATGAAGATCGTCTCGCTCGCTCCGGAGGTGCTGTAATGGCCTCGCTTAAGATCAAGAAGGGCGACAGCGTCGTCGTTCTCACCGGCCGCGACAAGGGTAAGCGCGGCGAGGTGATCGAGGTGCGTCCGAAGGAGAACCGCGCCCTCGTTCGCGGCATCAACGTCGTGCGCCGTCACCAGCGCCAGACCGCGAAGGACGAAGGCGGCATCATCTCGAAAGAGGCCGCGATCCAGATTTCGAACCTCGCCCTCGAGGACCCGAAGGACGGCAAGCCGACCCGCGTCGGTTTCCGCATTCTCGAGGACGGCAAGAAGGTCCGTTTCGCCAAGCGCTCTGGCGAAGTCATTCCGGAGAAGAACTAAGCCATGGCCGACAAAGAGAAACCGCAGAAGGCCGCCAAGGCTGGCGGCCCGCCCGCTGGCAAGCCGGGCAAGGAAGCCAAGGCCGCCAAGGCTCCGAAGGCCGAGGCCGCGCCGCGCGAGTGGAAGCCGCGCCCGGCTGACTACAAGCCGCGCCTGAAGACGCATTACGAGAAGGTCGTCCGCGACCAGCTCAAGGAGAAGTTCGCCTACGCGAACCCGATGCAGATTCCGAAGATCGAGAAGATCGTGCTCAACATGGGCGTGGGCGAGGCGACGGCCGACCGCAAGAAGGTCGACAACGCCGCCGCCGACCTCGCGCGCATCGCCGGCCAGAAGCCGCTCATGACCAAGTCGACCAAGTCGATCGCGACCTTCAAGGTCCGCGAGGGCATGACGCTCGGCTGCAAGGTCACGCTGCGCGGCGACCGCATGTACGAGTTCCTGGACCGCTTCGTCACGATCGCGCTGCCGCGCGTGAAGGACTTCCGCGGTTTGAACGCGAAGAGCTTCGACGGCCGTGGCAACTTTGCCTGCGGTCTGAAGGAGCACATCGTGTTCCCCGAGATCGACTACGACAAGGTCGACCAGGTTTGGGGCCTCGACGTCATCGTCGTCACCTCGGCCAAATCCGACGACGAGGCGCGCGAGCTGCTTCGTGGCTTCAACTTCCCTTTCCGCAGCTAGAGGACCTCGGGCGTCACCCGAAAGGCCTTTGGAGGACATTGAATGGCTAAG
>CAYLSI010000082.1:0-10457 GCA_964386545.1 uncultured Hyphomicrobium sp.
ATGACGAAAGATTTCAAAGCGATCACGTCGGACATCTCGCAGTATGCCGCCGAGCTCCGCAAGGAAACCCCCGACGCCATGGCCGGCTTCTACGCCCTCTCCAAAGCCGCCACCGCGGATGGCGAGATCGACAAGAAAACCAAGGAGCTGATCGCGCTCGCCATTGGCGTCACGCAGCGCTGCGACGGCTGCATCGGCTTCCACATCAAGGCGCTCAAGGGCCTCGGCGCCACGCGCAAGGAAATCGCTGAGGTCATGGCCATGTGCGTGTACATGGGCGGCGGCCCCGCGCTGATGTACGCCGCCGACGCGCTACGCGCCTACGACCAGTTCACGGCCTGAGCGTTCACCGCTCGTCGTGGTTCAGTCCACGAGCCGTTTCCAGTTGGCGAGCAGTTCTGCCGGCAGCGCACTCAAATCTTTGGCGTTGAATTTGAGGCCAAGGCGCTGTGCAACAGAGGCGAAGGCAGCCGCTTGCGCCGCGTCGCGTTTCTTTTTGAGAGCATCGCGCGTCTCGCGCTGTGAGACCCAGTATTTGTGAAGCGCGAAGGCTCGCGGATCGAGACAGCACATCCAAACAGGCATGCCATCTTCGCCAATCGCCGTAGCCTCGAAGCGAGGTGCGCTCACGAGCCACTGCAGTCCATCGATCCCGGCAGGGACAAGGCCACCGAGATCGTACTCGGGCCCGATGACCTCATTTTTCCGCATCGGACGAATGAGATCTACGAAATAACCCTCGGCGTTGACGGCTCTGAACGCGTCGCCTTGGACCTCGAACGTTTTATCGGCCTTTAGAAGGCAAGCGAGAATCCCCGATCTCTTCTTTTCCTCGATAGCAAGGACAAGACGGCTTCTGACGTCAGCCAGGAGATCGAGGTCGACCGTTGCCAGGAGTTCAGTCTCGAAGATGATGCCACTCTTCGCCTCGTAGGCGTAGAGCGCGTGTGTGCCGACAACGAAAAGGCCATCGCCGAGAAGGCCGTCCCCATCGAGGGCGCGCAGAAGCTTCGCGGCGGTCCTCGGAACGCGACCGAGCCCCATCGCTCGATTGATGGGCGCCATAGCGTCCAAAGTCTTCCGCATTTTCGTGAGGCGGGCGCGTTGGGACGTCCGGGAGAACATGTAGTCCTCCTTCAGTCGTTCCGTTTCAGGTGTTCTTGGACCCAGAGATTTCTGTGTGTGCCTGTCGACGATGCGATAGAGGTACTCGTGGCCGTTAACGCGCTTCCACGTCATGGAGCCTTTGTTGCTCTCGCGAAAGGCTCGGTCAGCCGTTCGCCACGCTTCGAAGCGTTGCTGGACGTCAATCAACTGGCGTCGCTGATCGAGCGCGAGCTCTTGCAGGCTCATGACGATAACCCAATGAAAATAATGGGATTATCATACAATCATGCAGTTGCGTCAATTTGTATGATAAATCGTGTTATATCAATACATTAGATCAAATCACCCGCCCACTCCGACATTATCGATCAGGCGCGTCTTGCCGAGCCAGGCGGCCACGAGCACGCGGCCGGGACGTCCCGCGCCCGGCACGAACGGCGCCAGCGTCTCGGCGTCGCGCACCTCGAGGTAGTCGATCTTGGCGAACCCGGCCGCCAGCAGCGCCTGCGCGGCGTCGTTGGGATCGCGGCCCTGCGCCACCTGCTGGATGGCCCGATGCAGCATTGGCGCCACGTGCCGCTCGTCCTCCGAGAGGTAGGCGTTGCGCGACGAGAGCGCGAGCCCGTCCTCCTCGCGCACGGTCGCAACACCCGCGATATGGACGGGGATGTTGAGGTCGCGGACCGTCTGGCGGATCACGGCGAGCTGCTGGAAATCCTTTTCGCCGAAGAGCGCGATGTTCGGCGTCACCGACAGCAGCAGCTTGCAGACGACGGTCGCGACGCCGCCGAAATGATGCGGCCGGAATGCGCCTTCGAGCGGCAGCGCCGCGCCGCCGACGGCGATCTGCGTCGCGAAGCCCTCGGGATACATGTCCGCGACCGTCGGCGCCCAGACGAGATGCGCGCCCGCGCCCGCCACCTTGCTCACGTCGCCCGCCTCGTCGCGCGGATAGCGCGCGAGATCCTCGTGCGGGGCGAATTGCGTCGGGTTGACGAAGATGGAGACGACCACGCGGTCCGCCGTCGCCAGTGCCGCGCCGACGAGCGCGATGTGCCCCGCATGCAGCGCCCCCATGGTCGGCACGAGCGCGATGCTCTCTCCCGCCGCGCGCCAGGCCGCAATCTGGGCGCGCAAATCGGCCACGGTACGAACGACGATCATCGCGAAACCTCTCGGGCACAGGGGACGAGCTGGGTGCAAGTGAAGGCGGACGCCCAGGCCCGTCAAGAGCGCCCGTCAAGGGGCGTGCCGATGCGCCACGCCTGGCGCGGCTTTTCACCGGCCGTTGCACAACCCAGGGGGCAATCCCACCTGATGGGAGTGCATCGGCTATCCGAATCAGGTGTGCTCTCGGCGGTTGGAGAGGGCCCTATGGTTGCGTTGAGAAAATCCGATTTCGCTGGCGGCATCGCGGGCGAGGGCGAGCTTCCGTCGCGCGACGAGATCGCCTCGCATCACTTTGCCGACGAGACGCGTCTGGTCGGCGGTTTGATCGAGCGCGCCGTCTTCACGGAGGACGAGCGCCGCCGCACGGCCGAGCGCGCCCGCGTGCTGGTGGAGGCCGCGCGCGACGGCGTCTCCCGGCACGGCGGCGTCGATGCCTTCATGCGCGAGTACGGGCTTTCGAGCGAGGAGGGCGTCATCCTGATGTGCCTCGCGGAAGCGCTGCTGCGCATTCCCGACGCCGAGACGGCCGATCGCTTCATCGCCGAGAAGATCGCCGGCGGTCATTGGGAGCGCCACCGCGGCCATTCCGACAGCCTGCTCGTCAACGCGTCCACCTGGGGCCTGATGCTGACCGGCCGGCTGGTCAAGCTCGGCGAGTCGCGCGGCGCCAATCCATGGGAGGCGTTGAAGCGCCTCGCCGCGCGCTCGGGCGAGCCGGTGATCCGGCAGGCCGTGCGCCAGGCCGTGAAGCTGCTCGGCGACCAGTTCGTGCTCGGCCGCTCGATCCGCGAGGCGATCGCACGCTCGGCCGCCTATGAAGGGCGTGGCTTCCGCTTCTCCTACGACATGCTCGGCGAAGCCGCGAAAACGGAGCGCGACGCGGCCCGCTACTACGAGCGCTACATGGGCGCCATCGACGCGGTCGGCCACGCGGCCGGCCCGAACCCGCTCTCGCATCCGGATTCGCTGCTGGCGCGCCCGAGCCTCTCGGTGAAGCTCTCCGCGCTCCATCCGCGCTACGAGGCCGGCAAGGAAGCCCGTCTCGCCGAGGAGCTCTATCCGCGCCTCATCGAGCTCTTGAAATCCGCCGAGGCGCACGGTCTCGCGGTGACGCTCGATGCCGAGGAGCAGGACCGCCACGAGCTGATGCTCGACCTTTTTGCGCGCGCCTACACCGATCCCGCGCTCGAACGCTGGACCGGGCTGGGCATCGCCGTGCAGGCCTACGGCAAGCGCGCGATCCCGACCATCCGCTGGCTGCGCCGCCTCTCCGAGCACGGCGGCAAGCGCATTCCCGTCCGCCTCGTCAAAGGTGCCTACTGGGACAGCGAGATCAAATGGGCCCAGGAGCGCGGCCTCTCGGATTATCCGGTCTTCACGCGCAAGCTGCACACGGACGTGTCGTATCTCGCGTGCATGCGCCTGCTGCTCTCGGATTCCAAGGCGTTCTATCCGCAGTTCGCGACCCACAACGCGCACACCGTCGCCGCCGCCACCATCGCCGCCGGGCAGGCCGCCTTCGAGTTCCAGCGCCTGCACGGCATGGGCGAGGCGCTGTACGAGGAGGTCTCGGCCCCCGGCAAGCTGCGCCATCCCTGCCGCATCTACGCGCCCGTCGGCGAGCACGAGGACCTGCTGTCCTATCTCGTGCGCCGCCTGCTCGAAAACGGCGCCAACACCTCGTTCGTCAACCGCCTGGCCGACGACGACGCGCCGATCGAGCAGATCATCAAGGATCCCGTGCAGACGGCGGAGCGCGAGCGCGAGGCGGCGACCCCCGTGCGCCCGCTGCCGCGGCCGCGCGACATCTATTGGCCGGAGCGCAAGAACTCGGCCGGCGTCGCGCTCGCCGATGGCACGTCGCGTCAGGCGCTGATCGCCGACATGGACGCAGCCCTCGCGCGCGCCTTCGACGTCGGCCCCATCGTCGACGGCATCGAGAGCGTCGGCGGCCCGCAGGCCACGCTGCTGACGTGTCCGCACGATCGCCGCGAGCGCATCGGATCGGCGCGCATTGCCACGCCGCGCGACGTCGAAACCGCGCTCGACGTCGCCGAGCGCGCGGCCCACGGCTGGGATCGCCTCGGCGGTCCGGCGCGGGCCAAGGTGCTGGATCTGGCCGCCGACATGATCGAGCGCGACCGCGCGCGCCTGATGGCCGTGCTCGTGCGCGAGGCCGGCAAGACGCTGACCGCCGCCCAGGCGGAAGTGCGCGAGACGGCGGACCTGCTGCGCTACTACGCGGTGGAGGCGCGCCGCCTCATGAGCGCCGCCGCGCCTCTCAAAGGTCCCACCGGCGAGCAGAACGCCATCGAGTGGCGCGCCCGCGGCCCCTTCGCCTGCATCGCGCCGTGGAATTTTCCGCTGGCGATTTTCGTCGGCCAGATCGCAGCGGCGCTCGCCGCGGGCAATCCCGTCCTCGCCAAGCCTGCCGAGCAGACGCCGATCACGGCCATGCTCGCCGTGCGCATCCTGCACGAGGCGGGCGTTCCCAAAACGGTTCTGCACCTTTTGACCGGCAGCGGCGCCGTGGGCGCGGCGCTCGTCAAGTCGCCGAGAATCAAGGGCGTCGCCTTCACGGGCGGCAACGAGGCGGCCTGGGCGATCCAGAAGGCGCTGTCGGACCGGCGCGGCGAGATCGTTCCACTGATCGCCGAGACGGGCGGGCTCAATGCGATGATCGCGGATTCGAGCGCCCTGCCCGAGCAGGTGATCCGCGATGCCGTTTCCTCCGCGTTCGACAGCGCGGGCCAACGGTGCTCGGCGTTGCGCGTGCTGTTCGTGCAGGAGGAGATCGCGACGCGCACGATCCGCATGTTGACCGGCGCCATCGAAGCGCTCGACGTCGGCGACCCGTTCGACTACGCCACCGACATCGGCCCCGTGATCGACGAAGCCGCGCAGGATGCGCTCGAAGCGCACAAGGTCCGCATGCAGCGCGACGCCCACGAGCTGATCGACCTGCGCCTGCCGAACGCCTGCCGCTCGGGCACCTACGTCACGCCCGCCTGCTACGAGATCGACCGCATCGGCCTCTTGGACCGTGAGGTGTTCGGCCCCATCCTGCATGTCGTGCGCTTTGCCGGGGGCCACCTGCCCAAGGTGATCGAGGACATCAACGCCACCGGCTACGGCCTGACGCTCGGCCTGCACAGCCGCATCTCGAATGTCGCCGACTTCGTCGCCGAGCACGCCCGCGTCGGCAACCTCTACGTCAACCGCAACCAGATCGGCGCGGTGCCGGGCGTGCAGCCGTTCGGCGGCGAGGGCCTGTCGGGCACCGGCCCCAAGGCGGGCGGGCCGAACTACGTCGCCCGCTTCGCGACGGAGCGTGTGCGCACGGCCGACATCACGGCGACCGGCGGCAACATCGGCCTTCTGACGCAGGACGTGCCGGACGAGGATTAGGTCTCGCCGCCACGGCCGGGGCCGGCGGCCCGCCCCTCACCCTGACCCTCTTCCCGTCTTGGCGGAGCCAAGCTCCGCTTGGACGGGGAGAGGGAATTGCGGCTTCTATCCGAGCGCTGCTCTTCGCCTCTCCCCTTGGGGAGAGGCCGGACGCATCGCGTCCGGGTGAGGGGGGCCAGCGTGTTGCGCCGACCCCTCCTCAGACATTGCCGCAGCCCTCGGCGTTCGCCATGTTAGGATAGGGAAACGCCTGAAGTGGAGCCGATGGCGCGCGAAACCAAGCCACCTGAGACCCAACGGCCCAAGACGCCGGCGCCCGGCGCGAGGGGCGACCACGCCCCGGCGGCGGCGTCGTCATCCGGCTCCGACGTGGCGGACTTCATCGCCAAGGTCAAAGCGCTGGGACCGGCGACGGGGCCGGGCAAGGGCCGGCTGCTCTTCGCCATGGATGCCACCATGAGCCGCGCGCCGACCTGGGACATGGCGCTCGCGCTTCAGTCCGACATGTTCCGCGCCGTGAAGGAGATCGGCGGGCTGGAGGTGCAACTCATGTACTTCCGCGGCGCCGGCGAAGCGCGCGCCTCGCGCTGGGTCTCGAATGCGGATGCGCTGGCCGATCTCATGCGGCAGGTCGCCTGTCACGGCGGCTATACGCAGATCGGCAAGGTGCTGACGCACGCGCGCCGCGAATCGGAGAAGCGCCGCATCAGCGCGCTCGTCTACGTCGGCGACGCCGTCGAGGAGCCGATCGACGATCTCGCGGGCCGCGCCGGCGAGCTCGCCTTGCTCGGCGTGCCGGCCTTCCTCTTCCAGGAAGGCGACGATCCTGCCGCCACGCGCGCCTTCGCGGAGATCGCCCGTCTCACCAAGGGCGCGGCCTGCCGGTTCGGGCCCGGATCCGCCGCGGAGCTGCGCGAGCTGCTGACGGCCGTCGCGGTGTATGCCGCCGGCGGAGAGGCGGCGCTCACGGCGTTGCTCGGCAAGCCGGGCGGCACCGGCGCGCGCCGCCTGCTCGGCCAGATCCGCCGGTGATCCCGCGCACGCCGTTTCCCGAACACCTTACGCGTGTCTATAGTGCGTGATCGCAAGCGGAGGCATGGCCCCGCGATCAGGATGATGAGAGGGACGGTGCTGGGGTCGACGCGCTGATGCAATTCTTCCTATTCGGCCTTGCCGCGCTGGTCCTGGCGCTGTTTCTGATGGGCGGCTTCACGCGCGCCAATCCGACGGCGATGGCGCGCCAGATCCGCCTCGCGGGCGGCGCGCTCGCGCTCGGCGCCGCGGCGATCTTCCTCGTGCGCGGCGCGCCGGGCGTCGCGTTTCTGCTCGGCTCGCTCGGCACCTGGCTGCTCGGCTGGAACGGCGGCATGCCGACCTGGCGCGGCCCCGCGCGCAAGACGCCGGGGCAGATGTCCACCGTCACCACCGATCACCTCGAGATGCAGCTCGACCACGACAGCGGCGCCATGTCCGGGCGCGTCCTGAAAGGCATGTTCGCGGGCCGCGATCTGGAGACGCTGAAGCCCGCCGAGGTCGCGCTGCTCTGGCACGATTGCCGCTTCGTCGATCCGCAGTCCGCCCAGCTCCTCGAAGCCTATCTCGATCGCGTCCATCCGACGTGGCGCGAGGACATCTCGCGCGGCGAGCGCCAGATGCGCGACAACGACGGACGCATGCAGCCCGACGAAGCCTACGAGATCTTAGGGCTGAAGCCGGGCGCGACCGACGAGGAGATCCGCCGCGCCCATCGCGACCTGATGCTGAAGCTGCATCCGGACCGGGGCGGCTCGACCTATCTCGCGGCCCAGGTCAACGAGGCGAAGGACGTGCTGCTGGATCGCTGACGGCCGGCCGCTCTCAGCCGAAGGTGAGCGCGCGGAACACGTCGGGCGGCAGCGCGCCCGCGAGCTGCAGCAGTCCGCCGACGACGATCAGCACCGTGGCCGTCACGAACGCGCTCTTGCGCGATTTCAGCGTCGTGACGTGGCGATTGTACGCCGCGCGCTCGCGCATCTCGTCCTGCAGCCGCGCCGAAGTGTCGAGATGCGCGCGCAGCGAGTCGGAGGCGTGGGTGCGCTGGTGGTGACGCAGCGAGCGCTCCCAGGCGAGCTGGCGCTCGGCTTCGATCATGGACGACTCGTGGAAGAAGGCGAGCCACCACTCGCGCAGCAGCAGGACGAAGCCGACGAGGTCGATCCCGATGCCAGCGACCGAAAGCCAATTCTGATCCATGGGAGATCCGTGCGTTGATCAGTCCGCGCGCATCACGAGGCAGTCGATCGCGAGGCGGCGCAGCTCGAGACACGTGGAGGCGGCCGACGTCTCGTCGAAGTTCACGAAGCGGGCGCGGAAAATCTGCCGGTCAGCCTGCTGGACCGGCATGGTGATGCCGGAGTGGCCTTCGAGCAGCGCCACGGCCCGCTGGCGCACGAGGTCGATCTTCGATTGCGCCTCGGCCGGCGTCGTGTAGGCGCCGATCTGGATTTCGAAGCCTTTGCCGCCCAGGGCACCGGCACCGAGCGAGCCGGTCGGCGCGGCGTGGGCCGCAGGCGCGCGCGTGGCTGTTGCCAGAGCTACGGGGCCGGCGGAGCCTTCCTCCGAGACGGTTTGGGCGACCTCGCGGGCGCCGAGCGCATTGGCTTGCGCATTGAGCGTCGAAGGCGCGCGCGCCGGCGCGCCGTCCACGATGGAGTTGCGAATGAGCCCGGCAATGTCCTGGGCGGAGGCGGCGCCGGCCTGGGCCGTGCGCATCGGCGGCGGCTCTGCCAGCTCGGCTTCTGCCTGCTCGGTCTGGTCAGCCTCCTCGGACATCGCGGCGCGAAGAGCATCGAGATCGAGGCGCGGCGGCGGCGCGACTTCGGCCGGCGCGTTGCCGCTCGGCAATTGCGCGACGGGCGCGGGCGTCGTGGTCGACAGAACCTGCGCGATCTGATCGCGGGCGGGCTCGCGCGTGGGCTCCCGTGCGGGCCGGACGGCGCGGACGGGAAGCGGCACGTTCGCGGTCGCCGCGGCGCGCGCCACGGGCTTGGGATCGGCGGCGGCCATCTCGACCGGCGGAGCGACCAGTTTCGGCGGACGCCGGGTTGCGATCAGCGGCGTTTGCGGCTTGCGCGTCTTGGTCGTCGAGGCCTGCCCAAGCGCCGTATAGAGCAGCGAGCGCATCAAGGCGTTACGTGTCGCGGCGGTCTTTCCACCGAACACCGCGCCGACCACGTGCTTGCCGTCGGCGCGCACGGACGACACGAGGTTGAAGCCGGAGAGGCGCGTGTAGCCGGTCTTGATGCCGTCCATGCCCGGAAAGCCGCGCATCAGCGTGTTGTGCGACTTGTACTCCTTTCCGCCGAACGTGAACGACGCCAGCGAGAAATGCCGGTAGTGCTGCGGATAGTCGTCGTGGAGCCGGAGCGCGAGGGTGACCATGTCGCGCGCCGTCGAGAGCTGGCCGGGGTTGGGCAGGCCCGAGGCGTTGCGGAACGTGGTCGAGGTCATGCCGATCTGGTGGGCGCGCTCGGTCATGAGGCGGGCGAACTGGTATTCGCTGCCGCCGATGTGCTCGGCGACCGCCACCGCGATGTCGTTGGCGGATTTGACGACGAGGGCGCGGATGGCGTCGATGACGCTGATCTCCTCGCCGGGCTCCAGCCCCAGCTTGGAGGGGGCCATGCCGTGCGCGCGCTCGCTGATGCGGATCTTGCTGGCGTAGCTGAGGCGCCCCTGCTCGATCTCGCCGAACAGGATGTAGAGCGTCATCATCTTGGTGAGGGAGGCGGGAAAGCGCGGCTCGTCGCCGTCGTCATCGTGCAACACTTTGCCGGTGTTGGCGTCGATGATGAAGGAGCTCTGCTTCGGCGCCTTGGCCTTCGCGTGCGCAGCATCGACCGGCAGCAGCGCCAGGCCGAGGAGGGCCAGCACCAGAAGCACCGATCGTGTCACGACTGTCGCCAATGAGCCCCCCGTCCCGTGTTGCTCGTCGTCGATGGGTCGATGATCCGGCCCTGCGATTTTTTCATCGGCAGCCGGAGCATCAACCATACCTGAAGCGCGTCTCAATGCCTATTCTTCTGGGCCACTTTGCGGCCGCAGCCGAAATCCCCGGGGATCGCCGGAGAACAACCGGCATTTTGCCGACGCACCTCGTCTGCTCCGCGCTTGTCACGCTATGCGACCCAACCCTGCCATTCGGTTAACGAAGCGGTTACCGAGCGTCGCACCTCTTGCTGCAATGCAATACGAGACTTGAACACTCATGGTGCAGTGCTTATAAAGAGGGCTACGAACCTCTTCCATCGGATCAACACGGGCAGGCAGTCTCATGATGAACAATTTTCAGGATTTCCAGAAGCTTAGCCAGACCAACGTCGACACGGTGATCAAGTTCTTCGGCGATTGGAACAAGGGTTGGCAGGCCATTGCGGCCGAGATGACCGATTACTCGAAGCGCGCGTTCGAGGATGGCACCGCCACCTTCGAGAAGCTGGTGTCCGCCAAGTCGGTCGAGCAGGCCGTCGAGATCCAGACGAGCTTCGCCAAGCGCGCCTATGACGACTACATGCACCAGCTCAACAAGATCGGTGGCATGTACTCCAGCCTCGCCAAGGACGCCTACAAGCCCGTCGAGAAGGCCTTCCAGAACGGCAGGTAAGAATGTCGAGACGCGAACCATCCGCGTTTCCATTGCCAGAGACAGAGGCCCGGGCATTTGAGCCCCGGGCCTTTTTTATTCGCGGTGCATTTCCCACTTACATTTCGCCCGAATGATCTGGTCCGCTAGG
>CAYLSI010000083.1:0-9817 GCA_964386545.1 uncultured Hyphomicrobium sp.
GGAAGATGTCGTTCTGGAAGACGACCTTGCCGGGCGTCGTCGCGAGGTTCCTGCCAACCTCGAACGCTTCCGTGTCGGTCTGGCTGATCTTCAGGAGATCGCCGGACTTCTCCATGTCCCGCACGAGGTGGGTCATGCCCTTGACGAGGTTCTCGGCGTTCGTCGCGAAGGTTTCGCGTACCACCTCGGGATTGGTCAGCGGGAAGTTCGACGGCGAGAACGCGCTCGAAATCTGGCGCAGGTAGAACTCGGCCTTGTGACGCGACGGGTCATCGAGGCCATCGGTCTGCTTCAGGATATCCTCGGCCCAGTTGCTGGTGACGAGATAGGCCTGCTTCCAGAAATCGAAGAACGGATTGGACGACCACTCGGGGTCCTTGAACCGATTGTCCGAGGGCTCGGGCTCCGCAACGGGCTCGACGGTCTCGCCGAGCAGGCGGCGCATGGTGTTGTTGCAGAGGTCGATGTAGGCGCGCATCAGCGAGCCCTGCATTTCAGCGAGCTTGGCGGGTTGGGCGAGCCAGGCGCTGGCGATCTCGCTCAGCGTAGTGACCGCCTCGGCGGCCTCGTTCGCGGCCGAGTACGGGCTCATCTTGGAGTCCGGGCGCTCCAGAAGCTCGCTCATCGCGCGGCCGCCCTCCTCGAAGACGCGCAGCATATTGCGGGCGAACTCTTCCGGATTTTCAATCCGATAGGGCGTGGGGGGGAGGTGTTTATGCTCGGTCATCGGGCAAGACGTGCTCAAATTGCCTACCGTTCAGTCATGACTTTAGGCCCTAAGTCCGCGAACGCCTAGTAGGATCTAAGCCCAAGCTCAACGACATGCTGTGTACAGCCCCGAGGGGGCATTTCCGTGACACTGGACGATGATGGGGGCGTCGGCTTAATGTTCGGGCCGAACCGACCCTGCCGATTTGCCGCATAACGCGCTCCCCTGCCTCGACGGCGGCGGGCGCCTGGCCTGCACGGGGTCACCAACCGCCATGAGACGATCGTGATTGACGATTTTCACCGCATCAAGCGCTTGCCGCCCTATGTCTTCGCAGAGGTCAACCGCCTGAAAGCGGCGGCGCGCGCCCGCGGCGCGGACATCATCGATCTCGGCATGGGCAATCCGGACCTGCCGACGCCGCCGCACATCGTCGAGAAGCTGGTCGAGACCGTCTCGAAGCCGCGCACGCACCGCTACTCGGCCTCGAAGGGCATTCCGGGCCTCCGGCGCGCGCAGGCGGCCTACTACGAGCGGCGCTTCGGCGTGAAGCTCGATCCCGATACGCAGGTCGTGGCGACGCTGGGCTCCAAGGAGGGCTTCGCCAACATGGCCCAGGCGATCACCGCGCCGGGCGACGTCATCCTCGTGCCGAACCCGACCTATCCCATCCACGAGTTCGGCTTCCTGATCTCGGGCGCGTCCATGCGCCATGTGCAGGCGGGCAACGGCGAGGATTTCCTGCGCGCGGTCGAGCACGCCGTGCGCCACTCGATCCCCAAGCCGCTCGCCGTCGTTCTCTCCTATCCGTCGAACCCGACGGCGATGACGGCCGATCTCGATTTCTACAAGGACGCGGTGGCGCTCGCGAAGAAGCTCGATCTCATCATTCTTTCGGACGTCGCCTATTCGGAGATCTACTTCGACGGCGATCCGCCGCCGTCGGTGCTGCAGGTGCCGGGCGCGATCGACATCACGGTCGAGTTCACCTCGCTCTCCAAGACCTACAACATGCCGGGCTGGCGCATGGGCTTCGCGGTCGGCAACGAGCGCCTCATCGGCGCGCTCGCCCGCGTCAAATCCTATCTCGACTACGGAGCCTTCACGCCGATCCAGGTCGCGGCGGCCGCGGCCCTCAACGGTCCGCAGGACTGCGTCGAGGAGATCCGCAAGGTCTACAAGAGCCGGCGCGACTGCCTGGTCGAGAGCTTCGGGCGGGCGGGCTTCCCGGTGCCGCCGCCGCCGGCCACGATGTTCGCCTGGTGCCCCATTCCGGAGCCCTACCGGGCGATCGGGTCGGTGGAATTCGCCAAGCTTCTCATCGAGAAAGCCGATGTCGCCGTGTCCCCCGGCCTCGGCTTCGGCGAGTACGGCGAGGGCTTCGTGCGCATCGCGCTCGTCGAGAACGAGCACCGCATCCGCCAGGCGGCGCGCTCGATCAAAAAGTTCCTCGCCCAATCCCCGGAAACGCTGCATAACGTCATCCCCATCCCGCAGAAAGCCAGCCGTTAGTTAGGCCCCTTAAGCCCATGTCAGAGCCTTTGACCCTCGGCGTCGCCGGACTTGGCACCGTCGGAACGGGTCTCATTCATCTCCTTGCCGCCCACGCGCCGCGTCTCGAACGGATGCTCGGACGGCCGATCATCGTGACCGGCGTGTGTGCGCGCTCGCGCGACAAGGCGCGCGGCAGCGATTTCGGCAACGCGCGCTGGTTCGACGATCCCGTGGCCCTGGCGCGGGATCCCTCCAATGCCGTGTTCGTCGAGGTGATCGGCGGCGAGGACGGGCCGGCGAAGGCGGCCGTCGAAGCGGCGCTCGCGGCCAAGAAGCATGTCGTCACCGCCAACAAGGCGCTGCTCGCGAAGCACGGCGTGGCGCTGGCGCGGCTCGCGGAATCCAACGGCGTCTCGCTCAACTTCGAGGCGGCGGTGGCGGGCGGCATCCCGATCATCAAGATGCTGCGCGAGGCGCTGGCCGCGAACGAACTGCGCCGCGTCTACGGCATCCTGAACGGCACCTGCAACTTCATCCTGTCGAAGATGACGGACGAGAAGCGCGCTTTCCGCGAGGCGCTCAAGGAAGCGCAGGAGCGGGGCTACGCCGAAGCCGATCCGACGTTCGACATCGGCGGGTTCGACGCCGCGCACAAGCTGTCGCTGCTCGTCAGCCTCGCGTTCGGCACGACGATCGCGTTCGACCAGATTCACGTCGAGGGCATCGAGGCCATCACCAAGGCCGACATCGAGGCGGCGACGGAGCTCGGATACTGCATCAAGCTGCTCGGCGTCGCTGTGAAGACGGACGCGGGCGTGGAAGCGCGCGTGACGCCGGTGCTCATCGACGAGGAGTCGGCGCTGGCCGAGGTCTCGGGCGTGACGAACTGCGTCGGCATCGACGGCGACTATGTCGGCAACCTGCTGCTCGTCGGTCCGGGCGCGGGCGGCAAGCCCACGGCCTCGGCGGTGGCGAGCGACATCGTCGACATCGCGCGCGGTCTCGTGATGCCGCCCTTCATCCGGCCGACGGCGGCGCTCGAGGAAGCGAAACGCGTCTCGCTCGCCGAGCGCCTCGGCAACTATTACGTGCGCCTCTCCGTTCTCGACCGTCCGGGCGCGATGGCCTCCATCACGAAGCGGATGAGCGACGAGAACGTCTCGCTCGAAAGCATCGTGCAGAAGCGGCCGGGGCCGGTGCATCCGGGGCAGGCGGGCGAGCCGGAGCCGGGCGCGGAGCAAGCTGCCGCGAACGTCATTCTCATCACGCACGACACCACGGAAGAGGCCATGCGCAAGGCCTTGCGGGCCATCGAGGAGGACGGGCATGTTACGGAACGTCCGCAGATGATCCGTATCGAAGATCTGTAAATCCGCGGGAAGCATCGGGGAACCGCTATGGCGAACGACAATGGACAAGCCGGGCTCGACCGGATGCTCGTCTTGGAAGTGGCCCGCGTCACGGAGGCAGCCGCCATCGCGGCCGCGCGCTTCTGCGGGCGGGGCAATGAAAAGGCCGCCGACAAGGCTGCCGTCGATGCCATGCGGTTCGAGCTGGGCCGCGTTTCGCTGCGCGGCACGGTCGTGATCGGCGAGGGCGAGATGGACGAGGCGCCGATGCTCTACATCGGCGAGGAAGTGGGCAACGGCACGGGCCCCGAGGTCGACATCGCCGTCGATCCGCTCGAAGGCACCACGATCTGCGCCAAGATGATGCCGAACGCGCTCGCGGTGCTGGCGATCTCGGAGCGCGGCGGTCTTCTGCATGCGCCCGACATGTACATGAACAAGATCGCGATCGGGCCGGGCTATCCGGCCGGTGTCGTCGATCTCGATGCGCCGGTCCAGGCGAACCTCGAATCGCTGGCGAAGGCCAAGGGCGTGCCGGTCAGCGCGATCACCGCCTGCATCCTCGACCGGCCGCGCCATGCGGAGATCATTCGCGCCGTGCGCGCGGCAGGGGCGGGCGTGCAGCTCATTCCCGACGGCGACATCGCGGGCGTGATCTGGACGACGGATCCGGCCGAGACCGGCATCGACATCTACCTGGGCTCGGGTGGCGCGCCGGAGGGCGTGCTCGCGGCGGCGGCGCTGCGCTGCATCGGCGGACAGATCCAGGGCCGCCTGATGCCGTCGAACGACGACGAGCGCCAGCGCGCGGCGAAGATGGGCGTCACGGACATCAACAAGAAGTACACGCTCGAGGACATGGCCTCGTCGGACGTGATCTTCGCGGCCACGGGCGTGACGAGCGGCTCGCTTCTCGACGGCGTCAAGTTCCGCGGCGAGACGGCGGAGACGGAGACGCTCATCATGCGCTCGAAGACCGGAACCGTGCGCCGCATCAAGAGCCAGTTCCGCGACGTCGCGTCGAAGTTCATGCACTCGCGCGACTGAGCGCGCGGGGCCTGGTCGCCCCGGCCGGCCTTTCGCCTCTTCGAGGCTTTGCTATTTCGCTTCGAGCTTGAAGCCCGGAACGTCGATGCGCACGTGCGTCTGCTGGCTCTCGTAGTAGAGGTAGCCCAGCACCGCCACGCCGATCACCAGCAGTGCGATGACGATGTTCTTGGGGTCGCTCATTTGCGCTCTCGCTGTGCAGAAGGGGCCAATGTCTCGAGGGGCTGTGTCTCGCTGGCACCTTTGCCATAGCCCCTCACGCCCGACAAGCCGCGCCGGCTGTTGAAAACCCTTCGGGAGGGGTCGCGGGGCAGGGGCTCTGCTGAGACGTTAGCCTATTCGGGGCGAATCGAAGGGGCGGGGCATGACGGCAGTCCGGAAATTGCGGGCCGGTAGCGAGAGCCTGGCGGGCGGCGTGCCCGGCGCCTTCCTCGGCGTCACCCAGTCGGCGCGCGGCTATCGCTGGGCGGAGATGCTGGAGCCGCAGCGCGCCAACGACGCGATCGCGATCAGCCAGCAGCACGGCCTGCCGGAGCTGCTCGGGCGCGTGCTCGCCGCGCGCGGCGTCGCGCTCGATGATGTTCCCGTGTTTCTCGATCCGACGATCCGGGCGCTGATGCCGGATCCCTCGACGCTGACGGACATGGACAAGGCGGCGCGGCGGCTCGCGGATGCCGTGCTCAGGCGCGAGCCCGTCGCCGTGTTCGGCGATTACGACGTGGACGGGGCCTGCTCGTCGGCACTGCTCAAGCGGTTTCTCGATCATCATGACGTGCCGGCGCGCATCTACATTCCGGACCGCCTGACCGAAGGCTACGGCCCCAACGCGGCCGCGCTCGACCAGCTCATCGTCGAAGGCGCGAAGCTGATCGTCACGGTGGACTGCGGCACGACGAGCGTCGACGTGCTCGCGGGGCCAGGACGGCGGAACATCGACGTCGTCGTGATCGATCACCACCAGGCGGACGAGACGCTGCCGGCGGTGCATGCGCTCGTCAACCCGAACCGGCGCGACGACATCTCGGGGCAGGGGCATCTCTGCGCGGCCGGCGTCGTGTTCCTGACACTGGTGGCGACCGTGCGCGAGCTGCGCCAGCGCGGCTATTACGGCGCGACGCGGGAGCCGCAGCTCATCGGCGATCTCGACCTCGTCGCGCTGGCGACGGTGGCGGACGTCGTGCCGCTCAAGGGCTTGAACCGCGCCTACGTCACCAAGGGCCTCGCGGTGATGCGCCAGCGCGAGAACGTGGGGCTGCGCGCGCTCGCGGACGCGGCGGGGCTGTCGGAAGCGCCGACGGTCTATCATCTCGGCTTCATTCTCGGCCCGCGCATCAATGCGGGCGGGCGCATCGGCGATGCCGGGCTCGGCGCCAAGCTCTTGTCGACGGACGACGAAGCGGAGGCCACGCGGATCGCGGTGCTGCTCGACCGGCTCAACAAGGAGCGCAAGGAGATCGAGCAGGCGGCGCTCGAAGAGGCTGTCGCGATGGCCGAGCGGATGCTCGAGGAGACGCCGGGGCTCGCCGTCATGACGGTAGGCTCGCCGGACTGGCACCGCGGCGTGGTGGGATTGATCGCGAGCCGTCTGACGGAGCGGTTCAAGCGGCCGTCGTGCGTCATCGCGTGGGACAAGGAGGCGGCCGGCGGCGTCATCGCGGGCACGGGCTCGCTGCGCTCGGTGTCGGGCATCGACATCGGCTCGGTCGTGCGCGAGGCCGTGGCGGGCGGCCATCTGATCAAAGGCGGCGGGCACGCCATGGCGGCCGGCCTCACCGTGGAGCGCGGCAAGCTGGACGGGCTCACGGCTTACTTCGCCGAGGCGTTGAAGAGCGCGTCGGCGCGGCTGGCGGAGCGAGCAAGCCTCGCGATCGACGGGGCGCTGACGCCGTCCGGCGCGAACGATGCGCTGATCGAGCTCATCGAACGGGCGGGTCCCTATGGCCAGGGCAATCCGCAGCCGCGGTTCGCCTTTCCGGCGCATCGCGTGAAATTCGCCAAGCCGGTGGGCACGGCGCACCTGCGCTGCGTCCTGGAAGCGGGCGACGGGTCGCGGCTCGACGCCGTGGCCTTCCGGGCCGTGGGGCAGCCGCTCGGCGAGCTTCTGATGGCGGCCTCCGGCGGCTTCCCGGTGCACGTGGCCGGCCAGCTCCGGCGCGACACGTGGGGCGGGCGCAACCGCATCGAGCTGCAGATCGAGGATGCCGCCGATCCGCGGGCGCAGTAGCGCATGCAAGCCGGACGGATCGGCGTGCCGGCGCGGCTCCGTGCGCGAGATTGTCGCGCACCTTGAGGACGGGCGCCGCGGCGGGCAGGCCGCGCTTGCGTCCCCCGACAAACCTTTCTATACCACCGGCTCTTGCGGGCGCCTGACCCGCACGGCCGGTCCCTTCGTCTATCGGTTAGGACGCGAGATTTTCAATCTTGAAAGACGGGTTCGACTCCCGTAGGGACCGCCATCGTTTTTTTCTTTATTCAGAATCAAGGTTTTAGCGATGGTGGGAAACCGACCCTCGTCGGCGGTGGGAAACTTTGTTCCGGATTTGCTCTCGCGGTCCTCTTTTGGGCGCCGTATGAGCGGCATCGCATCGCCTGCCATTTTCTTGCGCCGCGCAGCTCGTGTGTACCGCTCCGCTTCCTGGATGGTCTTCCAACCGAAGATGGCCATGAGTTGAAGCTCGGTCGCGCCGTTCTCAGCGGCGATCGCTGCTCCGGCCTTACGTAAGCCGTGAGGCAGTCCGGCCTCGTTGCACCATTTGCGCATCTTGCGAGGTCCGCGCTCTCAGGTCGGGAGGCGCTTCAGGATCTCGTCCAGCTTGTCGCCGAGCGACGAGATTTGCTTTTCAAGGGTCGTGAAGCGTGTGGTGTGGAGCGCCTGGACCTCGCGGATCGCCGCGAGCTTCGTGTCCACGCCGGCAAACCGCGCGTTGAGATCCTCGGGAAGATGCCCGATGATGAATTCGAGATCCTGCACACGCTTGTCGATGGTCGCCATTTTCGTTCCTTTCGTGGGAGTTTAGCACGCTGAGTGCTCGATCACAGGGCCTTTTCGGGACCTCCCACCTAGGAAGGGTTGGTCCGCCCGGGCCCCGCCGTTGATCTTTTACTCCGCGGCCGCGGCAAGCGCCTGCTGAGTTTTAGAGTGTTTCGGCACGTAGCGTCGTGCAAGATCGTGACCTGCGCTTGCCCCGTCTCGGTTCTGATATTCGGCGATTGTGTCGGACCACAACCGAAGTCGCCTATCGCGTTGGATCTCGTCGGGCCAATCATCCTGCTGAGCTTCACTTGCGAACATCATCACGACGATGGCCAGGTCCTCCGACGACTGCACGCGACACGCCGCCATGGCGAGTTCGATATCCTGGATTTCCGCGGCTTTCATCTCCATCGCTGCCTGATCGCCGTCACTTCCACGGCCCGAAACAATCCTGCGATCCAGGTCCGCGTGATCGTCCCATGTCGAAGATAGTTTATGGGCCAGGGTTTGGATGACCGATAGCCCGTCGTGAGGCCCATTCCGTCCGCTTAATACCTCTGCTTGCAGGGAAGCGTGGTCGAAGCCGATCTGTTCGCAGAGACAGTCGCGAATTGTGAAGGCAGCTCGACCGCACTCATCGATGGGCGCATCAAGCTTATAGTCCGTGCTCATCAGGTGAACTTGGTTCGCCGTCATCAAAGAGTAGAGTGCGAGTTCTTTGGGGTTGCGCGGGCGAAAATGAGTTATCGCAGTTTCTAGGTTGCGATGCCTTTCGATCACGGCGTCTTCGTCGAAGACGTTGCTTCCAGACTCGCTAAGCCAAGCCCATTCCGCTGCGATTAATTCGATAGTCGACATCATTGGCACTCCACATCCGCTTGCGATCGGGCGGGAGTGAGGGCGACGGCGCGTCCGAAGTGGGAAGCTTCCATACGAAAACGCACACAATTCGGCGGTTGTCGTCGGTTCCCCACCATCGCCTAAGCCACTGCGACGGCGAGGCTATCGAAGTCCCGTAGGGACCGCCACTTTTTTCCGCTCACGCGCCGTCATGGCGAAGCTATGCTCCGCATGGACGGTGCTCCGCGAGGCGGCACTTGCCTTCGAGCGAACTCCAACGCAGTCCCATCCCTTGAACATCGTTGACGTTGTCGGAGAGAACGGCGCGCCGAGCTGGGCGTGGCTGTGCCAGATGTCCGGCTGACGATCGCGGGACGGATGAAATGGGAAACGGCCCGAGATCGGGCCGTTTCTTTAGCCGTGCTTTGGCTTAGAGGCTTTGCTCCTGGAGCGGTCGCGGCTCCAGCGAGATCGCGCGCGGCACCGAGAGCCAGTACGCCAGCAGGAAGCCGCTGATGCCGCCGACGAGCTTGCCTGCCATGACCACGGGGATCAGGTTCGGCTGGAAGTTCGCGGTGAACGCCAAGTGATCGCCGAACATGAAGGCGCCGCAGACCGCAAAGGCGATGCAGAGAACCTTCTCCTTCGGCGCCATTCCTTTGATGAGATGGAACATCGCGAGGATGTTCGCGGCGGCGGCAAGCAGGCCGGCCGCGCCTTTCGCATCGACCCCGATCCACCGGCCGAACACTTCCATCGGGCCGGCGAGGTACTTGTTGATCAGGTACACCATGGGGAACGCGCCGCAGAGCATGATGCCGATGTAGCCCGCGATTTCGAGGGCGCGGAACTGATCCTTCTGGTCCGCGATGATGGGGTCGAAGCCCCAAGCGCCGAAAACCGTCGTGAACACGCCCGTGAAATACTCGACGATCGAGAACACCAGGATCAGCCGCAACGCTGCGGTGAGCAGCCAGCCGAACCACAGGAAGCCCGCGATCATGCGGTCGGGGAAGAGCCGAAGGCCGAGCGCCAGAACGACGCAGACCGCGACCAGCGGAACGAGGTTGGCGAAGATCGTCGAAGCGGACAGCGACAAGGCCGTCGTCGCTTCGGCATTGGTGGAGACCTCGCCGCGAACCAGCGGCTCAAAACCGGAAATCAGCAGGCTCGACACCAGGACGCCGATCGGAATGCTGAGGAGGCCCGCCATGGCGCCGAGCGCCAGATACGGATGATCCTCGCGCTCCAGCATCGACAGGCCGACCGGGATCGAGAACACGATGGTGGCGCCAGCCATGTAGCCGACCATCATCGCCATGATCCAGCTTTCCGGCGTCGCCGCGAGTTCCTTGGCGAGCTGGTAGCCGCCCATGTCGACGGCGATGATGGTGGTCGCGGCGA
>CAYLSI010000084.1:0-9472 GCA_964386545.1 uncultured Hyphomicrobium sp.
CTGGGCGTTCATGGAGGCTCTGGCCCGGGTCTGTCAATGGCAGGCGGCCCCGGTGTGCGAGCGCCCGCATGGCAAACTTCGTGTTAACGCCCCTCGCGTAATTTTACGGGTAATTTTACGGACTGGGCGCCGGACGCCATGAGCCGCCGGTCTCCCGTTTCGAGTTCGTAGTGCGTCAGCGGGAGGTTTGCGTGCGCGGTTCGTTTGAGATCGGAGCGAAGGGCTCCGACAACGTCGTCGTGGCCGGTGTCGTCATGGCCGGTCCGTGGCCGCAGCGCGAGGCGCCCGCCGGGACGCCCGCTGCCGACAGCGCCACCCTCGACCGCCTGACGGCGAAGCTCGACCGCCTGGAACGGCGCGAGGAAGCCCTGCAGAAACAGGTGAGCGAGCTGATCGAGCAGTCGCACCAGGCCGGGCGGCTGCAGGCTCTGGCGGAAAGCCTCAGAAATTCAAGAGATTACAAGATCGACGACGTGCTGCGGCAGGTCAAGGAGCTGCGCGCGCGGGTCGAGGCGATCGAGGGGCCGCGGGCGGAATTCGCCGGTGCCGCTCACCGCTCGCTCGTCGCCATCGACCGCCAGCTCGCCGAGCTTCGGATCGTGCCGGCGGCTCCGGCGCGCGCCTCCCGGGGGCTTCGCGGCTGGGTGCTCGGCGGCGTGCTCATGACGACGCTGGCCGGCGCGTTCCTTGCGTGGCTGGCCTTGGCCGCGCCCCTCGTCTGAGGCGTGGCGACCTAAAGGGCGGGCGCCGGCGCGAGGGCCTCGCGGATCAAGGCCTTGGCGGGCTCGGAATCCCATTCGGCGGGGCCCGACATGCGGCCGATTTCCCGGCCTTCGGGGTCGATCAGGATGGTCGTCGGCATGCCGACGGCCTTGAGGGCCGAGCCGCTGCGCGTGGTCGTGTCCGAGTAGAGCTTCAGGTTCTTGACGTTGATGCCGTCGAGGAACTTCTGCGCGGCCTCCGGGCCGGTGCGGTCGACGGCGAGGGCCACGACCTCGAACGTGTCCGAGCCGAGCTCGGCCTGGAGCCGGTCGAGCGCCGGCATCTCCTCCCGGCAAGGCGCGCACCAAGTGGCCCAGAGGTTCAAAAGGATCGTTTTTCCCTTGAAGCTCGCGAGCGTCATCGGCGCGCCCGCACCGTCCGCGAAGTTGACCTCGGCGAGCGGCGCCGGGGTGGATTTGTACACGAACGCCGGCATGCCCGGCGCGCGCCGGCGGGTTTCCGGGGCGGCATCTTGGCTCCCAGAGGGTGCAAGGGCGGTGTTGTCAGGCCGGCCAAGCGTGCCGTATACCGCCGCAAAGCCTGCGATTGCGGCAAGAGCGGCCACGGCAACGATGGCCGCGTAGCTTTTTTTGGGCGCGCCTGCAGGGGTGCCGTCGTTCATACCGATGTCCGAATCCTTGGGTCTCGCGGAGGGGCTTGTTCCCGTGACTGAGAAAAACGCCAACAAGATGTGGGGCGGCCGCTTTGCGCAGTCGCCCGCAGAGATCATGCAGGAGATAAATGCCTCGATCTCCTTCGACAAGGTTCTCGCGCCCCAAGACATCCGTGGCTCGAAGGCCCATGCGGCCATGCTCGCGGAGGCCGGCATCATCACGCGGGCGGATGCGCGCGAGATTCTGCGCGGGCTCGACCAGGTCGCCCGCGAGATCGAGGACGGCTCGTTCGTGTTCCAGCGCGAGCTCGAAGACGTGCACATGAACGTCGAGAGCCGGCTCAAGGAGGTCATCGGGCCGGCGGCGGGGCGGCTGCATACGGCGCGCTCGCGCAACGATCAGGTCGCGACCGACTTCCGGCTGTTCGTGCGCGATGCGGCCGATCAGATCATCGTGGCGATCGGCCAGCTCCAGGCGGCGCTCGTCGCCAAGGCGGAGGAGCACGCGGCGACCGTGATGCCGGGCTTCACGCATCTGCAGTCGGCGCAGCCGGTCACCTTCGGTCACCATCTGCTCGCCTATGTCGAGATGCTGAGCCGCGACCGCGGCCGGTTCATCGACGCAAGGAAGCGCCTCAACGAGTGCCCGCTCGGGTCGGCGGCGCTGGCCGGCACGTCGTTCCCCATCGACCGGGCGAAGACCGCCGAGGAGCTGGGCTTCGATCGGCCGATGGCCAATTCGCTCGACGGCGTTTCCGACCGCGATTTCGCGCTCGAGGTGCTGGCGGCGGCTTCGATCACGGCCGTGCATCTGTCGCGGTTCGCCGAGGAGGTCGTGATCTGGATGACGCCGCAGTTCGGCTTCATCAAGCTCTCCGACCGCTTCACGACCGGCTCGTCCATCATGCCGCAGAAGCGCAATCCGGATGCGGCCGAGCTCGTGCGCGCCAAGGTCGGGCGCATCGCGGGCGCCTTCCAGAACCTCCTGATCGTCATGAAGGGCCTGCCGCTCGCCTACTCGAAGGACATGCAGGAGGACAAGGAGGCGACGTTCGACGCCATTGCCTCGCTGCGGCTCGGGCTCGCGGCGATCACCGGCATCGTCGAGGACGTCGAGCCGGTCAAAGAGGTCATGCGGGCGGCTGCGGGGCGCGGGTACTCGACGGCCACGGATCTCGCCGACTGGCTGGTGCGCGAGCTCAAGATGCCGTTCCGGGACGCGCACCACGTCACGGGGTCCATCGTCAAGGCCGCCGAGGAGAAGGGGCTCGAGCTCGAACATGTGCCGCTGTCCGTCATGCAGGCGATCGAGCCGCGCATCTCGGCCGGCATTTTCTCTGTGCTTTCAGTGGAGAACTCCGTAAAGTCCCGGAAAAGCTATGGGGGAACTTCGCCACAGAACGTCGCGAAAATGGCGCGAAGCTGGGCCAAGCGCTTGGAAAAGGAAGCCGCCGGACGCTAAAGTGGGCGCGCCGGCTTCCGGGCTGTTCTGGCCGGGCGGTTCCCGGCGACCAGATGGGATCGATGGCATGACGCGTAGGGTTTCGACAGTCCTTCTCGCAGCGACGCTGGCGTTTGTGCTGGCCGGTTGCGGCGTGAAGGGTTCGCTTGAGACGCCCCAGGCAGCGCCCGAGTCCACGGCGGAGGCGCAGTCCGGCCAGGGCAAGCCCGAGGGCGGCGCGGCCAAGCCGCACAAGAGCTCCGTCCTGGACGGCCTGTTGCGTTAAGGCGCGGGGCCGTATAGCTCGGGGTGTCAGCCTTCCGGACCTCTCCGCCCCATGCACCACTTCCATTACAAAGACGGCGTTCTCCATGCCGAGGACGTGAGCCTCGCGCGCCTGGCGGCCGAGGTCGGCACGCCCTTCTATTGTTACGCGACGGCGACGCTCGAACGGCACTACCGGGTGCTGGCGCAGGCGTTCGCGGGGCAGGACGCGGTCATCTGCTTCGCCGTCAAGGCGAACTCGAATCAGGCCGTACTGGCGACACTGGCGCGGCTCGGCGCCGGCATGGACGTGGTGTCCGAGGGTGAGCTCCGGCGCGCGCGGGCGGCCGGCGTTCCGGCCGATCGCGTGATTTTCGCCGGCGTCGGCAAGAGCCGCGAGGAAATGGCTTATGCCCTCAACGAGGGCATCTTCAGCTTCAACGTCGAGAGCGAGCCCGAGCTGCATGCGCTTTCCGAGGTTGCGCACGGGCTCGGCGTGACGGCCCGGGTGGCGCTGCGCGTCAATCCGGACGTGGACGCCAAGACGCACGCCAAGATCTCGACCGGCAAGTCCGAGAACAAGTTCGGCATTCCCTATCTGCGCGCGCCCGCGCTCTACGACGAAGCGCGCAAGCTGCCCGGGCTCGACGTGGCCGGCATCCATATGCACATCGGGAGCCAAATCACGGAGCTGGGGCCGTTCCGCGATGCGTTCCGCCTCATGCGCGACCTCACGCTGGAGCTGCGCAGCGCGGGCCACGGCATCCATCACCTCGACATCGGCGGCGGCCTCGGGGTGCCCTACCGTGGCTCGAACGACGTGCCGCCGCATCCGGACGAGTATGCGGGTCTGGTCAAGGCGAGCCTCGGCGATCTCGGGGCGCGGCTTTATCTCGAACCGGGGCGCATGATCGTCGGCAATGCGGGCGTTCTGGTTACGCGCGTGCTGTTCGCCAAGGACGGCGCGGGCAAGCGTTTCACGATCGTCGACGGGGCCATGAACGACCTCATCCGGCCGACGCTCTACGAAGCCTTCCACGAGGTGTGGCCGGTGGCCGAGGCGCGCGCGGCCGAGCCCGAGGTGATGCAGGACATCGTCGGGCCGGTGTGCGAGACCGGAGACTATCTGGCCGTGGAGCGGGCGCTGCCGGCCTTTCAACCCGGCGATCTTCTCGCCGTCATGACGGCGGGTGCCTATGGCGCGGTCATGTCCTCGACCTACAATACGCGCCTGCTCGTGCCGGAAGTGCTTGTTCGCGGGGCGGAATATGCGGTCGTGCGGCCGCGCCCGAGCTACGAGGACCTGATCGGCCTCGACCGCCTGCCGCCGTGGCTTTCGGCCTGAGGGGGCGGACCCGCGGCAGGCTGCCGGACGTTAGCGCTTTGTAATGATGCCCTGTTGCGGCTCGTGCTAGGGTTCGGCGAATGGACGATAGGGACCTTCCTTCGAAGACCGCCGGTCGCGCCTTCGAGCGCAAGATTTTGCGTGCGCGGCTCGTCGCGGTGTTCGAGCAGATCTGGCTCAGGCTGTGGCTGGTGCTCGCGGTCGCGGCGGCGTTCGTGCTCGTCTCCTATGCCAATGTCTGGGCCTATCTGCCGCCTTCCGCGCACATGGCGCTGCTCGGCGCGTTCGGCCTCGCGTTCCTCGTCGCTCTCGTGCAACTCGCGCGCGTCACCTGGCCTTCGCGCGACGACGCCATCCGGCGCATCGAGCGGGCGTCAAACATTCCGCACCGGCCGGCCTCATCGTACGAGGACACGGTCAGCGCGGGGTCCGATCCCGCGACGCTCCAGATCTGGCAGGCGCATCGCAACCGCATGGCCGCGCTCATCCAGCGGCTCCGGCCCGGCAAGCCTCGTCCCCGCACCGACCGGTTCGATCCGCTCGCGCTGCGCGCGGCGACCGTGCTGGCGCTCGTGGGGCTGACGGGACTGCTCGGCCCGACGGCCATCGAGCGCATGCGCTCGGCTTTCACGTTCGGCTCGGTTGCGGCGCTGGCCCAGGCGCGGCTCGACGCGTGGCTCACGCCGCCGACCTACACGGCCAAGCCGCCGGTCATGCTGGCCGACGGCTCGCGCAATGCGGGCGTTGCCGATGGGAACGGCGAGCAGACGGTTTACGAGGCGCCGATCAAGAGCGTCCTGATCGTGCGCGTGGGCGGCATGGGCGAGGCGCCGCTGGCCCTCGAAGTTCTGCCGGCGGTGGCCAAGGGCGAGACGTTGCCGCCCGAGCGGATCGATTCGAAAGCGGAAGCCGACACGGGCGACCTCAAGGAGGTGCGCTACGAGATGAAGCGCTCCGCCACGGTGCGCGTGGTCTCCGGTTCGCGCGAGCTCGCGCGCTGGCCGATCACGGTGACGCCGGACCAGGTGCCGAGGATCTCGCTCTCGCGACCGCCGGAGCTGACGCCGCGCGGCTCGCTCAAGCTCACCTACAAGGTCGAGGACGACTACGGCGTGGTGGCCGCGGGCGCCGACCTCAAGCGGCTCAAGGACCCGCCGAAGGAGGACAAGAACGCCTGGGCCCGTCCGCCGCTGCCGAAGGGACCGCGGGCGCCGCTCCTGCGTCCGCCGAAGCTCGAGCTGCGCTTGCCCAAGACGGTGACGTCGGGCGAGGCGCACACCTATTTCGAGATGGCCTCGCATCCGTGGGCGGGGCGCAAGGTCATCATGACGCTGACGGCGAAGGACGCGGCGGGGCAGGTGGGCAAGAGCCCCGGCTTCGAGATGATCCTGCCGGAGAAGGCGTTCACGAAGCCGCTCGCGCGCGCCATCGTGGAACAGCGCAAGAAGCTCATGGAGGACAGCCGCTACCGGCCGACGGTCGTCAAGGCGCTCGACGCGCTGACCCTCGAGCCCGAAGGTTTCATCGACGACACCAAGGTCTATCTGGGGCTTCGCACGGCGCGGCACCGGCTCAAGGGTGATCGCTCGCGCGCCGCCTACAAGAGCGTGATCGATCAGCTCTGGCAGATTGCCCTGCGCATTGAGGACGGCAGCCTCTCGGATGCGGAGCGGGCGCTCAAAGACGCGCAGGACAAACTGGCCAAGGCGCTGGAGAACGGGGCGTCCGACGAGGAAATCAAGCAGCTCATGCAAGAGCTGCGGCAGGCGCTCAACGAGTTCATGAAGCAGCTTGCGCAGGAGAACGGCAACCAGCAGCAGGACGGCCAGAACCAGGACCAGCAGACGCTCGGCCAGCAGGATCTCGAGCGCATGATGCAGAACCTGGAGGACATGGCCAAGAGCGGCTCGCGCGAGCAGGCGCAGCAGATGCTCTCCGAAATGCAGGATCTCATGGAGCGGCTTCAGTCGGGGCGGCAGGACCAGGCCCAGGCGCAGCGCAACCAGGAGATGATGAAGATGATGGAAGAGCTGGGCACCATGGTCGGTGACCAGCAGAAGCTCATGGACGAGACGTTCGGCAAGCAGGCCGAGCAGAACGAGGACAACGGCGGCCAGGATGGCCGCCAGCAGAAGCCGCCGCCCGGCATGAAGGGCATGGGCAGTGCCGGCGCCGGCAAAGGGGCCGGCGCGCCGCCGGGCCAGCAGGACGATTCGATGCAGGGCCGCGGCCAGCGCGGGCAGCAGCCGCAACCGGGCGAGCAGGCGCAGCAGCAGGGCGAGGGCAGCCAGCTCGGCCAGGGCAACAATCGCCGCGGTGGCCTCGAAGATCTTTCGCGCCGGCAGCGGGAGCTGCGCGACCGGCTCGGGCAGCTTCAGAAGGGCATGCGCGAGAAGGGCGGGCCGTCGAGCCAGCAGCTCGCGGACGCCGAGAACGCCATGGAAAGCGCCGAGGATGCGCTGGAACGCGGCGACCTCGAAGAGGCGACCGAGCAGCAGTCGCGCGCGCTCGACCAGATGCGGCAGGGCGCGCAGAACATGGCGCAGGAAATGATGCGGAATATGCCGCAGCGCTATGGCCAGTCCGGCGATACGCCGCGCGATCCGCTCGGCCGTCCGCAGCGCTCGCAAGGGCCGGACCTCGGGACCTCCGTCAAGGTGCCGGATCAGATCGACGTGCAACGTGCGCGCGAAATCCTGGAAGAGCTGCGCCGCCGCCTCGGCGAAGCGCGCCGCGCGCCCGTCGAGCTCGATTATCTGGAACGCTTGCTGCGGCGCTTCTGAGCCGTCTCAAAAGCCCGTCTCACGCACGGCCATGCCGGCCGGCGCCGTTCGTTGCGCGCTGCTCGGGCGTCGAGGCTTTTGCAATCCCTGGGAAATTTCGAAGCGATCCGCCGGTCCGCCTGGCAGCGCGCCACCGTTGCGGCGTGCGGGCCCGGAAAAACGGCGCTCCCGCCATCCACGGTTCGTGGCCTTTCGGCCCCTACAAACCTCTCGCAGCGCAACATAAACTGAACTAAACGTGTGCAAAAGGCCGTGGCAGATCGGCCCGGGGGAGAAGAAGGGGGCCTATCCTTATGTCGCTGAAAGGCAAGACCGCGCTCGTGACCGGCTCGACGAGTGGCATCGGGCTCGGCATCGCCAAGGCGCTGGCGGGGGCCGGCGCGTCCGTCATGCTGAACGGGTTTGGCGATCCGGCCGAGATCGAGAAGCTGCGGAGCACGCTGGCGGCCGAGCATGGCGTCAAGGTCGCCTTCAATCCGGCGGATCTGTCCAAAGCCTCCGAGGTGGCCGCGTTGATCGCGGCGACGGAGGCGGAGCTCGGCGGCATCGACATCCTCGTCAACAACGCCGGCATCCAGTACGTCGCGCCGATCGAGGACTTCCCGCCGGAGCGGTGGGACGCGGTCATCGCGATCAATCTCTCGTCGTGCTTCCACACGATCCATTCGGCGCTGCCCGGCATGCGGGCGCGCGGCTGGGGACGCATCATCAACATCGCCTCCGCGCACGGGCTCGTCGCCTCGGCGCAGAAGTCGGCTTACGTCGCCGCCAAGCACGGCGTCGTCGGCCTGACGAAGGTGGTGGCTCTGGAGACGGCGACGACGGCGATCACGTGCAACGCGATCTGCCCGGGCTGGGTGCTGACGCCGCTCGTGCAGAAGCAGATCGACGCCATCGCGGAGCGCGAGAGCATTCCGGTGAGCGAGGCGCAGAAGAAGCTGCTGGCCGAAAAGCAGCCGTCGCTCGCGTTCGCCACGCCCGACGACATCGGCGGGGTGGTGCTGTTCCTCGCGTCGGATGCGGCCTCGCAGATCCGCGGCGCGTCGATCAGCATCGACGGCGGATGGACGGCGCAATAGCGCGGAAGATTTCGAGACGAAGCTTGATGCAAGGCGAGAGGTAAAGCGCAAGGAGCCATGAACAAAGTATTCCCCGATGCCAAGTCTGCCCTCGAAGGCATTGTGCGCGATGGACAGACGATCGCGGTCGGAGGCTTCGGCCTCTGTGGCATTCCCGAAGCGCTGATCGCGGCTCTCAGAGATTCCGGCGTCAAGAACCTGACGGCCGTCTCCAACAACGCTGGCGTCGACGGCTTCGGCCTCGGTCAGCTTCTCGAAACGCGCCAGATCAAGAAGATGGTCTCGTCGTACGTCGGCGAGAACAAGGAGTTCGAGCGTCAGTTCCTGGCGGGCGAGCTGGAGCTCGAGTTCACGCCGCAGGGCACGCTGGCGGAGCGGCTGCGCGCGGGCGGCGCGGGCATCCCCGCGTTCTACACGCGCACGGGCTACGGCACGATCGTCGCCGACGGCAAGCCCGTCGCCGAGTTCGACGGCAAGACGTACGTCCTGGAACGCGGCATCACCGCCGACGTGGCGCTCGTCAAGGCGTGGAAGGGCGACAAGTCCGGAAACCTCGTCTACCGGAAGACGGCGCGGAACTTCAATCCGATGGTGGCGACGGCGGGCAAGATCACGGTCGCCGAGGTCGAGCACCTCGTCGAGGTCGGCGAGATCGATCCCGATCACGTGCATACGCCGAGCATCTTCGTCTCGCGCATCGTCCTCAATGCGACGCCCGAAAAGCGCATCGAGCAGCGCACCCTTCGCAAGTCTTGATCTGGAGAGTTTGAGCCATGGCTTGGACACGTGATGAAATGGCGGCGCGCGCCGCGAAGGAGCTGCGCGACGGCTTTTACGTCAATCTCGGCATCGGCCTGCCGACGCTCGTCGCCAACAGCATTCCCGACGGCATGAGCGTGATGCTGCAGTCCGAGAACGGGCTGCTCGGCATCGGCCCGTTCCCGACGGAGGACGAAGTAGACGCGGACCTCATCAACGCGGGCAAACAGACGATCACGACGCAGCGCGGATCGAGCTTCTTCTCGTCGGCCGACAGCTTCGCGATGATCCGCGGCGGCCACATCAACCTCGCGATCCTGGGCGCGATGCAGGTGTCGGAGAGCGGTGACCTCGCGAACTGGATGATCCCCGGCAAGATGGTGAAGGGCATGGGCGGCGCGATGGATCTCGTCGCCGGCGTCGATC
>CAYLSI010000085.1:0-8989 GCA_964386545.1 uncultured Hyphomicrobium sp.
GATTGCAGCAATGAGGCCGTATTCGATGGCCGTGGCGCCCGACTCATCCTTCAGGAAGCGCGAGAAAATGTTCGTCATGACTTTGAAACTCCCAATGTTGACTTCAAATTTCTTGTAGTTCGCTGCGTGGCAACCGCCATTCGCCTCTGAACTGAAGTCACTCTACGCCTGACCCCTTAAGGGTAAGTAAAAAGCGGCGGCAACTAGATGAAGAAATCCTACCAAGACATGAATTTATCGTATAAAATGTGAACTCATCCGTGTATTCGAGCATATTTTCTGAGTAAATCTCACCATATTTGCTGGCGTATCCAGCATTCAATCTTGTAATTTCTGCGTGGATTGTGATTAATATTTGATTACGCGGCCCTGAGGCCTGTTTTTAGACTTCGATCCGCGCATTCGACATCGTAGCTGATCTTGGCGCGCCGCGCCCCGGTGCGCGCACGCCGCGGGGATAACCTCGCGGATTGTGCGGTGCGAGTGCGTTCAGCGCCCCAGTTTCGGCAGTCGAAAGCGCAAATTGAACGCGATCAGCGCCGCGCAAACGCACTCAGGGGGCGATCGTCTCGCCCCCTGAGTGCGTCTCACGGAATTTCCTGGGTCTGCCCGGCGTGCCGATCAGTCGTGCTTGCCGTGGCAATGCTTGTATTTCTTGCCCGAGCCGCAGGGGCAGGGCGCGTTGCGCGAGATCTTGCCCCAGGTCGCCGGCTGGCTGGGATCGACGGCGTCGGCCGCCTTGCGCGTCTGGAGCGGGGCCCGCTTCTCCGCCTCCCGGCTGCCGCGGCCGCGACCGGCGATGGCCGCGTCCACCATGGCCAGCTCCTCGGAGATCTCGTCGAGGCCCGTCGTCGGGTCGATATGATGCGCGTGCATCTCGGGGAGCTCGCGCTCTTCGAGCTCGGAGAGCTCCTCGCCAGGCGGGGCCAGCTCGACGTGCATCAACTGGCCGGTCGTCGCCTCGCGCAGGCGCGACAGCAGGCTCTCGAACAGCACGAACGCCTCGCTCTTGTATTCGTTGAGCGGGTCGCGCTGGCCATAGGCGCGGAAGCCGATCACCTGGCGCAGGTGCTCCAGCGTGACCAGATGCTCGCGCCAGAGGTGGTCGAGCGTCTGCAGCAGAACCATCTTCTCGATCTGGCGATAGGTGTCCGGGCCGATGCTGGCGGCCTTTGCGGCGGCCTTCTCGTCCACGGCGGCGATCAGGCGCTCGGAGATCTCCTGCTCGGCGATACCTTCCTCCGCACCCCACTGCTCGAGCGGCAGGTCGATGTCGAAGATCGCCTGAATGGCCGCCTTGAGCTCGGTCGTGTTCCACTGCTCGGCATAGGCGCGCTCGGGGATGTAGCGGCTGACGAGGTCGCTCACGACTTGATGGCGCAACTCCGCGACCGTCTCCGAGACGTCCTCCTCCGCCATGATGTCCTTGCGCTGGTCGAAGATGACCTTGCGCTGGTCGTTCATGACGTCGTCGTACTTTAGGATCTGCTTGCGGATGTCGAAGTTGCGGGCCTCGACCTTCTTCTGAGCCATCTCCAGGCTCTTGTTCATCCAGGGATGCGTGATCGCCTCGCCTTCCTGCAGGCCGAGCGTCTTCAGCACGCTGTCCATGCGGTCGGAGCCGAAGATGCGCATCAGGTCGTCGTCGAGCGCGAGATAGAACTTCGAGCGGCCGGGGTCGCCCTGACGGCCCGAGCGGCCGCGGAGCTGGTTGTCGATGCGCCGGCTCTCGTGGCGCTCCGTGCCGATGACGTAGAGGCCGCCCGTGTCGAGCGCGACCTTCTTCTGCTCGTTGACGGCGGCCTGGACCTCGGTCCGCCTGGCGGCGATGGCGGCCTCGTCCGGCGTGCGGCCGGCGGCGCGCTCCTCGGCGATCCAGTCGCGGAGCTGGTATTCCACGTTGCCGCCGAGCTGAATGTCGGTGCCGCGGCCGGCCATGTTGGTGGCGATGGTGACGGCGCCGGGCTTGCCGGCCTGGGCGATGATGCTGGCTTCCTGCTCGTGGTAGCGCGCGTTCAGCACCTGGTGGGGGATCGCGTCGGCCGTCTTGTTCGACTTGGCGGCTTCGATCAGGTAGGCGCCGATGTCCTTGAGGTACGCCTTGAGATCGGCCTCGGGGCTCGTCTTGCCTTCCTTGGCGTCCTTCAGCTTCTCGGCCTGGGCGAGCAGGGATTCGCCGAGCTCGCGGACGTATTTGCGGTCCTTGAGGAGCTCCGAGAGCTGCTCGGACTTCTCGATCGACGTGGTGCCGACGAGGATCGGCTGGCCACGGCGGTAGCAGTCGGCGATGGTCGCGACGATGGCGGCCAGCTTCTCCTTCTGCGTGCGGTAGATCTCGTCGTCGTCGTCGATGCGCGAGACCTTGAGGTTGGTCGGGATCTCGATCACGTCGAGCCCGTAGATGTCCATGAACTCGCTGGCTTCGGTCAGCGCCGTGCCGGTCATGCCGGCGAGCTTCTTGTAGAGGCGGAAGTAGTTCTGGAAGGTGATCGAGGCCAGCGTCTGGTTCTCGGGCTGGATCTCGACGTGCTCCTTGGCTTCGAGCGCCTGGTGAAGGCCCTCGGAATAGCGCCGGCCCGGCATCATGCGGCCCGTGAACTCGTCGATGATGACGACCTCGCCGGACTTGACGATGTAATCCTTGTCGCGCTGGAACAGCGTGTGGGCCTTGAGGGCCTGGTTCACGTGATGGACGAGCGACACGTTCTCGATGTCGTAGAGCGAGCCCTTGAGCAGGCCCGCCTCCGTCAGCATCGCCTCCATGCGCTCGTTGCCGAGGTCGTTCAGGGCGACCTGGCGCTGCTTCTCGTCCAGCTCCAGATAGCCTTCGATCTTGAGCTGCTCCTTGAGCTGCTCTTTCGGGATCGACTTCGAAAGCTCCGCCTCGATGCGTGCGTGCTGGGCGACGAGATCCTTCACCAGGCCGTCGACCGCATTATAGAGGTCGGCGCGGTCCTCCAGCGGACCCGAGATAATGAGCGGGGTGCGTGCCTCGTCGATCAGAATGCTGTCCACCTCGTCCACGATGGCGAAGGCGTGGCCGCGCTGGGACATGTCGTCCTTGCGCAACTTCATGTTGTCGCGCAGGTAGTCGAAGCCCAGCTCGTTGTTCGTGGCGTAGGTCACGTCGGCGGCGTAGGCGGCCTTGCGCTGCTCGTCGTCGAGGCCGTGGACGATGGTGTCGACGGTGAGGCCCAGGAACCGATAGACCTGCCCCATCCACTCGGCGTCGCGCTTGGCGAGGTAGTCGTTGACGGTGACGACGTGTACGCCCTCGCCCGCGATGGCGTTCAGGTACACGGCGAGGGTGGCGACGAGCGTCTTGCCTTCGCCCGTCTTCATCTCGGCGATGTTGCCCTCGTGAAGCACCATGCCGCCGATCAACTGAACATCGAAATGACGCTGGCCCAGCGTGCGCTTGGCCGCTTCGCGCACGGTGGCGAAGGCGGGCACCAGGAGGTCGTCCAGCGAGGTGCCGCTGCGGTACTGCTCACGGAACATCTCGGTGCGCGCGCGCAGCTCGTCGTCCGTCAACGCTTCCACCTCGGGCTCGAGCGCGTTGATCGCTGCGACCCGCGACCGGTAGCCCTTGACCCTCCGCTCGTTGGAAGAGCCGAAAATCTTCGAGGCAAGCGAGCCGATGGAAAGCATCAGGAATAATCCTCAGAATCATAGACTTGGCGCAGCGCGTGGAGCAGGGCCGGCCGCATTGCCGTTGCCTGCTTTCCCCCTTGCGCCGGGCAGTTCGTCACCAAAACCTGGAGAAACGCGTGTGCGCCAGTCCGGCCGTTGGCCATACCGGGCCTGACATAAGGATTGGAGCCGCGAATTGTCAACGCGTGCCGGGCCTTGATTTGGCTTTGAGCCACTGGCGGCAGTTACGACGGTTTCGGGACAAAATGCAGGCAAAGATCTGCAATTGTTAACTTGGCAGGCCGTCCGGCCGTGGTCTATGGATGCCCGCAAATTCAATCCCCTCTTCCTCTGCCTCGCATTCAGCGCCGTTGCGCTGGTTCCGCGTCGAGGCTCAACCCGGCAGGAGTTTCTTCCCGTGATTCATTCTCAAGCGCTGCGCCTGGCCGCCCTTCTGGTCGGAGCGGCTCTGCTGGCCGGGCCGGGCGCGGCTTTTGCCGAGGACAAGGTTCTGGCCAAGGTCAACGGCCAGGAGATCAAGGAGTCGGACCTCAAGTACGCGGAGGCCGAAATCGGCCCGCAGCTCGCCGAGATGCCGGTCGACAAGCGCAAGCGCCTGCTGCTCGAATTCGTGATCGAGATGCGTCTCTTCGCCGATGCAGCAGACGCGCAGAAGCTCACCAGTGGGCCGGACTACGAGAAGCGCCTCGCCTACTGGGCGCAGCGCGCCAAGCGCGACGCCTATTACGACAGCGCGATCAAGGGCGCGATCAGCGAGGCGGTCGTCAAGGGCATCTATGACGACAAGGTCAAGATGATCCCGACCGAGGACGAGGTGGACGCCCGTCACATCCTGGTCGACACCGAGGAGAAGGCCAAGGAAGTGGTCGAGAAGATCGGCAAGGGCGAGGATTTCTCGAAGCTCGCGGCCGAATACTCGAACGATCCGGGCTCCAAGGCCCAGGGCGGCAAGCTCGGCTACTTCTCGAAGGGCCAGATGGTGAAGGAGTTCGAGGAGGCGGCCTTTGCGCTCAAGAAGGGCGAGGTCTCGAAGCCGGTGAAGAGCCAGTTCGGCTGGCATATCATTCTGGTCGACGACCGCCGCACCAAGCCGCTGCCGACCTTCGACGAGGTGAAGAGCCACATCGTGGACAGCATGGTGCAGCAGAAGGGCCAGCAGGTTTCGCAGGACCTGCGCACCAAGGCGCAGCTCGAGTACGTGGATGCCGAGATCGCCGAGCAGGTGAAGCAGGAAACCGCGATCGCGGCCGCCAAGAAGAAGATGTTCGAGCAGCAGATGGAAGAGCAGATGAAAGGCGCGCAGCAGCAGAAGGACGACACGCAGCCGAAGGACGCCGAGCCCGAAAAGAAGTAAGAACGGCGCGTCTCGTTTCTTCGCCTCTTTGATCGGGTCGCTTGGATAGGCGGCCCGATCGCTTATTCTCCCTCTCCTCAACCGGCCGATTGTGGGGCTTCTCCATGGGCAAGATCACCACCCCGTCTCCGTTCGCACCCGAAACGCTCGCGAAGCTCGCGCCCGTGGCCGGCGTTCGCTTCGCGACGGCGGAAGCGGGCATCCGATACCAGGGGCGGACGGACCTCATGGTCGCCGTGATGGACGAGGGGACGACGGTGGCCGGCGTGTTCACCCAGTCGAAAACGGCCTCGGCGCCGGTGCTGGCGTGCCGCAAGCATCTCAAGAAAGGCGAGGCGCGGCTGCTGATCGTCAATTCCGGCAACGCCAATGCGTTCACCGGCAAGAAGGGGCGTGAAGCGGTCGACATCACGGTGGACGCCGGTGCGGAGGCCGTCGATTGCCACAAGCACGAGGTGTTCGTCGCCTCGACGGGCGTGATCGGCGAGCCGCTCGATGCGACGCGGTTCGCTCATCTCGTGGGCGGGCTCGCCAAGGCGGCCGTGGAGGACGGCTTCGAGGCCGCGGCGCGCGCGATCATGACGACTGACACCTATCCGAAGGTTGCGACGCGCACGGCGCTGATCGGCGACGTCGAGGTCACGATCAACGGGTTCTGCAAGGGCGCGGGCATGATCGCGCCCGACATGGCGACGATGCTGTGTTTCATCTTCACCGACGCCCACATCGCGCACAAGCCGCTGCAGGCGCTGCTGGCGGAGCACGTGGAGACGACGTTCAACGCCATGACCGTGGACGGCGATACGTCGACGAGCGATACGTGCCTCATGTTCGCGACGGGGGATGCCAGCGTGCGCGGGCAGGCGCCGATCACGAAGGTCGGCTCGAAGAAGCTCGAAGCATTCTCCGAGGCGCTGCACGACCTCATGGCCGACCTCGCGATCCAGGTTGCGAAAGACGGCGAGGGGCTTTCGAAGTTCGTGACGTTCGTCGTCGAGGGGGCCGAGAGCGAGAAGGCGGCGCGCCGGATCGCGATGTCGTGCGCGAACTCGCCCATTCTCAAGACGGCGATCGCGGGCGAGGACCCGAACTGGGGGCGCGTGGTGATGGCGGTCGGCAAGTCCGGCGAGGCGGCGGACCGCGACAAGCTTTCGATCTGGTTCGGCGACCATTGCGTGGCGCGTGACGGCGAGCGCGCGGAGGAGTACGACGAGGCGACGGTGGCTTACTACATGAAAGGCCGCGAGATCATGATCCGCATCGACGTGGGCGTCGGATCGGCAACCTCGCACGTGTGGACGTGCGACCTGACGCACGATTACGTCTCGATCAACGCCGACTACCGCAGCTAGCGGCGGCGTCATCGCGTTCCAATCCCCATATTCATTCGGCAACCAAGAAGGAGGCGGCCATGACGCCCGACTTTTGGCTCGAACGCTGGCAAAGCGGCGACATCGGTTTTCACCGCGCGGACGTGCACGATTTCCTGGTCAAGCACTGGCCGAGGCTCGGGCTCGACGGGGGCAGCCCGGTGTTCGTGCCGCTCTGCGGCAAGAGCCGCGACATGGTGTGGCTCGCAGGCCAGGGGCATCGCGTGGTCGGCGTCGAGCTGTCGCCGCTGGCGGTGGACGATTTCTTCCGCGAGCAGGGGATCGAGGCCGACACGACGACGGTGGGCGCGTTCGTCGTGCGCTCCGGCGGGCCGTTCACGATCTGGTGCGGGGATCTGTTCGATCTGCCGGCGGACGCGGTGAGCGAGGTGGCCGCCGTCTACGACCGGGCGGCGCTGGTGGCTCTGCCATCGAGCCTGCAGGCGCGCTACGCCAGGAAGCTCATGGAGGTGCTGCCTCCGCAGGCGCCGATGCTGCTCGTGAGCTTGCATTATCCGCAGGGCGAGATCTCGGGGCCGCCGTTCTCGACGCCGCTGTCGACGGTCGCGGCGCTGTTCGGCGAGACGCATGCGATCCGGCTCGCGGAGACGCGCGAGGGGCTGGAGCAGAGCCAGAACCTCAAGGAGCGCGGGGTCTCGTCGCTCGACGAGTCCGCCTACATCCTGAAGCGGAAGGACGGCTGAGCGCGGGGACGGACGCGCCGCGTCAGCCGGCGACGGTCGGTGCTTCGCGGATGGCGTCGTAGACCGTGGCGAGGTCCGCTTCGCTCGTGCAATACGGCGGCAGGACGTAGATCGTGTTGCCGAGCGGGCGCAGCAGGATGCCGCGGGCCAGGAAGTGCGCGCGTAGCGCCGGGCCCACGTGGGCGAGGTAGCCCTCGTCGCTCACCTTGAGATCCACGGCGGCAATGGTGCCGCAGCGGCGCGGGTTCTCGAAGCGCGGACCGGCGAGGGTCGCGAGGGCTGCCTCCTGCCAGGCGCCGAGCTGGGCCACGCGCGCGGCGACAGGCTCCCTATCCCAGACGGCGAGGTTGGCGAGGGCGGCGGCGCAGCAGACCGGGTTCGCCGTGAAGCTCGACGAATGGAAGAACGTGCGCGCGCGGTCCGTCGAAACGTGCGCGTCGAAGATCGCGGGCGTGGCCAGCGTCGCGGCGAGCGGCAGCGATCCGCCCGTCAGGCCCTTCGCGACGCACAGGATGTCGGGCGTGACGGCGGCCTGCTCGCAAGCGAACAGCGTGCCGGTGCGGCCCCAGCCCGTCATCACCTCGTCGGCGATGAAGAGCGCGCCGTGGCGCTCGCAGATGCGCTTCATCTCGGCAAGGGCGGCGGGGCGGTACATCAGCATGCCGCCGGCGCCGGCGATCAGGGGCTCGGCGATGAGGGCTGCCAGATCGCCCCGCCGTCCTGCGGTGTCGAGAGCGTCGAAGGTCTCCTGCTCGCGGCCCGCATGGGGGAAGGGAATGCGCGTGACGTCGAACAGCAGCGGCTCGTAGGCCGCGTTGAAGACGCCGCGCGCGCCGGCGGACATCGTGCCGATGGTGTCGCCGTGGTAGCCGTGCTCGAGGGCGGCGATGCGGGTGCGCGGCGCGCCGATGTTGCGCCAGTAGCCGAGCGCCATCTTGAGGGCGACCTCGACGGCCGTCGAGCCGCTGTCGGAATAGAAGACGTGGGCGAGGCCGGGCGGGGCGCGCGCGATCAGCTTCTCGGCGAGGCGCTCGGCGGGCGCATGCGTGAAGCCCGCGAAGATCACCTGGTCGAGCGTCTCGAGCTGGTCGCGGACGGCGGCCAGAATGGCGGGGTGGCGATGGCCGTGCGTGATCACCCACCAGGAGGAAATGCCGTCGAAGATGCGCCGGCCGTCCGCCGTTTCGAGCCAGGCGCCCTCGCCGCGGGCGATCTCGGTGGCCGCGGGCTCGATGCCGTGCTGCGTGAAGGGATGCCAGACGGGCGAGCGCGCCATCAGCGGAAATCCTCAAGCCGGAAATTGGCCGCGAAGGCGGCGGCGAGCGTCTTGCGGTCGAGGGGCGCGACGACCGGCAGGCGGCCGAGGCGGCGCACGTTGCCCATCTCGGCGATGGTGCGCTCGGTATCGGGCACCTCGTCTCCGACGAAGGCGATACCCGTTATGGGAATGTTGCGGCCGTTCAGGGCCTCGATCGAGAGCAGGCTGTGGTTGATCGTGCCGAGCGTGGTGCGGGCGACGAGCACGACCGGCAGGCGCCAGGAGGCGAACACGTCGATCAGGAGCGCCTGCCGGTTGACGGGCACCATCAGCCCGCCCGCGCCCTCCACGACGAGGGGCGCGCCTGCCGTATCCGGAAGCGCCAGGTTCGAGAGCGCGATCTCGATGCCTTCGGCTTCCGCTGCGCGGTGCGGCGAGGCCGCCATCGCCAGCCGGTAGCGCTCGGGCACGATGCGGTCGGCCGGGAGGCCCGCCAGCTCCTGCACGCGCTCGCGGTCTCCGCCCTCTTCGAGCCCGCATTGAATGGGCTTCCAGTAGTGCGCCCCGAGCGCGCTGGCGAGGGCGGCGGCGAAGACGGTCTTGCCGATGCCGGTGTCGGTGCCGGTGACGATGAGGCCCTGGGTCATGG
>CAYLSI010000086.1:0-8754 GCA_964386545.1 uncultured Hyphomicrobium sp.
TGGTGATCTTCATCAACCAGATCCGCATGAAGATCGGCGTCATGTTCGGCAACCCCGAGACGACGACCGGCGGCAATGCGCTCAAGTTCTACTCGTCCGTCCGCCTCGACATCCGCCGCATCGGCCAGATCAAGGAGCGCGAGGAGACGATCGGCAACCAGACGCGCGTCAAGGTCGTCAAGAACAAGGTCGCGCCCCCCTTCAAGCAGGTCGAGTTCGACATCATGTACGGCGAGGGCATCTCCAAGACCGGCGAGCTGGTCGACCTCGGCGTCAAGGCGGGCATCGTCGAGAAGTCGGGTGCCTGGATCTCCTTCGACGGCCAGCGCATCGGCCAGGGCCGCGAGAACGCCAAGCAGTTCCTCAAGGAGAACCCCAAGATCGCCAACCAGATCGAGAAAGCGATCCGCGCCAGTGCCGGCCTGATCGTGGACAAGATGCTGGTCGAGCCGGAGCAGGATGGCGAAGGCGAGATCCCCGACGAGGACGGCGTGCTGCCGGACGCGACCGAAGCGAGCCGCAAAGGGGCCGGCAAGGGCGCGGCCAAGCGCTGATCTCGCACATCTTTTAGGCGCGTGGGGCGCAGCCTTGGGATACCCGGGGCTGCGCCGCGGGCATTTCTGGACAGCCCCGGGAGCGCCCGGTAAAAGCGCTGGGCTGGCCAGCGCCGCACCGGTCTGCGACGGCGACAGGCGGTCCGCAAGGCGCCCGTCCCCGCGTCTGATGGCTGAGAAATCCCTTGGACTGCGAGGCCTTGCGCTGGCCCTGCGCGCCGCTCCGGCAGCGTGCAGCGACGGCACGGAATGGCGGCGGACGCGAACAGCGCGCGGCTTGGATTTTGGGTTTTCGGATTGAGCGAATGACAGGCGTCAACGAGATCAGACGGGCGTTTCTTGAGTACTTCCGCAGCGAAGGCCACGAGGTGGTGCCGTCGTCGCCGCTCGTGCCGCGCAACGATCCGTCGTTGATGTTCACGAACGCCGGCATGGTCCAGTTCAAGAACGTCTTCACGGGCCAGGAAACGCGCCCCTACGTGCGCGCCGCCTCGTCGCAAAAATGCGTGCGTGCCGGCGGCAAGCACAACGACCTCGACAACGTCGGCTATACCGCCCGCCATCACACGTTCTTCGAGATGCTCGGCAACTTCTCGTTCGGCGACTACTTCAAGGAGCGCGCGATCGAGCTGGCCTGGACTCTCATCACGAAGGAGTTCGGTCTCGACGCGAAGCGCCTCTCCGTCACCGTCTATCACGAGGACGAGGAAGCCTACGCGATCTGGAAGAAGCTGACGGGCTTCGGCGACGACCGCATCATCCGCATCGCCACGAAAGACAATTTCTGGCAGATGGGCGACACGGGTCCCTGCGGCCCGTGCACCGAGATCTTCTACGATCATGGGCCCGAGATCCCGGGCGGCCCCCCGGGCTCGCCGGACGCCGACGGCGACCGCTTCATCGAGATCTGGAACCTCGTGTTCATGCAGTTCGAGCAGCTCCCCTCGGGCGAGCGTATCGACCTGCCGAAGGCCTCGGTCGACACCGGCATGGGCCTCGAGCGCATCGCCGCCGTGCTGCAGGGCACGCACGACAACTACGAGATCGACCTCTTCAGGCACCTGATCGCCACCATCCGCGAGGAGAGCCGCAAGCTCGGCGCATCCGATCGTCCCGAGGGCGTCGACGTGAAGCCCGCGCGCCGCGTGATCGCCGATCACCTGCGCGCCTCCAGCTTCCTGATCGCCGACGGCGTGCTGCCCTCGAACGAGGGCCGCGGCTACGTGCTCCGCCGCATCATGCGCCGCGCCATGCGCTATGCGCACCAGCTCGGCTGCGCGGACCCGCTGATGTACCGCCTCGTGCCGTCGCTCGTGCGCGAGATGGGCGCGGCCTATCCGGAGCTCGGGCGCGCCGAAGCGCTCATCACCGAGACGCTGAAGCTCGAGGAGACGAAGTTCAAGAAGACGCTCGGCAACGGCCTGAAGCTGCTCGGCGAAGCCTCCGCCACGCTGAAGAAGGGCGCGACCTTCCCGGGCGACGTCGCCTTCAAGCTCTACGACACCTACGGCTTCCCGCTCGACCTGACCGAGGACGCCTTGCGCGCCCGCGGCATCGCCGTCGACACCAAAGCGTTCGACGCGGCCATGGCGAAGCAGAAGGAGGAGGCGCGTCGGGCCTGGAAGGGCTCGGGCGAGGCCGCCACCGAGGAGATCTGGTTCGAGATCAAGGAGGACACCGGCGCGACCGAGTTCCTCGGCTACGACACCGAGACGGCCGAAGGCGAGATTCGCGCGCTCGTCGCCGGCGGCAAGCCGGTCAAGGCATTGAAGGCGGGCGAGGAGGGGGCCCTCGTCCTCAACCAGACGCCGTTCTATGGCGAGAGCGGCGGCCAGGTCGGCGACGAGGGCGTCATCAGGGGTGCCAAGGGCGCGCTGTTCCGCGTGACGGACACGCAGAAGAAGCTCGGCGATCTGTTCGTGCATTTCGGCAAGGTTGAAGCCGGCAGCTTCAAGACCGGCGAAGCCGTGGAGCTCGAGGTCGATCACGCCCGCCGCACGGCCACGCGCGCCAATCACTCGGCGACCCATCTGCTGCACGAGGCGCTGCGTCAGGTGCTCGGCCTGCATGTCGCCCAGAAGGGCTCGCTCGTGTCGCCGGACCGTCTCCGCTTCGACTTCGTGCATCAGAAGCCCATGAGCGCCGACGAGATCGCCGCCGTCGAAAAGCTCGCCAACGAGATCGTGCTGGAGAACAGCCCGGTCGAGACGCGCCTGATGGCGCTGGAGGATGCCAAGGCGTCGGGCGCCATGGCGCTGTTCGGCGAGAAGTACGGCGACGAAGTCCGCGTCGTCTCCATGGGACGTCTCGCCGGAGGCGAGCAGGGACAGTCCGTCGCGGGCGCAAACAAGGCCTGGTCGGTCGAGCTGTGTGGCGGCACGCATGCGCGCCGCACCGGCGACATCGGTCTCGTCAAGGTCGTGGCCGAAAGCGCGAGCTCGGCCGGCGTACGCCGCATCGAGGCGCTGACGGGCGACGGCGCGCGCGCCTACCTGGCGGATGCCGAGCATCGCTTGAAGGAAGCCGCCGCCGTTCTGAAGACGCGGCCCGAGGACGTCGTCGAGCGTCTCAAGACACTCGTCGAGGAGCGCAAGACGCTCGAACGCCAGCTCGCCGAGGCCAAGAAGCAGATCGCTCTCGGCGGCGGGGGGGGCGGCAAGGAGGCCGGCGCCGGCATCACCGAGGTTGCGGGACGGAAGTTCCTGAAGCTCTCCGTCTCGGGTGTCGAGATGAAGGACTTGAAGGCCATGGCCGACGATGGCCGTGCCAAGGTCGGCTCCGGCATCGTCGCCATCGCCAACAACTCCGCGGATGGAAAGCTCGGCATCGTCGTCGCCGTGACGAGCGATCTCGCCGACAAGATCAGCGCCGTCGATCTGGTGCGCGTCGGGTCGGAAGCGGCAGGCGGCAAGGGCGGCGGCGGCCGTCCCGACATGGCCCAGGCCGGCGGCCCCGACGGCAGCAAGGCGGGCGACGCGCTGGCCGCCATCGAGGCGCGGCTCGGCGCGTAAGGCGCCGCTGACCCGATCCAACCGACAGACAGCGCGGCCGGACTTCGTTCGGTCGCGCTCTCATGGCTGAAGCGCTGCCGCGCAGGGCCAGAGCGCTACCGCGCATGGCGAGAGCGCTACCGCGCGATCAGGGCCGCAGCGCAACCGCGAGCTTGAACAGCCCCAGCGACAGCGGCCGCCGCGTCCGCCGCCAGAAATAGGCCGCGATGGGCTTCGTCAGGATGTCCCACGCCAGCAGCATGGCGATGGTGGACGTCACCTCGCGCCACGTCAGCTCCGGCATCGCGATCACGAGATCCAGGATCGTCGGATCGAGCACCAGGTCGTAGAGCAGTTCGGAAAGCTGTGAAGATGCGGACATGGGCCCCTCCCGTTGCGTCGGCAGGACGAACCCTTGTGACATGCTTAAGAAGCGCCAGCGCGAAGGCGAAAAAGGAGAGCCGCCGGAATGCGTTGAGCCGTTCGGATGCGAGCGCGGTGCGCGCGGCGCGGAATCGCGCCGAATGCAAGGAATAGGCTCGCAAGAACCCCGGGATGGGTCAAACAATAAAGTGATATATCAATAGATTGCGTAGATCAGTTAAAATAGAATGTGACGAATGAAATGAATGCGCGCGTCGCCGCTTGCGACGTATCGAATGAAATGCAATACAAAGAACGGAACGCAAAGGCACGCGCAGAACGCGCATGCAACGCCCATTCCTTCGCATTTGTATTGGGTCGAGGCGATGGCTGCCGACGGAAGCAACGGAAGACCGACGGACGACAAGATCGCGCAGATTTTCAGCGCTTTCACCCGCGATGTGTTCACCCCCCTGATCGCCCTGACCGGTGTCCCGCCCGCCGAGCGCCGCAAGCTGCTCGCGGAGATCCGGAGCCGTCTCGACATCGTCGAGGAGGTCATCGATACGGCCGCCGGCGCAGGCGCCCACGCCCAGTCGGCTGGCGGCCGCGCCCAGGCTCTGAACGGGGCCGCTCATCCCGCCCACGACTTGGACGATGACGACGGCACCGGCGACCGCGACGGCGGGCTCGGCCGCAACCAGAGGAGCCGCGTGCGCGAGTTGGTCCTGCTGGAGGTGCTGGGGCGCGACTCGAAGGCCGTCTCGCTGCAGCAACTCATGGCCGCCCTGGCGCAGCGCGGCTTCAACGACACGCCGTCCGCCGTCGTCTCCCAGCTCCATCGGCTGAAGAAGCTCGAGCTGATCCGCCAGCCGGCCGGCAGCACGGGGATGTACGAGATCACGAATGAAGGCCTGGGCCACGGCCGCAACCTGAGATCGAGCTTCGGGCCGTACCTCCCGTCGAGCTAGGCGGTCCTAACCACGCGTCAAGTCGTCCATTGACGGACGCGGGGCCTGCTCCTATTTCCCCTGTCGAATTCCCGCGTCGGCCTAGGTATTTTTCCCTAGGCACTCCAGGCCAGCCGACTCTGCTAACTTGCCGGCACGTGGGGCACGAAATCTGAAAAAGAAAGAGCCATGCGCACACATATGGGCGCGAACACGCGCCTTGAACGTCTCGCCGAAAAGGTTCGGTGCGGCTTTCTTCGTTTGATCTACGGCAAGCGCTGGGCGTGCGAGGACTATCAGCGCCGCCATGCACCGCTGGCCGGCCCCCGGCCCGGCGCCCGCCTGGACTGACGGCGCGTCGCTGCGTCAGCGCCCCGCCATGAGGGGTGCGACCGCCTGAATGCGATTGGTCCAGATCCCTCCATCGTAGTCTCGGGGAAGTGCGGCGATCTCCGCCGCGGTGTCGATGCCCGTCGTGAAATCGCCGCCCGCGTACGGGCCGATCAGGTAGACGTCCGTCCCGGCCTCCCGCATGCGTGCGAGAAACCGGTTCGGCCAGCCCCACAGCAGCGGCGCGATGTTGGACGGCACCAGCAGCAGCGTGTTCCGGCATGCGGCGGGAACGTAGCCGCTCCACCCGGCCGCGACGTAGCGCAAGAGACAGCGCGCAAGGATGCCGCGGCTCATCAGGCGGAGATCGGGCAGCGTCTCGCGAAGCGCGGCGACCGGAACGTCGTGGCCGTACGCCGCGATGCGCGCGCGGGCCTCCGGCGACAGCTTGGAGAGGCGCGAGCCGAGCAAACGTCCTTCGCCGGCGTCGCGGCTTTTCACGTTGATGAGAAAGCGCTGGTCCGGAAACGCGCCGAGCACTTCGTCGAGCGACGGCATCAGCCCGACGCCCTGGCCGCGGAACGGGTGGGTGACCCCGCCGTCCGCCGTATAGCCGTATCCGACATCGAGCGCCTTGAGCTCCGCGAGAGACTTCTCCCGCGTCACGCCTTTTCCGTCCGTGCGGCAGTCGAGGGTCCAGTCATGGAAGACGGCGAAATGCCCGTCCGTCGTCGGGTGGACATCGAATTCCACGACTTGGGCGCCGGCCGCGAACGCGGCCCTCATCGAGGCGAGCGTGTTCTCGATGAACGGATGCTCGGGTGCGCGGATTCGCGTCGCCGTGCAGGTGTCGGCCTCGACACCCTCGGACGGAAACGTCTGCGCCATGCCGCGGTGCGCGAGCAGCGTCGGCTTGCCGGTCATCGCCGGGCCGAGCAGGCTCGTATTGGCAACGAACAGCCCCGCCGCAATCACGGCGCCGGCCACGGCGATACGACGCAAGATTCGGCCCACGTTTCCTCGCTGTCGAAAGTGGATGGCGAGGAGAGAACGGAAAAGTGCGGCGGCGGTTAGGCGCGATGTCTCCGCGTCTCCCTGCGACGAGAGCACGAGCTCGCTGTGGCGGAAATTTTCGACAAACCGTGGTGTGGCTGGACCCCGGCCGTCCATGCGGAGCATGGCTCGCCATGACCGGGGTGACGTTACGTCTTGTGCGAGCGGATCACGTCGAACTCGATGTTATCCCGCCACAGGCCGGTTCCAGCCCCGTCTCCAGGTGGCGGAAAGCTGGGTCGCCCTGGCGGCGAACGGCTCACCACTTCGCCGTTGTCCAGTCGATGATCGCGAAGTTCGTCACCAGGGCCGCGACATGGCCGTTGGCATCGTAGCCGAACCACGACGCGTAGAAGCCGTCGCCCCAGCCGCTGTGGAACATCACGGCATTGGCGTCGCCCAGCGGCAAATCGAGCAGGAACGAGTAAGGGCCGATCACCTTGGGTCCGTTGGCTTCGCCCTCCGTCTGCCAAGCCTCCCACGCGTCCCCGTCGGCGTCCAGAAGCTTGGCCGCGGCTCGCCCCGCAACCGGATCGAAGAACGAGCCCGTCCCGGCATCGACACCATAGCCGAAGATCTCGTCGGCCTTGAGCGTGCCAATGTCCTGGCCTTCGACCACGGCCATCGCCCAGCGAACGACGGGAGCATCCGAAAAAAAGACGCGCGCGAACGCGACCCGCACGTCGCCCGACGGAAAATGAGCGACCGCGAGGCGCACGGGAAACGCGCCGGCGGGAACGGCCTGCGTGAACGGTTTGGCGTCGGCGAGCTGGACGAACGGATCCGCCGCGCACACCCGCCCGCTCGGCGTTTTGAGCGTTCCGGCCTCCACCACGCGGAAGGAGACCGTCTCGATGCGCGTCTTGCCTTCGTAGCTGTCGTGGCTCTCGACCGAGAACCCCGGCACGAACGCGAGATCGAAAACCGCCGCGTAAGCGAGCGGATCTCCCGGGCCTGCGAGCACGCGCGTCGCGGTCACCAGTCCGAGGCTGGCAAGCAGAAATCGGAGGAAGGCCACGTCATGCTCCCGAAGTTGCGCGCTCCCTACGGGAACGGGCGTCCACCGTAGAAGACCGCGATCAGGATTGACACGATCGAGAAGATGAGACCCGCGACCGACATGCCGAAGGTCCACCAGAACGTATTGAGTCGCAGGCGCATGTACTCGGAGCGCAGCGCCTCCATTTCCGGATTGCGCCCGCGCCCGCCGCCGCCCATCGCGAGCGGCTCCTCCTTGAGGTAGGCGAGCCACCCGCCATGCAGGGCCCAATAGCGGCCCGCATTGGTCAGCACGAGCGACGTGCGTCCCTCGTCGTCGAACTTCGCGAGCCGCGCCTTGACGAGCAGATCCGCCGCGAGCTTGAGCATCGCGAGCCGTTGCGCTTCGTCGGCTACGCCCGCGACCGGCTGATCGAAAAAAGGCAGCGGCGCCTGGTCGAGCGCCGCGGCCATCAGTTGAGCCGCGATGAGATCCGCGGGCGGCGGACCGCCCTCCACGGCCTGGGGCAGCGGGGAGGGGGTGTTCGCCACGGACTTACGCCTTCGCCATCGCCGCTTTGAGGTTCTCGTCGATCTTGTCGAGGAAACCCGTGGTCGAAAGCCACTTCTGGTCGGGGCCGACGAGCAGCGCGAGGTCCTTCGTCATGTAGCCGGCTTCCACCGTGTCGACGCAGACCTTCTCCAGCGTCTTGGCGAACGTGGCGAGCGCCTCGTTGCCGTCGAGCTTGGCGCGATGGGCGAGCCCGCGCGTCCAGGCGAAGATCGACGCGATCGAGTTGGTGGACGTCTCCTTGCCCTTCTCGTGCTCGCGGTAATGGCGGGTGACCGTGCCGTGCGCGGCCTCCGCCTCCACCGTCTTGCCGTCGGGCGTCATCAGCACGCTGGTCATGAGGCCGAGCGAGCCGAAGCCCTGCGCCACGGTGTCGGACTGCACGTCGCCGTCGTAGTTCTTGCAGGCCCACACGTAGCCGCCGCTCCACTTGAGCGCGGAGGCCACCATGTCGTCGATGAGGCGATGCTCGTAGACGATCTTCTTGGCCGCGAACGCGTCCTTGAACTCCGCGTCGAACACCTCCTGGAAGAGGTCCTTGAAGCGCCCGTCATAGGCCTTGAGAATGGTGTTCTTGGTCGAGAGGTAGACCGGGTAGGTGCGGTTGAGGCCGTAGTTGAACGAGGCGCGCGCGAACTCGCGGATGCTTTCGTCGAGATTGTACATGGCGAGCGCCACGCCCGCGTCCGGCGCCTTGAAGACTTCCTTCTCGATGACCTTGCCGTCCTCGCCGACGAACTTGATCGAGAGCGTGCCCTTGCCGGGGAACTTGAAATCGGTGGCCTTGTACTGGTCGCCGAACGCATGACGGCCGATCACGATCGGCTGCGTCCAGCCCGGCACGAGGCGCGGCACGTTCTTGGCGATGATGGGCTCGCGGAAGATGACGCCGCCCAGGATGTTGCGGATGGTGCCGTTGGGGCTCTTCCACATCTCCTTGAGGTTGAACTCTTTGACGCGCGCCT
>CAYLSI010000087.1:0-8619 GCA_964386545.1 uncultured Hyphomicrobium sp.
TTTGTCGCATTTTCTTACGACGAACCGGCATCCACTTCGTCGGAAAATGCTCTAGAGCGCGTTCGCTTTAGATTGACTCGGTTTCTCCGGTGCGAACGCGCTCTATCTCTTTGCTTGAGAGTCTGATTCACGCTCTCGGTGGACGCGTAGCCGCGTCCACCTCAAACGATCAGGCTCTAGCTTCGCGATCCTCCAGTCGGCTGTCGATCGAGCTCCGCGCGCATGCGCTCCTCGTCGAGCGCACCTTCCATCTTCGACACCACGACCGTCGCCACGCCGTTGCCGACGAGGTTCGTCAGGGCGCGCGCTTCCGACATGAAGCGGTCGATGCCGAGGATGATGGCGATCGAGCTGACGTCGATGGTGTGGGTCGCGGCCAAGGTTGCCGCCAGAACGATGAAGCCCGAGCCCGTGACGCCGGCCGCGCCTTTCGACGTCAGCAGCAGCACGCCGAGAATGCCGAGCTGCTGGGAGAGCGAGAGGTCGACGTTGGTCGCCTGGGCCAGGAACAGCGCGGCCATCGTGAGATAGATGCACGTTCCGTCGAGGTTGAACGAATAGCCGGTCGGAATGACGAGCCCGACGACGGACTCGCGGCAGCCGAGCTGCTTCATGCGCGCGATCATGCGCGGCAAAACGGATTCCGACGACGACGTGCCGAGGACGATCAGAAGCTCTTCCTTGATGTAGCGGATGAACTTGAAAATGTTGAAGCCGGCCATCCAGGCGATGGGGCCGAGCACGCCGAAGATGAAGATGAGGCACGTGAGGTAGAAGCTGCCCATCAGAGCGGCGAGTGACAGCAACGTGCCGACGCCGTACTTGCCGATGGTGAACGCCATCGCGCCGAAGGCGCCGATCGGGGCGGCTTTCATGATGATGCCGACGATGCCGAAAAAGACGTGCGAGACCTCGTCGATGAAGGTGAGCACGAGCTTGCCGCGCTCGCCGAGCGCCTGCAGCGCGAACGCGAAGAGCAGCGCGAACAGCAGCACCTGCAGGATGTTGCCATCGACGAAGGCGCCGACGACCGATTTCGGGATGATGTCGAGCAGGAACTCGACGGTGCTCTGCTTCTCGGCCTTGGCGACATACTCGGCGACGGCGCTGCTGTCGACGGTCGAGAGGTCGATGTTCATGCCCTCGCCGGGGCGGGCGATGTTGGCGACCAGGAGCCCGATGATCAGCGCGAAGGTCGTGACGATCTCGAAATAGACGAGCGCCTTGATGCCGACGCTGCCGACCGCCTTCAAGTTGCTCATCGAGGCGATGCCGTGCACGACGGTCAGGAAGATGATCGGGGCGATGATCATCTTGATGAGCTTGATGAAGCCGTCGCCGAGCGGCTTCATCTGCTCGCCGAGCGCCGGATAAAAGTGACCCAGCAGCACGCCGAGCGCGATGGCGAACAGAACCTGGACGTAGAGGTGGCTGTAGAAAGGCCGCTTGGGCGGAGCGTCCAGCGGTACGCTCCCGGCCTCGACCTCAATTGCGCCCATTGTCCCCTCGATCTCTTCGCGGCGTCCGCTTCCGCCGAAGCGCGAAAGTCAGGGAGGCGGTTCGCGCCGTCAACGGATTTTCGTGCGCTTCGAGGGTCCGATGCGGCCGCTGATCATGCGGCTCGCGTCCCGGCGGTCGCGCAGCGCCACCCAGCGCCGGCAGCTCGGACGGGACATGTTGCAGCGCGGCGGCGGGGCGGCGCGCGCCACGTGGCGCTGGCCGGCCGCTCGGGCCGTTTCCGCCGAAGGCTTGGGCTCGGCCTGCTCGGGGGCCTTCGCGATCAGCTCCCGATCGGCCGGACAGACGTCGATGTGGTCCGGCGTGCGCACGAAGGGCGAGGCATCCTCGACGCGGTAGCGCCTGTCGCACACGGACACGCGCGGGGGAGCGCGCGTGCGCTCGAAGGAGTCGTAGCCGGCCTTCAGGTCCGCCCAGAACGGCGCCCAGCGGCTTTCGGCGTGGGCCGCGAGATTTTCCGGCGTCATGCGGAAGGGAAACACGTGGACGGGTACATGCCCGTTGCCACCGCGGAGCGAAGCGGCCACGACGTCGTGCAGCTCGGCGCTCACGGCGTTCGTCATGGCGAAGCAGCCGATGGAATCGCAGCCGCCGTGGATCAGGATCAGAGATCCCGTGCGTCCCTGAACGCGGTCGAACGGGTTCGGGTAGCCGATGTTGAGCGAGCGGCGCCAGCGGCCGCCGCGATGCAACTGCTTCTCGGTGATGAGGTAAAAGCCTTCGGGCGTCTGCCGGTCGCCTTCGCGCAGCTTGGGGCCGAGCCCGCCCGACCAATAGCAGATGGGATAGGTGGCGAAGAGAACGTAGCGGCTCTTGCGCTGGATCCAGAGCTCGAGCTCGGACTCGGCCTTGAAGACGCGCAGGAACACGGACGCGCCGAGCTCCACGCCCGCCGCCGTCAAGCGGTCGAGCGAGCGGTTGGTGTCGGGCGTGCCGGGCAACGGAAGCTTGAGGCGCCCCTCCTTGACGGCGCGGCGGCGCTCGTCACGGACCGCCGTGGCCGGATCCACGGGCGGGGCGGCCTGGGCAAGGGCCGTCCACGCGGCCAAGATCAGGAGCACCGCCGACGCGATGCCGAAACCCCGGTTTCGCGGCAACAGGTGCCCTCCCCTGCTCGAACCCTCACCAGAAGCTGAAGAACGGAGCGTTGTAATAGCGCGGACGGCGGCGGGAGCGACGATCGTAATAGTCGTCATCGCCGTAGACGTAATAGTCGTAGCCGTAATAGCCCGGCGGCGGCTGGCGCGGACGCTTCTTGATGCCGCCCTGCGGCTCGCCGCTGATCAGCACGACGAAGTCGGTCGCGTTGCCGGTCTCCTTGCTCGCCTCCTCGTCCGAGACGATGAGCGACGAGCGCGGCCAGACGTAACCGGAGACGCGCGTCACGAACTCGGGCGGGAACGTGATGCGATCGAGCGCGGCCTTGGCGGCGATCTCGTCGGTCGGCGGAGGCGGCGTATCCTTACTGCTGCGGCGCTTGCGCTCGAAGGCGCCATAGTCGTCGGGCGCGCGCGGCGGAAGCGATACGGCGGTCCAGCGCACGCCGTTGCCGCCGTCCGCATAGTCGACGGCCGTGTAGACGTAGGTGCCGATCGGGATCTCGGGATTGGAGATGGTGACGGGCATGTCGAAGACGGCCTCGTGGCCCTGGCGCACATAGGCCCGCTGGGTCTTGAGGCTCACGAACACGGAGACAGGCAGCATCTTGCGACGCGCTTCGCTCGCGGCGGCGACGGCGGCCGCCTTGGCTTTCTCGGCGACGTCGAGCTCGGCCGCGGCGCGCGCGGCCTCCGCCTCCGCCGCCTCATGCTTGGCCTTGATCTCGGCCAGCGCCGTCTCGGCTTTCACGACGGCTTCGGCCGCTTTGGCGGCACGCGTCTCGGCCTGCTTCCTGGTCTTTTCGGTCTTGGCGTCCGCAAGGCGGCGCGCGGCCTGCTCGGCACTCTTGTCCGCGCCCTCCTTCGCGCGTTCCGCGCGGCGCAGGGGCTTTGCGAGCTTCTTGACGGCGGCGGCCTTCTCCTTGTGGACCTTCGCCACCTCGTCGGCCTTGGCGGTCGCCTGCTCGGCAGCGGCGGCGGTTTGCGACGCCGCGGGACGCAGGGCATCCATCTGGGCCTGACGACCCGGCCAGTTGGTCAGATCCGGCTCGAACGGGCTCTGCTTCGTCCCGGCTCCCTCCGGCTCGTAGGCGATCGGCGTGGGCTTCGGCGTCTGGGGCGCTTCGCCGGCGACGATCACCGGCTGGAACAGCTTCGGATGCGAAATCTCCACCGGCGCGGTGTCGTCGCGGGCGACCACGACACGCGTGCCGATCTTTGACAGCGCGAAAATCTGCTCGGCGTAATTGTAAGGCAGGCGGACGCAGCCGTGTGAGGCCGGATAGCCCGGCAAGGCGCCTGCGTGCAGCGCGATTCCCGACCACGTCAGCCGCTGCATGAACGGCATCGACGCATCGTCGTAAAGGTTCGAATAGTGATCCTTGTTCTTCTGCAGGATCGCGTAGACGCCGACCGGCGTCTCGTAGTCGGACTGGCCGCTCGAAACCTTGGCACGGACGGCCCGCCCCTCGGCGTCGTAGACGGAGACGCGCTGATGGCGGAGCGACACGACCGCGAGCACGGCGGGGCCGACGGGAGTACCCTCCGACGCCTGAGCTTGTTCGCGCCCGTCATCCTCCTGCGCCCATGCGGAGCCCGGCGCTGCCAGCGCCAAGGCCGCCCAGGCGGCGACGACAGGGAAAAAGGGGGATTTCAGCCGACGTTTCATGCGCTTGCACTGCGTTTCGTTAAGTGTGGGACGATAACGCTAAGTTTTGGTCAACGTTCCGGCCTTTCTTGTTATCCGGCCCATGCGGCAGGATTGGGCCGGCGCGCCGACGGCCGCCCCTCCGTATCTCGCAGACTCACCTGTTGCCGGACTGTCGCCCGCGCGTCCGGTGCTGCGGCGCGCCTTTCCTTCCGATCGCGCAAATACAAACGGCCGGCTTTGGCAGCCGGCCGTTCGAAACGAGGTTGTGGGACGCGCAGTGCCAAAGAGCGCGCGTAGAACTGGTCTCTTAGCGCGAGTAGAACTCGACTTTTAGCGCGAGTAGAACTCAACCACGAGGTTCGGTTCCATCGTGACCGGATAGGGCACGTCCGACAGCGCGGGGATGCGCGCCAGCTTGGCCGTGAACTTGTTCTGGTCGACGTCGACATAGTCCGGGATGTCGCGCTCGGCGCTCTTCAGCGCTTCGAGAACGAGCGGAAGCTGGCGGGCCTTTTCCTTGACCTCGACCACATCGCCGATGCGCAGGCGGTAGCTCGGAATGGTGACGCGGCGGCCGTTCACCGTCACGTGGCCGTGCGAGACGAACTGGCGGGCGGCGAACACGGTCGGCACGAACTTGGCGCGGTAGACGACGGCGTCGAGGCGGCGCTCGAGCAGGCCGATCAGGTGCTCGGAGGTCGAGCCCTTGAGGCGGCTGGCCTCGACGTAGAGGCGCGAGAACTGGCGCTCGGAGAGGTTGGCGTAGTAGCCCTTGAGCTTCTGCTTGGCGCGGAGCTGCTGGCCGAAGTCCGAAAGCTTCGAGACGCGGCGCTCACCGTGCTGGCCGGGACGGCTCTGGCGCTTGTTGAGCGGGCTCTTCGGGCGGCCCCAGATGTTCTCGCTGAGGCGGCGGTCGATCTTGTGCTTGGCGCGAATGCGCTTCGTCATGGTAACGGCACTCCAAGAGTTGCTGTTGGTCGTTATTGCCTTGAAAAGCCTGGCTGAAGTCCTTCGGACTGCCGGGCATTCCAGCCTGGAGCGCCCCCTCCTCTGCCCGATCCCGCAAGATCGGACCGACAGGCCCGCCCAAATCCTGGACGTGCCGCGGGTGCGCAAATAGAACGCGGGCCGAAACGGCCCGCGTCGTGAGCTTCCTTAGTCGAGGGCCGGTCCGGCGTCAAGTCGCTGTCATGAAACAGCTCCGTGCCTGCTGGCAGCCCTCGGACCCTTACTTCTTCTCCGCCGCCGGAGCCGCGCCCGGCTCGGCCGAGGCCAGCGCGGGGCCGGCCTTCACGTAGGCCGCGATCAGCTCCTTGACCTTCTGGCGCTGCTCGTCGGAGCAGGTCTGCTGCGGCTGCTGCTTCTCGTCGACCACGACTTCCTTGTCGCCGTCCTTCTCGACCAGCTTGATCTTGCCGGTCAGCAGCATCACCGTCGTCAGGTGAAGCTGGTTAATGTAGAGCATCTGCTGATCGGACCACTTCTTCTTGTCCGTCTCGCGCCGCATCATGGAGCGGTGGTTGAGCATCTGGTCTTCGGGCAGGTTGCAGACCTGGGCATGGGCCGAGATACGGCCCACACGGATGACCTCGCGCGCCACCTCGAGAGGAACCATCGCCTGCTCCGGCTTCGACTTGTCGACGACGATGACGGTGCCGTCCTTCTTGCTGAACTGCTGCGGGGTCAGGGACCACGCGTAGTCCATGAAGATCTGCACGGATTTGTCGCTCAGCTCTCCCTCGGCGGCGTTCGCTGCCACCGGCAGGAGCGCGGTCATCCCCGCGACAACGACCGCTCCGATCCGTGCCCAGTTCGCCATGATCCTCGTCCGCATTCTTTGCCCCTAACTGCGACGCCTATTGTTCTTGTCCGCCAAACGTTCGCGCCCGTTCGCCGGTGGGCACGGAGGTAAGCCAGGATTGCGGGCATCGCTCTGCCCAAAACCTGGCAAGATCATGGCGGCCTATGTGGACGACTTACGCCCTTGCCCTTTGCCTTTGGACAGAGTGGCAACAATACCACGAAGCGTGCGCACTTCCTGCTCCGTCAACGTCATCCGCGTAAACATTGTCCTCAAGTTTTGGACGACAGAAGGGCGTTTCTCGATCGGTTTGAAGAATCCTAGCGCCGCGAGCTCGGATTCGAGGTGCTCGAAGAAGCCGAACAGCAGATCCTTGCTGGCGGGGCGGTCCGCGCCGAGGTTCAAGCCGGGCGCGATGGGACTTTCGTAGTTGGTGACGCGGCCCAGGCTCGCGCGCCCGCTTTCCCGCATCCAGATGTAGCCCAGCAGCAGGACCGCCTGCGCCAGATTGAGCGAGGCGAAGCGCGAATTGACGGGGATCATCACGAGCGCGTCCGCGCTCGCGAGCTCGCTCGTTTCGAGGCCGTTGCGCTCGCGCCCGAACAGAATGGCGCAGCGCTCGCCGCGCGCGATGCGCTCGCGAATCGCGGCGATGGCTTCCTCCGGCGTCAGCACGGGCTTTTTGAGTGGGCGTTGCCGGGCAGTCGTGGCAACGACGTAGTGGACATCTCCCAGGGCGGCTTCGAGACCCGGGTGCGCGGACGCATCGTCGATCACGTAGTTTGCGCCCGATGCGGCGATGCGCGCCTTCTCGTTCGGCCAGCCGTCGCGCGGCGCGACGAGGCGCAGATCGTCGAGGCCGAAGTTCGCCATGGCGCGCGCGACCATGCCGATGTTGTCGGCGAGCTGCGGCTCGACGAGCACGACGGAGGGCGTCTCGCCCGGCCCTGCGATCGCCTCGCCCTGGATGTGCGCACGGCGGATGCCGTGGCGCAGCTTGCGCAGCACGCGGCGCGCCCAGAACCAGTAGTTCTCGCCCGACCACGTTTTCTCGAGCACGGCGAGCGCGGGCGTGTGAAGCGTGTCATGCCCCTGCCCCACGAGCCGCACGCGCCCGTCGCCGACGACGATCTCGGCATGATGGGCGATGAACTCGTCGAGCGTCGTGAGACCCTGGACCTCGGTGCGGCGCTTGCAGCCGGGGCACGTCGCGGCGTCGCTCTCGCAGCGCAGCTCCGCGCAGTAGGTCAGAACGCGGTCGAGCGCGGCGCGGTCCATGGCGCCGGCGCCGAGCGTGGCGAGGCCGTCGTCAATCGTCTTCTCGTGACAGGCGTGCACGAGCGCGGCCACGGACATGGGCACCATGGGGGGCACATGGGGCGGCGCGACGACCGGCACGGGCATGCCGGCGGCGTGCGAGATCTCGACGTCATGGATGGTGGCGGAGGGCGAAGTCATGGGACCGCCAATAGCACCCTTGGGGTTTTCCGGCCACGGGGCGCGGCCGCAAGAATTGATCTCGGGCGGGTGCGACACGATATGGCACCCATGGACACGCACATGAACCCGGATGCCGCCACGCCCCCGACGCCGCTCGAGACGCCGGCCGACATCGTCCGCTTCTGGCGCGCCGCCGGCCCCGACCGCTGGTTCGCCAAGGACGCGCATTTCGACGGCCAGTTCCGCGCGCGGTGCCTGGCGCGGTACGAGGAGGCCGCGCGGGGCGATCTCGCCTCCTGGCAGGACGCCCCCGAGAGCGCCCTGGCGCTCGTTCTCCTGCTCGACCAGTTCCCGCGCAACTGCTTCCGCGATACGGCGCAGATGTTCGCGACCGACGTCATGGCGCGCAGCGTGGCCGCGGCCGCGCTGGAGGCCGGGCATGACCGGGCGGTGGACCCCGATCTCAAGGTCTTCTTCTACCTCCCGTTCGAGCACTCGGAAGATTTGGCCGACCAGGACCGGTCGGTGGCGCTCTGCGCTCCGCTCGGCGAGCCCTATCGCGGGTACGCGGAGCTTCATCGCGACATTATCCGCCGTTTCGGCCGCTTTCCCCACAGGAACGCCGTGCTCGGGCGCACGACCACGCCCGAGGAGCAGCGCTTTCTCGACGCGGGCGGGTTCCAGGGCTAGCGCTGCGGCGCGGGCGATGGGGCGGGTGGCGAGCGGGCGGGATGACACTTTGCGCCATCTTGTTGCAGCGCAACCCTGCCGCTAGGTTGGGGCGATCCTATTTCCACTCCTCCACCCGAAGGCTCCCCAATGCAGAAGATCAAGGTGACCGGCACTGTCGTCGAGCTCGACGGCGACGAGATGACTCGCATCATCTGGAAGCTCATCAAAGACAAGCTGATCCACCCCTACCTCGACGTGAACCTCGAATACTACGATCTCGGCGTGGAGCACCGCGACGCGACCGGGGACCAGGTGACCATCGACGCCGCCAACGCCATCAAGAAGCACGGTGTCGGCGTCAAGTGCGCGACCATCACGCCGGACGAGGCGCGCGTCAAAGAGTTCAACCTCAAGGAGATGTGGAAGAGCCCCAACGGCAC
>CAYLSI010000088.1:0-8581 GCA_964386545.1 uncultured Hyphomicrobium sp.
CCTAGCGCGCCCCGTGCAGTCCATATTCACTTTCTTCACGGGCGCCCATTTGACTCGCAGCCGCCGCGCGCTACTTGTAGCGCCGAGTTCAACGGCTTTCTCACATAGCTGGTAGCATCCGCCATGAGCGACGCAATTTTCACGGATTGGACCGACGAGACGACCCGCGCCTGGGCCACCGAGCCGGTTTGCCTCAAGCATCGGCTGCATACCGATCCGATGTTTTCACTCGAAGGGCTGGCCGAGCTGATCGACCGGTATCCGCGCGAGCACTATTCGCTGATGCAGGTCGGCGCGCCGGGCGAGCGGCGCACGTGGCGCGAAGGCGAGATCGGCAAGGTCTCGGGCGATCGCGTGATCGAGAGCATCGCGCAGGGGCGCATGTGGCTCAACCTGCGCCGGGTCAGCGACGTCGACAAGCGCTTCGGCGCGCTGCGCGAGCAGCTCTTCGGCGAGATCGCCGAGCGCGTGCCGGGCTTCAACGCCTTCGCGTGCACGATGGGCATCCTGATCTCGTCGCCCAAGGCCGAAGTCTACTATCACATGGACCTGCCCGGGCAGTCGCTCTGGCAGATCCGCGGCAAGAAGCGCGTCTACGTCTATCCGGCCGAGCCGCCGTTCCGCTGCGACGAGGATCTCGAGCGCATCGCGCTCTACCAGGTCGAGGTCGATATTCCCTACGAGCGCTCGTACGACGAGCATGCGCGCGTGTTCGAGATCGAAGGCGGCGAGATGCTGCACTGGCCGCTCAATGCGCCGCACCGTGTCGAGAACCTCGACTGCCTGAACATCTCGATGACGACCGAGTACTACACGGAGCCGATCCGCCGTTCGAACATGATCAACTTCGCGAACGGCATCCTGCGCAATAAGCTCGGCATCACGCCGCGCAGCCGCTCCATCAGCGGACCGGGCTTCTGGGCCAAGGCGGCGCTGCAGGCAGGCGTCAAGCGCTCCGGCCTGATGAAGCAGGCGCGCAAGGCGCGCCGGCCGATCGAGTTCCGCCTCGACGCCGAGCGCCCCGGGCAGATTCAGGATATTCCGGTCGCTGCCGAGTAGACGGGCCAGCGCCCATGTATCAGGCGGACATCTGCTCCACCGACGAGCTCATCGCATGGGCCGCCGAGCTTCACGGCGCGGCTGCCCAAAGCGCGTTCGCCTCGCCGTACTGGCTCGGGCCCCTTTCGGACACGCTGGCGCCGAGCGCGGGTGCACAGGTGTTCGGCCTCGTCGTGCGCGCGCGTGACAGCGGGGCTGTCGCGGCCGTGCTGCCGCTGGCCGTGCGGCAGGAGAACGGCGTCAAGACCGTCCGTTTCGCCGATTTCGGGGTCAGCGACTATGCGGCGCCGCTGATCGGGCCGGCCTGGCCTCAGGAGACCTCGGCGGCGGCGTTCCGCGAGGCCGTGCGCGCGGGGCTCGCGTCCTTCGATCTGCTGCGGATCGAGCGGCTGCTTCCCGATGTGGCGGGGCGCTCCAATCCGCTGGCGGCCCATCCCAACGCGGTACCCTCGCGCATGAGCGGCAACGTCATGACCGTGCCGGACACGGTGGCGGCCTATGTCGCCGCGCTCGGCCGCAAGATGCGCAAGGAGGTGGACCGCTGCCGCCGCCATATCGAGGAGATCGGCCCGATCACGTTGCAGCGTGCCGCGACCGGGGCCGAGGGGCTCGATGCGCTGGCGGCGCTCGAAACGCTGCAAAGCGCGCGCTGGGACGGGCGCGACGACCGCGGCCGCTACCGCCTCGACCAGCCCGCCTACGCCCGCTTCTACCGGCTGGTGGTGGAGCGCGGCGTTCCGGCCCGCTTCGCCGAGGTGTTGACGGTGCATGCGGGCGAGAAGCTCATCGGCGCGATCTTCGGCATTCGCGCGGCCGATCGCTTCATCGTGCTGCGCATCGCCAGCAACGACGAGGAGCTGGGCCGGTTCTCGCCGGGCCGCATCACGGTGCTGTCGGTGCTCGACTGCATGGTCGGCGAGGGCATCCGCACGTTCGATCTCGGCATCGGCGCCTACGACTTCAAGCGGCGTCTCGGGGCCGAGCCGATGGCGCTCGTCGACATCACCGCGCCGCTGTCGTGGATCGGTTTTCCGGTGGCGGCAGGCGTCCGCACCAAGGCGATGCTCGGCCGTCAGCCGGCCTTGAAGCGCCTGGCGGATCAGATCCGCGGCCGCGCCTGAAGCGACACCAAGGCCCTTTTTCCGTCCGCCGGAACTGGTTACAAGGAGCCCACCGCGTCGGTCGCCGGGCTCGCTTGGGCCCGGTGCATGGCCCGTGGTGCGCGCCGGCATAGCTCAGTGGTAGAGCAGCGGTTTTGTAAACCGTTGGTCGGGAGTTCAAATCTCTCTGCCGGCACCAGCATTTCGCTCACGCGCCTGTTCGCTTCGCTCATGCGCTCCGCGGGGGCGGCGCCTGCACCCGGGTCGCCTTGCTCCCCGATCGCCGTCGGCGACCGAAGAGTTCACACCAATATGCCGATCGAACACCAAGTTGGCCCTCGCGCCCCATAAAAGCCCGAAAGAGGCAAATTCTAGCGGGCTCATCCCGCGCGCGCCGATGGTTGGTGATTTCCGGCGCGCCTCGGCTTGATCGCCAAAACCGTTGCGGCTACTCCGGGACCATGATGACATTTGCCCGTTCGATCGCAGCGCGCAGCATGACGCTGCTCGCTTCCCTGGCCTTTGCGTCCGCCGCGCTCGCTCAAGCGCCGGCACCGGCTCGGCCGACAGCGCCCGCTGCGGCCGCGCCGCACGCGGCACCCGCCGCAGGTGCGCCGGCGCCTCAGCCACAGGCACAACCGGCGCCGGCTCCAGCTGCCGCTCCGCAGGCGGCACCGCCTCCGGCACCGGCCCCTGGCGCCGCCGCTCCGGCTCCGGCACCTGCGGCGCCCGCGCTGCCGGGTGCTGCTGCCCCGGCCGCGCCGGCCGCCGATGCGGTTCCGAAGGCGGGCGAAGCGCCGGCCGACGGCAAGGACGAGGCCCAGCCTCCGACCGACCGCGGTCTCGAACGCATCAAGGCGCGCATCGCGGAGCTGGAAGCCCGCACGGATGTCGCCCCCGGGATCCGCGACCAGGCGCTCACTCTTCTGCGCGCGGCGCTGGGGCACATCGAAGCCGCCGTCGCGAGCGCGGCCGCGGCGACGCGCTTCCAGGAGGCCAGCCAGCGGGCGCCGCAGCGGCTCGCGGAATCGAAGCAGCAGCTCGAAGCGCTGCAGCAGGAGAATGGGGACGAGGAATTTGCCAAGCGCGTGCGCGCGCTGCCCCTGCTCGAAGCGCAGCAGGCGCTCGATGCGGCGAACGGCGAAGCGGCGACATTGAAGACCGATCTCGCGCAGGTCGAGACGCGGCTGCGCGACATGAGCTCGCGCGCGACGGGCGCGCGTGACGAGCAGTCGGCGGAGAAGCAGGCGATCGACGCGCTCGACGGCCCGGAGGCGGCGGCGCCCGCCGACGAGGACCCGCTGATCGCGGAAGCGCGGCGGCAGGCGCTGGCGGCCGAGCGCCGCGCGCGCACGGCGAAGGTCAACATGCTCGACCAGGAGCTGATCAGCCTGCCGTCGCGGCAGGCGTCGTCGACGGCGCGGCGCGATCTCCTCGCCGCCAAGCTCGACAAGCTCAGCCGGCGCATCCCGGTGCTCGAAACCCATGTCAACGAGCTCAAGCAGGCGGAAGCGGCGCAGCGCGACCGGCAGGCGGCGCAGGAGGCGCGCAAGCTCTCCGCGCAGCATCGCGTGCTCGAAGCCTACGTCAAGGATACGGACGCGTTGCGCCAGCGCGAGGCCAGCGCCACGAGCCAGCTCGAGCAGGGCAAATCGCGTCTCGCGGAGATCCAGGCGGATCTCGTGCGCCTGCGCGACAGCAAGACTGCGGCGCAGCAGGTGCTCGAAATCGGCAGCGCGGGCGGCGAGTTCAGCGAGTTCCTGCGCACGATGCGCGCCCAGCTCCCGGTCGAGGCGCGGCTCAAGCGGCGCATCTGGGACCGCGAGCAGGCGATCGTCGACGCGCGTCTCAAGCGGCTGCAGGCGGAGGAGGCGCGCCGCGCGCTCTCCGACAGCAAGGGCATGGCCGAGCGCGTGCTCGCCAGCTCCATCAAGGCCGACGAGCCGCCGCCGGGCGACGAGGTGCGCACCGCGCTCGAAAAGCTCGTGACGGCGCGCCGCGACGTCTATGTGCAGCTTCACGACGCGCTGGCGGCGCGGATCAACCAGCTCGCGGAATTGAATGCCGCGGAGCGCGATCTCCTCAATCAGACGACGCAACTCGGCGCGCTGCTCAACAGCCGCCTGCTGTGGCTGCCGAGCTCGGGGCCGATCGGCTGGGACTGGCTGAAGCAGGTGCAGTCCAGCGCGAAATGGCTGCTCGATGCCGAGAACTGGAAGATCGTCGGCCGCACGCTCCTGGAGCGGGCCGCGGATCATCCGGTGGCGACGGGCATCGGCGTCACGCTGTTCGGCGCCATCGCGCTCTTCTGGCGGCGTCTCAGGCGGCGTCTCGACGAGATCGCGGACAGGCTCGGGCGCTATTCGACCGACAACTATCTGCGCACGCCCGAGGCGATGCTCATCACGGTCCTGCTCTCGCTCAAGACGCCGATCCTGTTCGGGCTCGCCGGCTGGCTTCTGACCCAGCCGCCGCTCGCCTCCGAGTTCGCCGTGGCGGTGGGCACCGGCCTCCTCAGCGCGGCGTCGATCGTGACGTTCCTGCGGTTCGGCCAATACATCTGCGTCGAGAACGGCCTCTTCTCGGCGCACTTCGGCTGGGCCGAGCGGGCGCGCGCCATGCTGTGGACCAATCTGCAGTGGCTCAAGCTCGTCATCACGCCGGTCGCGTTCCTGCTCGGCGCGATCGGGGCGAGCAACGCGCAGAACCTGCGCGACGGCCTCGGCCGGTTCGCCTTCCTGGCGGGCGCCATCGCCGTCTCGATCTTCCTGGCGCGCGTGGCGTCGCCCTGGCGCGGCATCTTCGTCGAGCGCGTCGGCGCCGGGCACTGGCTCTGGACCACGCGCTACCTCTGGTATCCGCTGCTGTGGCTGACGCCGCTCGCGATCGCCGGGCTCGCGCTCTCGGGCTATTACGACGGCGCGGCGCAGATTCAGAGCGGCCTCGTCATGTCGGTCGGCATCATCGTCGGCGCGTTCCTGCTCTACAACTGGGCGATGCGGCAGGTGCTCGTGGCACGGCGGCGGCTCGAAATCCGCCGGGCCAAGGAGCGGCGCGAGAAAGCGCGCGCGCAGGCGGCCGCCCAGCAGGCCGTCGAGACCGGCGAGCCAATTCCCGTCGTTCCCGAGGAGCCGGAGGTCGACATCGCCTCGATCAGCGACCAGACGCGCCAGCTCGTGCGGCTGTTCGCGTTCCTGGCGCTGGCCGCGTGCCTGTGGCTCTTCTGGCGCGAGGCGCTTCCCTCGCTCGCGCTACTGGACGTGGCGCTGTGGCAGCAGACCGTCACGGTGGACGGCGCGACGCGGTCGGTTCCCGTCACGGTCTCCAACGTGCTGGTGGCGCTGGTGATCGTCGTCATCACGTTCATCGCAGCGCGCAACCTGCCGGGCCTGCTCGAGATCACGGCGCTGCACCGGCTGCGCGTCGAAGCCGGCACCCGCTATGCCGTCAGCGCCGTCAGCCGCTACGTCATCGCCATCGTCGGCATCGCGTTCGCGTTCCGCAGCATCGGCTTCGACTGGAGCCAGGTGCAGTGGATCGTGGCGGCCCTCGGCGTCGGCGTCGGCTTCGGCTTGCAGGAGATCGTCGCCAACTTCATCTCGGGCCTCATCATCCTGTTCGAGCGGCCGGTCCGCGTCGGCGACACGGTGACGATCGGCAACCTGACGGGCACGGTGTCGCGCATCCACATCCGCGCGACGAGCATGACCGACGGCGAGCATCGCGAGATCATCATCCCGAACAAGTCGCTGATCACGGAGAAGGTCATCAACTGGACGCTCGCCGACAGCATCACGCGCGTGACGGTGAAGGTCTCGATCGCCTACGGCACGGACACGCTGCGGGCACAGATGGCGATCCTCGAAGCCGTCAAGGGCACGCCGCAGGTGCTCGATTCGCCGGAGCCGAGCGTGTTCTTCATCGGGTTCGGTGCGTCGTCGCTGGAGTTCGAGGTGCGCGCGTTCATCCTGAAGCTCGCCCATCGCGCGACCGTCATCAACGACCTGCACATCTCGATCGAGCGCGCGCTGCGCGAGCAGGAAATCGCGATGTCTTGAGGTGGGCCGGTGTTCGCGCGCAAGATGCTCGGGATATGACGTGAGAGCGTTTGGGCGCGAGGGCGAGATGGCGGCGCGCGGCGAGGGACGGACGGCTTGGGTTCTCGGTGCGGCCGTGGCGGCCCTGCTGGCGCTCTCGATCTTTCATGCGCCGACCGCCGCAGCGCGCGACGTGCCGGAGGCCGAGGTGCGCGGCGCCGAGCCCGGCACCGTGTTTCGCGTCTGGCCGCTCGAGGGTGGCGTGCGGGCCGGATACAAGGGCTACCGCATCCTCTACCGCTCGACCGGCATCAACGACCGGCCGATCGCCGTTTCGGGGGCCGTGCTGTTTCCCTCCGAAGGGAGCGCGAAAGATCGGCCCGTCGTGGCGTGGGCGCATCCGACGACCGGCGTCGTGACGCGGTGCGCGCCGACGCTGATGCCGAACCTTTCGACGTCGATCCAGGGCCTCGATCACTTCGCGGATGCGGGCTACGTCGTCGTGGCGCCGGATTACGAGGGGCTCGGTACGACGGGGCCGCACCCCTATCTCATCGGCGACAGTGCGGCGCGGACGCTGCTCGATGCCGTGCGGGCCGCGCGCACGCTCAAGGATGTGCACGCAGGACAGCGCTTTGCCGTCTGGGGACATTCGCAGGGCGGTCAGACGGCGCTGTTCACGCCGGACGAGGCGCGCCGCTATGCGCCGGAGCTGACGCTGGTCGGCGTGGCCGCGGCGGCGCCGGCAACGAAGCTCGTCGATCTGTTCGAAGCCGACCGCGCCACCGGGAGCGGCCGCAGCCTGACCGTCATGGCGCTGCATTCGTGGTCGCGGGTGTTCGGCTTGCCGGTTGCGGAGTTCGTGGCCAAGGCGGCGATGCCCGCGTTCGAGCGGCTCGCGAACGACTGCATCGAGGATCTGCACGACATTCTCGCCGAGGCCGATCACGAGCGCGCGCTCGCCCGCGACTTCCTGACGAAGGATCCCACGACCGACGCGCGGATCCGCGCGATCATGGAGCGCAACTCGACGGGGCGTCTGCCCAAGGGCACGCCGGTCTTCATCGCGCAGGGCACGGCCGACGATCTCGTGCGGCCCGCCATCACGCGCGCCTATGCCAAGGCGCTGTGCGGGGGCGGCGCCAAGGTGACGTTCCACAGCCTGCCGGGCGTCAGCCATATGACGGCGGGGCGGGACGGCGCGTATGCCGCCTTCCAGTGGATCCAGCGCCTGTTCCGGGGCCGAGCGCCGCCGAGCGACTGTTGATTAACCACGCCGCGCGACTCGCCACGGACCGCCGTCAACCCCCTTCGAGCCCTCGACCTTCCCTAGGGGTTTTGCCTGTTTGTGGCGTGGCTGCACCACATCCACCGCCAGAACGGGCCGCCTCTTTTTATTGCGGCGCGACCTGTGCGATTGTCGGCGCGGAGTTTGCGTCTCGGCGTTCATAACGGGAGCCAGAACGGCTGGCCGCAGGGGACGCTCCGCGCTGCGGGGCCAGGGGGGCATGACGACGATGTCCGGACGTGCATTCGGCAAATTCGCTTCGGGCCGGCTTCGCCGGCTCGGCTCACTCTCTTCGCTCCGGCTCGGCTTGGGCTCGCTTTCCGCACTCGCTGTTCTGATGTCGGCCGGCGCCGCGACGGCGCGCGATCCCTGGACGCTCGAGTTCGGCCCCGTCGGCGGCGGCCCGGGCGACGTCACGTCCGAGCGTCACCGGCTGAAGGAGCTGGAGCGCAATCCGCCGATTGGCCTGCCGACGCTGTCGCCGGCCAATATCGCCGCCACGAAAGCCGCGATCGAGCGCTACACGGCGATCGTCGAGGCGGGCGGCTGGAAGATGGTGCCGGACGCTTACGTCAAGCCCGGCGAGGATCACTTCGCCATCGTCGAGTTGCGCGACCGCCTGATCGTCTCGGGAGAGCTGCCGGCGCACGAGACCGGCAGCGAGAACCTCGATGCGACGCTCGCCGAGGCGCTCAAAGCCTATCAGATGCACAACGGGCTGACGCCCAACGGCCGTCTCGACAAGCCGACGGTCGCGGCGCTCAACGTGACGGCGGAAGACCGGCTGAGCCAGCTCAAGACCAACCTCAAGCGGCTCATGGAGCTGACGGCGGTCGTGAAGCCGCAGCGCAAGTACGTGGTCGTCAATATTCCCGCCGCTCAGGTGGAGGCGATTGCTCTCAACAAGGTCATCACCCGGCACACCGGCGTGGTCGGCAAGGTCGACCGGCCGACGCCGCTCCTGCGCTCGACGATCACGGAGCTCAACTTCAATCCCACGTGGCGCCTGCCGCCGACCGTCATCACGAAGGATCTCATCCCGCAGGGCCGCGAGATGCAGGCCAAGGGCGAGAACGTGCTGGTCAAGACCGGCATCG
>CAYLSI010000089.1:0-8020 GCA_964386545.1 uncultured Hyphomicrobium sp.
ACAACAACGTCGACCAAGCCCTCAAGGCGCTCAAGAAGAAGATGCAGCGCGAGGGTATCTTCCGTGAGATGAAGCTCCGGAACTACTTCGAGAAGCCGTCGGAGAAGAAGGCGCGCGAAAAGGCCGAGGCCGTCCGCCGCGCCCGCAAGCTCGCCCGCAAGAAGCTGCAGCGCGAAGGCCTGCTGCCCGGCAAGCCCGCCGCCCCGCGCGGTGGCGCAGGTGCTGGCCGTGGTCCCGGCCGCGGCGCCGCTGGCGGCGGCAGCAGCCGCTAAGTCGAGCGCCCGCGCACGACGGACGACAGACGACTGATAATTTTGACGCCGCTGGGCCCCGCCCGGCGGCGTTGCCCGTTTTGGCCGCCTCCCTCCACCGCCGTCTTCGCGAGCCGGCAGGACACCCCCTGGCTGTCGTTCATCCGTTCGCGTATCGTCCGCCTATGGCCAAACTCTATTTCGCTTCGCTCGTGACGCTCTCGCTGCTGACCGCGATGGTCGCAGGCGTCGTTATTTCCGCCATGGTCGCCACCGGCTCGCTCGACACCGGGGCCGCACTGGTGATGGTCGTGATCATCAACTCGGTGCTATTTTTCATCAGCCCGTGGCTCACCGACGTGATGCTGCGATGGGTCAACCAGCTCACCTGGCTGGAAGACTCGCAGCTCAAGGTCCGCTATCCGCACGTCCATCGGATCGTGCAGGACGTGGCCCGCGAGTATCGCTTCAAAGCCCCCACCATCGGCATCATCCCGGACCGCAATCCGACCGCCTTCACCTACGGCATCTTCCGCGGCGGGGCGCGCGTCGTGCTGACCGACGGCATCTTCGAGTTCCTGAACGAGGAGGAGACCCGCGCCGTCGTCGCCCACGAGCTCGGCCACATCGTCAACCGCGACTTCCTCGTCATGACGGTCGCGGGCATGCTCGTTCAGATGCTCTACGTGTTGTACTCGGGCCTGACGCGGCAGAAGTCAGGCGGCAGCAATTCGAAAGGCAAGAGCTACCTCGCCATCATCGGCTTCGTTTCCTACGTGATGTACATCCTGGGCACGTACATCCTGCTCTACCTCAGCCGCACGCGAGAATACCTCGCCGACCGCTTCTCCTCCGAATACGTCGAAGCGCGCCACCTCGCCAACGCACTCGTCAAGATTGCCTACGGCATCGCCGAGGCCACCGACACCGACCAGACACGCCAGCTTCTCGCCAGCACCCGCCACATGGGCGTGATGGACTTCAAGGGCGCGAGCCATCTCGGTCTCGTGGTCGAAGCCTCCAAGAGCCGCCCGGAGGCAACGGCCAATGCCATGCTGTTCGATGTCTATAATCCCTGGGCCAAGCTGATCGAGCTGTCGTCCACCCATCCGCTCACCGGCAAGCGGATCCAGGCCCTCTCCGACATCGCGCGAGCCAAGCGCCAGCCGTTCCAGGACATCGACATCGAAGCAGCCGCACGCGCAGCAAAGGTGGATCGCGGAGCGCTGTGGCGGAAGTTCCTGCGCGAGCTGGCCATCCCCGTTCTGCCCACGCTCACGCTCGTCGCGGGCGTTGGAATTGGCCTCGCCGCAGGCTGGCCGACACTGGCACTTCTCGCCGTCCCGGCCATGATCCTCGTGTGGGCGCTCATGATCCCGGTGACGTATCCGTTCTCGACGCCCGTCGATACGGACGTCGTCGCCTTGATGGGCGATGTGGCGGCCTCACCCATGGTCGGCCGCCCCGTGCGGCTCAAGGGCGAGGTCATCGGCCGCGCCAACGCCGGGTCCGTCGTCGGCGAGGATACGATTTTCGCTGACGCCAGCGGTCGCACCACCGTGGACTTCCGCTCGCTCTGGGGCCCTGCAGGCGACATCTGGGCGGGCTGGCGGCGCATCAAGCCGCATATCGGCGCCAAGGGCGAGGTTACGGGCTGGTTCCGCCGCAGCATGGGCGGCTACGTCATCATGAGCGAGCTGACGACAACCGCCGGCCGCCTCAAAGCCTATCCGTACCTCGTCGGCGTCATCGTGCCGCTCGTCGTCTATCTCGTGCTCGCCGCAATCGGCATCGCGACCTACGATGGATGACGAAAAAGGCCCGGCATCGGACCGGGCCTTTCGAACGTCGCGAGCGCGTGTCTCGACTATTTGAGCGGCGCTGCGTCCCGACGTAAAAACAGATCCTCGATGTTGAAGCGATAGCCGACGCCGATGCTGTAGATCCAGGGATCGATCTCCACATTGGCGGCGATCGCCGTGCCCTGCCACGACGCATCCGTCTCGATGAACGTCTTCTTCACGTCCGCATTGAGATACCAGCCGCCGCCGAGCGACACGTCCACGCCGGCCTGCAGCGTGAAGCCGATCGCGTCGTCGAGGTCGATCTTGCCGCCGAGCGCGCTGTTGCCCTCGCTGAAGAAGTGGATGTACTGCACGCCGGCGCCCACATAGGGCTTCACCGCGCCGAACGTGTCGAAGTGGTACTGCAGCGTCAAAGCCGGCGGAAACACCCAGAAATCGCCGAGGTCCGTGCCCGCGATCGTGCCCTTGCCTTCGGCCTCGAGCTTGGCGAAGCAGCAGAACAGCTCCACGGCGAGGTTCTTGTTGAGGAAGTAGGTCAGCGTGGCCGTCGGCAGCACGGCCGTGTCGACCTCCGCGTCCGCGCCCGCCAGCGGCACGCCGCCCGCGGTAACGCTGGCCGACGAATCGGGATCCACCACCGTGCCCTGCACGCGCACCATGAAATTGCCGCTCTCGCTGCCGGCCGAGACCGGTGCTGCCGCAACGCCCATCCATCCCGCAGCGATCATTGCCAGCGCCGCATTGCGCATCGTCGTCGTCATCTTTCGTATCCCTCCGACCTTGTGATCCCCGACCGGCTACGCGACGCCCCAACGGTCGTTCGTTGAGCCGACCATGTCCTGCGTCGCGGTCCGGCTTTAAGTGGCAAATCGCTGCAAACGCTGACCTTCGTCAGCAGACAGCCGATGCGCGGCGCCCGTTGCGCCGCCGACACGAAAGCGTTGGTGGCCGTCAGAAAAGATCACGCCACAAACGGCCGCAGGATTGATCGCGGTCAAGGCGAAGAAGGCCCCTGTCCCGATCTCATCCAAGGTGCGGACCGCGCGGGATGGACTCGCGGGGACCGCGATGTCTCTGGATCATCCTTTCATACCGAAGAGATCGCTGAGCCGCCCATGACACGCCCACCGGAACACATCCTGGAGCAGCTCGAATCCGAGAGCGTCCGCATCCCCACGCGCAAGCCGCAGAAGATCGCGCTCGCTCCGCCCGTGACGGAGACGATGTTCCTGATCCACAGCGGCGTGTTCCTGCTGCGTGTGAAATGGTGCGAGGATCGCCATCAGATCCTGAGCCTGCTCTATCCGGGCGACTGCCTGCGGTCCGCCGTGGTCCCGGCGTTCGAGAAGGCGGAGATCACCGCCGGCACGGATGCCGGCGAGGTGTGGCGCATGCGCTGGCCCGCGATCGTACGCATGATCACGAGCGAGCCCCAGTTCGCGCGCGAGGTGACGGACCGGCTCGCCGCGCAAGCGGCCCGCTTCGCGCTTCAGAACGTGATCATCTCGGGCCTCAACGGCGACGAGCGTGTCGCCGCCGTCATGCTTGAGCTGGCGCTCCGGACGGGCCGGCAAACACCGCGCGGCCTCGAGTTCGAGATGCCGCTCACCCGCACCGACATCGCCGAGCATCTGGCGCTCAATGCCGATACGGTCTCGCGCATCCTGTCGCGCATGAGGGGAAGCGGGCTGATCACGCCGGCCGGCCGCAACCGGCTGTCGTGCGCGAGCATCGAGGCGCTCGCCGGCGAATGCCCGATCGCGGGTCTGATCCGCAGCACGCACGAGACCACGCCCGCCATGCCGCTGGCCGTCTGAGCGGCCGTCACTCCGGCGGCGGCTCGTTGCCGAGCCGGCCTTCGCGCAGCAGCGCGATCCACGCATAGAGCGCATCGTACGAGCCGTAGAGGTGGTGGTCGGCGTGCCCCGCGCCGGGGAACGTCTTGATCACCTTCGGCGCATGGGCGAGATCGAACACGGCCCGCCCCTGCGCGACGGGGATGATGTCGTCCGCTTCCCCGTGCAGGATCAGAAGCGGCGCCGTCACGGCCTTGATGTGCGTGCGCGTCTCGTAGCGGTCGGTCATGAACCAGCGCCCGGGGATAAGCGGGTAGTGCAGCGCGGCGAGGTCGACCATCGACGTGTAGGGCGCATCGAGCACCAGCCCCGCCACCTCGCGCGACGCGGCGACCTGCACCGCAACGCCCGTGCCGAGCGACTCGCCGTAGACGATGATGTCGCGAGCCGGAACGCCGGACGCCGTGAGCGTGTCGTAGGCGAGCCGCGCATCGGCGACGTTGGCCGCTTCCGACGGACGCCCCGTGCTGCCGCCGAATCCCCGATAGGTCATCATGAACACGCCGAGGCCCCGCGCCATGTATTTGCGGATGCGCTCCTTGCGCGTCTCGAGCGATCCGCCGTTGCCGTGAAAGTAGAGGATCGTCGGCTGCCCCGCCTTCGCCGGCGCTTGCCAGGCGAGCACGCGCGCGCCATCCGGCGTTTCGAGAACGCGCTCGGTGACGCCGGAAAGCCCCGCCGCCGCGGGCGTGAAATGCGCCGTATCCGGGTGATACATCAGCAGGCGCTGCAGTCCGTTCACGATCAACGCCAGCAAACCCATCCCCGCCACAACTCCGATGAGAACTTTCAGAAAAAGCCGCAACGCACTCACTCCCTCGCCGCGCGACAGCCAACGCTAGAGCCTGATCGTCCGAGATGCGAGCGTCCTGCCCAAGGCAGGCACGAGTGTCCTGCCGAAGGCGGGCAAAATAGAGAGCTCGCATCAAGGGCGTGACTCAGACTCTCGAATAAAGACTCGATTGTGAACTCGTTATTCGATGGAACATCGATGATCCGAGACAAGCCAGGGCCACGAAAATCGCAGCGCGATTTCGCATCGGGCAAGCGGCTCGATGCCGCCATAGGCTTGTTTCGGCTCACCCCGAGCACGCGAAATGCGCGCCTCCGCTCAGCCCTTAACAGCCCGTTAACCAAAACCTGCGCTTGTAGAGGCATATGCGTTTGCGGAGTATTTTTGTCATGCGTTTCCGTTCCCGCCTCACCGGCACCCCTGCGCTCGTCCTGCCGCTCGCCGCCGCTCTCGCCGGTTGCAGCTCCGGCAATACCCAGCTCGCCACCTCCAATCTCGCGCCGGTTCGCGACGAGCCGCGCTACTCCGACAATCGCGCAGGCGAGCCTTACGCCCTGCCGCGCCGCAACGCCGACCGCTCCTACGCGCAGCGCCAGTACGCCGATCCCGGCACGCCGACGCCGCGCGCGTACGCCGCGTACGACGCCGGCCCTCGCTCGCAGAGCATTCAGACGGGCAGCCTCGGCATGTCGCAGAACGGCCCCTATCCCTACGACACCGGCGCCCGCTGGCAGCAACCCGCGACCGGCGTGCGTCCCGCCGCAACGGCGCCGCGCGAGCAGTATGCGCCGCACATCGTCGAGGTTCGCGAAGGCGACACGCTCTTTGGGCTTTCGCGGCGCTACAATATCCCCGTCGGTGATCTCGTCGCAGCCAACCGCCTTCAGAACGAGCGCATCGCCGTCGGCCAGCGCCTCGTCATTCCCACGCGCTATCGCTAGTGTGATGATCGAGAAATTCGCCACATCGAGCGGCAAGGTTCGGAGCGAATTTCTCGATCTGAATCACACGAGCAAGTCGATGATTCTCGTGTCCCTTATGATTCCGAAGTTCGCTTCGAAACCTGGCCGCAAAGTCGCACGAACTTCGGAATTGGGACACTAGCGCATTTTCCAATCCGACGAATGCATCTCCGGACGCGCGTCCCTTCTTCATCCTCCCCTTGACGGGGAGGATCGCGCGTCAGGTCGAAAGCCTCGAGTGCGGAGTGGGGCGAGCATCTCGACGCGTCGGTCAACGCGGGGGCGCGCCAAAGCTCGGCCTTCCGCGTGGCTCGTCCTATCGCCCCTCAATTCTCGACCTTCACCGGCATTCGTTCTCGCCATGAGGAAGGCGAACCGCGGCGTGACGCCCAATCGCAAAATGCAACAATGCCAGCTCCGCGCGATCGCTGAATCCTAGCGATCTCCCCCTCAGTAGAGGCGCTCGTTTCCTGCGATGAAAACATGGCCGCGTTCGGGCTGCATCGCGCCGCGTGCGTTGACCGGATGAGTCAAACGAGTCACTGTTTCCCTACGAATCCACTCAACAATGCAAAACATAAGGGGAGCATGAACATGGCGGCAGCACGCGGCGGCGTCATCTCGATGAGCATCATCATTCTCGTTCTGATCGCAACCGCGATTGGCGCGTTGGTCGGCCTGGCGCTGGACGGCGTGACGCCGGGCACGCGCTCTCTCGCCATCGCCGCGGGCTTCATCGCGACCGTGGTCGCGTCCATCGCCCGCTACAAGCTGGTGTTCCTCGGCGCCGGCATCGGCACCGACGAGCGCAAGGTCCCCGGTGTCCTGGTGGTGAACGCAGCCATCGCCTCGATCGCCGGCAGCCTCGCCGCGCATGATCTCACGGGCCTGATCTCGGATCCGCCGTCGTCCGTTCTCATCGGCACGTTCGCCGGTCTTCTCTCGGCCGTCCTGATGGCGATGCTGATGATCACCTATCACACCAACTCGAATGGCATCCGCTGAGGCGCGGAGCGGAGGCGCGCGCCCCGCGCGCCTCCTCTATCGTTGCGTGAGCGCGGCGGCCACGGGCTCGCTCGACGGCGTATCGAAGCAGCTCAGGATGTGCGCCTGACGTTCGAGACCCGGCAGATGCCCGAAGCGCGAGCCGTTGCTGCGCGCGAAATAGGGGCCGAACCCCTCGACGTCCGCGCGGGTGAACAAAGCGGCCCATCGCCCGTAGTTGGCCGACCAGCAGTCCGCATCGCGCTCGCTTTGCAGCGTCGGCCGGATCACGTGGCCGAGCACGTGATGCGCGCATTCGTGCATGAAGAAGAAGATCTGCAGCTTCGGCGGCAGTTTCGCCATGCGATCCGTGTCGAGCTGGATGACCGGCATGCGCCCGATGATGGACGCGCGGCCCACGTCGCCCAATTCCGTCGTCATGAGAGTTCGGACGATTGCGCCGCGGAAATCGTGGCACCGCATGGGACTTCCCGCGATCACCGGCTGAAGCTCGAGGCCCGCTGCCGAGACGGCCCGCCCGCCGAAAGCGAAAACCGCAATGCCGATGACCAACGCCAGTGCCTTCATGCGCGCTCCATGGTTCCGAGAGCTTCCGAGGATGTCAGGCGAACCCTTCCATCGCGTCGAGCAAGGCTAGAGTGTGTTGCATCGGCGGCGCAAGGGGACAAGTTGGCGGCACCCCATGCACGCCCGCACACCTCTCGCCAACGTGCGGAGCCGCAACATCAATTCGGACAGGCGTGCGATGAAGCGCGGCACAGCGGACGGCCGGCCAAATACGGCGTGCGTACGGCGCATCCGCACTTTAGAGCGTTTGTCGCATTTTCTTACGACGAACCTTCTTCCGACGAACCGGGATCCACTTCGTCGGAAAATGCTCTAGCCCTTCGCGACAGGCTCGACGGGGCCACCCGCCTCGCGCCAGGCCGTGAAACCGCCGGCCAGATGCGCAACGGGCGCGAGCCCCATGTCCTGCGCGGTCTTCGTCGCGAGCGCCGAGCGCCAGCCGCTCGCGCAGTAGAAGACGAAGCGATGCGGCTCGGCGAAGATCGGCTTGTGATAGGGGCTTTCGGGGTCGATCCAGAATTCCAGCATGCCGCGCGGACAGTGGAACGCGCCCGGAATGCGGCCCTCCCGCTCGAGCTCGCGCCGGTCGCGCAGATCCACGAGCGTGATCTCACCCCGCTCGCCGAGCGCGCGCACCTCTGCTGCGCTCAGCGACGTGATCTCGGCGTTCGCCGCGTCGAGAAGCTGGCGGAAACCCGTCTTCATCGCCGGCCCCTCTGTCTCGGTCGCCCGGTCAGTGGCTCATGGCCTTTGCGATTTCCTCGGTCATCTTCTTGGCGTC
>CAYLSI010000090.1:0-7893 GCA_964386545.1 uncultured Hyphomicrobium sp.
CTAGTGCGTGCGCGAGACGCAGAAGCCGATGACGTCCTGCATCGCCGCCTTTTCGGCGCCGTCCGGGAAGATCTCGAGCGCGTCGCGCGCGATGCTGCCGTAGGAGCGTGCGCGCTCGAGCGTCGTGTCGATCGACTTGTGCTGCTTCATGAGGCCGATGGCGTGCTCGAGGTCGCCGTCCTTGACGTCGCCCATGACGATGGTGCGGTTCCAGAACTCGCGGTCGCGGCTGGTGCCGCGGCGGAACGAGAGGATGACGGGCAGCGTGATCTTGCCCTCGCGGAAGTCGTCGCCGACGGATTTGCCGAGCCGGTCGCTGTCGCCCGAATAGTCGAGCGCGTCGTCCACGAGCTGGAAGGCGAGGCCGAGGTTGCGGCCGTAGGAGCGCAGCGCGGCCTGCTCGTCGGCCGGGCGCTCGGCGATGGCGCCGCCCACCTCGGATGCGGCGGCGAAGAGCGCTGCCGTCTTGGCGTCGATGATCTCGAGGTAGGCGTCCTCGGTGGTCGCCGTGTTCTTGGCGGCGGCGAGCTGCATCACCTCGCCCTCGGCGATGGTGGCGGCGGCGTTCGATAGGATGCGCAATACGGAGAGCGAGCCGACGTCGACGAGCATGCGGAACGCCTGGCCGAGCAGGAAGTCGCCGACGAGCACCGTCGTCTGGTTGCCCCAGATCAGGCGCGCGGTCTTGCGGCCGCGGCGCGTGTCGCTCTCGTCCACGACGTCGTCGTGCAGCAGCGTCGCCGTGTGCATGAACTCGATGGCGGCGGCGGTCTGGATGTGCTTGGCGCCGTCGTACTTGCAGAGCTTGGAGGCGGCGATGGCCAGCATGGGGCGCAGGCGCTTGCCGCCCGAGTTCACGAGGTGATGGGTGAGCTTCGGGATCAGCTCCACGTCCGAGACCGCCTTGTCGAGGATGATGCGATTGATCGCCTTCATGTCCTCGTCGACAATTTCGAACAGGGGGGCGAGGCTCGGCGAGGGCTCGCGCGCTTCATCCAGGGGAACGACTACTCCCACGCTAATGTCCTTGGTTTGTTGCGTACGTTTCTTGGGATCCTGTATCCTGTGCACCATAGCCACAGTTCGGCCGCGGCGCACCGAAAAACGAGACACGACGGGACCTTACCTATGCCGGTCAGCGACGACGCCTTTTTGGGGGGAGGGATCCGAATTCTTCAGCCCCGTCAAGGCTATCGGGCCGGGCTCGACGCCGTTTTCTTGGCCGCCTCCGTGGCCGGGCGGACGGGCGAGGCGTTCACGGCTCTGGACGTGGGCGCCGGCGTCGGGACGGCAGGGCTTTGCCTCGCGTGGCGCTGCCGGGAGGCGCGCGTCGTGCTCATCGAGCGGGAGGCGGAGCTGGTGGCGCTGGCGCAGGAGAACATCGCCCGCAACGGGCTCTCGGAGCGCGTGCGCGTCGTCCAGGCGGATGTGACCGTCGCGGCGACGGGGGAGCTCGCCGCGCTGGGGCTCGCCGAGAACGGCTTCGACTGCGTGATCGCCAACCCGCCCTACCATACGGAGGGGGCGGGCACGCGCGCACAGAGCGACCTCAAGGCGCGCGCGCACGCGATGCCGGACGACGGGCTCGAGGCCTGGGGCCGGTTCATGGCGCGCATGACGCGGGCCGGAGGCGAGGCGGTGCTCGTTCACAAGGCGGACGCGCTGCCCGAGCTTCTGAATGCGGTGGCGCACCGTTTCGGCGCGCTCTGCGTTCAGCCCCTGCATCCCCGCGCAGGCGAGATCGCAAACCGGGTGATCGTCTCGGGGCGGAAGGGCTCGCGGGCGCCGTTGCGCATCGCGCCGGGGCGTGTGCTGCACGAGGCCGACAACCGCGCGACGCGCGGGGCCGACGGCGTGCTGCGTCTTGGACTGAGCGCGGCGGTCGCGTATGGAGATCCGGCCCGGGATGCGCTGGCCGAGGCGTAAGACAAGGCCCGCGGGCCATTCTCCCCGGGGGCCATTCTGATGTGAGGAACCGACTGCATGGGCTTGTTCAACCGCGGCGCGATCGTCCCCGTTCTCCGGCTTTCGGGCGCCATCGGCATGGCCGCGCCGCTGCGGCCGGGGCTCAGTCTCGCGACGCTCGCCGGGCCGATCGAAAAGGCGTTCGCGATGTCGCGGGCGAAGTCCGTCGCGATGGTGATCAATTCGCCGGGCGGAAGCCCCGTGCAGTCGAGCCTCATCTTCCGCCGCATGCGCCAGCTCGCCGAGGAGAAGGACAAGAAGATCTACGTGTTCTGCGAGGATGTGGCGGCATCCGGCGGCTACTATCTCGCGGTCGCGGGCGACGAGATCTATGCGGACCCGTCCTCCATCGTGGGCTCGATCGGCGTCATCTCGGCGAGCTTCGGGCTCGATAAGGCCATCGAGAAGCTCGGCATCTCGCGGCGCGTCTACACGGCGGGTGAGAACAAGGGCGCGCTCGATCCGTTCCAGCCCGAGAACCCGGAGGACGTTGCGCGGCTCAAGACCATCCAGCGCAACGTGCACGACGTCTTCATCGGCATCGTCAAGGATCGCCGGCTGGGGCGGCTCAAGGGACCGGATTCGGAGCTGTTCTCGGGTGCGTTCTGGTCGGCGGCCGACGCGCTGGATCTCGGGCTGATCGATGGCATCTCGGACGTGCGCACCAAGATGCGCGAGATCCACGGCGACAACGTGCGCCTGCGTGGCGTGCCGATCGACCGGGGCTGGTTTGCGGGGCGCATGCGCCGCCTGCCGTCGGTGGCTGACGCGCTCGCGGGCGGCTCCGAACGCCTTGCTTTCGCCGACGACTTGGTGTCGGCTATCGAGATCCGGGCGCTCTGGTCGCGTTTCGGGCTTTGAGGTCCGAACGGCCCGGGTTGGGAGGCTTCGAGCCATGCCGCATGTGATTGCCGTTCTCGTGGCCGGCGCCGGGCTTTACGCCGGGTTGAAATGGATCTCGCGTCAGATCGCGTCCGGGAAGACGGACGCCCCCGCCGCCGCTCCCAGGCCGGGGACGGCGCCGAAGGATCTCGGCACGCTCGATCGCGATCCCGTCTCCGGTGTCTATCGGCCGCGCGCGGACTGACGTGGTGCAGCGCGAGCGGCGGATGAGGGAGGCGGCGGCTCAAGCCGTGGCAAGCTCTTTCGCCAGCGCTTCGAACAGCTCGCGGGTGCCCTGCTCGCGCTCGGCGACGTTGTCGTATCCGTCGAGGTAGGCGCCCTGCTCGGTAAAGAGGAGCTTCGTCTTTTCGCCGACGGGCTCGAGCTCGGTCGTGGCCAGCGACGTCGAGATCGGCTTGCCCGCGATCGTCATCGAATAGGTCTGGATCACGCGGAGCCCGGGCACGATATTCTGAATGATCGCGTCGTAGGAGATGGGATCGCCGCCCTGGAAGCGGAACAGGCTCTCCTCGCGCCCGCCGACGCGGAAGTCGAGCGCGTAACGCTCGATGTCCCAGCCTTCTCCCTCCGCGAACCAGCGGCGCTTGATGTCCGGGTCCGAGAACGCGGCGAAAACCTTGGACGTGGGGCAGTCGTACACGCGCTCGATCTTGAACGTCGCGTGCGTCACACTGTGGGCGTTCATCATTTCCTCTCCTCGTTTTTTATGTCGTCTTGTTCTGTCGCGGCGACGATGTCGCCGAGCCGGTCGAGGCGCCGCTCCCAGAGCTTGCGGCGCTGGTTGATCCACTGCTCCGCGAGGCTCAGGGCCTTGGTGTCGACGCGGCAGGTCCGCACGCGGCCCGCCTTCTCGGAGCGCACGAGGCCGCTCGCCTCCAGCACCTTGAGATGCTGGACGACGGCGGAGAGGCTCATGTCGAGCGGGGCGGCCAGCTCGCTCACGGTGGCCGGGCCCTTGGTGAGCCGGTCGAGCATGGCGCGGCGGCCTTCGTCGGCGAGGGCGTGATAGAGGCGGTCGAGCTGGTCGGATTGGTGAAGCATGTTCTTAAGTATCATGGTGTCAGGCGGCCGGGAGTAACAGTTTAGTGATTGCTAAAGCATCGGCGGCGGGGATCGCGCCCGGCGCTTTCGGCGGCAAACCGTGACAGCCGAGGCCGAATGCGTATAGTGCGCCGGCTTGCAACCCTTTCCGGCACCTGCGCAATGGCAAAGACATCGACCCGACACGCCGAAACCTCCTCCGCCGCGGCGCCCGTGCTGCGTCCCAAGGAGAGTTTTCAGGATCTGATCCTCACGCTTCAGCAGTTCTGGGGTGCGCAGGGGTGCGTCGTGCTGCAGCCGTACGACATGGAGGTCGGGGCGGGCACGTTCCATCCGGCGACGACGCTGCGCTCGCTCGGGCCAAAGCCCTGGAACGCCTGCTACGTGCAGCCGTCGCGGCGCCCCAAGGACGGCCGCTACGGCGAAAATCCGAACCGGCTGCAGCACTACTACCAGTTCCAGGTGATCATGAAGCCGTCGCCGGACAACATCCTCGACCTCTATCTCGCCAGTCTCGACGCGATCGGAATCGACACCAAAGTCAACGACATCCGCTTCGTCGAGGACGACTGGGAGAGCCCGACGCTGGGCGCCTGGGGTCTCGGCTGGGAGGTATGGTGCAACGGCATGGAGGTGACGCAGTTCACCTATTTCCAGCAGGTCGGCGGCTTCGACTGCACGCCCGTCTCGGGGGAGATTACCTACGGGCTCGAGCGGCTGGCCATGTACGTGCAGGGCGTGGACCGCGTGTTCGATCTCAACTTCAACGGACGGACGGACGCGCGCAAGCTCACGTACGGCGACGTTTTTCTGCAGGCGGAACAAGAGTATTCGCGATTCAATTTCGAGCACGCCGACACGGCGCTTCTGCTGCAGCATTTCCGCGATGCCGAGAAGGAATGCAAATCGCTGCTCGACAAGGGGGCAAGTGACGAAAAGCATCTCCTCGTGTTGCCCGCTTACGACCAGTGCATAAAAGCCTCTCACGTCTTCAATCTGCTTGACGCAAGAGGCGTGATTTCTGTTACGGAGCGTCAGGGCTATATCCTGCGCGTCCGCGAGCTCGCGAAAGCGTGCTGCGCGGCGTGGCTCGAATCCGAGGGAGGTCGTTTGTGAACGAGACTGTCGTTGGTATCCTGGCAATCGCTGTGCCTGCACTTCTGATCGGCGGCATTCTGTTCGGCCGCTATCGTCCGGTGTTCTGGATGTTCTTCGCCGCGCTCGTGATCGGGCTCGGCTACCTCACGACGACGGGTGCCGTGGACGATGTGGGCCAGGAGGTGATCGGCTACATCGGCACGCCGCCGCCGCCGGCCGCGACGCCGGCTGCCGCACCGGAGCCCGCTCCCGCACCGACGCCGGCGGCTGCACCCGAGCCGGCACCCGCTCCCGCGCCTGAGCCCACCCCGGCGCCCGAAGCCGTACCGACGCCTGCGCCCGAGGCTGCGCCGACGCCCGCTCCGGAAACGGCTCCGGCCCCTGAGGCGGCACCCGCGCCGGCTCCGGAGACGCCGGCCAGCGAGCCCGCTCCGGCTCCCGCGCCGTAAGCGTTTCGCTTTTTCGCATTCGAGCCGGGGGCATGCGCCGCATGCCCCCGGCTTTTTTGTGTCCTCGCAGTTGGCGAGGCGGGTTGCCGGGCCGCGGCGGGACCCGTATGTCTCTGCCACACACATCGCCCACCAAGAGGCTCTCCCATGGCCGAACTTCTGCTCGAGCTCCTTTCCGAGGAAATCCCCGCGCGCATGCAGGCGCGCGCGGCGGAGGATCTCAAACGCCTCGTGACGGAAGGGCTCGCGGCCGCCGGCCTGGCGACGGGGCCGGCGCACAGCTTCGCCACGCCGCGCCGCATCGCGCTCGCCGTCGAGGACGTGCCGGACGGCTCGCCCGCCGTCTCGGAGGAGCGCAAGGGCCCGCGCGTCGGCGCGCCGGACCAGGCCGTGCAGGGTTTCCTCAAGGCCGCGGGGCTGGCCTCGCTCGAGGACGCGGAAATCGTCAACGACGAGAAGAAGGGCGCGTTCTACGTCGCGCGCATCGAGAAGCCGGGGCGGGCGGCGGCCGAGATCGTGGCCGAGGTCGTGACGAGCGCGCTCGCGAAATTCCCGTGGCCCAAGTCCATGCGCTGGGGCTCGGGCACGTTCCAGTGGATCCGGCCGCTCAAGTCCATCGTGTGCCTGATCGACGGCGACGTGGTGCCGCTCGAAATCGCGGGGCTCGCGGCGGGCAACGTCACGCGCGGCCATCGCTTTCACGGCAACACGCCGTTCGAGGTCTCGGGCTTCGAGGACTATGCGGACAAGCTCGCGGCCCATGCGGTGATGCTGAATGCCGCCGAGCGCGCCGAGGAGATCCAGGAGCAGGCCGAGGCGCTGGCCCAGAAGGCCAAGCTCGAGCTGATCGCAGACGAGGGGCTTCTCGCGGAGAACGCAGGCCTCACGGAGTGGCCGGTCGTTCTGATGGGCGAGTTCGACAAGAGCTTCCTCGACGTGCCGCCCGAGTGCCTCATCACGTCGATGAAGACGCATCAGAAGTGCTTCTCGTTGCGCGATCCCAAGACCAAGGGGCTCGCCAACCGCTTTATCCTCGTCTCCAACCTGACGGCGACGGATGGCGGGGCCGAGATCGTCGCCGGCAACGAGAAGGTGATCCGCGCGCGGCTGTCGGACGCCAAGTTCTTCTGGGAGCAGGACCTCAAGCGGCCGCTCGACGAGATGGCGATCTCGCTCGGCGCGATCACGTTCCACGAGAAGCTCGGCACGCAGAAGGAGCGCGTGGAGCGCATCAAGGAGCTGGCGTTCCAGATCGCGGGCGCGGTGGATGCGGACCCGCAGGATGCGCGGCGCGCGGCGGAGCTGTGCAAGGCCGATCTCGTCTCGGGCATGGTCGGCGAGTTTCCCGAGCTGCAGGGCCTGATGGGCCGCTACTACGCCGAGAAGGCGGGCACGAAGCCCGAGATCGCGCGCGCCATCGAGCTGCATTACAAGCCGAAGGGCCCGTCCGACACGGTGCCGAAGGAGGAGGAGGGCGATGCGGTTGCGATCGCGGTCGCGCTCGCGGACAAGCTCGACACACTGGTCGGCTTCTGGGCGATCGACGAGAAGCCGACGGGCTCAGGCGATCCGTTCCAGCTTCGCCGCGCGGCGCTCGGCGTGATCCGCATCCTGATCGAGAACGATCTGAGGCTGCCGCTCGGCCGTGCGCACGATCTCGCCTATGCGGAGCTCAAGAAGCGCGTCGCGCCGAAGGGCAATCTCTTCCTGTTCGCCAAGGTCGTGAAGGGCAAGGCCGAAGAGGAGATGATGCGCTCGACCTGGATCGACGCGGACGAGGGCGGCTGGAACAGCGTGGCCGTGTGGTCCGTCAGCGATCCGCAGGCCTATCTCGCCGATCGCCAGAAGGACATCCCGTCGAAGGCGCTCGTCGGCGTGTTCGGCGTTCCCGCCGTCACGCGGGCGGACCTGCTGTCGTTCTTCGCGGATCGCCTCAAAGTGTATCTCAAGGACAAGGGCGCGCGGCACGACCTGATCGACGCGGTGTTCTCGCTCGGCGGTCAGGACGACCTGGCGCTGATCGTGAAGCGGGTCGATGCGCTCGGTGCGTTCCTCAAGACCGACGACGGGGCGAACCTGCTCGCGGGCGTGAAGCGCGCCTCCAACATCCTCGGTATCGAGGAGAAGAAGGACAAGACCAGCTACGCGGGCGGCTACGACGTGGGCGCGCTCAAGGAGAAGGAAGAGCTGGCGCTGGCGGCGGCGATCGAGAGCGTGAAGCAGGACACGGTGGCGGCCATCAACGTCGAGAACTTCAAGGGCGCGATGAACGCGCTCGCAGAGTTGCGTGCGCCGGTCGATGCGTTCTTCGACAAGGTGACGGTCAACGATCCCGACACGGCGCTGCGCGAGAACCGGCTCAGGCTCTTGTCGGAAATTCGCGCTGCAACTCTGACAGTCGCCGATTTCTCCAAGATCTCGGGCTGAGGCGTTAGCG
>CAYLSI010000091.1:0-7885 GCA_964386545.1 uncultured Hyphomicrobium sp.
GGGATGCCTTGTTGGCTGTCTTGGCGACGATCTCGGTCGCGAGCTGGTGGAGCCAGCCGTCGATCGTGGCGTCGGGGTTGCGGCCGGCCGCGACGTCCCTTGCCACGGCGTTCGCAAGGGCATGAGCGAGCGCGGCGGCGCGGGTTTCGCCCAATGGGCGGGACAGCTCGCCGAGCGCTGAGATCCGGGCACGAAGGTTTGCAGAAACTTGCATGGTTGCACCAAACGAAGACATATCCGTTCTACGCAACTGCCGTGCCAAGCCCATCAGGACCGAGCGCTGAAAACGGGGTCAGCTTTGCGCAAGGGCCTCGCGGTAACAAGACTGGTCCGCGGTCATATGCGCTTGCCATGCACAGCTTTTATCTGGATGCGATCCGCAACTTTGAAGGCTACACGCCTCAAGCCCAGTGGGATTACGCCCAGTTCTCGAACGGTTACGGGACGAAGGCGCGCTTCGCCGGCGAAGTGATCGACCGTGCCGAGGCCGACCGGCGGTTCCGCGACGAGGTCGCTTCCGCGCGCTCCATCGTCGAGAAGGCCGCCCCCCATGTGGACGAAGGCACCAAGGCGGCGCTGACCTCGCTCACCTACAACGCAGGCACGGCCTGGATCGAGAGCGGGCTCGGCGATGCCGTGCGGCGTGGCGATCTCGATGCCGCGCGCGACATCTTCCTCAAGTACAACAAGGCCGGCGGCGAGGTGCTGCCGGGGCTCGTGAACCGGCGCGCGCAGGAAGCCCTCTGGATCGGCAGCGGTGAAGCGGCGCCGTCGCACGGCGTGGCCGACGCGAGCGGGGCTGGCGCGGGCGAAACGGCGCTGCCCCCCGTCGTGGTCGAGCGCGCGCAGGTTGCCGCCGACGTGATCGCGGCGATCCGGAACAGAGCAACGTCCGCTCCGGTGATCGCGGATGCGCGCGCTACGCCGGAGACTGCGACGGCCGTCGTCGAGCGCGCGGTCTCCACCGGTGCGCTCGGGAGCATGACGAGCGATGCGCTGATCGCGTTGATCGGTGTCGACCGCCTCGGGCCCGCAGGGATTTCGGAGTTTGCGCGCCTGGCCCAGCTCGGGCGCGGTAGCGAGCTGGCACGGTCCGACAAGGACCAGCAGGGCGCATCGACGCGGCGCATCTAGCGCGGCACGGCATATCTTGTGCCGACGACGGGGATGCCGGCTCGCCGCAAGCCAACGGTCTCATAAAAAACTTAGAGCGTTTTGCGATCCGATAGAGCTCGGATCGCAAAACGCTCTAGGCCGGCCATCTTTCAGGCGCCGTCCGGACACCGAGATGCGAGCTCTGACGCCCGCATCTCTCGGGTGAACGTGCCGGATCAGCCCGTCCTGAGGCGCGCTGCCTGGAACGCGACGCTGCCCAGGTTGAGCGGGAGGCCGCTCGGCGGGGTTTCCACGCGCGGGGCGTACCTGGTCTCCTGAGCCGGGGCCGGCGCGGTGTTGCGCATGAAGATGCCGCGGTGCTCGGGGTGGGCCACGAGATCGGTCTTGAGGCCGATCAGGCTTTCGGAGGCGCCGAGCGTCAGGAAGCCATCGGGAGCGAGGACGCGCGTCATGCGGCCCAGAATGTCCATCTTCCGCGCGGCGTCGAAGTAGATCAGCACGTTGCGGCAGAAGATGATGTCGAAGCGGCCGAGCGCCGTGTAGTCCGACAGAAGATTCATCTGGCGGAACTGGACCTTGCTGCGCATGGCCTCGGAGATCTGCCAGCTGTCGCCGATCTGGTTGAAGTGGCGCAGCAGCATCGGCGTCGGCAGGCCGCGCTGGACCTCGAACTGCGAGTAGATGCCCTTCTTCGCCTTCTCGACCACCTGGTCGGAAAGGTCGGTGCCGACGATGTCGATCTTCCAGCCGGGCATGCGCGCGGCATGCTCCTCGAGGATCATCGCCAGCGAATAGGCTTCCTGGCCGGTCGAAGCGGCGGCCGACCAGATGCGCAGGCGACGCTCGCTCTGGCGGGCCGCGATCATGGCGGGCAGCATCACGCTGCGGAACTGATCGAACGGCGACTTGTCGCGGAAGAAGTAGGTTTCGTTGATCGTCATCGCCTCGACGACGTCTTTGGCGATCTTCGGAGACTGGCCCCTTTGAAGGATCAGCACCAGCTCGTCGAGGCTCGAAAGCTTCTCGCGCCGCACGATCGGCATGACGCGACTTTCGACGAGATATTTTTTGCTGGGCTCCATGACGAGCCCGGACTGGCGGCGCAGGAATTCGCAGAGGGCGTCAAATGCTTGTGACATGCTACGCAACACTAAATTGGGGTTGAGGCGATCGTCACGCTGGCCGGGGGTATCCCGAGAGCGCGCAGTGGCGCTTCGGTCAGACCATCCCGATCTGCTCGAGCTTGGTCCGTACGATTTCCTGGTCGAACGGCTTCATGATGTATTCCGTCGCGCCGGCTTCGAGCGCCGTCATGATCTTGTCGCGCGTGTTCTCGGTCGTGCAGAACACGACTTGCGGCGCGTCGCCGCCCGGCAGCTTGCGCAGCTTCGTCAGGAACTCGAGGCCGCTCATGACCGGCATGTTCCAATCGAGCAGGATCAGCTCGGGGAACGCGGCCTGGCATTGCTCCAGAGCATGGGCTCCGTCTTTGGCCTCGGAGACATGGAATCCCATGTTCTCCAGGATCTGCTTGGCGATCTTGCGGATGAACGCAGAGTCATCCACCACGAGCGCAGTTTTCATTGGTTTACCCTTTGTTACACACGGCTACGCTTAGTTCGCAAAGTCGAAGAGGGCCCCGATGTTGAGAGAGGGGATCAGGAGGTTTCCGACTTTGTAGAGACCCGCCATGAAGCGGGAACGTGCGGGATCGAAGTGCGCGGGGATCTGCACCTTCATCGACTGGTCGAGCGTCAGGACGTCGCCGACCTCGTCCACGATCAGCGCGAAGTTCTCGCCCTTGTGCTCGATGCCGATGGCAAGCGAGTTGTGCACCTCGTCGAGCGGAATGCCCAGGCGGCGGCGCAGGCTCACGGCCGTCACGATCCGCCCGCGCAGGTTGACGAGGCCGACGATGTCGACGGGACCCAGCGGGATCGGCGTCACGGACGTGATGCGGAAGATGGTCTGCGTGTGGAGGACGGAGAGGCCGAACGCCTCGCCTCCGGCGAAAACCGTGAAATAGCTCTCCTCTCCGGCCGTCGGCACGTCGGAAAGCGTGGGGATTGCGAGGGCGGCGCTCATGCTGCGATTTCCATGCTGGAGGCCTTGGCGTCAGCCGCTGCGTCGAGCGCGTAGGCGAGCGTTTCGAGAAGCGTGTGGCGATCGTGCTTGCTGAGCAGCGCCGCCATGCCGATGTCCGTTGCGTTGCGCGTGGTGCGGTTGGTCGGGGCCTTGCTGACACCGATGATCGGCACGTGGCTCGCGTTCTTGCGCTCCTTAATGGCGCGCTGGAACGCGGGAAGGGCGAAGGCCGGAGCGTCGGCATCGATGATCACGGCGTCGTAGCTCGACGTCAGATGCGCGAACTCGTTGGCATCGCCCGGGATCGCGGCCGGGACCATGGTGTAGCCGCCCGCCGACAGAGCCGGGACGAGCAGGTCGCGGACGAGCTGGTCGTCGGCTGCGAACAGCACGCGCTGGGGCGTGCTGCCGACGCGGCTCGGCGGCTCGGCCATGCGGATGAAGTGCGACACGTCGATGAGCTCGACCGTCTCGCCGCGGATCTCGGCGGAGCCGACCAGCTCGGAGTTCGCGCTGGAGAGCTGGATCTCGAGCCGCTCCTCGACGATGTCCACGATCTCGTCGGCCATGAGGCCGATGGAGCGCTGCTCCGTCGCGACGACGAGCACGGGATAGGCGGGGCGCGACATGTCGATCTCGTTCGAGATCGGCACGATCGGCATCAGGCGGCCCTGCAGCAGCACCATCAGGCGGCCATCCGAGCTTTCGATGCGGTTGGTCTCGACCATCTCGATGCGCGAGACCAGCGACAGCGGCAGCACCTTCGGGGCTCCGCGGCCGGCGCGGAACATGACGAGGCGGCGGCGCTCGAGCGCGTTCTGATCGCGGGCCTGCTCGCGCTTCTTGTCGGCGGACTTTTCGATGCCGAGGTTGGCGCCGATGCCGGCCGGATCGAGGATCAGCACGACCGAGCCGTCGCCCAGGATGGTGTGGCCGCTGAAGACCTTGAGATGCGCGAGCGATGCGCTCAAGGGTTTCACGACGATCTCCTGGATGTCGGCGACGCCGTCGACGATGATGCAGAAGGATTCCGTGCCGACGCGCATGACGACGGCGAGCTTGTCGGTGTTGTCAGCCTCGGTCGAATCGGCGAGGCCGACGACGTTGCGCAGCTCGACCGCGGGGATCACCTCCTCACGCAGCTTCAGGACGAGCGCGTTCTGGACGTTCTGGATGAGGTCCTTGTAGTTGGCGCCCAGGCTCACGGCCTCGACGACGGACGTCTGCGGCAGCGCGAAACGCTGGCCGGCGACCTCGATGATCAGCGCGGGCGCGATGGCCAGCGTCAGGGGGATGCGCAGCGAGAAGCGGCTGCCGCGGCCCTCGACCGAGGACAGCGTGACGGAGCCGCCGATGGCCTCGATGTTCGAGCGGACGACGTCCATGCCGACGCCGCGGCCGGACACGTTCGACACGACCTGCGCCGTGGAGAAGCCCGCCTCGAAAATGAAGCGGTAGATCTCGTCGTTGCTCATCGCGCGGAGATCCTGCTCCGTCGCGAGGCCCTGGCTCAGGATCTTCTTCTTGATGCGCTCGGTGTCGAGGCCCTTGCCGTCGTCGGCGATGTCGATGGTGATCTGGCCGGCTTCATGGGCAGCCGAGACGCGGATCTCGCCGCGCTCCGGCTTGCCCTTGGCGAGGCGCTCTTCGGGCTTCTCGATGCCGTGGTCGGCGCAATTGCGGATCAGGTGGGTCAGCGGATCGCGGATGACCTCGATGAGCTGGCGGTCGAGCTCGGTGTCGGCACCCTCGGTCACGAGGTCGATATTCTTGCCGAGGCTCGTCGACAGCTCGCGCACGAGGCGCGGGAGGTTGGCGTAGAGGCGGCCGACCGGCTGCATGCGGGCGCGCATGACGGCGTCCTGCAGGTCGCTGGTCAGCGTCGAAAGGTGCTGCAGCGGCGTCTTGATCGCATCGTCCTCGCGATGACGCGCGAGCTCGAGGAGCTGGTTGCGCGAGAGGACGAGCTCGGAGACGAGCTGCATCATGCGCTCGATCGTGTCGACCGAGACGCGGATCGATTCCTGGTTGGCGGTGCCGCCGCCGCTGCGCGATTCCTTGGGCTGCGCGGCCTGGTCGGCCTTGGCGGGCTCCTTCGCGGCGGCCGGCTTGGCGGCGACCGGAGCGGCCTGCGTCTCGATGGGCGAAGCCTCGTCGTCGGCCTCGGTCTCCTCGGCCACCGGGGGCGCGGTTTCCGCGACGATGGAGATGACGGGAGCGGGCTTGGCGCTGGCTTCGGCGGCCGCGGCGGCGGTCGCCGCTTCGGAGCCGGCCGCATAGTAGGCTTCGAGTGCGTTGATGATCTCGCTGTCGTCGCCCGCGGGCTCCGAGCCGTGCTGGCCGATTTCCTCGATGATCGTTTTGATTCGGTCGATCGCGGCGAGAATGATCGTCACGGAGTGCTGCGTCGGGGGCACGCCGTCGCGCAGCATGCCCATGACGGATTCGGCGGCGTGGCCCACGCGCTCCAGCCGTTCGAGGCCGAGGAAGCTCGACGTGCCTTTGATCGTGTGGACCAGGCGGAAGATGCTGGCAATCAGGGAGGCATCGGACGGATTGCGCTCGAAATGCACCAATTGCGTTTCAGCGCCTTCAATATGCTCCGTCGTCTCCGTGAGAAAATCTCTCAGAAGCTCGTCCATAAAAAATCCTCGGCGTCTCTTGAGTTCGTTCGGTTTTTTACGCGACGCACGGAATCAGCCGGTCAGCCATGCCCTGCGGGGTCTCGGCTGCCTTTTCCCGGCCGTTGTTGACGAGATCGGACGCGCGGTTCAGCGCGCTGCGAATGGCGCAGGAGGCGTTCTCGCAGAAGTTCGGATACGCGCGAGGGATCGAGCTCGCCGTCGGGGCTGCGATGGGCGCTGATGACGTCGATGCTGGCGGTCGCCATCGCATTCACGCCGTCGATGATGCTTTCGAACTCGCGGCGGAAGCCGTCGTCCAGCCCTTCGTAGATCTGCAGCGCGCGGGCGCTGCCGGGAAGAAGCGATTTCGCGAAGTATTCGCGATAGGTCACCGGGCGCCATTCGAGCAGCTCGTCGAGCATCTCGGGAAGGAGCGTCGGCAGGTTCTCGATCAGCAGGAGAACCTCGTTGAAGTGGTTGAGATAGTCGTTAGCGATTCCCGAAGCGGGATTGACGAGGCAAGCGGCGCGCTCTTCGAGCTCCGATACGGCGCCAGTTTCTGTTTGATTTTGTTCAATGCCCATCGCTTGCCGCCCGCGTTAAAGTTTCGTCCGGTTATGGGTCGATACTCTACGGCGTTACCTAAAAATAGGTTACGAGCGGCTATTAAGTTCGCATTCGGAGTGATTTTAGGCGCACTGATGCTGCGCTCTCGGACCATTTTCCGAGCAGCAAAAGATGCATGTCTTAACGGGCGTTAAGAGTTCTGCGATTGGCGCGTCGTCGGGGGCGCGATGAGGTCGGCGACAAGCTCTTTTTTCTTGTCGATCGCCTGTTCGACCACGAGCGCAAATTTACTTTTCGACTGAGCGAGCTTGCACCAGAAAATTCGCTCCTCCTGGCATTCGAGCGCGATCAGGCTCTTCGGATCGGCATTGAGCCGCAGGATCTGGCCCGGCTCGAGGGCTGCGATCTCGCCCAGCGTCATCTCGGGGCCTTCGAGAACGCCTTTGAGCATCATCGTCGAGGAGGCCAGGCCGTCCTGCATCTTCTTCTGCCATTCCGGATCGACGCTCGTGCCGTCGAGCGCGCGCTGGCGCTCCAGCAGCTTGCGGATCGGATAGAGGGCCGACTGCGGGATGATCATGAACATGCGCCCGCCGTTATCCAGGATCTGGAACAGGACCTGGACGGCGATGACGGGGATGTCGGTCTGGCCGAGAATCTGGAAGTCGAGCTTCGTCTCGATCTTTTCGAGGTCGAGCTCGACGGGCGTGATGGGATTGAGCAGCGTTTCGAGCTCGGGCACGACGATGCTGAACACGCTGCGGGCGAGGCGCGCTTCGAGCGACGTGAAGGGGCGGTCGGATTCGAACGGCGGCATGGAGCCGTCGCCGCCGAAGGCCGCGTCGATCAGGGAGAAGATGAAGCGCCGGTCGAGGCCGATGACGATGCGGCTATCCCACTGACGACAATAGTAAATTCCGGCGATGCTGTCTTCGTAGGATTCGAGCACGTCCCACGAGTTGCCGCTTTCGAGCTGGTTCACGAAGAACGAAGACGGCACGTTGCAGTATTCGCGGAAGCGCTCGGCCAGCGTGGTCACGAGGCGTTCGAGCACGCCCTTCAGCACGTGCAGCCGCTCGACCTCGAGCTTCGGCGGCTCGAGAAGCTTTTCGGTGCCGGGCTGGCCGCCTTGGCGGATCTCCGCGTACTCTTCGCGCATCATTCTTCCTCTTCAGAGCTGGAGATTTCGATGATGCCCTTCTCCAGCATCTCCATGGCGGCGTCGGCGATGGCGCGGCGTGCCTTCTGAACTTCTTTGGCGGTGGCCTTCTTGCCGGTCGTGAGCTCCTGCTCGATCATGCGGCGGGCGCGCGCGGGCGTTGCTTCGAGGATGAGATCGATCATCCTGGGCTCGGCGCCGAAGAGCGCCGTGATCGTGCGGTCGGCCGGGATGCCGTCGAACAGCGTGACGAGGGCCGGCTGCGACAGGCGCGCCAGGTCGTCGAACGTGAACAGCAGGCCGCGCACGACCTCGGCCTCCTTCGGCCGGTGCT
>CAYLSI010000092.1:0-7672 GCA_964386545.1 uncultured Hyphomicrobium sp.
CTGAAGCCGATCTTCGGCAAGTCGATGATCACGCACGACGGCGCGCTCTGGCAGAAGATCCGCATGCCGCAGCAGCCCGCGTTCCACCCTGATGCGTTTGGCGACTACATCCCCTACTTCATCGACGCCATCAAGTCGAAGATGGCCGTCTGGGGCGAGCTCGCCAAGACCGGCGAGACCTTCGAGATGGTCGAGCAGACGTGGACGCTCGCCGCCGACATGATCTGCAAGGCGCTGTTCGACCGCGACATGCCCTTCAATCCGCACTTCGTCTTCAAGTGCGTGAAGACGTACACCGACGTGTCGAACCACAAGGACATCCGCCTGAAGCGCCAGGCCGACGCTCTGTTCGAGGTCGGCGAGGAGGACACCGCCAAGGCCGTCGAGGCGTGGTGGAGCGTGCCGCCGGCCGTGTTCGCCGCCGATCCGCGCGAGGAGCGCGAGAAGACGCTTCTGAAGATGATCGAGGCCGCGGTTGCCGACCCGAGCATTCCGGAGTTCGACCAGCAGCAGGCCATCGACGAGATCAAGCAGTACCTGTGGGCCGGCACCGAGACGACGGCGCTGACGCTCGCCTGGTCGCTCTACCTCACCTCGAAGCATCCCGAGGCCGCCGAGCGCATCCGCCGCGAGGGCGAGGCCGTGTGCGGCGATCGCGAGCCGACGGCGGCCGACTACTCGGCGCTGATCTACACGCGCTCCGTGATCCAGGAGACCATGCGTCTCTATCCGCCGGTCTGGAGCCTCATCCGCGTTGCCCAGGAGCCCGACGTGATCGCCGGCAAGGAGATCAAGCCGGGCGACCGAATCGTGCTGTTCGGCTACGGCGCCCACCACAATCCGAAGTTCTGGAAGGACCCCGAGGCGTTCGTGCCCGAGCGCTGGATGGACAAGACGCAGAAGCAGGTGAAGTACAGCTACATCCCGTTCGGCGCGGGCAAGCGCTCCTGCATCGGCGGCGCGATGAGCCAGGTCGAGAACACGCTCGCGTTGTCGATCCTGCTGCGCCGCTTCCGCCCCGAGTACGTCGGCCTCGAGCCGCCGGGCATCAACGCCACCGTGACGCTGACGCCGCGCGGCGGCCTCCTGTTCCGCGTGCGCGAGCTGAGCTGAGCGAGGACGGACACAGCCAAGCTGCACCTCGTCCGGCGCCGATCCCGGCCGTCCATGCGGAACAGAGTTTCGCCATGACGCCGGGATGACATCGACGCGGGAATGACATCGACACCGGGATGCCGTCGACTTCGGGATGACGTCGACTTGGGGATGACATCGTGATTGTGGACGGCAGTCGCCTCCTCTCTCCGTCACCCCGGCGCAGGCCGGGGTCCAGACACCTCTCCGAAAACCTCCGAAAAGCGCGGCTCGCCGTTGGAACCGCGCAATAAAAAACGGGCCTCGTTGGAGGCCCGTTTTCATTTTCGGTCTCGGATCCGAAACCGGCGACTTAGCCGACGATCTCGTCGTCCTTGAAGAACAGCGCGATCTCGCGGGTCGCCGAAGCCGGGCTGTCCGAGCCGTGCACCGAGTTCTCGCCCTTCGAGAGCGCGAACAGCTTGCGGATCGTGCCGTCGGCGGCCTGCGCCGGATCGGTGGCGCCCATGACCTCGCGATACTTCGCGATGGCGTTGTCGGCTTCCAGCACCTGCACGACCACCGGCTCCGACGTCATGAACGTCACGAGCTCGCCGAAGAACGGACGCTCCTTGTGCTCCCCGTAGAATTCCTGAGCCTGGGCGGTCGTCATCTTGATGCGCCGCTGCCCGACGATCCTGAGGCCGGCCTTTTCGAGGACGGCGTTGATTTCGCCGGTGAGGTTCCGCTTCGTCGCGTCCGGCTTGATAATCGAGAATGTGCGCTCTTTGGCCATCAGTCAGCGTTCCGTCTTTTGTTGTTCCGAATTTCTCTGTCTTCGCGGTGGCTTGTAGGGACGGCATCCGGCCATTTGAACGTGGCGCCTTAACGCAGGCGGCGCCCATGGCTGAAACCCGCCGGAAATGCCCTGTAAAAGCCCGGATTCAATGTCTGATCAGGCTTCGGTGGCGCAGATCGCACAGACTATCCTTGCTGTCCATGACGATCGTGCGATGAGGGTGCAGCTTCCGGCCGTCTTGTGGATAGAACACGCACGAGGCAAACCGGGCGAAGACTCGGCCCAACGGGCGCGGTGGAGGGCTTGCAATGCCCTTCCGACTTCGTGGTATGAGCAGGTATGAGCGGACCAGACACGAACATTCAGTGGTTTATCGCCCGGGACGGGAAGCAGCACGGGCCGATCTCGGACATTGAAATCCGCAAGCTCGTCGAACTCTCCCACCTGAAGCCGACCGATCTCGTGTGGTGCCAGGGCTTTTCCGATTGGCGCTCGGCCGGCTCCGTGTTCCCGATCGTCGAAGCCGCGTCCCAGCCCGCACCGCAAGCGGCAGCCGCTCCGCACGGCGCCTCTCCGGCGCCCGGTCCGGGCCCAGGCCCCGCCGCCACGCCATCACCCGGCCAGGGGCAGGGGCCGTCTCCGGCGGGCGCTCCCGGCCCAGCAGCCGGCCCTACGCCGGGCAGCGCATCCCCAGGCGGCCCGGCCGCGAGCCACCCGGCGCCGAGCCACCCGACGCCTCAGGCCGGCGGCCATCCGAGCCATGCGCCAAACCCGATGAAAGGCCCCGGGCCGGCCGCAGGAAGCGCGCAGCAGCCCTATTCGCCGTTTGGCGGCACGCAGCCCGGCCCCCGGCCGGGGGGCCCCATCGACGCGCGCCCCGCGCCGACGCGCCCGCTCGGCAGCCCGGTCGCGCCCGGACCCTTCACGACGCCGGGCGCCGGCCCCGCGCCCAGTTCAGGCCATGGTCCGGGCCACGGTCCGGGGCCTGGCCCAGGCCAAAGTCCCGGCCCGGGTCTGACGCCGGGACTGGGCGCCATGCCCGGCCCGGGACCGCGTCCGACCGCCGACATGCGCCGCCCGTCCGACATCTCCGTGCCGCCGCGCGCGCCCGAGAGGGCCTCCGGCGGCAAGCGCCGCGGCCTCGTCATCGCCGCGGGCCTGATCTCCATGACGGCCGCCGGCGCCTGGCTCGCGAGCCAGCACAAGGAGGCGATCTTCGCCTTCGTCCAATCCACCGAGGACGCCGACAAGCCGGCCGGCGAACCGCAGCAGGCCGGCGCCACCGCGAGCCTGCCCACACCCCCGAAACAGCCGGAAGCGACCGCGACGGCCACGCCGGTCGCCGCCGTCGCCCCCGCGCCGGACGAGATGGATCGCAAGCTGCAGGCGCGCCCCATGTGGGTCACGGTCAAGCAGCAGCTTCCCGAGATCTACCAGGCGATCGTCACGCAGGCGGCGCGCATGACGGCGGAAGGCAAGCCGCAAGCGGAGGTCACGGCGTTTCTCGTGACGGAGCTGGTCAAGATGCGCCGCGAGAACGCGCAGCACGCGCTCGCCGCCAGCACCGCGCGCCACAAGGAGCTGGCCGCCGCGTTCCTGGCCAACCTCAACGAGCTGTCGCGCGAGAGCGGCGACGGCTGCTACGAGTTCATCTCGCGCGGCGAGAACAGCCAGGCCATCCTGTCCCGCATCGACGACCCGGCCCGCAACACGCAGATCGAGGCACAGGTCGTCGCCATCGTGCAGGCCATCGTCGAAGGCAAGGCGCAGCCGGCCTCGCACCCCGCCCCCGTCAAGCAGGACTACGACGTGCTGGCCGGCGAGCTCGGCCGCCTCGGCTGGACGCAGGCCGACATGCAGCTCTTCGCGAACCCGAAAGAGCTTGCGAAGGCGCCGCGCGCACGCGTGTGCAGCATGCTCAAGGACTGGTTCACGGCGCATCTCGCCATCCAGGATCCGAGCACGCAGGAGCGCCTGCTGTTCGAGACCTTGAAGCCCGTCGTGGCGGGCTGACGCGCGCATCTGCGCGTGCGCCATCCACCGGAGGGAGACTGCGTCCTCAGCGCGTCGACCCGGCCGTCATGAGCACCAGCCCCGACATGATGAGAACGAGCGCAGCGATCCGCAGGGCGCTCGCGCTCTCGCCGAGCACGAGAACTCCGACGAGGAACGCACCGACCGCGCCGATGCCTGTCCAGATCGGATAGACGGTGCCGAGCGGCAGCGTTTTCATGGAATACGCCAGCAGCAGGAAGCTCGCGATCATCGTGACGATGGTGAGGACTCGGCCAAAGCCGCGTGAAGCCGTCGGACTGCTTCATCATGAGCGACCAGGCGACTTCGAGAACGCCGGCGACGAGAAGACTGACCCAAGCCACGGCGCGACCCTCCTCTGAAAGGGGCCGGGCCGTCCCAGCGTGTCTGCCCAGAATGGGGGAGGGCGTTGCCTCGCTAGAGCCTGATCGTCCGAGATGCGAGCGTCCTGCCGAAGGCAGGCAAGGGTGGAGGGCCAAAGGCAGACAGGAGTGTCCTGCCGAAGGCGGGCAAAATAGAGAGCTCGCAATCGCGGGCGTGAATCAGACTCTCGAACAAAGACTTAGAGCGCGTTCATGCGCAAAAGCCGAGTCCGATAAGAGTGAACGCGCTCTAAAAAGAGCTATTCGCCGCAGCCGGTGCGATCAAGCCCTCGGCCGCTTCTGGGCCCATCTGTCTCCCAGCGCGTGACAAGCCGCACGCGAGCGGCTATGCGCAGGAGCCCAAGCGCCGATGCACGGGCGCGCCAACGCACCGATCATGCTCCACATCAACGACCTCACGTACCGCATTGAAGGCAAGCCCATCATCGAGGACGCCACGGCCGCGATTCCCGAAGGGCACAAGGTCGGCCTCGTCGGCCGCAACGGCGCGGGCAAATCCACGCTCCTGAAACTGATCGCGGGCGATCTCCATCCCGACCAGGGCGGCCTCACGCTGCCGCGCGGCGCCCGCATCGGCCGCATCGCGCAGGAAGCGCCCGGCGGCGAGGAGAGCCTGATCGACTGGGTGCTCTCGACCGACATCGAGCGCGCGAGCCTGATGGCGGAGGCCGAGACCGCGACGGATCCGGAGCGCATCGCCGAGATCCAGATCCGCCTCGCCGACATCCGCGCGCACGCGGCGCCCGCCCGCGCCGCGAGCATCCTCGCCGGCCTCGGCTTCGACGAGGAGGCCCAGCGCCGCCCGTGCCGCGCCTTCTCCGGCGGCTGGCGCATGCGCGTCGCGCTCGGCTCGGTGCTGTTCCTCGAGCCGGACATCCTGCTGCTCGACGAGCCGACCAACTATCTCGATCTCGAAGGCACGCTCTGGCTCGAGAGTTACTTGAAGTCCTATCCGCACACGGTGCTGCTCGTCAGCCACGACCGCGATCTCCTGAACCGCGCCGCCAACGCCATCCTGCATCTCGAGCGCGGCAAGCTCACGCTCTACACGGGCGGCTACGACGACTTCGAGGAAACGCGCCGCGCCAAGCAGCGCCTCGAGCTCAAGCTCAAGAAGAAGCAGGACGACGAGCGCCGCCGCATCCAGGCGTTCATCGACCGCTTCAAGGCGAAGGCCACCAAGGCCAAGCAGGCGCAGAGCCGCATCAAGTATCTCGCCAAGATGCAGCCCATCGCCGACCAGGTCGAGGACCGCGTCGCGCCGATCGCGCTGCCGAGCCCGGAGAAGCCGCTCGCGAGCCCGCTCCTTCGCATCGAGAAGGCGACCGCCGGCTACGAGCCCGGCAAGCCGATCCTGAGCGGCCTCGACCTGCGCATCGACCAGGACGACCGCATCGCCCTGCTCGGCGCCAACGGCAACGGCAAGTCCACCTTCGCCAAGCTCGTCGGCGGCAAGCTCGCCCCGCTCACGGGCAACGTGTTCGGCACGGGCCGCGTGACCGTCGGCTACTTCGCCCAGCACCAGCTCGACGAGTTGAACCCGCTCGCGACGCCGTTCGACTATGTCGTGAAGCTGATGCCGGACGCGACCGAAGCGCAGCGCCGCACGAAGCTCGGCACCTGGGGCTTCGGCGCAGACAAGGCCGACACCAAATGCGCCAATCTGTCGGGCGGCGAGAAGGCGCGCCTCCTGCTGGCGCTCACCGCCTTTCACGCGCCCCACCTCCTGATCCTCGACGAGCCGACCAACCATCTGGACGTCGACAGCCGCGAAGCGCTCATCCACGCCATCGCCGAATACGAAGGCGCGGTGATCCTGATCAGCCACGACCGCCATCTCGTCGAAGCGACGGCCGACCGGCTCTGGCTCGTGGCCGACGGCACGGTGAAGACCTACGACGGCGACATGGACAGCTACCGCGCCGAGCTGCTGCAGGCGCGCGCACCGAAAGCGGAGAAGCGCGCAGCGGCGGAGGGCGCGTCCGACCCGCGCGCGAGCCGCGCCGAGCAGCGCAAGGCGGCGGCCGACCGCCGCGCCGAGCTGGCCCCGCTCAAGAAGGCCATGCAGACGGCCGAGAAGGCCGTCGAGAAACTCGGCGCCGAGCTGGCCAAGCTGGACGAACGGCTCGCCGCACCCGATCTCTACGCCGACGCCGCCGAGGCGAGCCGCGTCTCGCAGGAGCGCGGCCTGATCGCAAAGCGCCTCGCCGAAGCGGAGGAAGCCTGGCTCGCCGCAACCGGCGCGTACGAGGACGCCGAGCAGGCGGCCACCATCGCGTAGGCACCCGCCTGGATCGTATAGGCACCCGTCTGGCGGCGCCAATCAGCGACGCCGAAACCTCACGGAACCGCATCTGACCGCTCGCGTTATTCGCGCACGGAGGCGAGCGGCACCCCACGAGGCTCCGCCAGCTTGCGCCGTCTCCGAACGAACGAGAAGGAGGAACGATCATGATGAAGCGTCTGCTGCTCGCCGCCTCCGCGCTGACGCTCGGCGCGCTCGCGGCCCATGCGGAGAACATGATTTCGACGGACGGCCTCAAGGCCTCGGCCGATGCCGTCACCGTCGGCTCCGTCAAGTCCGAAACCGACGGCTATCTCGTCGTCCACCGCACCGATTTCACGGGCACGCTCCCCGGCGCCGTGATCGGACATGCGCCGGTGAAGGCGGGCGAGACGGCAGAGGTTTCCATTCCGCTGACCGAGCAGGCGAAGTCCGGCGCCAAGCTCATCGTCATGCTGCACGCCGAAGGCAACAACGACACCACGTTCGACGCGGCCGACAAGCCCGTGACCTCGGGCCGGGGCCCCGTGCAGCAGGTCGTCACTGTCCAATAGCGCGTGCCGTAGCGAGCACGGCGCTGGTCCGGAGCCAGGTCTGAGGAAACGCCCAAAAACGAACCGGCGGCCCAATGGGCCGCCGGTTTTGTTCGTGCGTACGAGCCCGGGCGCGAGGCCCGAAGCCGCCGCTCAAATCAAGGCGCTGAGGAGCTTGCGCGCCGTCTGCTCGGGCGGCGTCTCCTGCTCGGCCGGCGCGTTGAGGCGCACGACCCCGCAGGGGCTCCAGTAGATGACGGACACGGTATTGCCGTTCACCATGAAGGTGGCGTCGTGATACTTGCCGTCGCGGTTCACGCTGAACGCGGTGGGTGCGCCTGCGCTGCTCATGACTGACCTCATTGCAAGCCGAAGCACGTTGAAACAGTGCCTTGATTCTAACGTGAATCGGCTTCGCCAGCCCTACGGACGATTACCTAGCGCCTTTCCGCCTTGAGCGGAGCCAACATCTGCACGTGTCCCAACCCCTCACCCGGAAGCAATCATCCGATTGCTTCCGACCTCTCCCCCATGCGGAGCACGGCTTCGCCATGACGGGAGAGGT
>CAYLSI010000093.1:0-7189 GCA_964386545.1 uncultured Hyphomicrobium sp.
AATCAGCCTGCGAACTTGAGCGCACCCTCGTAGGCGACGGCCCAGGCGTCGCCCTTGCCCTTGGCGGCACCCTTCTCGCCCGTGGGGGCGGTGACCTCGCCGATCACGACGGGCTGCTCGCCGGCGGCCGTCAACTGCTCGATGACGGCATTCGCGCCGTCCTTGGCGACGACGGCGACCATGCCGATGCCGCAGTTGAACGTGCGCAGCATCTCGCGGTCCGGCAGGCGGCCGGCCTTGGCGAGCCAGCCGAAGACGGCGGGGGCGCGCCACGCCGAGAGGTCGATCGTAGCGGCGACCGTGGGCGGAAGCACGCGCGGCAGGTTTTCCGAGAGGCCGCCGCCCGTGATGTGGGCGAGGGCCTTGATGGGCCCGTCGACGGCGCCGCCGGTCGCTTCGAGGGCGGCGAGGATCGGCTTCACGTAGATGCGCGTCGGCTCCAGCAGTGCGTCGGCGAGCTTGGTTTCAGGCGCGAACGGCGCCGGATCGTTCCAGCCGAGCTTCTCCTCGGCGGCGAGGCGGCGCACCAGCGAATAGCCGTTCGAGTGCACGCCCGACGACGGCAGGCCGAGGATGATGTCGCCGATCACGACGTCCGGGCGCGGCAGGATCTCGCCGCGCTCGACGGCGCCGACGGCAAAGCCCGCGAGGTCATAGTCGTCGCCCTTGTAATGGCCGGGCATCTCGGCGGTCTCGCCGCCGATCAAGGCGCAGCCCGCCTGCCGGCAGCCCTCGCCGATGCCGGCGACGACGGCCGCGGCGGTTGCGACGTCGAGCTTGCCGACGGCGAGATAGTCGAGAAAAAACAACGGCTCCGCGCCCTGCACGACGAGATCGTTGACGCACATGGCGACGAGGTCGATGCCGATGGTGGCGTGGCGGCCGGTGTCGATGGCGATGCGGAGCTTGGTGCCGACGCCGTCGTTGGCGGCGACGAGAATGGGATCGCGGTAGCCGGCGCCCTTGAGGTCGAACAGGCCGCCGAAGCCGCCGAGGTCGGCATCCGCCCCGGCGCGCCGGGTCGCGCGCGCCGTGCCCTTGATCGCCTCGACGAGCGCGTTTCCGGCGTCTATGTCGACGCCAGAGTCACGATATGTAATGCTCGCAGCGGGCTTATCGCCGGTTTGTTCGCTCATGCGGCCTCGAAAAATGGGCAGGGCCGGCGGGTCTCGCACCCAACTTTCGCCGGAAATTCCACAGGAGATGGCCTCCTATCAGCTCAGGGCCGCAACGGCAACGGGACGATGGAGACCGTTCCGAGCGGGGTCAGGGGTCCAGCGATCGTGTGCGGTCTGGCACGGCGATGGGGGTTGCTTTCGCTGCGTCCTGGGGCATCGTGCCGATGGGACACCTTTGAGAGTCGCGCGGGATAAGCGCGAGGCGCCGCGGACGCGCGCGGCATCCTGCGGTGGAAGGGAGATTGTTGCTTGGGACGGCTTTCGGCGCTCGACCGCCTGTTGATCGCGGCTCTCTTTGGAGCGCCTCTGGTCGGAGCGCTGCTGGCGTCTCCGGCGCACGCGGCGTCGCGGGACCGGGTCTACACGATCGCCAACTATCCGGTGGATGCGGTGGCCAACAACGCGGTCGCGGCCAAGGAGAAGGCGCATGCGGACGGCCAGCAGGCCGCGTTCGGCGCGCTGCTCAAGCGCCTCGTGCCGGTGACGGCCTATGCGCAGCTCTCGCGCCTCGCCGCGGTCAAGGCCGCGGGCTTCGCCGACGGCATCGCGATCCGCTCGGAAACGAACTCCCGCACCGAATACATCGCGAGCCTCGACTTCTCGTTCCAGGCCGATGCCATCCGCGGGCTCCTGAGCCGCGAGGGCGTGCCCTATGTCGAGGAGCAGGCGCCGAAGGCCGTGATCGTGCCGGTGATGGCGCAGGGCGATCCCGCGGGCGGGCTCCAGTTCCGTCCCGGCGGGGCGACGTGGACCGACGCGTGGAAGGGCCTCGACCTCGACAATTCGCTGGCGCCGCTCAAGATCGAGCCGCTTCTGCCGTCCATCGCCGACACCACGATCAAGGCGGCGCTGGCGGGCGACGACAGCTCCGAGCGCGTGCTCACGACCGAATACAAGGCGGACCTCGTGCTCTTCGCCGTGGCCGAGATCGACGAGTCGACGAAACAGCTCAACGTCACGCTGGCGGGCATCGACGGGGCGGGCGTCGTCTCCTGGCGGCGCAGCTATCGCGTCGCGGACGGCGACATCGACTATGCGATGCAGCTTGCGGCCGTCGTGACGCAAGGCGTGCTCGAAGGGCGCTGGAAGGTCGCCAAGCTCGAAGAGGGCGGCGGGGCCGCCGCTTCAGGATACGGCGGGGGCGGCTACGGCGCGTCGGCCGGATATGGCGCGGGCGTTCCCGTGCAGATGGCCGTCGAGTTCTCGAGCCCGCAGGAATGGGACGATCTGCGCCGCCAGCTTCTCGAGATTCCCGGCATCGACGACGTCAGGATCGGGACGGTGTCCTCGACGTGGGCCGATGTCTCCGTGCGCTATCCGGGCGGGGGCCCGGGCCTGGCGGCGGCCCTGGCGCCGTACGGGTTGAGCTTGTCGGCCGTCGGACAGACTTGGTCGCTCCGGTCGGGATATTAATATCCGCCGGAATTCCGGGCTGACATGGGGGGCGGTCTCGCCGCACCATGGCGGCTCGGCCGTGCGGTTCACAGGCGTTACGACGATAGGCGCCGCGATCGTGAGTGCCGCACGGAGTCCCGCAGGCGCGGGCAACAACAAAAAGGTCGGGTGAGAGTTCAAGGATGGTCGTTTTTCGTGCTTCGGGTCCCCCTCAGTTGAATATTCCCAATCTCATTACCCTGGGCCGGGTCATTCTCGTGCCCGTCGTGTTCTGGCTGCTGGTCTCCGGGCAGACGGAGCTCGCGTTCTTCGCGTTCGTGCTTGCGGGCGTGTCGGACGCGGTGGACGGCTTCATCGCCAAGCGGTTCGGCCTCTCGACGGAGCTCGGCGCCTACCTCGATCCGCTGGCCGACAAGCTGCTGCTCGTCTCGATCTTCGTCGCGCTGGGGGTGATGGGCGCGCTGCCGTCGTGGCTCGTGATCGCAGTCGTCTCGCGCGACATCCTGATCGTCGTCGGCGTCATGCTGTCGTGGCTGCTCGACCGGCCGATCACGATCCGCCCGCTCGCCGTCAGCAAGGCGAACACGCTGGCGCAGATCCTGCTCGCCGCCACCGTGCTGGCCGACGACGGCTTCGGGCTGGGCCTCGAAATGCTGAGGGTGGTGCTGGTCTGGGTCGTCGGCGTGCTCACGGTGGCGTCGCTGTCCGCGTATCTGCGGGCTTGGCTTCGGCATATGTCGGGGTAAAGTTTGCCGTTGAGCAGCGAATACGACGGCGGACGTCTCTTGCCGCCGAGGAGCGGAGACAGCGGCGTCATGCGCGCGGAGCGTCAGATTCTGTTCTGGGTGATCGCGGCGGGGCTGCTGCTCTTCACCATCGCGATGCTGAAGGACATCCTGCTGCCGTTCATCGCCGGCATCGCCATCGCCTACTTTCTGAGCCCGCTGGCCGACAAGCTGGTGGCGCTCGGGCTCAACCGGGTCGTGGCCTCGCTGGTGATCGTCGTCAGCCTGCTCGTGATCGCCATCGCGAGCCTCGTGCTGGTGGTGCCGGTGATCGTGGCGCAGGCGCAGGACCTGGCGGCCGCGCTGCCGGGCGAGATCACGCGCGTGCGCGGCGTGCTCGATGCGTGGGCGCGCGAGCGGTTCGGACCGGATTTCGCCGGCATCGACAGCCAGATCGGGCGGGCGTCGGAAGCGCTCAGCGAGAACTGGGCGAGTCTCGCCGGCTGGGCGGCCACCTCGCTCTGGAGCCAGAGCCTCGCCATCGTCAACTTCCTCGCCTTGATGCTGGTGACGCCGCTCGTCGTGTTCTACCTGCTGATCGACTGGCACCCCATGCTCGAAAAGATCGACGGCTGGCTTCCGCGCGGGCAGGCCGCCTCCATCCGCACGCTCGCGTCGGAGATGAACGATGCCGTGGCGGCGTTCGTGCGCGGACAGGGTACGGTGTGCCTCATCCTGGCGGCCTATTACGCGATGGCGCTCTCGGCGATCGGGCTCAACTACGGTCTTCTGATCGGGCTCTTGACGGGGGCGCTCGCGTTCGTGCCGATCGTCGGGTGGGTGCTCGGCGTGATCACCGCGACGACGATCGCCGTCGTGCAGTTCTGGCCGGACGTGGTGCCGATCGTGCTCGTGCTCGGCGTGTTTCTCATCGCGCAGGCGGTCGACGCCGGCTTCCTGAGCCCGACGATCGTGGGCTCGAAGATCGGGCTGCATCCGGTTTGGGTGATCTTCGCGCTGTTCGTGTTCAGCTATCTGTTCGGGTTCGTCGGCACGCTGGTGGCGGTGCCGCTGGCCGCCGCACTCGGCGTCGTCATCCGCTTCGCGCTCGACGTCTACCTGCGCAGCCCGGTCTACACGGGCGCGCCCCAGCCCGACCTCAGCGAGAGCCTGCCATGACGGCCAAGGCGATGCCGCAGCAGCTCGTGCTCGCCCTGCCGCACCGGCCGGCGCAGGAGGCGGACGACTTTCTCGTCAGCCGCTCGAACGTGGCGGCCGTCGAGCTGGTCGATTCCTGGCCGCAGTGGCCGCTGCCGGTGCAACTGGTCGTGGGGCCGGCGGGGTCCGGCAAGAGCCACCTCGCCAACGTGTGGCGCCTGCGCTCGGGCGCGGCGCTCGCGCCGGCGCGCCAGCTCGACGACGAAACCGTGCGGGTGTTCGAGGCGCGCCGGGCGCTCGTCGTCGAGGACATCGACCGCGGCATCGGCAACGAGAAGATCCTGTTCCATCTCATGAACCTCGCGCGCGAGGCGTCGGGCGCGCTGCTGCTCAGCGCGCGAGTGGCGCCGGGGGAGATCGCGGTGGCGCTGCCGGACCTGCGCTCGCGCCTGCGCGCGACGACGCCGGTGATGATCGAGGGGCCGGACGAGGCGCTGATCCGGTCGGTGCTGGTCAAGCTCTTCTCGGACCGCCAGCTCACGGTCGAGCCGCATGTCATCGGGCACCTCGCGCTCCACATGGAGCGGTCGATGGCGGCGGCGGTGCGGGTCGTGGCGGCGTGCGACCGCCTTTCTCTTGCGGCGCAGCGGAAGGTCACCCGGGGCATCGCGGCCGAGGCGCTGGCCGCCGAGCGGCCCGAGGACGAGGGAGACCCTTGATTCTCAGGGCCTGGGGGCTGTCATCTTCCTGTTACACACATCATCTTGTTACGAGGCAAAGCCCGTTCTGGCGTCGCGATTTGGACGAGCGCAGGAAAGATCAAAATGGCCACCACGAAATCGAAGTCTAAGACGTCCGCACGCGCTGCTCCTCCCGCCGCCGCACCGGCGGCCGCGGTGCCGCAAGGGCCCGAGCGCTTCTACAATCGCGAGCTGTCGTGGCTGCAGTTCAACCGGCGTGTGCTCGAAGAGGCGCAGAACAAGCAGCATCCCGTGCTCGAGCGGCTGCGGTTCCTTTCGATCTCCGCGTCGAACCTCGACGAATTCTACATGGTGCGCGCGGCCGGCATCTACGGGCAGATCGCGGCGGGCGTCACGACGCTGACGCAGGACGGCCTCACGCCGCAGAAGCAGCTCGCCGAGATCAACCGCTTCGCGGCGAGCCTCGTGGCCGACAAGCAGGCGTGCTGGCTCGAGGTGAAGCGCGACATGGCGGCGGCCGGTGTCGTGCTCGTGGAGCCGAGCGCCCTCACCGCGAGCGAGAAGGTCTGGCTCGAGCGGCTGTTCATGTCGCACATGTTCCCGATCCTGACGCCGATCGCCGTCGATCCCGCGCATCCGTTTCCGTTCATTCCGAACCTCGGCCTCACCATGGCGGTCTGGATGCAGCGGACGAGCGACTCGAAGGCCATGAGCGGGCTCATTCCGATCCCGAGCCAGCTCGAACGCTTCATCCGGCTGCGCGCGGAGGACGGGGGCGACGCCGAGATCCGCTTCATCCGCATCGAGGAAGTGATCGGCATGTTCATCGCCGAATTGTTCCCCGGGTTCGACGTGGAGAGCCAAGGCGCGTTCCGCGTGCTGCGCGACAGCGACATCGAGCTGCAGGAAGAAGCCGAGGATCTCGTGCGCTCGTTCGAGACGCTCTTGAAGCGCCGCCGGCGCGGCCACGTGATCCGGCTCGAGCTCGATGCGCGCATGCCGGACCGGCTCAAGAAGTTCGTGATCGACGAGCTCGAGGTCGGCGACGAGTCCGTGTTCGTCAAGGAGGGCCTGCTCGGGCTTTCGGACACCTCGCAGCTCATCGTCGCCAACCGGCCGGACCTCGTCTTCAAGACCTACAACCCGCGCTTTCCGGAGCGTATCCGCGAGTTCAACGGCGACTGCTTCGCGGCCATCAGCAAGAAGGACATCATCGTCCACCATCCGTACGAGAGCTTCGACGTGGTGGTGCAGTTCCTGCGCCAGGCCGTGGCCGATCCCAACGTGATGGCCATCAAGTGGACGCTCTACCGTACGTCGCGCGACAGCCCGATCGTGCAGGCGCTCAAGGAGGCGGTGGAGGCGGGCAAGTCCGTCACGGCGGTCGTCGAGCTCAAGGCGCGCTTCGACGAGGCGGCCAACATCCGCTGGGCGCGCGATCTCGAAAAGGCGGGCGTGCACGTGGTGTACGGCTTCATCGAGCTCAAGACGCACGCGAAGCTCGGACAGATCGTGCGGCGCGAGAACTCGGAGCTGGTGACGTACTGCCACATCGGCACGGGCAACTACCATGTGCAGACGGCGCGCATCTACACGGACCTCTCGCTGTTCACGACGGATGCGGGCATCGCGCGCGACGCGACGCGGATCCTCAACTTCGTCACCGGCTACGGCGAGCCGTCCGAGCTCGAACACGTGGCGGCGAGCCCGCGCGGCATCCGCCACCGGATCCTGGCGCACGTGCAGAGCGAGATCGCGCACGTGAAGGCGGGGCGGCCCGGAGCGATCTGGATGAAGATGAACTCGCTCGTCGATGCGCAGATCATCGATGCGCTCTACGAGGCCAGCCAGGCGGGCGTCGAGATCGATCTCGTCGTGCGCGGCGTGTGCTGCCTGAGGCCGGGCATTGCGGGGCTCTCGGAGAATATCCGTGTCAAGAGCATCGTCGGGCGCTTCCTGGAACACGCGCGCATCTACTGCTTCGGCGAGGGCGAGGGGCTGCCGTCGCCGAAGGCGGCCGTCTACATCAGCT
>CAYLSI010000094.1:0-7051 GCA_964386545.1 uncultured Hyphomicrobium sp.
GAAATCGGCAGGCGCGTTGATGATGGAGAGCGACGGAACCCTGTGCGGCCCGTGGGCACGAAAGGTCTATGCTGAGCGCGCCGCAGAGAGCCGGCGCAAACGCGAGAACCGGAGCGGTATAGGGCGGTTATCGGGTCGATATGACACCGATAACGATTTCCATCACCGCGCTGGCCGCAAAAAAGCCGAGGCAGATCAATGGGCGCGCTCCACGGCCGTCGAACGGCCGCCGACAAAAGAAAAATATAAAATAGATAACCCTCTTACTCCCTGTGGAGAACTCTCGCACTCGATCGCTGACGGCGACGGGTGGGGCGAGGAAGTGGAGCTCGGCGATGGGGAGTTCTCTGAACTGTCGCTGGATCATGCAGCGCCATCGAGCGCGCTGAGAAACTCGCAGCTGATCAACGGAAAGGGATGGCGATGACGTACCCGCTGACCGAAGCGCAGGCGGAATTTGCGATTTTGTTTGTTCATCTGGAGAACCAGGCCGAGGCATACCGCGCGGCATATCCGAACTACTGCGGCTCGCACGCCTCAGAATACGGCCGTCGCCTCCTGCGCAAGCCCGCCATTCGCGCACGGATCGAGCAGCTTCGCGGAGGCCCGCTGCCACCGCCCCTGGCCTGCGAGATGCAAACTGATCGGGCCGTCGCGCTGCAGGCACGTGACGGTGCCGCGATCGTTGCGCTGGCGGCTGTCGCAGCGTGCCCGGCAGTACCAGCCGCACACCGAGTCACGACGATTGAGCTTCTGCAGGCACAGCTCGCCGACCTGGCCGCCGCCCTATGTGTGAGTGAGGCAAGGGGGGTTCCGGGGGAGTTGCAGGCGCGCGCGAACGGAGCGAAGAATCATGCAGCCGCCGACATGGTCGGCGGCGCTCGCGGTAGTCCGCTCGGCTGCATGGAGCCGAGGAACGATGGTCGGCAGCGTGGCGAGCCGATGTGCGATCGGCACGAGGGAGGCGAACTGCGATGACGCGACGAGCAACCGTCCTGACCATGGTCGGCACCCAGCGCAAATCTCCGCCGCGTGTGATGTCGACCAAGATCGGCTCCGGAAATGCCCGCCAGATCGTCGACGTTGGCGCAGGAGAGACATTTTCCGTTCGCGGCAGCTCCGGCGCCCGTGAGCGCGAATTGCCTCCCAGCGCTGTCGCAGCCGGCTTCCTCGCGTGGTTGCGCACCCATGACCTCGTGAAGCGGGAATGGGCCGTCGACGACGTGTGGTTCCTCGCTGAGGAAGACTTCGCGCCGGCGCTGGGGTTCGCGCTCCCTCGGCGCCGCGTGTTTCTCGGTGCTCTGCAGCGATTGGCGGGCGTTTCGGTGACGTACGATCGCCGGGTGTACGATCGCCACGGCAGAGTCCAGCGGAAAACGACTTTCTACGCCTTCGCGCCGACCATCGAGACCGCTGTGCACGAGCGGCCTATGGCGCTTGCGGCATGAGGCCCGGCGCGCTGGGCGGGCAGGTGTTTCACCGCCATGCGCTCATCGAACGGCCGCGAAACAAGAAAGCCCCGGCGCGGTTTCCCGCCCGGGGCTCTCTCGTCTCGATGGGCTCAGCCGACCGCCTTGCACCGACCGATCGCCCGACGTCGCGGAATCTCGCCAGCGGCTTCCCAGGCGGTCAGCCAGTCGCTCATGGTGGAGCGCGGGGCGCCGACCGTCCGGCACAGCTCGGCCTGGCTCGGGAACGTCCGGCCGGCGGCGAGCTCGTCGCGGATGAGACGCAGGGCCGCCGACTTTGCGTCCGGCAGCCGGACGACGTTCGCCGGCAGCGGTGCGGAACGTCCGGGCTTCGGACCGTCCGGACGATCGTCCGGCGCGAAGAACTTCGCCCGGATGGCCATCAGCTCCGCGTCGGACAATGTCGCCGGATGGTCCTCGGAAGCGACCGGACGGTTCTCGTTCGCCGGACGAGGAGCCGGACGACCGAGCACGTACATGCCAAAGCAGGCTGCCAGCTCGATCGCAAAGCCGACGACGGCGATCAGGATCCACGCGGCAGTCGTTACGCTGGTCCCGGCCGCGCTGGCCAGGGCCTCGGCTTGCGGGTCGGCAGAGCCCGGACGGGGGCCGAGCTCGTCGAGTTGCTTGGCCGCTGCGTCGCGCACAGCCTCGAGCTGCCGCTTGCGGATTGCGGTCGCCATCTCCTGGCGGAGATCGAGCACCGGCCGGCAGGCCGCGAAGCTCTCGTCCTTGGTGATGTCCGTGCACTCCTTCGTGCGCCGGAACACCGCCTTCGGAACGGCGGCGCGGTCCATGTCGGCTCGGATCGCATCGGGCGTGCGCACGGACCCGAGGCTTGCGAGCTCTGTCGCCGCGGCCTTGTGGTCGGCAGCGGCGCGATCGTGGGCCCCGATGACATGCGCTGGGCCGGCGACAAGGGCATCACGCAGCCTGAGCAGCACGCCGTCGACGGCGATCATGGACGCGATGAAGAGCACCGCGAACAGGCACAGCGCGATCAGGCGACGCCAGACGCCGGGACCATCGATGACGGCGCCCAGCGCGTTCGATTTGATGTAGTCGGCAGCGCCGGCGACCAGGCCAAGGCCGAGCGCTGCGGCCGGATGTACGACCAGGCCCAGCGCTGCGTAGTAGCTGGCGGAGAGGCCGGCCGATCCGATGCGCACGGTTTCGACGGCCGCGCGCGCCGGCAGAGGTGGCTCGTTCGGGCCGGTTGTGGTAGCGGAAAACATTGGTTCAGCTCCTGGGTTAACAGGGGTTGGATCAAGGCCCGGGCCGGTGTTGACGCACCGTCTCGGGCCGCCTTGCTTGTAGGCCTGCGCGATCGCAGGGCGCGCCGCCAGGGACACTGGCAGCGGGCGCTGGGTTCGCGGGACCAGTCGCGCAATGCGACGCCCCGGACGCCGTCCGCCTGGAGGTCCGCTGTTTGGATATCCCCGCCGCTGCGCGGTGCCCGTTTCGGCATCTCTTGCGTCGCGTCTCGGCTCGGGGCTCCCGGTTGGGAGTGAGCGATTTTCGCCGCCCATCGGGCCAGGTGGATCGTTGAGGCGGGGAGGCGCCGGGAACGCCACGGGCTGGCTATCGAGCCTTGCTTGCGCTTGCGGTCCCTGGAGGCTCAACAGCTCGCCTCCCCAATCTCTGCCTTAAAGTAGCACAATGTGCTACTATCATCAAGAGTGGATACGCACTTTGTGCACAAGTTGCGTTGACACATTGGCGCACTTTGTGCGACCTATGCGGGCATGGTCGATTTTGCACCCAGTATCGAGGCTGACTTCCCGCCCATGGACCCCGAACGCATCAAGGCCCTCCGTGTCGCTCTGGGGCTTACACAGCGGGAATTCGCTGAGGCGCTTGGGCTCGGACTGAGGGCGATCACCTACTGGGAAGCGGGCACGCCCGGCCGCGACCCGAAAGGCCCGGCGCTGATCCTGTTGCACATGCTCGAACGGCATCCGCGTCGCCTCAAGGAAGTGCTCGAACTCTCCGAAGTCGTGAAGGAAGAGCTGGAGGACGAAGACGATGAGAAGAAAGGCCGTCGCCGGTAATCCAAGCCGCTTGCATCATGTCCGCCCTCCTGCAGCGCGCCACGATCAGCCCTGCCCGCGCCCGTTCTCCGAGCCTCTGGAGAGCTATGAAGACGCCAACGACGCGCTCGATCAGATCGACCGCTGCGTGGAGCGCGTTCTGCTGGCCGGCGGCGAGTTTGCATTGCGTCGGCGCCTGGCGCAGGTTCTGGGTCCTGGCACGCTGGTCTAGCGCACCTACGCGTGACTAGCACATAGTGCGCAATTTGTTATTGCGGAATGCACGCACATTGTGCATATTGCCTGCGACGCACTCGATTAGGGGCCTCGCTATGCATGAACTGCAACCAGTCGACAGCTCGCCTTCCCTGCCTGCAGCACTTGGCGCCCAGCGCCCCGGCGACGAACTGCTTGCTACATTTCTCCGCGGCCGGTCGCCTCGCACGATCGCAGCCTACGGTAAGGATCTCGAGGTCTTTCGGGCTCACCTGGGCGCCGCAAGCATCGGCGAGGCGCTGGGCGCCGTGATCGCCGCGCCGCAGGGTGAGGCGAACCGGATCGCGCTTGGCTTCCGGGACGCAATGTCGGGAGCCGGGCTCGCGCCGGCGACGGTCAACCGCCGCCTCGCCGCCATTCGCTCAGCGGTCAAGTTGGCCCGCGTGCTTGGGCACACGGTGAACTCGCTCGAGATCCCCGGGTTGCGCGCCGAGGCTTACCGCGATGTGACCGGCCCCAGTGTCGGCGCTCTGCAGGTCATGCTGGACGCGGCGCGCGCGGATGGAGATTCGTGGCGGGCTGCCCGGGACGTGGCCGCGCTGCGGCTGACATTCGATCTCGCGCTCAGACGTGCGGAGCTTTGCGGGCTCCGGTTCGCCGACATTGATGGTGATCGCGTCTGGCTGCTCCGGAAGGGCAAACGCCAACGGATCGCGAAGACGATGCCGCCGGCGACGATCAAGGCGGTTCACGCCTGGCTGACGATCCGCCGCCGCATGAAGGTGACGCACGATCTGGTGTTTGTCAGCTTGTCCAACTGCGCGCTCGGCGCCCCGCTCTCTACGGACGGCTGGCACAAGATCGTGACCGATCTCGGCAAGCGCGTGGGCATCCGGGTGCATCCGCACGCCATCCGCCATGCCTCGATTACGGCGGCGGCCGTCGCGACCGGTGGCAATATGGTCGACGTCCAGGAGCATTCCGGACATGCCAACATCGCAACTGCACGCCGCTACGTCGCCGCTGCGCAGGACACCGCCGGCCGGGTAGCGGCCATGGTTGCGGGGGCGCTCGAATGAGCCCCCGCGGCGATACCCGCCGCTCCGATCGGCCAGCGACATTCGATACCGAGCTGCTGCAGCTCGTGAAAGAACTCGCAGAGGCCCACAGAAAGGCGAGGGAGACCTTCGCGCTTGCAGAGGAGGCGCAGGAGCTCGGTGACGAGGAAGCGGCCCAGGAGCACGGCGCAGCTGCCATCGAGCACGACCGCCTCGCCGCCGCCATAGCGCGCCGCATGACCGCCATTCCGGCGGATACGCTGGAAGGAATGCGCGCGAAAGCTCGCGCGGTCGAGTGGTTCTACCCTGATGCCGTGATCGATCTCGGCATCAGGGGGCGGGCGACAGACGTGGATATGGCGGAGTCGATCATTGCCGATCTGCTTCGTGGCCCCTCAAGCAGGAAGGCGCCCGGCCGCGCGCTGGGCTGATATCAAACAGGGAGAGTACCATGGAAGCGGGAACGGCAAGGGATGTGGAAGTGACGAAGGGCGCCGGCGAGGCGGAGCTGCTACGACTCGCGGCCTTGGTGAGTGACGCCTTCGCTTACGAGCAGGAGATTTTCGAGGCCGCCTCACGTGCGGCCGCCGCCGGCGCTACCTTTGCGGAGGTGAGCGCGATCGAAAACACGACCGAGGTGCCGAGACGGAAAGCGATGCGCTTTGCCGAGGCGATGCTTGAGCACCCGGTCGAGGGTCTGCTGGGGTTGCTCGCGATCACCGATGCGATTGTTTGTACGCTGGGCGATGAGAGCGTGCTGGATCAGCCAGACAGGCACTTCGGGGAGCCGTCGCCGACCGAGCGGCTCCTGTTCAAGCTGGTGCGCGAGGTTCGCCGTCTGAAGCCCAGCGCGCGGTCGACCCACACGAAGGCCCCCGCCGATGCTGACGCCGAGCTGCTGACACTCGCAGAGACGCTTGATGAGGCATTCGTCAGGGAACGTGAGGCCGTCGAGCGCGCCGAGCGATTAGAGGCCGGTAGTGATGCATGGCCGGCTGCCTCGGATGAGGGCGACCGTTACGCGCAAGAGGCTGGCGTCATCGCCGACAAGCTGGTCTCGCTTCCAGCGGACACAATTCCTGGTCTCGCAGCAAAGGCAACCGCTTACGTTTGGTGCTTCGCCGGCGAGGATGGGATTGTCCGTGATATCCGCGAGGGGGAACCGGCGACGAGCGAACTCCTCGCACACTCGATCATCGCTGACGTTCTCCGCATGAATGCCGCGCGGAAGGGGTCGTCTGATGCCCCACTCGCGACCGTGGCGGAGCTGCTTGGTATGCATTCGCGGGCCCTGTCAGGACAGGGAGGCGAGCGACCGGCAGCGGCGAGCCCATCGAACCCCGATAGCCAAACGCCAGCCGATGCGGGAATGTATCGCATCGTCGAGCAGCTTGAGATGACACGAGCCAAGAAGCTCGCAGCCTACGCAATGGCCGACGAAGCCAACGCGCGGGATGGCCGCATGGATCCCCGCCTTGAATCAGAGTGCACGAAGTGTCTAGAGGCCGAAACAGCAGCCATTGAGCGCGTCGCTGCGCTGGGTGCGCAGTCGCTCGCCGATGTCCACGCAAAGGCCCGCGCTGTGCTCTACTGCTGCGACTATCGCCTGGACCCCTTCGAACACAGCGACGAGGAGAAGCTAGCCAGGTCCCTAGCCGCGGACGTGCTGCGCTTGAGCCAAGCGGCAGCGTCGTGGGCCGCGAAAGGCTGAACCCATGGCGACGATCGTGGAGAGCGCGAAGCATCTCGATCTTTCGGAGCGGCGGTTCATGGAGCTCCTCGAGGCGGGCATTTTGGAGCGCCAGGACCGCGGGCGATATGAGCTCGACACGGTGCGCGTTGCCTACATTCGACACCTGAGGCAACGCGCGGCGGGTGCTGGCGAGCGCTCGAGCGCCGACATGGAGAAGGCTCGGGACGAGGCACGTCTCGCAAAGGCCAGGGCCGACAAGGCTGAGATGGAGGCTGCGGAAATGCGCGGGCTTCTGGTGCGAGCGGATCAGGTGGAGGAGGTCTGGATGAACGCGCTCGTGAACACAAAGACTAGGCTTGCGGGTATACCGGCCAGGACCGCCCATATTGTGCTTGCGGCAGCATCGAACGCTGCGGCCGAGAAGATCCTTCGCAGGGAAGTTGGCGAGGCTTTGCATGAGCTCGACCGAGCCGACCCTTGTGCGGATCTTGATAAATCGTGAAGTCGATGTGCGAGGGGAAGCCGGCGGATGGCGACAATCGCAGAGTGTGCGAAGCATCTCGATCTTTCGGAGCGGCGGTTCAT
>CAYLSI010000095.1:0-6863 GCA_964386545.1 uncultured Hyphomicrobium sp.
AGAAGTACGGCGCGCTGACCTATCTCGACGAGGTGCACGCGGTCGGCATGTACGGCCCGCGCGGCGGCGGCATCGCCGAGCGCGACGGCGTGCTCGACCGGGTCGACATCATCAACGGCACGCTGGCCAAGGGCTTCGGCGTGATGGGCGGCTACATCGCCGGCTCGCGCGACCTGATCGACGCGATCCGCTCGTTCGCCCCGGGCTTCATCTTCACGACGTCGCTGGCGCCCGCGATCGCCGCCGGTGCGCTCGCCAGCATCCGCCATCTCAAGGTCAGCTCGCTCGAGCGCGCGCGCCACCAGGAGCGCGCCCGCGCACTGAAGTCGCGCCTCACCGCGGCCGGGCTGCCGGTGTTCCAGAACCAGAGCCACATCGTGCCGGTGCTGATCGGCGATCCGGTCCACTGCAAGGAAGTCACCGATCGCCTGCTCGACATGCACGGCATCTATGTGCAGCCGATCAACTATCCGACGGTTCCGCGCGGCACGGAGCGCATCCGCCTGACGCCCGGCCCGCATCACACCGACGAGCAGATGGATCTGCTCACCGACGCGCTCAGGGGCCTGTGGGCCGCCTGCCCGGCGGCTGTCGGACGCACCGGCAAGCTGGCCGCCGAGTAGGGCGTCGGCCGCTCTCCTTTTTCTCAATGCTCCCGAAGCTGGTGGGCCCAAGTGGCCGGCGCGGCTCTTCTTGCGCCCGTTCGCGCCATGATCGCTCCGACCGCGGCCGCCGACTTGGCGCCATCAATTTGCCTTGCCGAACGATCGCGTGGGAGACGCACGCCAATCGCGCCGGATGCTGCAATGCAAAGCAAATGGGGGTGCGACGCGGCTTCCCTGTTGCTTCCAACTGGCGCATGGTAAGGGCATGCGAAAGTAGGGGGTGAGGCATCGCGATCCGCGTGTCTCCCTCGATCGGGAGACCCCTTCTTTTCGTATGCTTAGTCCCTGTTCCGAGTGCTTCCGGGCGCTCGTAAATTACAAGCCGCGGCCAAGAGGAAACGTCCATGTTGAAATCCAAGGGCAACAGCCCGACCGAGAAGTTCTTCAAATCCCATATTGCCGACACCGACCCTGAAGTCTCAAAGGCGATCGACCAGGAGCTTGGCCGTCAGCAGCATGAGATCGAGCTCATCGCTTCGGAGAACATCGTCTCGCGCGCCGTCCTCGACGCCGCCGGCAGCGTTCTGACCAACAAGTACGCCGAGGGTTACCCGGGCAAGCGCTACTACGGCGGCTGCCAGTACGTCGACATCGTCGAAAACCTCGCCATCGATCGCGCCAAGAAAATCTTCGGCTGCAACTTCGCCAACGTGCAGCCGAACTCGGGCTCGCAGGCGAACCAGGGCGTGTTCAACGCGCTCGCCAAGCCGGGCGACACGATTCTCGGCCTCAACCTCGCCCATGGCGGTCACCTCACGCACGGCGCGACGGTCAACCAGTCGGGCAAGTGGTTCCGCGCGGTGCACTACCAGGTGCAGCCGGATACGCATCGCGTCGACATGGACGACGTCCGCAAGATCGCGAAGGCGGAAAACCCGCGCATCATCATCGCGGGCGGCTCGGCCTATCCGCGCCAGTTCGACTTCGCCGCGTTCCGCGCGATCGCCGACGAGGTCGGGGCGCATCTCATGGTCGACATGGCGCACTTCGCCGGTCTCGTGGCGGCCGGTGAGCATCCCTCGCCGTTCCCGCATGCGCACGTCGTCACGACGACGACGCACAAGACGCTGCGCGGTCCGCGCGGCGGCATGATCCTCACCAACGACGAGGACATCGCGAAGAAGGTCAACTCGGCGATCTTCCCGGGCATCCAGGGTGGTCCGCTCATGCACGTCATCGCCGGCAAGGCCGTGGCGTTCGGCGAGATCCTGACGCCCGAGTTCAAGACCTACGCGAAGCAGATCATCATCAACGCCAAGGCGATGGGCGAAGTGCTCGTCAACGCGGGCTTCGCACTCGTGTCGGGCGGCACGGATACGCACCTCATCCTGCTCGACCTGCGTCCGAAGAAGCTCACGGGCAACATCTCGGAGAAGTCGCTCGGCCGCGCGCACATCACGTGCAACAAGAACGGCGTGCCGTTCGATCCGGAGAAGCCGATGGTCACGTCGGGCATCCGTCTCGGCGCACCGGCCGGCACGACGCGCGGCTTCGGCGAGGCCGAGTTCCGCGACATCGGCCGCATGATCGCCGAAGTGCTCGAGGGCCTGGCTGCCAACGGCGAAGCCGGCAACGGCAAGGTCGAGGAGAAGATCAAGGCCGAGGCGACCGCGCTCTGCAAGCGCTTCCCGATCTACTGATTTTCTCCCTGTCCTCGGCGGGGAGTGTTGCGCACGGCGGAGACCTGTCTGGATCCCGGCCTCCGCCGGGATGACAGCGGGATCGCAACCGGGTATCCACCAACCGACGTCACCCCGACGGAGGTCGGGGTCCAGATGCGGATGCGTTTGTCACCTTCGGCGTGACGAGCGCGATCCGCCTGGATGGCGAGAGGCGACGGCCGCCCGTTTCATCCGCTGCCGACATGCTTTAGAAGAAGGCGCCGGACGTTTTGTTCCGGCGCCTTCTTCATTTTGGAGACCGAGATGCGCTGCCCCTATTGCTCCTGTGAGGAAACGCAGGTGAAGGACAGCCGCCCGACGGAAGAGAACGCGGCCATCCGGCGGCGGCGCGTGTGCCCGGACTGCGGCGGTCGCTTCACGACGTTCGAGCGGGTGCAACTGCGTGAATTGATCGTGGTGAAGCGCAGCGGGCGCAAGGTGCCGTTCGACCGCGACAAGCTTCTGAAGTCGGTGGCGGTGGCGCTGCGCAAGCGTCCGATCGAGACCGAGCGCGTCGACCGCATGGTGTCCGGCATCGTGCGCCAGCTCGAAAGCTCGGGTGAGACGGAAATTCCGTCCTCCACGATCGGCGCCTATGTGATGGAAGGGCTGCGCGCGCTCGACCCCGTCGCCTACGTGCGGTTCGCGTCCGTCTATCGCGATTTCCGCGAAGCTGCGGATTTCCAGGAGGTGCTGGGCGAGATCGCGCGCGACGACGGCACCGGCGAGATCGTCCGGGCGGCGAAGAAGCATTGATGAGCCAGGGCGCGAAAAGGGGACGGGGTGTGCCATGTCTGGCGTGTCTGGATGCCGGCCTTCGCCGGCATGACGGACAGTGGTGGCGGACCGGGCCGGAAAACGCGCCGTCGCCCCGGCGTTATTGGCGAAGCCATGCTTCGCATGGACGGCGGCGAAGCCATGCTCCGTATGGATGGTGGCGAAGCCATGCTCCGCACGGATGGCCGGGGGCCAGACAGGTTCGAAATCTGACCCGTCGAGATGGCAAATCCGCGGGCATGACGACGGGTCATGATGGGCTCCATCAGCCTGTCACCCCGGCGTCATTGACGAAGCCATGCTTCGCATGGATGGCCGGGGTCCAGATATCTCTCGGTCGGCATGCAACCGGGTACCGCTTGCGATGACGGCCGCGGACTTTTCAGCATTCGATCGGCACATGATGGACGTGGCGCTCATGATGGCGCGGCGCGGCAACGGTACGACCGCGCCGAACCCGTCCGTCGGCGCCGTGATCGCCGACGAGGCGACGGGGGAGCTGATCGCACGGGCCGTGACGCGCCCCGGCGGGCGGCCGCATGCCGAGACCGAGGCCATCGCGCGGGCCGGCGCGCGGGCGCGGGGCGCCACGCTCTACGTCACGCTGGAGCCCTGCGCGCACCACGGGAAGACGCCACCCTGTGCGGATGCGGTGATCGCGGCAGGCTTGAAGCGCGTCGTGATCGGCATCGAGGATCCCGATCCGCGGACGGCGGGGCAGGGCACGGCGCGGCTGCGCGCGGCGGGCGTCGATGTCGTAACGGGCCTTCGTGGCTCGGAAGCGCGCTGGGTCACGTTGGGGCATATCCTGCGGGTGACGGAGCGGCGGCCGTTCGTGCAGCTCAAGATGGCGCTCGGGCCGGACGGCGCGGTGCCGCGCGGCAGGGACGGAGAGGCCGTTTTCGTCACCGGCGCCGAAGCGCGCGTCTTCGCCCATGTGTTGCGGGCGGAAGCCGATGCGATCCTGATCGGCGGGGCGACGGCGCGGGACGACGATCCCGCTCTCACGTGCCGGCTGCCGGGACTGGCGTCGCGGTCGCCGGTTCGCGTGGTGATGTCGGAGACGCTCGACCTGCCGCCGGGACTCACCCTCGTGCGCACGGCCCCCGACGTGCCGACGTGGGTGCTGACCGGCTCTGGTGACGAGGCGAGGACCCAGGCGCTCACGGACAGGCATGTGCGGGTGCTGACGATCGGCGACGGGACGACGCGCCTCTCCGTTCGCGATGCGCTCGCCGCGCTGGCGGAGCAAGGGATGACGCGGCTGCTCGTCGAGGGTGGGCCGTCGGTCTGGCGCGCGTTCGCGGCGGCCGGGCTCGCCGACGAGGTCGCGGTGTTTGCGGCCGGGGCTGCGCGTGAGGGCGGTGCGGGCCCGGCGGCGCTTGCGGCCCGGTATGCTCCGGGGCTAGATCTCGCGCTGACCTCGGAACGGCGCGCGGGCGCGGACAAGGTGGCGATGTTCCGCGTTCGCCATGCGGCTGCCACAGGCAGAGCGGAGTGAGCAGCAGTGTTTACCGGCATCATCACGGACGTGGGCGAATTGATCGGGCGCGAGGGCGGCCGCTTCGCGATCCGCTCCGGCTACGCCGCGGACGGCATCGCGCATGGCGCGTCGATCGCGTGCGATGGCGTCTGCCTGTCGGTGGTGACGGTTCGTGCCGATGGGCGCAACGGCTCGGCCTTCACGGTCGACGTTTCGAATGAGACGCTCTCGAAGACGACGCTCGCCGATTGGCATATCGGGCAGGCGATCAACCTCGAGCGCGCGCTCAAGGCCGGCGACGAGCTGGGCGGGCATATCGTCTCAGGGCACGTGGACGGCGTGGGCCGGATCGCGGACATGCGGCCCGACGGCGAGAGCCTGCGCGTGGTCATCGAATTGCCGCCGGAGCTCGCCCCTTATGCCGCACCCAAGGGCTCCATCGCGCTGGACGGCACCTCGCTCACCGTTAACGAGGTGTCCGGACACCGGTTCGGCATCAATCTCATCCCCGTGACCTTGACCGGGACCACCTGGGGGCGCAAAAAGCGCGGCGATAGGGTCAACGTGGAAATCGACCTGTTCGCGCGCTACGTGGCGCGCATCATGGAGTTCCGATCTTGAGCTCGGGTTTGTCGAAAATCGCCTATGCGGAAGGCGCCGGATTCCTGTCGTCGACGGAGGAGATCGTCGACGACATGCGCAACGGGCGCATGGTCGTGCTCGTCGATGCGGAGCACCGCGAGAACGAGGGCGATCTCGTCATCCCGGCGCAGATGGCGACGCCCGACGCCATCAATTTCATGGCCAAGCACGGGCGCGGGCTGATCTGCCTCGCGCTGTTGCAGACGCGCGCGCAGGATCTCGGCCTCGAGTTCATGGTGCGCACGCAGGCGGCGCGCGAGCGCACGGCGTTCACGCAGTCCATCGAGGCGCGCGAGGGTGTGTCGACCGGCATCTCGGCCTACGATCGCGCGCGCACCATCGCGACGGCCATCGACCCGACCAAGGGCGCCAACGACATCGTGTCGCCGGGGCATGTGTTTCCGCTCGTCGCGCGCGAGGGCGGCGTGCTGATCCGCGCCGGGCATACGGAAGCCTCCGTCGATCTCGCGCGGCTTGCGGGGCTCTATCCGGCGGCGGTGATCTGCGAGATCATGAACGAGGACGGCACGATGGCGCGCATGCCGGACCTCGTGCCGTTCGCGCAGCGGCACGGATTGAAGATCGGCACCATCGAGGATCTCATCGCCTACCGCCTGAAGCACGACCGGCTCGTGAAGCAGGTCGCGCAGACGAAGGTGGACAGCGCGTTCGGCGGCGGGTTCGACCTCCACGTGTTCACGACGACGGTGGAGCCGGTCGAGCACCTGGCGCTCGTCAAAGGCGACCTTTCGGAGCCGGGTCCCGTGCTCGTCCGCGTGCATGCGGTCAACGTCGCCGGCGATCTCCTCGGCATCGGGGGCGCGCCCGGCGCCGTCGCGAGCGCCATGCGCGCCGTCGAGGAGGAAGGGCGCGGCGTCATCGTGCTGATCCGCGACCTCGGGCCGAAAAGCGTTTCCGAATGGATCGCGCGGCGCGCGAAGGCGTCGCCCGACCCGAAGAATGCGCGCGGACGGCGCCAGGTCGAGATCGGCGTCGGCTCGCAGATCCTGCGCGCGCTCGGCGTGACGGACATGGTGCTGCTGACGAATGCGCCGGACGACGTCTATGTCGGCCTCGAAGGCTACGGTTTGCGCATTACCGGGACGCGGGCGATCGGGTAGGCTATGGTCAAGACGGATCACGGCGACAAAGTCGCAATGGAGCTGCATTCCGGCGGCGGCGCGAAGGTGCTCGTCATCGAGGCACCCTACTATCGCGCCATCACGGACGAGCTGATCGCGGGCGCGGAAGCGGTGCTCGGTGCGGCCGGCGTGGGGTTCGATCGCATCGCCGTTCCCGGCGCGCTCGAAATTCCGCAGGTGTTCGCGCAGGCGTGCGCTGCGGGCAAGTTCAGCTCCGGCGGGACGTATGCGGGGGCGATCGCGCTGGGCTGCGTCATTCGTGGCGAGACGTCGCACTACGACATTGTGTGCAACAATACCAATCACTGGCTCATGGAAACGGCGATCAAACATAATATCCCGCTGGGAAACGGCGTGTTGACGGTGGACACCGAGGTGCAGGCGCTCGCGCGGGCCCGCGGCGGCGCAGAGGGCAAGGGGGGCGATGCGGCGCGCGCCTGCCTTCGTCTCATCCGCACGGCGCATGATTTCGGTCTGGCCCGTCCATGATGCT
>CAYLSI010000096.1:0-4865 GCA_964386545.1 uncultured Hyphomicrobium sp.
GCGCAACGAGACGTTCTTCACCGTGCTCGAGGTCGAGCGCAACGTGATGTTCATCATCCTGTCGCTGATCGTGCTGGTGGCGGCGCTGAACATCATCTCCGGCCTCATGATGCTCGTGAAGGACAAGGGCCGCGACATCGCCATCCTGCGCACGATGGGCGCGACCAAGGGCGCCGTCATGCGCATCTTCCTCATCACGGGGGCCTCCATCGGCGTGCTCGGCACGCTCGCGGGCCTGGTCATCGGCGTCGTCTTCTGCGCCAACATCGAGGAGATCCGCCAGTTCGTCGCCTGGGCCGCCGGCACCAAGGTGTTCGACCCCAACGTCTACTACCTGACGCGCCTGCCCGCCGACATCAATCCCGTCGAGACGGGCTCGATCGTGCTGATGGCGCTCGTGCTCTCCGTGCTCGCGACGCTCTATCCCTCGTGGCGCGCCTCGCGTCTCGATCCCGTCGAAGCGCTTCGGTACGAATGATGAGGGAACCCGTGCTCGACACCAACGCCCAGCACGTGCCGGTCCTGCGCCTCATGGGCCTCGAACGCTCGTTCCGGCAGGGCAACCGCGAGATCCACGTGCTCGCCGGCGCGTCCGTGGACGTCTGGCCCGGCCAGTGCGTGGCGCTCGTGGGCCCGTCCGGCGCCGGCAAGTCGACGCTGCTCCACATCGCGGGCCTGCTCGAGACTCCGACGCGCGGCAGCGTCATCGTGGCGGGTCGCGATTGCGCAGCACTCGACGACGCGGACCGCACGCGCATTCGCCGCGCCGAGATGGGCTTCATCTACCAGTTCCACCAGCTCCTGCCGGAGTTCTCCGCGCTGGAGAACGTCGCCATCCCGCAGATGATCCTCGGCCGCTCGCGCCGCGAAGGCGAGGAGCGCGCCCGCAAGCTCTTGTCGTCCATGGGGCTCGCCGAGCGCCTCGACCACCGCCCGGCCCAGCTTTCGGGCGGCGAGCAGCAGCGCACGGCGATCTGCCGCGCGCTCGCCAATCGTCCCCGCCTGATCCTGGCCGACGAGCCGACCGGAAACCTGGATCCCAAGACGTCCGAGCACGTTTTTCATGAGCTGATTGGGCTATTTAGGACCGAAGGGGTTGCGGCCCTGATCGCCACGCACAATCTGGAGCTGGCGCGGCGCATGGACCGCGTCGTGGTGCTGGACAACGGACTTTTGGTCGAAATCCATCCCCAATCCGTGTAAGGATCACGTCCAGAGCCCCCCGGAGATCCTGTGTTTCTGGGGGAACAGCGCGAGCCCGTGGTCTGCGCAAGGATGCAGTCCGGGCCCGATCCTGCGGGCGAGCCGCTTCAGCGCAACGTGCCATGTCGGACGACAGGACAGCGCCGGGCGGTCGTGGAAACCGAGATTAGCAAGGAGGCAGCCATGCCGTTCGAGAGACTCGCTCTTCGCTCCGCCGCGCTCGCGGCAACGCTTTTCGCATCCTTCCCCGCATTCGCCGCCGAGCCGACGGGCGTGTGGGTCAACGACACCGGCCGCGGCGCGATCGAGATCAAGGCCTGCGGCAACAAGCTGTGCGGCCATGTGGTCTGGGTGAAGGACACCACCGACGCCGACGGCTGCGGCCGCCAGATCCTGGGTGATTTGACCAGTGCCGGCGGCGGCACCTGGGGCGGCGACGACGCCTGGGTCTACAGCCCCGAGAAAAAGAAGAAGTACAACGTCGAGGTCACGCCGCTCTCCGACGGCACGCTGAAGGTCAAGGGCTACGCCGGCATCAGCTTCCTGTCGAAGACCATGATCTGGACGAAGGCCCCGGCCGATCTTCCCCGCTGCGGCGAGCAGCAGGCGGCGGTGACGCCATCGGCTCCGGCTGAAAAGGCTGCTCCGTCCGCGCCGTCGGAGAAGGCGCCGTCCGCTGCCGCGCCGCCGGTCGAGAAGGCGGCTCCCGCCCCCGAGAAAGGCCCCGACGTGGCCGAGAGCGAGGGTGAAGGCGACAGCGTCGACATCGAAGGCATCGTCGGCGACGTGTTCACGCGCAAGGACGGCAAGTGCAAAGTCGACACGCCTTGGGTGAAGCTCGACTTCGACTGCAAGGACAAAGGCAAGGAATAACCGCGGCGCGAGCCGTGAGACGAAAGCGGCGGCCCCTGGGGCCGCCGCTTTTGTTTTGGGCGCGCCGCACGTCGCGAGAAGCACCGACCACTCACCACCTCACCACTCTGTGGCCAGGGACGATGCGAAGCCTCGGTACGGGGGAACGGCTTCATTCGAAGGAATACGGCAGGCGTGCCTCGACCCCGACCTCCGTCGGGGTGACGCCGCGGTCGTGGGGCCGATCCCGTCCCACGTCCGTCATCCCGGCGCAGGCCGGGATCCCGACGCGTCTCCGAATTGCGCAGCGGTTCCGTCTCGTGAGAGGTTCGCCGTGTCGCGCCAGAGTGCCTCATCCGCCGCGTCGCGGCACCTCCGGGATGGGAGACAGCCATGACGAAAGCAGCGAAGTCGCCCACCGAACGCAGACCCATAGTAAGCTGAACCGCCGGCGCCGGCGGCCGTTATCGATCGTGTGGCGACGCAGGTTCGAAAGAGGAGAGACGAGCGATGACGCCGGAGCTGACGATACTGGGATGGACCTTGGTGCTCGCGATCGTGCAGGTGCTGCTGCCCGGCCTATTGCGCACGCAGGAAACGGGCGTGGACTACAACGCGAGCGCGCGCGACGCCCCGTCCCCGGTGCCGCCCGGCGTGGTGACGCAGCGTCTCGTGCGCGCCCAGCAGAACCTCTTTGAAACGCTGCCGCTGTTCGCGGCCGCGGTCCTCATCGCGCACGTCGCGGGCCGCAACGGCGATCTGACATACTGGGGTGCCGTGCTCTACCTCGCCGCGCGCGTCGTCTACGTGCCGCTCTATGCCGCCGGCATTCCCGTCGTCCGCTCGCTGGTGTGGTCGGTCGGCCTGGTGGGGCTGATCCTGATCCTCGTGGCCATCCTCGGCCCCGCGTAAGCGGTCAGATCCAGCCGAGGTACCGCACAGCTACCGCCGCGAGGCTCGCCGCGCCGATCCACGTCGCGATGCGGCGGAACCTGTCGCCTTTGGCCGTCGCGGCCGCGATCTGCTGCACGGTCTCGGGATCGAGGCGGATGCCGTCGCGCGCCATGCCCGCGAGCCCAACCGAAGCGCGCTCGGCCTCCGCCAGCAGCGACGGCACGTCGGCCAGGATGCGCCCCAGCGTCGTCGCGCCTTCGCCGGCCTTGTGGATCGCGCCGCGCACGCCGTAGTTGGCTTCGACCCATTCCTTGGCCACCGGCTCGGCCGCCACCCACATGTTGAGCGACGGATCGAGCCCCCGCGCCACGCCCTCGACGATCACCATGCTCTTCTGCAGCAGGATCAGCTCCGGCCGCGTCTCCATGTCGAATACGTCCGTGTAGGCGAAGAGCTGCCCCAGGAGATCGGCCATCGAGATCTCGTCGGCCGTGCGCCCGTGGATCGGCTCGCCGATCGCGCGCAGCGCCTGCGCGAACACCTCGACGGGATGATGCGGCGGCACGTAGCCCGCCCAGAAGTGCACGTCCGCCGCGCGCTTGTAGTCGCGCGTGATGAGCCCGTAGAGGATCTCCGCCAGGAACCGGCGCTCCGTGTGGCCGAGCCGACCCATGATGCCGAAGTCGACGGCGACGACGCGGCCGTCCTTGTCGACGAACAGGTTGCCCTGGTGCATGTCGGCGTGGAAGAAGCCGTCGCGCATCGCGTGCGTGAGGAAGCTGCGCAGCACGACGAGGCCGAGTGCCTTGAGGTCGTGCCCGTCGGCGGCGAGCGCCCCGACGTCCGAGATCGGGATGCCGTCGATCCAGTCCGTCGTCAGCACGCGCTTGGCCGTGCGCGCCCAGTCGACGCCCGGCACGCGGAACCGCTCGTCCGGCGCGAGGTTCTCCGCCATTTCCGAGATGGCCGCGCCTTCGAGGCGCAGGTCCATTTCGAGCTCCGTCGTGCGCGCGAGGTTGTCGACCACGGCGACGGGCTTGAGCCGGCGCGAGGGCGCATGCACGCGCTCGATCAGCCGCGCGGCGAAGACGTAGCTGTCGAGATCGCGCTGGAAGCGCTTCTCGACGCCGGGGCGCAGGATCTTGACGGCGACGGTGCGGCGCTGGCCGTCCTTGCCGACCACGACGGCCTTGTGCACCTGCGCGATCGAGGCCGCCGCGACCGGCGGGCCGAATTCCGCGAAATGGTCTTCGAGCTTGCCGCCGAGTGCCTCTTCCACGGCGCGCCGCGCCTCCGCCATCGAGAACGGCGGCATCTTGTCCTGCAGGTGGCCGAGATCGCGGGCGAGGTCGGCGCCGATGACGTCCTGGCGCGTCGCGAGGAACTGACCGAGCTTGATATAGGAGGGGCCGAGCGCGGCGAGCGCCGACGAGATGCGCCGCTCCTTGGGCTTGCCCGCGTTGAAGGGCGCCGCCAGGATCGTGATCGGCAGCGCCGCGATGCGCGCCGCTTTCAGCGCCAGCGGCACCGGCTGGCCCTTGGGAATGAACCGCACGCCGTGCTGGGCGAGCACGACGCCCGCCCGTCCGAGCCGCCAGAGATTGGTGAGTGCGTTGGCCATTGAGGCCAAGCGGTACTTGCCCCGCGCCGCCCTTGCAAGCCGCGTTTGGAAACACCGTTGCCGCTTTGCCCCCTGGAAGGTTGCACCATACAACTCGGCTTTCCCGCAGGACGCTTTGCAGCCATGGCGCCGACGCTACATCCCTCTCCGTCATGGCCGCGAAGGCGGCCATCCACGACACCCCCCAGCAACGGGAACGCGGACGGTATCCTGCCCGGTCGAGGCACGAATCCTGGCCGCTGGCGGAGCACAAGCGGAGATTTGCGTGGATGGCCGCCTGCGCGGCCATGACGGT
>CAYLSI010000096.1:4965-6723 GCA_964386545.1 uncultured Hyphomicrobium sp.
TGGGTGGGAGACCGCGATGAGGGAGAATGGCCCGATACGCTGTGTGTTGTCATCGGCGCATCCTCCCCACCGACGTCATGCCCGCGGAGGCGGGCACCTACGACGCGTTTCAACGGGGGGTGCATCGTCTGACGAGTCCACGGCGTGCATGCTTGCGTGGACGGCCGCCTGCGCGGCCCCATGACGGTGTGGGTGGGAGACCGCGATGAGGGAGAATGGCCCGATACGCTGTGTGTTGTCATCGGCGCATCCTCCCCTCTGACGTCATGCCCGCGGAGGCGGGCACCCACGACACGTTTCAACGGGCGTGCGTCGTTGCCAGGATGCATCGATGGGCCGAGTAAGTTGGTTATTCCCAACTTTTTTCCAGGTAGAGCTGATCGCTTGGCGGACAATTAACGTAGGAAGAATTGGCTATGACCAATACGCCGACACTTCCGAAATTCGTCCACCTGAAGACGCACTCGGCCTATTCGCTGCTGGAGGGCGCGCTGCCGATCGGCAAGCTCGCCAAGCTGGCCGAGTCCGCAGGCATGCCGGCGCTCGCGCTGACGGACACCAACAACCTGTTCGGCGCGCTCGAGTTCTCGGAGAAGCTGTCCGGCGCGGGCATCCAGCCGATTTGCGGCGCGACCTTCGAGATCGACTTCCATGACGCCGCCGCCCCGGCGAACGGGCTCCTGAACCGCGCCCCCAACGAGCCGCTCGTCCGCACCGCGGGCCCCCTGGCGCTGCTGGCGGCCAACGCCACGGGCTACGCCAACCTCATCAAGCTCGCGAGCCAGGCGTTCCTGCTGCCCGATCCTACCGACCCGACGCACATCAAGATCGAGGCGCTCGAAGCGCATCGCGAGGGGCTGATCGTGCTCACCGGCGGTCCGCTGGGTCCGGTCGGCCGCGCGCTGTCGGAGGGACAAGCCGATCTCGCGAAGGCCCGCTTGCAGCGCCTCAACCGCATGTTCGAAGGCAGCCTCTACGTCGAGCTGCAGCGCCACGGCCTGAAGACCGAGGAGGAGATCGAGCCGCAGCTCGTGAGCCTCGCCTATGAGCTCGGCATTCCGCTCGTCGCCACCAACGAGGTCTACTTCGCCTCTCCCGACGACTACGAGGCGCACGACGCGCTGCTCTGCATTTCCGAAGGCCGCATGGTGACGGAGGACGACCGTCGCCGCGTCTCACGCGAGCACTACTTCAAATCCGCCGACGACATGGCGGCGCTGTTCGCGGACCTGCCGGAGGCGCTCGCAAGCACCATCGAGATCGCGCAGCGCTGCGCCTACCGGCCGCTGCCGAGGAAGCCGATCCTGCCGCGCTTCGTCTCGGCCGCCGACGGCCTCAGCGATGCGGAGATGCTGGCCGCCGAGGCCATCGAGCTGAAGCGCCAGGCCGAGGAGGGCTTGAACGCGCGCCTTGCGGTCAACCCGCTGGCCGATGGCTTCACGCGCGAGGACTACGACAAGCGTCTCGCCTTCGAGCTGGACGTGATCGCCCGCATGAAGTTCCCGGGCTACTTCCTGATCGTGGCCGACTTCATCAAGTGGTCGAAGGCCAACGGCGTGCCGGTCGGTCCCGGCCGCGGCTCGGGTGCGGGCTCGCTCGTCGCCTGGTCGCTGACGATCACGGACCTCGACCCGTTGCGCTTTGGCCTGCTGTTCGAGCGCTTCCTGAACCCCGAGCGCGTCTCGATGCCGGACTTCGACATTGACTTCTGCCAGGAGCGGCGCGACCGCACGATCCGCTACGTGCAGCAGAAGTACG
>CAYLSI010000097.1:0-6033 GCA_964386545.1 uncultured Hyphomicrobium sp.
ACTCTGACTCTGCCTGTCTAGGTTCGAATCCTAGTCCCCCAGCCAATAAAATCAATTAGTTAGCGCATTTTCCTATCAAGCGTCCATTCCCGTGGACGCATCATGGACGCAAAATTCGCGCGTCACAAACCGCCTCATGCACAGATTTGCGGCCCGGCAGTTTTCAGCAGAATTTTTTCGCGTTCACTCGTCCCGCAGTGCGCCAATCAGGTTGAGGCGCATACGAACGCCGCCGACGATGCTGTTCGCAAGTGCCTCGGGAAACCCCTCCGGCAACCCTGCCATCACCCGTATCAATCGCGATCCGACGGCAGGGACGGATTGCGCGGGATCGGGAGTGCAATCCTTAGGCGTCGCCGGCTACGCCTTCGGCTCGGTATCCTTGGGCCGGCGTTGCATCACGCGCTCGACGGCCGCAATGGCGGTGTGGTGCTGGTCCGGGAGAACCTGACGACGCGATGCTGCTCGGCCTGCATCCTCGACCACCCGATAGACCTCATCGGCGGAATTGATGCGGCCAGCCGCTTCCAGCGCCACAAGAAAATCCCGCGTGGTTATCGGAATCATGCGCTCGCGGTCCTCTGGCGCAAGGATGAAGGAGCCTCGAAGCACGCGATCGTCCTCTGTGAGCAGGATGGCGCGTTCATCGGGAGTCATTTGGACGCCATGGCGCAAGGCATGCAGCGCCGCCCGCTCGCCGAGATCGCGCTCTCGATGCTCGGGGTTCAGCTCCCGCAAGGTCAGGAAATCGGCAAAGGTCTGCGTGGTGATGCTCACCACTCTTCCGGGGTTCGCCTCGGCCCAGGCGGCAATGCTCTCGGCGCCAAGTGATGCGCTGTTGATGGTGGCTTCGTAGAGAACGGCGTCGGGCAGATAAACCGGCACGCCGGGATAGAGCAGATAGTCGAGCGATCCCGCAGCCGCGAGTGTGATGAGCGGGCTCGTATCGGTGACGATAAGCCTTACCTTGGGCGCGTCATCAGCCACCGGGCCTCCTTGCGGCGAGTTCACGGATCAGCCGGCTGCCTGGCGCATTCGGATCGGATTGGAAGCGGGGTAAATGCAGATGGCGCTGGCGCAGCTCGCCAACCAGCTCGCCGAAACTCAATTCCCGGCCGATGCGGCGGCCCAGCTCCGAGCGGCTGATCTCGCCCCGGCTATAGGATTCAAAGACGGCTTTCACCTCGGTCTCGGTCATGACGAAAGCCTATCATTATCAAGCGCATATTTCCAGTTTTTGCCAATCGGGGCACGACGGCCGCTGCGACCTGGAGGCGACGCGGCGCAATGATACGCCAAGACTTAGCCCTCGCCCAACCGCCCGATGAGCGCAAGGCGCGCGCGAATGCCGCCGACGATGCTGTTCGCTAGCGCCTCAGGAAAACCCTCCGGCAACGCGGCCATCACCGTCTCGATAGCGTCCGGCAGCGTGTCGGCAAGCTGTGCGAATATCGCCTCCATCGTGCCGCGGGGCAGCCCGCATGCATCCGCTGTCTGGATGAAGTGCCGGGGAACGATGCTGCCAATGACATAGCGCCGCCTGTCTCCAACGGACATGGCGAGCTTAAGCCTGTTATGGCGGATCTGACCTGCGTCGACCGCCGGCTGCGCCGACATGATGTCGTAGAGCGGCGTCAGCCTGAACCTGCCGCCCGGCGAAAGCCTGAGAGAAAAATTCTTGGCATGACCATCTGTCGCTGCGAGCAGCCAGAACAGGGCCTGCGCCTTGAAGAACATCCTGCGATCCTGCTCGGGCTCATCACTGCCCTGGAGCAACGCTGCGATCTCGCGAATGCCTGGCCCTCCGTCGTCCTGGTACTTGCGGACGGGGGACACGGAAAGCGCCTGGCAAAGATCCTCCTGCGGAATGCGGAGCAGACGCCTGTCCCGCGTCCAGAGCCGATCGAAGCGCTCCACGACGAGCACGCGATGACCGTCAAAATCCGCGATCTCCGTATGTGCTGCGGGTAATCCTGCCGCTGCCGCCAGCCGCATGCAGAAATGCTCGTTCTCTACGCTCCGGCGCAGATCAATGCCGTTGGGAAGCATGCCGATCTGCGGCTTCAGGATATGCGTGGTCGCGCTCGCGCCGTGAGGGACATGCCAGCGCCGGCGCCAATAGAGCAGGGCTGTCTTCTCCTGGGCCCCGGCAATCGAGATCCGAAATTCTGCATCCTCGCCAAGCCCTAACGGCTGACGCGCAAGGTTGGCGATAATCGCACCGACCTCTGCATCGCTTACGGCGCGCGCTTCGACGCCGCCAGCCGGACCGGGCTCGGTATCCTCGGGCAGAAACTGCAATGCGCCGACGCAATCCCGGCCGATCGCCGAAAGCAGGCTGAAGGCGTCATCACCCGCCGCACCTGTGCGCTCCGCCAATCGCCTGCGAATATCCTGATTGTCCGGCAGCAGGTTATCGAAGACGGCGAACACCGGATCGCCCGTGTAGCGATCTTCGCGCAAGGGCAGCGAGAGCGAGACGGGGATGGCGTTCTCCCAATCCAGCCACTCCTGAACATAGCTGAACGCGACCGCGCCGGAGCGCTCACGCCGGAACGTCCCGACCCGCCTGCCATTGAGATAGACGGCGAGGGGCGCACGGGCGGGCCTGCGCGCCATCAGAAGAGATCCTCGATGTCAGTGGCAGACGCGCTCGTCCTCGGCCGGATCACAAGCTCAAGATCGAGGGCAGCCAGGGCATCCAACAATATCCGCAGCTGCGTGTTGGGCTCGCCCGCTTCCAGCTTGGAGATGGTCGCCTGGCGCACATGGGTCTTCGCTCCCAGATCAGCCTGAGTGATATTCTGCTGCCGCCGCACGCGACGAATGGCGGCCCCTGCCTGTTTGGGTGTGCGGGCTATCATGTCCATAGCCCATCATACGCGAATGCGTATTAAAGATCAATATACGCGAGAGCGTATCAAACGTATATATACGCATTCGCGTATTCTTGGCTTACATCTCGCGCCCGAAATCTTTTCCATGATTGCGCTTCCGCCATTCTTCCATATGCCTTCGGATCTCTTCCGCGCGCGACGGGGAACTCGCCGCAGGCGCAGGCAGATCCTGCTCGCGCTTGAACACACTGCGCGGGATATCATGGACATAGGGTTGCGCTCGCAGCGAGGCCTTGGCCTGCGCGAACGAAATGCTCCTTGACTGAACGTACTGGGCCTCACGCCCGGCCTTGCGTTCCTGGGCCTGCTGTCCTCGCAGGCGCTCGAGCCGCGCCTCATGGTTGACCAGGATGGGCTCCGTCACCATGGCCTTCGCGGCTTTTTCGGCCTGCGCAAGTGATCGGCGCTCCTTCTCATGGCTTGCATCCATGCGGGCAAGAAGCTTGCCTTGGTCGCGAATGAGGGGAAGCATTTGGCGAAGCGTGAGCGGCTTGCCGTGGCCCAGACGCTCGCGATTGCGAAAGACGAATACGGCCCGCTCGAAAGGATGGGTCGCTTTTCGCTCCACCTCGCGGCTTTCCTTTTTCTGTTCCCTGTAGAGTTCGCGCCATTGCGAGCGAAACTGCTGCTCGATATGGTCCCTCGCGCGATCGCAGGCCGCCTTGCAATCCTGCTCGAGTTCTTTCCGTTCACGCTTTTGGCGCTCCCATGTGGCGCCGCGTTCCGCCTTGTGATGGATCTCCATCTCGGCCCTGATCCGCTTCATGCGGTCAACCACATCCTGCCGCTCGTACCATCGCCGTCTGTGGGAGCCCCGGTGTTTGACCGGCACGAACGGCGGAGCCTGCTCCTTCTTCGGCGCCTCAAGGCTGTTGCCGACGCTCAGCAGCGCCGCCGCCTGACTCATCTCACGCGCGCGATCGCGCTCAGCATTGTTGATCACCCTTTGCCCGCAATGGATCCCGTGCTCCTTTTCATAAGCCTCAGCCCAGCGGGAGAGCTGTTCCTTGGTGTATTTGAGCGGCGCGGTCATGCCCGTGTCGGGATGAATGGTGTTGACCACGATATGGACGTGGAGATGCGCCTTGTCCTTGTGGGCCGCCATCACCGCCTGATGCCCGTCGAGCTTCATGGCCTTCAAGCTCTCCAGTGCCGTCTCCCGCATGTGCTCGGGAGAGGGGTTGTCGCTCTCGGCCCATGAGAGCGTGTAATGCAGAACCGGCTTGTCGTTCTTGCGCCCGCGCGCATCCTTGCCAGCCTGACGCTTCAGCTCCGCCTGGTCCCGCGCGGTCGCGAACATCTCGAACCACGCATCCTCGTGCGCCGAGAACACGTTGCACGTTTCAGTCCAGAGGACGCGATCACTCGTCTTCTGACCCGCGTCGTGGAGAATGTAGCTGCACGCTCCTTTGAAAGACGTGCCGCGCTTGTGCAGGCGGGGAATCATTGGCGGCTGACCTCGTTCTGAGGGCTTCGGCGTGATGGCGGGCGGCAAGTTCCTCGCGCCCGAGACAAGACAAAAGCTCATTGGCCGTCTGCCAGGCGAACTGCACGGCAGCGGGCAGATTGCTGTTGAGCGCATGCGCAATCTGATTGGCGTTGTTGCCGAGACGGCGGATCTCCGCGAACAGCGCCGGATCCATCGGGCTATATTCGCCGGACGCCACCTCGACCTTGCCCTCGCAGACAAGCCGCTCGCACAGCCCCGAGACCGACATCCCCGCCTTGCGCGCGTCGATGCTCCGGCGCAGGTACTCATCCTGCGTCAGCCGGATGGTCACGGTCCGGTTGCGCGGTGCGCTGGCATGGGTACGTCGTCTGGCCATCTCATACGCCTCATCAGATTGGGGTTCGGGTCGCGGGAACCGCGGCCTGACCGGAGGGGTCCAGGGGAGTGCGGATGCACGCTCCCCGGCGAGAGGGATTTGAAAACGATTGCAACGTCAGTTGTGCAATCGTTTTCAAATCCACATCTCGCTACTCCACTTCAAACGCTAAATGCTTCGTTCCAATCGTTCCAACAAGCTGGTTTCATTTAACCCCAGATTTTCAATCCATGCGCGCATAATATTTTTTATAGAAACATAGTGGCGCACGCATGAATTACAGCGAACATAGCGAAACATGGCGCTTCTTGAATTTCAGATTCATTTCTCCGCATATGAAAAAGACGCGCGTCGAATGCAATTGCATGACGCAGCGTAGGAGGCAGCCGCCTGCGCGTGAGCGCGTCGGCCACTGCGGAGGGCATGATGAGTTTCGAGACTTTCCCGCCGCGCGGCTCCGGCATCGAGGGCCGCTTCGAGAAAGCGCCATCGGGCATCTGGGGCCATCCGTCCGCGCTCGGCCCGGCATGGGACTGGTCCGAGGGAAAGCTCATACTCGGGCGATGGGACAAGCGCGTCATCGGCCGCGACGACGACCGGCACATTGTGACGGTCGCCGGGAGCAGGGCCGGCAAGACATCGACTGTACTTATTCCCAACCTGCTGGCCTATCCCGGCTCCGTGCTGGTGCTGGACCCGAAAGGCGAGCTTGCGCGCGCGACAGCCGCGCGGCGACGCCAGATGGGCCAGCGTGTTTATGTCCTCGATCCGTTCGGTGAAACGGGCATGCCGCAGGCGGCGCATAATCCCTTTGCCGAACTCGGGCAGGGGAATCCAGATCACGTGGCAGCAGACGCGGCGCAGCTCGCGGATGCGCTTATCATCTCGAACAACAAAGACCCGCACTGGACCGACAGCGCCAAGAACCTCATCCGCGGCATCGTCCTGCACCTGCTGGCGACCGATCCCTCTCGCTCATCTTTGCGCGCGGTGCGGCGGTTGCTGAACGCAACCCCGCCCGAGCTTGATGCGCTGCTGACCGCCATGGCCGATTGCAAGGCCTTCGATGGCATCGTCGCGAACATCGGGGCGTCGTTCCTCGGCAAGCTCGAAGCGGGCGGGCGGGAACTACAGGGCATCCTGTCAACGGCGCAGGAGCAGACCGCGCCGCTCGACGATGTGCTGCGCACGACCGAGCGTTCGGATTTTCTGCTGTCCGAGCTCAGCGCGGGACAGCTCACCCTCTATCTGGTGCTGCCCGGCATGCGCATGGGCACGCATTACCGCTGGCTTCGGCTTGTCATCCAGCA
>CAYLSI010000098.1:0-5818 GCA_964386545.1 uncultured Hyphomicrobium sp.
CGAGCCGCCAGCGCGGCCGAAGACGCAGCGGCGTCCGGCAAAGGCGCCAGCGCCGGCATTCCACGAAACGTGGCAAAGCCTCTAGCGCGCCGCCGGCGCGGCCGAAGACGCAGCGGCGTCCGGCAAAGGCGCCAGCGCCGGCAGCAGCTCGGGGCGATACTCGAAATGCATGGTGTCGTAGTGATACCAGCGGCCGCCCCAGATGAAGCCGTGCTTCTCGAAAATCCGGACGATCTCGATCGGCACACGGTTCCTGTAGGGCACCGGTCCACCGAGATCGCTGCGGCGGCCGCGGTGATCCCCCTTGGCCCAGCGCCAGTAGTCGCTCTGGCCGGCGGCGATGTCGATCGCAATGCCCGAGCCGTGCGCCGAGAGCCGATCCGTGCCGGCGATCACGCGGCAGTTGTAGGTTCCCGACGACGGCGCCAGGAATTTGTCGAACGTGGCCGGCAGCGCATCGAGCTCTTTCGAAACAGCCGCCAGCCGCGCCGACACGCCGTTGATGCGCGTCACCTGCAATTTCTGCGGCGCCTTCGTCGGCAGCCACACGATCGTCTCCAGCGATTTGGCGACCTCGCCCTTGCGGCAATCGCCGTACATCGCATCGAAGAACGCCCCATTGCGCGCCCGGCCCGGATCCACGTCGATCGCCGGAGGCGCGACGTCCGCCCCGGCCGGATAGGGAAAGCGGAACATGTCCTCGAGGTCGGGCGCGGACAGCCACCGCTCGAACGCCTTCTCGCCTGCGCCATCGTCGAACGGCGTCAAGGTCCCGTCGCGCCAGACGATCCGGTTGCCGTCCACGCGGTCGAGGAACGCGGGATAGGCCGCGACGAGCTTGGCGGCGTAATCCGCGGACGACGGCGCGCGCGCCTCGCCAGCCTGGCTCGCCACACGCGTCCCGACGGTCAGCAAGGTTACCAACAGGGCGATGGCGCCAAGGCGGGGAAGACGGGTCATGCGGATGCGTATCTCGCGTTCTGAAAAAGCCGTCGCGCGGCGGGCGCCCAGGACCACGGCCGGGCCGTGTTCCCACAACCTGACGTAGACCATCGCGCGCGCTTTTTCTTTACGCGCCGTCGTCTCCTGATACACTGACATCAAACAGAAGCCAGACGAAGCCTGACGAGAGGGCAGCGGCGCGAGCGAGAACGCTCCCCCGCCCGGACCCAGGCACTGGGGTAGAAACGTGTCGGATTATTCCAACGACGAGCGGGCCCGTGCCCCTCTCGGGCCGCAAGCAGGACCCGCCGCCGCGCAGACCGTGCGCGACGCGAGGCCCCCGGCTCACGACCCCCGCACCCTCGCGCCGCAATCGAACACCACCCCTCACACCACCGGATTTCAAACGACCGGATCTCACGCCACCGCTTCTCACGCCGACGCTCCTTCCGGACACGCCTCCCGCAGCGCCTCGGCGCACGGCCGGCCGTGGGGCGGCAACGGCCAGAACCACCGCGGCGCGGGCGATCCGAAATCGCGCCAGCAGCAGGACCGCGGACAGGTCTATGGCGCGCTCGACCTCGGCACCAACAACTGCCGTCTCCTGCTGGCCCGGCCGTCCCGGCGCGGCTTTCGCGTGGTCGATGCCTTTTCCCGCATCATCCGGCTCGGCGAAGGCGTGTCGCAGACGGGCCGCCTGTCGGATGCCGCCATGCAGCGCACGATCGACGCGCTGCGCGTCTGCGCCTCGAAAATCGCCCGCAACGAGGTGTGGCGCGCCCGCTGCGTGGCGACCGAAGCCTGCCGCATCGCCATCAACGGACGCGACTTCCTGCGCCGCGTCGAGAGCGAGGTCGGCCTCAAGCTCGAGGTGCTGGACCGCGAGACGGAAGCTTCCCTCGCGGTCTCGGGCTGCTCCTCGCTGATCGACCACCGCGCCGACTACGTGCTCGTGTTCGACATCGGCGGCGGCTCGTCGGAGCTGATCTGGCTGGATCTCGCGGCCGCCCGGAAGAACGCCGCGCGCGACGGCGGATCCGCCATGACGAAACCCGTCATCCGCGCCTGGACCTCGCTGCCCGTGGGCGTGGTGACGCTGGCCGAGCGCTTCGGCGGCCACCATGTGACGGAGGACAGCTTCGAGGCCATGGTGGACTTCGTGTCGAACCTGGTCCGCCCGTTCGAATCCCTGCACGGCTTCCGCGATCTCGCCAACGGCACCAACGTGCACCTGCTCGGCACGTCCGGAACGGTGACGACGGTGGCCGGCATTCACCTCGGCCTCAAGCGCTACGACCGCACGCGGGTCGACGGCTGCTGGCTGGCGCTGCCCGAGATCCGGTCCGTGACCTATTCGCTGCTCGGACGCTCCTACGACGAGCGCGTCGCGGAGCCCTGCATCGGCCACGAGCGCGCCGACCTCGTGCTGGCGGGCTGCGCGATCCTGGAGGCGATCCTGCGCACATGGCCCGCCGACCGCCTGCGCGTCGCCGACCGCGGCCTGCGCGAGGGCATTCTCACCACGCTGATGAGCGAGGACGGCGTCTACCGGACGGGACGGCGCCGCAGACGGCGGTCAGGACAACACTGATGCGGATGAAAGGCAAATCAGGACGCAAGTCGGGCGGCAGCCAAAAGACGTCCGGCGGCGGCCATAAATCGGGCGGTAAAGGCGCGCCGAGCGCGCTCGGCCCCTCGGGCGGCCAGCGCGACCTCAACGTGCGCCTGAAGACGGCCCGCAAGCGGACGGCCTCGTCCCAGCGCTGGCTCGAGCGCCAGCTCAACGACCCCTATGTCGCCGCCTCCAAGCGCGAGGGCTTCCGCTCGCGCGCGGCCTACAAGCTAATCGAGATCGACGACAAGTACCGGCTCCTGAAGCCGGGCCAGCGCGTGGTGGACCTGGGCGCCGCGCCGGGCGGCTGGAGCCAGATCGCGGCCCAGCGCACACAATCCGTCGAAGGGCGCGGCCAGGTCATCGCCATCGACATCCTCGACATGGAGCCCGTGGCGGGCGTCCAGCATGCGAAGCTGGACTTCATGGAGGAGAACGCCGAGGCGTGGCTCAAGGAGAAGCTCGGCGGTAAGCCCGCGGACATCGTGCTGTCCGATATGGCGGCCCCCACGGTCGGCCACACGAGCACCGATCACCTGCGCATCATGGCGCTGGCCGAGGCGGCGGCCCATTTCGCCTGCGACGTGCTCGGACCGGGCGGGGCGTTTCTCTGCAAGGTGTTCCAGGGCGGCACGGAGCGCGATCTTCTGGATCTTCTGAAGCAGCGCTTCACGACGGTGCGCCACGTGAAGCCGCCGGCGAGTCGGTCGGACAGCGCCGAGCTCTACGTTCTGGCGACAGGCTTCAAGCCCGAGTGATCGGCGGGGCCGGTGTCGCGACAGGCCCCTGAAAACAGCAACGGCGGCCGCTTGCTCGACCGCCGTGCCTTGGACTCGCCAGTGCGCGAGCCAATCTTCATCATCGATTAGATGATGTCGATCTCTGCCGGGAGGTAGCTGGTGACCTCGAGGCCGACTTCCTGCTCGCGCACGGCAGGCTTGGACCAAATCTTCATTATCGTTTCCTCCTAATCATACGCCCGAGAGCGTTTTGAACGGGCTTTCCTAACGCGATCGCGGGCCCAGGTCTAATTGATTTTTCAATGCGCTCCATCAGAATGGGTGATGTGCAGGTGCGAAACGTTCCGCAGGCAGAAAATCGCCTTCGGGCCCGGCCGCTGCCGCCGTCGTCCGTGGCCCAGAGGCCGCAGGCGGGCCATCTTCCCCTCGCTGGCCGCCGGTGCTATAGCGCTGTCGACATTCGAGCCGCCCGCGCCTGCCGCGGTGCGCCATTGTCAACCCCGCCCGAGGAGAGAACCATGGCTAAACGCCCAATCGATAGCGATTTGGGTCTAGCGTTGACGTTCGACGACGTGCTTCTGCTGCCCGCCGCCTCCGAGGTTCTGCCGAGCCAGGTGAATGTCGCGAGCCGGGTCACCCGCACCATTTCGCTGAACATCCCGATCCTGTCCTCGGCCATGGACACCGTCACGGAAAGCCGCCTCGCCATCGCCATGGCCCAGGAAGGCGGCATCGGCGTGCTGCACCGCAACCTGGTGCCCGAGGAACAGAGCCGCCACGCCGCCGTCGTCAAGAAATACGAGAGCGGCATCGTCCTGAACCCCGTCACCATCCCGCCGACCGCCGCGCTGGACGAAGCGCTGAAGCTGATGGCGGCGCACGACATCTCCGGCATCCCGGTCGTCGAGGCCCCGGTCAAGGGCTCGAACAAAGGCCGCCTCGTCGGCATCCTGACGAACCGCGACGTGCGCTTCGCGACGAACCTCGAACAGCCGGTCGCCGAGCTGATGACGAAGGAAAAGCTGATCACGGTGAAGCGCGACGTCAGCCGCGACGAGGCCAAGCGTCTCCTGCATCAGCACCGGATCGAGAAGCTGCTCGTGGTCGACGACAGCTATCACTGCATCGGCCTCATCACGGTCAAGGACATCGAGAAGGCCCAGAAGCATCCGCACGCTTGCAAGGACCCCGAAGGCCGCCTGCGCGTCGCCGCGGCGACCACCGTCGGCAACGACGGCTGGGAGCGCACGGAGCGCCTGCTCGAAGCCGGCTGCGACCTGATCGTGGTCGACACCGCGCACGGCCACTCGCGCAGCGTGCTCGACGCGGTCACGCGCATCAAGAAGATCTCGAACGCCGTGCAGGTCGTGGCGGGCAATGTCGCGACGGCGGACGCCACCAAGGCGCTGATCGATGCGGGCGCGGACGCGGTCAAGGTCGGCATCGGCCCAGGCTCCATCTGCACGACGCGCATCGTCGCCGGCGTCGGCGTGCCCCAGCTCACCGCGATCATGAACTGCGCCAACGAGGCCCAGAAGCACGACATTCCGATCATCGCCGACGGCGGCATCCGCTACTCCGGCGACATCGTGAAGGCCCTGGCCGCCGGCGCCGACTGCGTGATGGTGGGCTCGCTGCTCGCCGGCACGGACGAAGCCCCGGGCGAGACCTACCTCTATCAGGGCCGCACCTATAAGGCCTACCGCGGCATGGGCTCCGTCGGCGCCATGGCGCGCGGCTCGGCCGACCGCTACTTCCAGCAGGAAGTGAAGGACACGCTGAAGCTCGTGCCGGAAGGCATCGAGGGCCAGGTGCCCTACAAAGGCCCCGTCGACGCCGTGCTGAACCAGCTCGTCGGCGGCCTGCGGGCGGGCATGGGCTACACCGGCGCGAAGACGCTGGAGGAGCTGCGCACGAAGTCTGAGTTCGTCCGCATCTCGCCCGCCAGCATGCGTGAAAGCCACGCGCACGGCGTGCTCATCACGCGCGAAAGCCCGAACTATCCGGGTGCCGCATAAGCAAGCGAGAAGCGACGCCGGGGAGAGGATCGATGACGCAGGTTGCCATTCTCTACCCGGTATTCGTCCAGGTCGCCCTGACGTTCTTCCTGCAGGGCTGGATGCGAAAGGAGCGGCTCGGCGCGCTCCGGCGCGGCCAGGTCCATTTCAAGGACATCGCGCTGCGCCAACAGAGATGGCCGGAGCGCGCGACGCAGATCTCGAATGCGTTCCACCACCAGCTCGAGCTGCCGATCCTGTTCTACGCGCTCGTCGCGTTCCTGATGATCACGAGCCAGGTCGATACGCTGTTCGTGGCGCTGGCCTGGCTGTTCGTCGCGACGCGCCTCTACCACGCGTTCATTCACACGACGAGCAACAAGCAGCCACATCGCTTCCTGGCCTACGGCACGGGCTCCATCGTGCTCGCCATCATGTGGGTCGCCTTCGCGCTGCGCATCCTGTTCTTTTCCACCGGCAGCGTGTGACTGCCCGCCTGACCTAGGGTGTGAACTCATTATGGATGG
>CAYLSI010000099.1:0-5736 GCA_964386545.1 uncultured Hyphomicrobium sp.
CGCCGGGATGACGTTGGCGTCTAGGCGGGCGGACGACCATAAGTTTGACGTCACTCCGGCGAAGGCCGGAGTCCAGACGCGCCACCGCAGTCCGCTACGCGGATCCGAAAACCAGCGTCAGTCTGTTGGCATCCCCCCTAACACCTCTCCGCATCCATGCGGACATGGCATCCTCTCTCCCCGCGTCCAAGCGGAGCGCAGCTCCGCCAAGACGGGGAGAGGTCGGGCGCGGCAGGCCCGGGTGAGGGAGCGCTGCACTCTTTCGACGTAACCCGGAAACGCTTTAGAATCCGCCGCCGAAGAAGCCGCTGAAGAAATCGTCGTTGGCCGATTGCGAGACGCGCGCCGGGCGCTGCGATTGCTGCGGACGCTCCGCCAGATGCGCCTTGTCCGGCTGCACGGGCGCGAGATGATCGCGGCCTTTGCTGATCTGGCTCCACTTGCCGTCGAGCGCGAGCGTCACGCGCTTCTCGTGGCCGTAGATGTCGCCATAGGTCTTGAGCGCGCCGGAATCGTCCACCCATGCCGTGAAGTAGGCGATGTGCATCGGGATGCGCTTCTCGATCTTGACGATGTTGTTGTACGGCCCGCTTTTCGCGAGATCCTGCACCTTGTCCTTGTCCCAGTCCTTGTCGTGCGCGAGCACGGCTTCCGCGACGCTCAGCGGATTGCGCAGCCGCAGACACCCGTGCGAGAGCGTGCGCTGCTTGGAGTTGAACATCCACTTGTCGGGCGTATCGTGCATGAAGATCGTGTGCTGGCTCGGGAACGAGAACTTCACGTAGCCCATCACGCTCTTGCGGCCCGCCGGCTGCACGACCTCGTAGTTGCGGATGTCGAGATTGCGCCAGTCCATGGTGCGCCAGTCGAGCCGGCGCCCGTCTTTCGTCTCGACCTCGAGCCCGTATTGGCGCATCAGCCCGCCGCCGCGCAGCATGCTGGGCCACAGCTCGTGCACCTTGATGCTCTCCGGCACGCGCCACATCGGCCGGAACGTGATGTCCTGCAGGCGGCGCGTGAAGATCGACGTCTGCTTGCCGAGTTCGCCGACGACGACGCGCTCGGTCAGAACAGGATGCCCGTTCTTGACGACGTCGATCATGTAGGCGGGAACGTTCGCCATCAGATACATCTCGCCGAGATCGTCCCACATCCACCGCCACATCTCCATGTTGGCGCGCAGACGCTTCGCCGCCGCATTCGGCTCGCCGCCGCGCGACTTCGCAATCGCCTCGGCATACTTGGCCTTGAGGCGCTGGAACTGCGGATGCTGCGGATGCGTGCCGGTCAGATACGCGCCTTTATCGGACGCCGCGGCGAGCCCCGCGAGCACCTGATCCGGCGCGATGAGCTGCGGCTTGCGATCGAGATTGGAGTTGAGCTGCTCGGCGGGCTCCGGGATTCGCCCGCCGCGGGCGAAGCGCGCGTAGCGCATCGCGACGAGCGAGAAGTTGACCTCCGCGCCGGCCTGCGCCTCGGGCGAGAGGTGCCCCGCGGCGAGCTCCTTCTCGTCGACCTCAGGTGCTTCGAAATCGCGCGGATCGAGCCCCCATTCCGCGGCCGACGCGAACGCCTCGATGGCGGACTGCGCAGCCGTGTTGAACCCCTTCTCGTCGCTCCAGAGCGGCTGATAGCCCCGCGCGCCATAGAACGCGATCAGTGCCGCGCGCTCCTTGAGCTCGGCGTCGCTGCCGGTCTCGGGCACAAGCGCAAGCCGCGCCTTGAGCGCCACGCCGAACGGCGTCGTCGGCTCGACCTCGACGGTTTTCTCGGCCGGCTTGCTCTCTTCGCCCGAGGGCTCCGTCGCCGCGGCATCGCCGCGTGCCGAAGCATCCGCCTCGGGCGAGAGGCCCGCGCCACCCAACGCGCCCGTCTCGACGCCGCTCGCGGCTTGTCCCGCGCCGGCAGGCGATTGCGCCAACGCCGCTCCGCTGGCGCCGAGCGCCGCGATCAGGGTCCAAGCCAGCAACGATGAGCGAGCCATGCACGCCTCCAAAACGTTTCGACAAACTAGGCGCAACCGATCGCGCAAGCCATCTCCGCCAGCCCGTCCGGCGCGGGTTGGCCTGCGACTGTGGTCAGGCCGCCGCAATGCTCAATCCCGGCGTTACGGATGCGTCGCCCCCGGCGGGATCGATGACGCCCAGCGCTTCGAGCTGCGGCAGGCGCTTCGTCAGGAAATCCTGCCCCATCGCGGCCAGCTCCGAGATGTTCTCGGCCGCCGTGGCGATCGGCTTGCCGTCGCGCATGACGCGCTGGTTCTGCTGCTCCATCCACGGCCAGATGTCGACGGCCCACTCCTGCGGCGTCCTCTTCCCGCGCGCCATCGCACGCAGGAAGAGCTGCTGGATGCGCCCAATCGGAACGCCCGCGCCCGTGAGCGGACTGGCGAGAAACCCGACATCGCCGGAGAAGACCGCCCGCTCGATCAGCGCCGCATTGAGCGCGCGCGTGCGCGGGCGAACGGCGTCCGCCTCGCGCACGCCCTGCACCGGCGCCACCGAGCCGAGGCCGGTGAGCACGAACAGCGCCTGCGCGAGCTGGCTCGCAGAGACGGCCTTGAGGTGCGCATGCGCCGCAAGCTCGGCGAAGGTCTTCGGAGCATGACGGCCCTCGGCCAGCACGGAGACGAGCGGGCGATACACGTCGCCCTGAAGCTGCGCCTCGCCGGCCGGCCCCGTGACCTTGAACGCCACGTCGGCTTCTGGAACCATCAGCATGAACCGCCAGCTCTGCAAGAGGTCGATCTGCTTGTGCGGCGTCAGCGACCGCGCGCCCTTGACGAACACGTCGCGGCGGAACTGCTGGTTCTCGCAGTAGTCGCGGACGGATTCGCGCAGTACGGGATGCGCGATGGAGGCGAGCAACTGCTGCTGCGGGGCCGTGAGATGAAGCTGGTCGATGTGCGAGACGAGGTTGGACGACGCGGCGAACGAGAGCTTGGCCTGCTCCAGATAGGCCGCCGCCTCCGAGAACGGCATCGGATGCCAGTCGGCATTGAAGAACTCGTGCGCGAGATAGTTGCGATTGTGGTTCTTGATGCCCTTGAGGCGTTCGGCGACGGCCGGGTTGGCGCGAAAATAGAGTGCGTTGCTCTCGATCACCTTCTCGGCGAAATCGACGGCCTGGTTGATGCGCGAGCCGAGCCCGTTCGCTTCCCCCGTCGCGAGGTTCAGATGCAGCGACATGAGATGACGCAGCGGGATGGCCGGAGACCAGCCCGGCGTCGTGTTGTAGCTCACGTAGAACAGGCCGCCGACGGCGAGCTTGCGGCGCGCGATGTCGGCGATCACGCGGCGGTTCTCGTCCGAGATCCAGCTCCAGATGCCGTGCAGCACGATCATGTCGAATTCCGGCAGGTCGTCCCGCTTGGCCAGCTCCGCGAACGACTGGTCGAGCGCCGTGAGGTTCGCGCCCGACGCGCGCGCCAGCTCCCGCGCATTCGCCGCCTGCGTCGGATTGAAGTCCGTGCCCCAGAATTCGCCTTCGTTGGCCGCGGCGTGGATGTTGAGCGACAGCCCCTGGCCGAACCCCAGCTCCAGATAGCGGAGCGGCCGGCGCACGCTGTGGGCCTGCAGCCGCGACAGCATCGCGAGCTCGAGGTTCAGCGGGCTCATTTCCCGGTAGTAGCCGTGGGTGTAATCCAGCTCGGAAACGTACCCAGCCGTCCAGGAGGGGGATGTCATGTGCGAACCATGCCCTTGAGGTTGTCCGTGGCGACGCCCTACGCCGCCTGCAAGCGCGCGGCAGGCGGGCGAAGATTAGGCGATTCGAGGCGGACCCGCTAAAAGCCGGCCCCGATAACCCTGTTCCGCGAACCGGCCCGCAAAGACCGGGGAATTCCCTGGCTTTCGGCTTGCCAGCGGGGGCATCCTCCTCTAAATGGCCCGTTTTCCTGAGGGCCCTTGCTCCGCAAGGCACCATGGATCCGAAACCGATGACCCAGCGCCGCGCCGAAGTGGGAGTGATCATGGGCAGCCAGTCCGACTGGCCCACCATGAAGCGCGCCGCCGCCGTCCTGGAGGAGCTGGGCGTCGCCTTCGAGGTGAAGATCGTCTCGGCCCACCGTACGCCGGACCGGCTCGTGAGCTACGCGCGCTCGGCCGCGGATCGCGGCCTCAAGGTCATTATCGCGGGCGCAGGCGGCGCGGCCCACCTGCCGGGCATGACGGCCTCCATGACGGCGCTGCCCGTGCTCGGCGTTCCGATCCAGTCCAAAAGCCTCTCCGGCCTCGATAGCCTCTATTCCATCGTGCAGATGCCGGGCGGCATTCCCGTGGGAACGCTCGCCATCGGCGAAGCGGGCGCGACCAACGCCGGCCTCCTCGCCGCGCAGATCCTGGCCCTCGGTGACAAGGCGCTGGCCGAGCGCGTCGCCGCCTTCCGCGCGCGCCAGACCGCAAGCGTCGCCGAAGAGCCGGCCCAGGAATGACCGCGCTCCCTCCCGGCTCGACCATCGGCATCATGGGCGGCGGCCAGCTCGGCCGCATGCTCGCCCTCGCCGCGGCCCCGCTCGGCCTCAAGTGCCACATCTATTCGGATGTCCTCGGCCCCGCGTTCGACGTCGCCGCCGCCTCCACGGTCGGCGCCTATGAGGACACGGACAAGGTCCTCGCCTTTGCCGGCGCCGTCGACGTCGTCACCTACGAGTTCGAGAACGTGCCCCTCGAAGCCGCCGCCGCGGCCGAGAAGGTGGCCCCCGTCCGGCCCGGCCCGAAGGCGCTCGCGGTGGCCCAGGACCGTCTCGAGGAAAAGACCTTCATCCGCGGCATCGGCATCCCCGTGGCGCCTTTCGCCCGCGTCGACGACGCGGCGTCCGCCAAAGCGGCCCTCGCCGCCATCGGCAACACCGGCATCCTGAAGACGCGCCGCCTCGGCTACGACGGCAAGGGCCAGATCCGCCTCAAGCCCGGCGACGACATCGTCGCCGCCTTCGAGGACCTCAAGGGCGCGCCCTCGGTGCTCGAAGGCCTCGTGCCGTTTGCCTTCGAGGTCTCGGTGCTGGTCGTGCGCGCGGTGACGGGCGAGATGCGGTTCTACGACATCCCCGTCAACACCCATAAGGACGGCATCCTCGACACCTCGACCGTGCCGTCGCCGCTGCCGGACGCCCATGCCGTCCGCGCCCGCGAGATCGCCGGAGCCATCGCCGAGGCTCTCGGCTACATCGGCGTCCTGGGCGTCGAGATGTTCTACGTGCTCGACGCCGCCGAGCCGCTCGTCGTCAACGAAATCGCGCCGCGCGTCCATAACTCCGGCCACTGGACCATGGACGCCTGCCTCGTCGGCCAATTCGAGAACCATATCCGCGCCGTGGCCGGCTGGCCGCTCGGCCCCACGAACCGCCATTCCGACGTCACCATGACGAATCTCATCGGCTCGGACGTGGACGCCTGGGTGGCGCTGGCCGCCGAGCCGGACGTCGCCCTGCACCTCTACGGCAAGCCGGAGGCCCGTCCAGGCCGCAAAATGGGCCACATCAACCGCCTGAAGCCGAAATCGGGACCATAAACCGCAATTTCCTTAACTCCGCCCCGTGGACAAGCGGCCCGGCCTTTGATAGAAGCCAGCCCAATCCAAAGTGCTCGGAGCACCGGCGGGGCTTCCCCCGGGCTTGGGGCTCGTGTTTTTTCAGAGATCTTTAGACACCAGAGGTCACCGCTTGCAGGTTCTCGTCCGCGACAACAACGTCGACCAAGCCCTCAAGGCGCTCAAGAAGAAGATGCAGCGCGAGGG
>CAYLSI010000100.1:0-1810 GCA_964386545.1 uncultured Hyphomicrobium sp.
TTCGAGCGCGTTCACGCACGGAATCCGAGTCCAACACGAGTGAACGCGCGCTCGGCGATCAGTTGAGCCAGAAACCCGAGATCGCGTCGGCCAGCGTGTCGGGGGTCTGATAGACCTTTTTCTTCTTCTTGCTCGCCTGCTTGGTCCCGGCCGCGGGCGCCTCCTCGGAGGCCACCGTATCGGCCGACGACATCTCGACCACCGGATCGAGCCGCAGCGCCTTGCCCGTCAGCGCGGCCGACAGCTTGCCGTCGTGACCGTAGATATCGGCGTAGTTCGTGACCTTGCCGTGCGCGTCGGCCACGACCGTGAAGTAGGTCATGTGCACGGGAATCCTGTGGTCGAGATGGATCTCGCCGCCCCCGGCCACCGCGCGCCGCACGCCGGCCTCGTCGAGGCCGTTGCCCTCCGCCAGCATGATCTCCGCGAACCGCTTCGGGTTCTGCACGCGGATGCAGCCGTGCGACAGCGCGCGGTTCGACTGCGCGAACAGGTTCCGCTCGATGGTGTCGTGCATGTAGACGTCATGCTTGTTCGGGAAGCGGAACTTCACCATGCCGAGCGGGTTCTTGCCGCCCGGCGGCTGAATGAAGCTGTACTGGCGCAGATCCGCCGAGCCCCAGTTCACGCTCTCCGGGCTGATCTCGCGGCCGCCGCGATAGACCTTGAGGCCGTGCGCGCGGATCGAGGCCGCAGCACCGCCGCCGCCGCCGAAAAGCTGCGAGAAGAAGTCGCCGCCGCCGGCCGCCTGCAGGCGCGGCGCAAGCTCGCGCATCTTGATGCCGTCCGGCATGCCCCAGGAGGGGTTGAAGCCCACGAACTCCATCTCAGCCGAGAACACCGGCGTCGCCCAGGCGGGCAAGCCCACGACGATGCGCTCGGTGAAGATGACGTCGCCGTCCTTGTAGACGCGCGTCATGTACTCCGGAATGTTGTTCTGGACGTAGATCTTGCCGAGGTCCTCCGGCATCCAGCGCCAGCGCTCCATGTTGAGCACGATGCGCAGCGTATCCCGCTCCGGATCGGGCGCGCGATGCGACTCGACCTCCTTGTTGAGCGACACGCGCGTCGCGCCCGAGAGCTGGCCCGTCGCCTTGATGCCGCGCTCGACCTGGAACGCCTTGAGCGCGAGCTCGAGCTTCTCGTCGAACAGCGTGTCGGGAGTGCCGGCTTCGGCCGGAGCCTTGAGCCTCTGGCGCAGCAGCGCCACCTGCGGAGCATCGACGCCCTTCTTCAGCGTCACCTTCGTCGCGGGCAGCACGACCTTGAGCGCGGGGTCGACCTCGACCTGCGGCTCGGACGTGCCGCGCGCCGCCATCAGCGCCTTGTGCAACGCCTTGAAGCCCGCGTGCTTCGGATGCTGGTCGCGCAGGAACGCGTCGGGGGCGGAGGCGGCCGCGAGCTCGGTCAGCACGACGTTCGGATCGCGCACCGGCGGCGTCTGGTCGAGGATGCGGCTCAGCGACTGCGGGTTGACGCGACCGCCGCGCGCATGGCGCGCATACTTGAGCAATTCGAGCGTCAGCTTGGCCTCGGCTTCCGCCTGCGCCTCGGGCGTGGCGGACGCGTTCAGCGTCGGCAGGTCGAAGGCTTCGGACGACAGACCCCAGTCGTTGGCCTTGCGCACCTCGTCCATGGCGCTCTTGGCCTTGGAATTGAAACCGGACGCCTCGACCCAGAGCGGCGCGCCCGTGCGCGCGTCATAGAACGCGACGGCCGCGGCGAGATCATCCTTGTGGGCCTTCGTGCTCGACGGCTGCGCGAGCCACGTGCGCACGGCCGCGACCACCGGATCGACGACAGGCGCCGC
>CAYLSI010000100.1:1910-5681 GCA_964386545.1 uncultured Hyphomicrobium sp.
CCGTTGCAGCCGGTGTCGTCGTAGCGTCGGTCTTCGCGGCCTCGGTCTTCGCGGCAGACGCATCGGCCGGCGACGGCGATGCTGCGGGCGCGGCGGCCGTCGTGGGCGCGGGCGATGCGGCGGGAGCGGTGGTCGCTGTATCGGACGCGGCAGGCTTGGCCGCCGTATCGGCCGGAGCCGAAGGCGAAGCTGTCGTCGGCGCGGCGGCCTCGGTCGAAGGGGCGCCCGTAGCCGGCGGCGTTGCAGCAGCAGCGTCCGAGGACGGCGCCGAGGGCTGAGCCGTCGCGGCAGGAGCCGCCGTCGTGGTGGTGGGGGACGATGGCGGTGTGGCCGCCGCGGCTGGCGTTGTCGCATTCGCCGTCGGAGAGCTCGCCGCCGGTGTCGTCGGCGTCACCGCATTCGCAACCGCATCCTGCGGGCTCGCGCTCGTGCCGGAGCTGGCGTTCGCGCCCGTCTCGGATTTCGTCGCGGCCGGAGGCTCGGGAATGGCGCCCGTCGTCGCCGGAGCGGCCGTTGGCGTCGTCTGCGCCAGGGCGTACGAGGCGCCGAACGTGACGGCAAAGAGCGCCGCAGACGCAGCAGCGGTACGAAAACGAACGGTGGTGAGCATCGATCAGCTCCGTCAAAACGGGACGCGGCACTCCAACCAAGTCTCGGGGCTGCGAAAGACAGACAGGTGCCGATAGAGCATGGCTATTTCATGCCCGATCATAAGGTTATGGCTAACGTGCGCCGAAACCCCCGATGCCGTCCCGCGCGCCGTGGCCGTCCGCAAACGCGGATCCTTCGCCCGGCTGCGCCCCGCCAGTCTGCCCGAAAATCACGCAAAAACGTGATTGATCCTCGGGTTAGCCCTGAGATTCGCTGCGCGAGGATAGACGCAAAGACCCCGATGCGATAGCCGGAACTGGCGTCCCTACGGGTTCTCCCGTGGTCGATGCGATTTGCCCACTTTTCGGCCCCTTTTGCGGCCGATAGGCTCCGACGAGACCACGCCGCGACGACATGACGACATCACGCCGCCCTGCGGCCTTGAGCACATCCGCACCATGACCCAGACGACCCAGAAGCCGGGCCAGCCCCCGGGCCTTTGCCTGATCGCCGACGCCCGCGACGACGCCCGCTGGCTCGCCCGTTGCGCCGAAGCGCTCGACGCGACGTCCGCCGCCACGGTGATCGTTGCCGCTCCCGAAGGCACCGCGATCGACGCCAAGGCCGCGGGCGCGCTCGTAACGATGGCTCAGCAGAAAGGCGTCGCAGCACTCCTCCAGGACGACTGGCGCACCGCGCGGGCCCTCGCCGCGGACGGCGTGCATGTCACCGCTCGCGCCGACGTCGACGAAGCCTATCGCGCCGCACGCGCGGGTCTCGACCCCGGCGCCATCGTCGGCGTCGATGCGGGACGCTCGCGGCACGATGCGATGATGCTGGGCGAGGCGGGCGCCGACTACGTCGCGTTCTCGCCCTTCGAGAGCAGCGAGGAGACCGAGGACAGCCACCTCGACCTCGTCGCCTGGTGGGCCCAGCTTTTCGTCGTCCCCGTCGTCGCGTTCGGCGTCGAGACGATGGACGACGCGCGCCAAATGGCCGAAGCGCGCGCCGACTTCGTCGCAACGCGCATCCCCGACGACGGCGACATCGCGGCCTGGGCCGCCGGCCTCCGCGCCGCACTCGCCGGCGCACGCGATCCCAGCGCAACCGAAGCGGCCCCCGGAGCGACCCCGTGAAGACGGCCCACCTCGCGATCCTTGGCGTCGTCGGGCTGGTGGTCGGCATCGCGGGCGGCCTCGCCGCCACGGGCCTGCTGCCGCCGGCCATCACGGGGCTGATCGCGCCGCGTCCCGCCCCGCAGCCGCAGTCTCAGCCGCAGGACACCACGCCGTCCGCGGCCGACCGCGCCCAATCCGACGACACGGCCTACATCGCCTTCGACCAGGGCCGCTACCTCACCGCGCTCGAATTGGCCGAGAAGGCCGCCGCCCGCGAAGACCCCGAGGCCCACACGCTGATCGGACGCATCTATGCGGACGGCCTCGGCGTGCCGAAGGACGAGGGCACGGCTGCGCGCTGGTTCGCCCGCGCTGCCGAGTTGGGCGACACGCAAGGCACGCTCGCCCTCGGCACCATGCTGGCCGCCGGCCGCGGCGTCGCCAAGGACATGAAGCTCGCCGCCGAGATGTTCGAGAAGGCCGCCGCCACCGGCGACCCGCTCGCCAACTACAATCTGGGCCTTCTCTTCCTGCGCGGCGAAGGCAAGCCCGAGAACCCGCACCGCGCCGCCATGCACATCCGCTATGCGGCCGAGAAGGGCATCGCCGCCGCGCAGTACGACCTCGCCGCCCTCTATCTCGACGGACGCGGCGTACCGAACGATGCGCTCGAAGCGGCCCGCTGGAGCGCCAAGGCCGCCGAGCAGGGCCTTCCCGCCGCCGAGTACGACTACGCCGTCATGCTGCTCGGCGGACGCGGCCTGATCGCCGACGAGCCCAAAGCCGTTCCGTACCTGCGCTCGGCCGCCGAGAAGAACGTCGCCGGCGCGCAGAACCGCCTCGCCCACCTTTACGTCGAAGGCGTCGGCGTGGAGGCGAACCCCATCGAGGCCGCCAAGTGGCGGCTCATCGCCAAGGCCGGCGGCGTCACCGACGACAAGCTCGACCTTTTCGTCGCAGCCCTGCCCGATGCCGACCGCCAGAAGGCCGACGCGGCGGCGCGGGAATGGCGCGAGAAAAAGCAGGTCATGCCGTAAGCTGGACGGCCCGCGCGCCCAGCGCCCACTAACCAAGCCGGCCGCGAAGGGGGTTGACGCCGCCGCCTGAACCCGGCAGAGGCACAGGCCACTTCGCCGGGCGCCGCCCGCCCCCTGACAGGTCCCGAAAATCATGCCCGCCTCAGCCCTGATGAACGTGATGGTCGCCGCCGCCCGCAAGGCCGGCCGCTCGCTCGCGCGCGACTTCGGCGAGGTCGAGAACCTGCAGGTCTCCGTCAAGGGCCCGGCCAATTTCGTCTCCGCCGCCGATCACAAGGCCGAGGACATCATCTTCAAGGAGCTCGCCAAGGCGCGCCCCGGCTACGGCTTCCTGATGGAGGAGCGCGGCGAGATCGAAGGCGACGACAAGACCCACCGCTGGATCGTCGATCCCCTCGACGGCACGACGAACTTCCTGCACGGCATTCCCCACTTCGCGATCTCCATCGGCCTCGAGCGCGACGGCGTGATGGTGGCGGGCGTCGTCTACAATCCCGCGACCGACGAGCTGTTCACCGCCGAGAAGGGCAAGGGCGCGTTCCTGAACGACCGCCGCCGCCTGCGCGTGGCCGGCCGCAAGACCTTGGGCGACGCCGTCGTGGTGATGGGCATTCCGCACCGCGGCCGCCCCGGCCATCCGCGTTTCCTCGACGAGATGAAGACGGTCATGATGGAGGTCGCGGGCCTGCGCCGCTCGGGCTCCGCCGCCCTCGACATGGCCTACGTCGCCGCCGGCCGCTACGACGGCTACTGGGAGCGCAACCTGAAACCGTGGGATCTGGCGGCCGGCATGGTGCTGGTGCGCGAAGCGGGTGGCCTCGTCACCGACATCGACGGCGGCGACAGCATCTTCTCCCGCGGCGACGTCCTCGCCGGCAACAGCTCCATCCTGAAGGCGTTGACCCCGCTGCTCGCACACTGATTGTTTTCGCAACGCGTTGCGGCATACGTGGCCTTGCGTGCTGCAAGCATTTGCCGGCGCACAAATACTGCGCAGGAAGTAAGGTCCTTCTTGGCCGAACTTT
>CAYLSI010000101.1:0-5615 GCA_964386545.1 uncultured Hyphomicrobium sp.
CGCTCGATGCGTTCCTTGAACTTCTTCACCATGCCCTCGACGTAGTCGAAGAGCTTGTCGACGTCGCGCTCGTTGGGAACCGGCAGGTCTCCCGGAGGCGCGGGAGGCAGCGTGTCCCCCGGCGTGCCCGGCTCCGGCGCCTTGGCCGAGGGGCCGCCGCCCAGCATGCCGTCGCGAAGGCGCTTTTCGGCTTCGAGCGCCCGTTTCTCGCCTTCGAGCTCGTCGATGCGCTGCTTGAGCTCGCTCTGCTGCTGCGGCATCTCCTTGCACACCCATTCGCCTTCCTTGCCGCTGCAGAAGGACATGGTGCCCGTCTCGCGATCGAGCCGGATCACGCCGCCTTCCGCGGGCGACATGGAATAGCGGCCGCTGTCCTCGCCCGCGGCCAGGGCGGGGCCGGCCAGCATGGCCGTTACGGTTGCGAGAAGCCCTCCGCGGCCCAAGGCGTGCCGCATGCGATGTCCGTAGCCCACGGTCTCCACTCCCATTCTCTCCGCGCCGGTCCGCCCCCCAGGGCGGACCTTCCGCAGCGTCAGTCCAGTAGCTCAGTCTAGCACCCGATTGTGACCGCGCACGGCCGGCAATAGCCGACGTTCGCGAATCACCTGCCGGAATGGCCGCCGGAAGCCTGCGTCGCCAGCCCCGAAACGGGCCATTTTACGGGTGCCAGCGGCACTTAACGCATCGTTTACTGGAGGCTGCGAGCTTAGTCCCTGATCGGGTTTCTAGTTTGTGCCTCGTCTGACCCTGCCAACGCATTTCGACCGGGCACACGGGAGCGGCCTCGCCGTCTCCGACCCCTCACGGGGACGGCCGGCGAATGAGCCGCACTACGACCGTGGGGAACACGATGTTGCATAGCGACCAGGACGCATGGCACGCGCCGCAGGGCTCTCACCGAGCCGGTGACAGCGACGAGATCCGCGTCCTCGCCCGCGAAATCGAGGCCATGCAGCGCCAGCAGGGCGACAGCATGGCCCAGATCATGGCCCGGCTGCGTGCGCTCGAGGAGAGCGCGGCACGGCGCCAGCAGACGCAAGTCCCCGGCAGCGAGGAGGCCTGGGACGCCGCCAGCGCCGAGGCGTTGATGCAGGCCTGCGAGCAGCACGCCCTTTCGTCCTCGCCGACCTCGCAGCAGAAACCCGCGTTGGGCGCGCCGCAGGACTGGATTGGCCACCGCTTCAACGACGTGACCGACCGCATCAAGCGCACGCTGACCGACCTCAAGCCCGGCACCACGATGGCGCTGCTCGAAGAGCGCCTCGACCAGTTCCAGCGCCACATCGCACTCGCGCTCGAGGACGTCGTGCGCCGCTCCGACGTGGAGGGCCTCCGCCTCATCGAAGCGCACGTCACCGATCTCGGCGACAAGCTCCTCAATCTCGAACGCCAGGTGGCCCGCCTCGACGGCATCGAGGCCGACGTGCGCAACGTCATCGACCAGGTGTCCGACGAGCGCATTTCGGCGCTGCTCGACGGCGGCTCGCGGTTTACGGCGGATCTCGAAGCGATCGCCGTGCGCGCCGCCGAGGAAGTACACACGCGCCTGAGCCATGCGCACGAGCCCGGCGCGCGCATGCACGACGAATTGCGCACGCTGATCGAGGATTCGATCCGCGAACGGCGCGCGGCGGACGCCCAGGCCGCCTCGCTCGTCAGCGGCCTTTCGGGCAAGGTCAGCGCCCAGGACGACCGCTACGACGAAATCAAATCCCTGCTTCTCCAGACCTCGCAGGATCAGCGCCAGAGCGAGCAGACCACGATCTCGATGCTCGACACACTGCAGCAGGCGCTGGTGCAGGTGCTCGACCGCATCGACGTTCTCGAGCAGCAGCACAAGCAGCCCGCACCGGCCGCCGTAGACGTCGTCGCGCCCGCGATCGCCGCCTTTGCCGCCGCGCGCGCGCCGGTCGAAGCGCCGGCCATGCCGGATTTCCATGACGTGGCGCCGCTTCCGCGCGCTTTCGCCGGGACCGCACCTCTGCCGGCTGCGCCCGACGCCGATCCGTTCAAGCCGCATATGCAGTATGCCGGTGCCGAGGCGGACGATCCGGCGCCGCAGTTCGACCGCATGCGCCGCGACTTCATCGCCGACGCGCGCCGCGCCAAGCTCAAGGCGGCCGCCAACCGGGCCGAAGCGGTTTCGGCGTCTCCCAAGGACACCCTGCCGCCGCTGCGCAAGACGGCCGCCGTCGCCGCCGCGCTGACGCAGGCGGCCCGCGCGCCCGCGGGCGGCAGCGGCCGCCTGTTCGGCGCCTCGCCCAAGCTGCTGGCCGCCGCGCTCGCCGTGGTCGTCGCCATCAACGGCGGCATCCTGCTCATCAACCGCAAGTCGTCGCCGCCGGCGGCTCCGGCCGTGACGGTGCAGCCCTCGCTCACGCCTTCGGACGCGCCGCACGAGAGCGAGGCTGCGCCCGAGGCGGAGAACGCCCCCGTCGGCCCGCGCTCGCATCTCGACCAGGACGGCGCCGATTTCGGCGATACTCCCCCCGCCACCGGCAACGCGTTCACAACTTACGGCCTGCAGGACGACGTCCTCGATCCGCCGTCGGTGGAAGCGCTCGGCGACGGCAAGGCCGTGACGGTGCCCAGCGGCACGACGATCGCGCGCCCGCCGGGATCGCTGCCCGACGACGTGGTGGCCGGCGTCTACCACGAACAGGTGATGGCGAGCCTTTCGGGCAAGCTCGGCGCCGTCGCCGCGACGAAGTCGACGAACCAGCTCCTCCCCGAGGCGGCCGGGCGCGTCGAAACCGCCTACAACGCCGATCCCGAAATGGATCCCGTGTCACCAACCGAGGAGCGCGTGAGCGGCCTCGATCTTCCGCCCGCGACCGTCGGCCCGCTGTCGCTGCGCATCGCCGCCGCCAACGGCGACGCCTCGGCCGAGTTCGAGGTCGCGGCGCGTCTCGCCGAGGGCAAGGGCACCGAGCAGAACTATGCGGAAGCGCTGCGCTGGTATCAGCGCGCCGCCGGCAAGGGCTTCGCACAGGCGCAGTATCGCCTCGGCACCTTCTACGAGCGCGGCTTCGGCGTCGCTCAGGACGCGGAACGGGCGAAGGTCTGGTACACGCGCGCCGCCGAGCAGGGCAACGTGAAGTCGATGCACAATCTGGCCGTGCTCGCGGCCGGCGGCGAGAGCGGCAATCCCAACTACGGCGCGGCCCTCAAGTGGTTCCAGAAGGCCGCCGAGTTCGGCCTGGCGGACAGCCAGTACAATCTGGGCGTCCTGCTCGAGAATGGCCTCGGCACCAAGGCCGACACGATCCAGGCCTACAAGTGGTATGCGCTCGCGGCCAAGAGCGGCGACGCGGATGCGCTGCAGCGGCGCGACGCCCTTAAGGCCTCGTTCTCGGCCGATCACCTGAAGGCCGCGGACCGGCTCGTGGCGGATTTCAAGGCGCGCCAGGCCGCGCCGCTCGCCAACGACGCCCGCGCCGCGGGCGAGGACTGGAAGAAGCGGGCCAACAACGACAAGGCCCGCTGAGCCAAGACGTCATCCGGGACCGATCCTGTGCGGCGCTTCCGGGCCCTTCGTGGCCTGCGGGCGCCGCATTCGCAAGATCGTTTTCCCTTTTCGGCACGCGCTCTGGAACTTGCGATGAAGGTCCCATACGATAGCCTCGCGGGAGCGCTCGGCGCCTTCGCCGCGTAGCGTCCCGTCTCGTCTCCGAGGCTCCGGCCGCACGTGCTTCTTGCACCTGCCACGTCGATAAGCGGTCCACGCGCGCCCCGAATGCATATCTACCTGCCGATCGCCGAGATGCCCGCCAACGTGCTGCTGTTTCTCGGCATGGGCTGCGCGGTGGGCTTCCTCTCGGGCCTGTTCGGCGTCGGCGGCGGGTTTCTCATGACGCCGCTGCTCATTTTCTCCGGGATCCCCACCGCGGTCGCGGTCGGCACGGGCGCCGCCCAGATCGTCGCGTCGTCGGTCTCGGGTGCCATCGCGCAGTATCGGCGCAACAACGTCGACATCAAGATGGGCATCGTGCTGCTGGCGGGCGGCATCGTGGGGTCCGTGATCGGCGTCAAGATGGTGCGCATCCTGCGCCATATGGGCCAGTTCGACCTGTTCGTGGCCCTCGCCTACGTGACGTTCCTCGGCGTCATCGGCACGCTGATGCTGATCGAGAGCGTCGGCGCGATCCGCAGCGCGCAGACCGGCAAGCCGCGGGCCGCCCGCCAGTCCGGGCAGCACAACTGGATCCACAATCTGCCGTTCAAGATGCGGTTTCACCGCTCGAAGCTCTATATCAGCATCGTGCCGGCCCTGCTGATCGGCGCGTTCGTAGGCTTCCTCGGCGCCATCATGGGCGCGGGCGGCGGCTTCATCATGGTTCCGGCCATGATCTACCTCCTGCGCGTGCCGACCAACGTCGTCGTCGGCACGTCGCTGTTCCAGATCGTGTTCGTCTCGGCCGTCACCACCGTGATGCAGGCGCGGGAGAACTACAGCGTCGACGTGGTGCTGGCGCTGCTGCTGATCGTCAGCGGCGTCATCGGCGCGCAATACGGCGCGGCGGCGAGCACGCGGCTCAAGGGCGAGCAGCTACGCCTGCTGCTGGCGGCGCTCGTGCTGCTCGTGTGCCTCAGGATCGGATGGGACCTGGTGGTGACGCCGCCGGAGCTCTTCAGCATCACGACCTCGCTCGGAGTGCCGTGATGAGGATCGGTGCGCTCGCCCTCTCCGCGCTTGTCATCGTGGCCGCGCTCGCGACGTCGCCTCCGGCAGCGGCGCAGGCTTCGCGCGAGGAGGCCCGGCAGAAGCGCATCGAGCTCGCCCAGCGCAACCGCAAGGCGCCGTCCAAAGCGGATGCGGAGCAGCCGCCGGAGGTCGTCGAAGCGGACGTCTCGACACGCACGATCGCCGTCACGTCCGGCTTCACGGGCACGGAAATCGTGGTGTTCGGCTCCGTCGTCAACAGCCGCCAGCCGAGCGCGGAAGCGGGCACTTACGACGTCATCGTGGTGCTGGAAGCGATGGCGACGCCGCTCTTGGCGCGGCGCAAGTCCAATGTGGCGGGGCTCTGGGTCAACACCAGCTCCGTCGCGTTCGAGGGCGCTCCGAGCTACTACGCCATCGTGTCGACGCGCCCCATCGAGGAGATCGCGGACGACGACCTGCTCGAAAAGAACGCCATCGGGCTCGACTTCGTGCGCCTCGCGCCGGCCGCTCAATCGGCCATCGCCACGCAGCCGGGCGAGCTCAAGACCTTCAAGGAGGCCGTCATCCGCCTCAAGCAGAAGGAAGGGCTCTACCTGAAGCAGGACTACGGCGTCATCTTCATCGGCAAGAGCCTGTTCCGAAGCTCCATCGCGTTGCCCGCGAATGTGCCGGTCGGTCCGCTCACGGCGCGCGTCTACCTCTTCCGCGAGGGCGACCTGCTCAGCGCGTTCTCCTCGCGCGTGCGCTTCGAGCGCGAGGGGCTCGAGCTCTGGCTCTACCGCTTCGCGATGCGCCAGCCGACGCTTTACGGATTGTTCGCGGTGCTGGTGGCCGTGATGGCCGGGCTCATCGCCTCGGCCCTGTTCCGCCGCCGCGACCGCGCCTAGAGCGTTTTCCGATCCGATAGAATCGGATCGGACGCTCTAGATTCTTGTTTTGTCGCATTTTC
>CAYLSI010000102.1:0-2688 GCA_964386545.1 uncultured Hyphomicrobium sp.
CCCCCGCCGAGTGAATTGCATTGGGTGTTGCCGCCGTCCTGACATCCAACGAAGGTTTCGAAACCAGGACCAACCCACGGAGGATTATTGGTTGGGCTACCGTTGACATTCAAAAAGTACGTCACGCCCGAACACGAGCCGCAGCTCACAATCGGGGTACGCGGGACGTTTGAACTCGTTCGTCGCGTGCTCGTGCTCCCCGGTTCGTCATCGCAGCAACAGGGCAGGATGTGCCGTTGGGTCGGCCGCCAGAAGCCGAGCCGGCGCAACAGCCCGCGCTCCTCGCACCAGCGATCCCCGCCGAGCTCGTCCGCATTTCGCGCGAAACGTCGCCGCCTCATTCATCCACCCAAAAAAGAAAACTGCGGTCCCGGCGCGCCGGGACCGAAACCCCCGCCGCGGGTCGCGGCCTCATTCGGTGCAATCTCCCACGAGCAACTCCCAGCGCCGTTGCACCGGCCGCTCGATCGCGAACCCGGGCGCGCCGCTGGAGAATTGCACGCCGTACGGATTGAAGACCGCGACGGTCTCGCCGCTGTCGACCAGGTCGGTCCCGTCGAAGTCCATCACCTTCGCGTTGCCCGTTTCGCCGGGCGGCAAGTCCTCGCTGAGCTCGACGTCGAGGATGCGCGGCGCGGCGGCCAGCGTGGCGATCCGCAGCTCGGCTTGCTTGAGCAACCGCTCGAGGTTCCGCACCCGCTCTTCGAGCGCCTGCAGGGCCGCTTCGGTTCGATCGCGTGCCATCAGGCGAGCCCCTTGCCGCGGTTGCGATTGAAGAACGAGCCGGCGTCGAGCTCGGCGAACGCGGTCCGCACGTTCGTCGTGCCGCGCGTCAGGTCGTAGCGAACTTCGGTGATGAGGCTCGACACCTGCTCCGGGTCCTCCGGGTCGCCGAGCTCCGCGATCAAATGCCCCGCGGTGAATTGCCCGTTCACGTCGGCGTAGTGGAGATCGAGCGCCACGCGCGGCCGGCGATACCACTCGTAGGCCATCCGCGCCACCTTGAGCACGACGGGCCGATCGTCGCGCAGCCAGCCCCCGCTCACGGTCCGCACGAGCTGGCCGGCGGAAATGTCGAACACGGTCCCCGGCACCAGGTAGTCCAAACGGCACGAGTTGCCGACGTCGATCGTGAGCACGCGCGCCGAATCGGCGATCGTCTCATAAAGCTCGGAGTCTTCGAGCGTCGGGTAGGTCGCCTCGCAAAAATCATCCCCTTCGAGACAGACGGTCAAAATCAGATTGTCGCGCCAGTCGAGCCACTCGCCGTTGAAATCGTCGTCCGTGGGGTCGGTGCCGCCGAAGTCGGTCGAAGCGATGATGTGCTGCGGCTCGCCCGAGACGCGGATGATCACACCGGGCGCGTGCTGCTGCATCCGCAGCGAGCCGTTCCACGTCGCGGCGCCGCCGGCGAGTCGCGCCAGCGGGCTCGACTCGCTCAGCTTCTCGAGGCGGGCATAAGCGCCCTCCACGCCCGACGTGTGGGAGGGGACCTTGATAAAGGCCATCGGCCGCACGAGCTCGTTCGCCGAGCCCTCGGGCGTTTCGTTCTCGGCGACCTCGTGCAGGACGAGCGTGCCGGTGTAGCGATGGTCGGTTTTGAGCGTGAGGTAGTCTGTGAAGACGAGACCGGGAAACCAGAGCGGTACGGGGTCGGCATCTTCCGGCAGCGTCTCAGGGTCCGACAAATCGGGGAACGCGGCGTGCTTCTCGCCGCCGATGCCGTCGCCGACGCGGCCGTCCCACTCGTCGGGCAAACGGAACCACGAGTAGACGCGCTCGACGCGATCGGCCGAGCGGGCCTGCCGGTTTGCGGCGATCTTCTTCGAGTACTCGAGCGCCGAATAGCCAGGCTCCCCCGTGGCGGCCTCGTCGTAAAGCTCCTGCTGCGCGTCGGTCCAGTCGGGCAGGAGGGTGTCGTCGGGCGAAGAGATCGAGAACGTCGCCGTGCGTCGCGCTCCGCGGACCTTGATCTGGTCGAACTTGCTGGTCTGCGATTGCGTGCGTACCGGGCGCGAGAGGCGCGGATGGTTGCGATAGTCCAGGCTGCGCACGTTCGGGTTCGCCGGCAGCGTGGTAGCCTCTTCGCCGTTTTCAAAGGTGAGGTCTTCGGCCAGGAACGGGCAGACGTGGATCTGCGCTTTGTTGGTCGAGTCGTCGGCGACGCGCACGCACCAGGTCACACCGCGGCGGCGATCGATCAGCTCGTTGAGCAAGTCGAAGACGGAGCGGTTCGTCGGATCGAGCCGCGGGCGAAACGCTTCGAGGTAGCTGGCGGCCGTGGGGGACAGCTCGAACTCGAGCGGGTAATCGCCGAAGATGTCGAGCGGGGAAAACCATTCGAGCAAATACCGCACGATGTCGCGGGCGCTCCACTCCAGCGCGTCGGCGTCGAGCACTTGCGCGAAGGCCAGCAGGATCGAGTCGCGGTTGCCGAGCTGCACCTCGTCGGTCGCCCCGCGTCCCCCCTGCCCGAGATTGAACCCGAGCACGCGGGGGATTTCGTCGAACGATCCGTCCGACATGATCGCAAAGCTCTTATTGACGAAGCTTCGCGCGAGCAGGAACTCGAGCCCCTTACAAAAGAGCTGCTGCGTCCCGCGTGGCACCAGGTCGCCGGCCACGTTGGCCACGCCGTCCTCGTGATCGTCCTCGTCGAGGATCACGCCGTACCATTTGATCGGCGCG
>CAYLSI010000102.1:2788-5082 GCA_964386545.1 uncultured Hyphomicrobium sp.
GCCGTCCTCGTGATCGTCCTCGTCGAGGATCACGCCGTACCATTTGATCGGCGCGGCGGGTTCTTCCGGCGGTTCCTCGTCCTCTTCGAGCGGCGGGTGTTCCTGGTCGATCTCGATCTTCACGTAGTGGTAGCCGCGCGACAGCTTTTCAAAGTTGGCATAGTCCGACTGGTCCGCCTGTAAGAGGTCGCCGTAATGCCAGGTCAGAACCGCTTCGCTCATGCCGGGCGCGACGAGGAACGCGCAGCCGTCGCAGCGCAGGTAAGGCGTCTCGGTCCACTCGTCGTTCCAGAACTCGCGTATGTAAACACGATGCGCCGGCACGTCGCGCGTGAGAACTTCCGCCCAGGTTTCAATCGCCGTCGCTGCCATGCCTGCCCCGTGTATGCGCTAGCCTAGAACTAGCGCGACCTCCAGCTCTTCGGTGCCCGTGCCGGCGATGTCGATGTTCTTCGCGCCGCCGGCGACGTCGGGCAACCCTTCCGGGAAATAGATCGCGACCTGGCACGGCTCGCTGGCGTGGCCGGGAATCAAAACCTGGCCGCTCGAGTTGCCGAAAATGTTGTAGCCGTTCGACGCGCCGTCGCTCACGACCATCGACGCGTTGCCGGCCGGGTTGCGGAAGATCGCGGCCTGCACTTTCAAACCGGTTCCGTCGACCGTGCCGCCGTCGTGCGGGATGGCCGTCAGATCGATCGTCGCCGCGCCCGCGGTGAGCGCCTGCCGGAAGAACGCGATCTTCGTGCCGGCCGGCGTGCTCGTGCTGCTAAACGATTTCGAGACGTTGAAACCGTCGTGCGTCAGGTTGCCCTCGTCGTTCGCGGCCGGCGCGTTCGGGTTGGTGACGCCGGTCTCGACCGCTTCGAGCCGCTGCGTCACAAAGATACGTTGAATGGCGACTGTCATCGTGTGCCCCTCTTTCGTCGGTTGCGGGAATCGCTTTGTCCCCGCCTTGTTCGCAAAGTCGTAAATCGCCGCCGGGCGGCCCCGGCATCGCCGCCGGTCGTACCGGCCCGGCTAGCCCTCTTCGTGATCGATGGGCCACACGAACCACTCGGCGCGCAGCAAGCCGAGCGACGGCGGGTTGAGGCCCTGCGTGGTTAGGAGCGTGGCTTTCGCTTCGAGCGGGTTCACGGCCAGCACTTGATAGCGCTGACCGATGATCGGAACGTCGGCCCATACGACCGGCTGCGGCGCTTGGCCGGTGAGCCATTGATAGGCCGCGAGCACGGTCATCGTGTCTTCAAAGGTCGGCGTGTCGACGAGCGTCACCCAGCGCAGCGGCTCGCCGCGGATGCCGGTCCGTCGAAACGTCGTGCCGTCGACGCCGGGGCGCACGATCGGCTCGACCTGGTGTCCGGTGAACTTGGGCGGCCCCATCAAGTTGAGGAAATGGAAGCTGCCGATGCTGTTCGTTTTGAATGCCATCGCCGGCGTTTACTCCGCGTGCGCGTTGACGGGTGCCGGCGCTTGCCGGCGTGCCGCGTCTTCGCGCTGCCCTTGGTTCGCGTCGCGGATTTCCTTGAGCACGTCGAGCACGCGATCGAGCGCCTCGACTTGTTTTTGTTCGGCCGGCGTTGGTTCGCGCGGTGCCCCGAGCCGAAAGTTGTCGTCGAGTCGGCTGTAGTCCAGCGGATTCGCGAGCTGGTTTCGCCGCTTGGTGAGGGTCCCGATCGCCTCGTCCGAAGCCGCGAGCGTGCCCCCCTCGTTCGCGAGGTCGTAGCTCCAGATGTTGCGCGTCCGCTCGAACCAACCGAGCAGCCCCGCCTGCCCCGACGCCGCGAGAAGTTTGTCGAGCCCTTCGCGCGTGATGCCCGAGGTGCCGGCCGCCACGTTGCCCGCCAGCATTTCGGCCTCCGATTGAGTTACCGCGCGTTCGAGCCGTGCATTCTGCTCGAGCGGGTCGAGCCCATAGTTGCGGATCGTTTGCTCGCCGACCTGCGCGAGCCCCGCGTTATTCGGCAAAAGCTTTTGATTTGCCGCGTAAAGCTTGGCGGTCGTCGAAGTCGGATCGGTGAGCAGCTCGGTAATCGGACCGAGCACCGTCTTCTCGAAACTCGCGCCGGCCAGGAACTCGTCCGCCCGGTCGCGGTTCTGCTGCAACACCTTGATTCGTTCGGCCGTGTCCGTGAGACCGAGGCCGGCTCTGGTCTCTAGATCGAGGGCCTGCCGTTCGACGTCGGACAGATCTTTGCCGCTCGCTTGTTTCTCTTTCGCCGCGGCGATGTCGCGCTTCTGCGCGGACGTCAGTCGTCCCGGCAAAAACTCTTCCAACTGTTGCGACAACGCAACGA
>CAYLSI010000103.1:0-4853 GCA_964386545.1 uncultured Hyphomicrobium sp.
GCGCTCGGCATTGCCGGCGGCCTCATCCGCGGCTGACCGCATCCGGCCGTTCCCGCTCGCCCCGCGACGAGCGCGCACGACCGCTCCAGCTTTTTTGCAGGGTGCGTTGTCCTATGAAGAAGTGTCCTACGACGAACTGGCGTCCCCTTCGTCGCAGAGCCTCTAGCTCCGGCCGGTGAAGTTGAACTCGGCGCCGCTCCGGATGCCGGTGGGCCAGCGGGCCGTGACCGTCTTGATGCGCGTGTAGAAGCGCACGCCCTCGGGCCCGTAGATCGCGTGGTCGCCGAAGAGCGAGCGCTTCCAGCCGCCGAACGAATGATAGGCGACCGGCACCGGGATCGGCACGTTGATGCCGACCATGCCGACCTCGATCTTGTCGGCGAAGGCGCGGGCCGTGTCGCCGTCGCGCGTGAAGATGGCGGTGCCGTTGCCGTACTCGTGGCTGTTCACGAGGTTTGCGGCCTCGTCGTAGCTCTCGGTGCGCACGACCGACAGCACGGGGCCGAAGATCTCCTGCTTGTAGATCGTCATGTCCGGCGTCACGCGGTCGAACAGCGTGCCGCCTAGGAAGTATCCGTTCTCGTAGCCCTGCAGCACGAGGCCGCGGCCGTCGACGACGAGCTCGGCGCCTTCCTTCTCCCCCAGGCCGATGAGGTCGGTGATGCGTTTCTTGGCTTCGGCCGTCACCACGGGACCCATCTCGGATTCGGGATCGGTGGCGGGCGCGACCTTGAGCGCGCGCACGCGCGGGGCCAGCGCTTCCACGAGCCGGTCTGCGGTCCTCCTGCCGACGGGCACGGCGACGGAAATCGCCATGCAGCGCTCGCCGGCCGAGCCGTAGCCCGCGCCCATCAGCGCATCGACGGCCTTGTCCATGTCGGCGTCGGGCATCACGATCATGTGGTTCTTGGCGCCGCCGAGCGCCTGCACGCGCTTCCCCGTCGCGGCGCCGCGCGTGTAGACGTACTCGGCGATCGGCGTCGAGCCGACGAAGCTCACGGCCTTGACGTCCGGGTGGTCGAGCAGCGCGTCGACGACGGTCTTGTCGCCGTGCACGACGTTGAGGACGCCGTCCGGGAAACCGGCTTCCTGGAACAGCTCCCAGAGCAGCATCGGCGCGGAGGGATCGCGCTCGGAGGGCTTCAGCACGAAGGTGTTGCCGCAGGCGACCGCGACGGGGAACATCCACATCGGCACCATGGCGGGGAAGTTGAAGGGCGTGATGCCAGCCGTGACGCCGAGCGGCTGGCGGTCGGACCAGCAGTCGATGTCGGGGCCGATGTTGCGGCTGAACTCGCCCTTCAGGAGATGGGGGATGCCGCAGGCGAAATCCACGACCTCGAGGCCGCGCTGCACCTCGCCGAGCGCGTCGGGGTGCGTCTTGCCGTGCTCGGACGAGATGGCGCGCGCGATGGCGTCGGCGTTCTTCTGCAGCAGGTCCTTGAAGCGGAACATGGGCGCAACGCGCTTCATCGGCGGCGTCGATCCCCAGGCGTCCGCGGCGGCCTTCGCCGCGGCGACGGCGGCCGCGACCTCGTCTCCGGTCGAGAGCGGCAGGCGGGCGGTGGCTTCGCCCGTCGCCGGATCGTAGACGTTCTGCGACCGCTCCGAGCGGGACGCGACCTTCTTGCCGCCGTAGGCGTTCTCAATCGTGCGCATGGGCAGGGCGACCTTCTGTAACTTCTTTTCATATCGATGGGCGTGCGGTCCTCTCTCTGTCACGTCGGAGATATGCCTCCGGAATGACGGAAAGACTGGGTCGAAGGACGATTCCGGATCAGGGCCAAACTTCTAGCGTGTCTGGATCCCGGCCTTCGCCGGGAAGACAGTTGCGTAGCTGGCGGGCCCTCTCTCCTCATCCCTGACGTCACCCCGACGGAGGTCGGGGTCCAGACACGTATGATCGGAAACGTACTAGTCGCCGTCCTTCAGGACGTCGGTGAAGATTTCGAAGAGGTGGTCGATCTGGCTCTCCTCGATGATCAGCGGCGGCGACAGCGCGATGATGTCGCCGGTCTGGCGCACGAGCAGGCCCTTCTCGAAGCATTTGACGAAGCGGTCGTAGGCGCGCACGCCGGGTGCGTCGGGCTTCGGCCGGAACTCGATGGCGCCGATGAGGCCGATGTTGCGGATGTCGATGACGTGCGGGAGCTCTTTCAGCGTGTGGACCTGCTCCTCCCAGTATTTGGCGAGCTTGGCGGCGCGCGTCAGGAGGCCTTCCTCCTGGTAGGTCTCGAGCGTGCCGATGCAGGCGGCGGCGGCCATCGGATGGCCCGAGTAGGTGTAGCCGTGGAAGAGGTCGATGGCGTTGTCCGGGCCCGCCATGAACGCGTCGTGGACATGCGTCTTCATGAACACCGCGCCCATGGGGATCGTGCCGTTCGTTACGCCCTTGGCGGTGGTGATGAGGTCGGGCGAGACGTCGAAGTAGTCGGCCGCGAACGGCGTGCCGAGGCGGCCGAAGGCGGTGATGACCTCGTCGAAGATCAGCAGGATGTCGTGTTTCCGGCAGATCGCTTCGAGGCGCTCGAGGTAGCCTTTCGGCGGAATGAGCACGCCCGTCGAGCAGGCGACGGGCTCGACGATGACGGCCGCGATCGTCGAGGCATCGTGCAGGGCGATCAGGCGTTCGAGATCGTTGGCCAGCTCGACGCCGTGCTCGGGCTCGCCGCGGGTGAAGGCGTTGCGGGCGAGATCGTGCGTATGCGGCAGGTGGTCGACGCCGCCCACCAGCGTGCCGAACCATTTGCGGTTGTTGGCGATGCCGCCGACGGACGTGCCGCCGAAGTTCACGCCGTGGTAGCCGCGCTCGCGGCCGATCAGGCGGACCTTGGCGGCGTTGCCCTTCGCGCGGTGGTAGGCGATCGCCATCTTGAGCGCGGTCTCGACCGATTCCGAGCCCGAGTTCGTGAAGAACACATGGTCGAAGCCCTTGGGCGCGATGTTGACGAGGCGCGAGGCCGCCTCGAACGCCTTCGGGTGACCCATCTGGAAGGTGCCGGCGAAATCCAGCTCGGCGGCCTGCTTCTGGATCGCCTCCACGATCTTCGGGCGGCAGTGGCCCGCGTTCACGCACCAGAGGCCGGACGTGCCGTCCAGCACCTTGCGGCCGTCCTCGGTGAAGTAGTGCATGTCCTTGGCCGCGGCGAGCAGGCGCGGGGCGCTCTTGAACTGCCGGTTCGCGGAGAACGGCATGAAGAAGGCGTTGAGGTCGTTGGTCTTGGTGTGAACGGTCATGGGACGTCTCTTCTGACGATCTTTGAGTGATTATATTCCGATCAAGCGAGTCCGATCGGCGATGCTGGGAAGTGTCTGGACTCCGGCCTTCGCCGGAGTGACGGATTGCTTGTGACGAGCCGACTGCCCAATCTCAACGTCATCCCGCGCAGGCCGGGATCCAGACACATTGAAAACCGTTACTGCGAGCTTCCATGTCATTCCCAAGGGCTTTCGGCTTTTCCGGTTGCGAAGCGCTTATTGAAGCGCGCTGACGGCTTCGGTGAGGCTGGCTTCGAACAGGTCCATGCCTTCCTTGACGATGTCGTCGGAGGCGGTGAGCGGCGGCAGGAAGCGGATAACGTTGCCGTAAGTGCCGCACGACAGCAGGATGAGGCCGCGGGCGTTGCCGGACTTCAGCACCTGGGCGGTGAGCTCGGGCGCGGGCTCGCCGCTCGCGCCGTCCTTGACGAACTCGACCGCGCACATGGCGCCGAGGCCGCGCACGTCGCCGATGCAATTCAGCTTCGAGCGGCTCGCCAGCTCTCTGCAGCGCGACTGGATGATGTCGCCGATGGCGTTGGCGCGGGCGCAGAGGTCCTCGTCCTCGATGATGTCGAGGACGGTGTGCGCTGCCGCGCAGGCGACCGGGTTTCCGGCGTAGGTGCCGCCGAGGCCGCCCGGGTTCGAGGAGTCCATGATGTCGGCGCGGCCGGTGATGGCCGACAGCGGCAGGCCGCCGGCGAGCCCCTTGGCGAGCGTCACCACGTCGGCCTTCACGCCGCAATGCTCCAGCGCGAAGAGCTTGCCGGTGCGGGCGAAGCCGGTCTGGATCTCGTCGGCGATGAGGACGATGCCGTGCTCGTCGCAGATGGCGCGGAGCGCGTGCAGGAAGTCGGCCGGCGCGACGTTGAAGCCGCCCTCGCCCTGCACGGGCTCGATGATGATGCCGGCGATGCTCGACGGGTCGGCCTGGTACTTGAAGAGGTTCTTGAGGGCCTTGAGGCTCTCGCCCGCAGACGTGCCATGATAGAGGTTCGGGAACGCGACGTTGTAGATGTCGGCCGGGAAGGGACCGAAGCCCTTCTTGTACGGCACGGCCTTGCCGGTCAGCGCCATGCCCATGTGGGTGCGGCCGTGGAAACCGCCCGAGAACGAGATGATGCCGGGGCGGCCCGTGAAGCAGCGCGCGACCTTCACCGCGTTCTCCACCGCCTCCGCGCCGGTGGAGGCCAGCATCGTCTTGGCCGGACCTTTGACGGGCGCGATGGCGTTCAGCCGCTCGGCGAGCGAGACGTAGTTCTCATGCGGCGTCACCTGGAAGCAGACGTGGCTGAACGCCTTCATCTGCTCCTCGATGGCGGCGAGGATGCGCGGATGCTGGTGGCCAGTGTTGACGACCGCGATGCCGGCGCCGAAGTCGATGTAGCGCTTGCCTTCCTCGTCCCAGATCTCGGCGTTCTTCGCGCGTTTCGCGTAGATCTGCGTGGCGTGGCCAATGCCACGCGGGACGGCAGCGGTGCGGCGGGCCTGCAGCTCAGCGTTGGTGGTCATGGGGAAGAGCTTTCGTTTGAGATAGCAAAGAAGTTGGTCGCAATGGATGCTCGGCTTGCAACGTCATGCCCGCGCAGGCGGGC
>CAYLSI010000104.1:0-4643 GCA_964386545.1 uncultured Hyphomicrobium sp.
TGGATGGCCGGGTGTCGATGCGAAGCATCGCTCCGCGATGACCCCGGCCATGACGTGGGAGACTACGCGCCCAGCCGTCCACGGTTTCGATTTCGAAGGATCGGGGATCGCGAGCCCCGCCCTCAGATGTCCTGGTCGTTGGCCGTGACCTGGAGCGAGCCCAGAACCGTGCCGCTCCACCGCTCGACCTTTTCGGGCAGGAACACGAAGCTCTGCAGCTTGTAGACGAGGCCATCCTTCATGATCGTCTGCTCCTTGCCGGCGATGGCCATGGCCGGCAGGTACGGCGCGCACGACATCTTGGCCGCGTGCTTGTTGACGGCGTTCGCCGCCATCACCTCGTTTTCGCCGCGCGCCTTGAGATTCAGAAAGGCGATCTGATCCGCCTTGGCGTCACAGAAGTAGCCGCGAACGCGTTCCGTCTGACCGTCGCCGGCGGACGCGCCGTGGGCGAGGCAAACCGCGCCGAGCGCAGCCATAAGTGCCGACTTTTTCAGGGAAAAAGCAGTGGGGACGAAGCCTTCAGGCATTGTGACCTCCAAGGGTTCGAGACGGATCACGGCGCTGGCCGCGTGCCCTTCCTCGACGTGTCCGCCCCTTTGCAGGCCGTTTCTTCTTATTTTTCCCGATAGGCTAGGTGAAACTTTGCAACAGAACAAGTGACGAGTTGCAACTCGCCGACGGATTCTCCACTCCTGTGTTGCAGCTTATATTGCTGCGCTGCAGCATGCGATGCGACAAATGCGAAAGTCATGCGACGCGATCCGTCCGGCGCAAGCCGCCCATCACGACACCCAACGCCAGTCCTGCGATGAACCCGCCGACGTGCGCCATGTAGGCGACGCCCCCGGTTTCCGTCTGCGCGGTGTTCGCAATCGAGCCGACGCCGCTCACGAGCTGCAGGGCGACCCAGAAGCCCAGCACGATGAACGCGGGCATGGCCACGACCTGACGGCCGAGCAGCACATCGACACGGGCTTTCGGAAACATCAGGAGGTAGGCGCCGAGCACGCCGGCGATGGCGCCCGAGGCGCCGACGTTCGGAATGGCCGACGAAGGATTGACCGCGTATTGCGCGAACGTGGCTGCGAGGCCGGCCAACAGGTAGAAAAGAACGAAGCGCACCGCGCCGAACCTGTCCTCGACGTTGTCGCCGAAGATCCAGAGATAGAGCATGTTGCCGCCGAGGTGCATCCAGCCGCCGTGCATGAACATGGCAGAGAGCACGGTGGCGGCATCGCCCGCCGGATCCTCGGTGAAGCGCGCCGGAATGAAGGCCCATTTGGTGATGAAGGCGTTGCCGAGCTGAAGCTCGACGAAGAACACCGCGAGGTTTATCGCGATGAGAGCATAAGTGACGATCGGAACTCCGCGTCGCTCGCTGTTGTCGTCACCGATGGGAAACATGCGCCATTCCCGTATTTGTCATGGCGAACCATCCGCGCGCACTTCGCCACTGTTCTATCTGGGAACGGAAGTGAATCACGATTCATCAGCGTGTTTAAGAGTCGTGATCCGAAAAATTACCTCACTGCGGCCGCGATGGCACAAGTGATGAAACCCGCGCCACCGCCGCTTCACGCGCAAAACGCCTTCCGCTTCAGGCGAAACATGCCTGTGCGGGCGAAATTTCCGAGGGTTCGCAAAGGCCCCGACGAATGGCCTCCCGCATCGTGCCGAAGTGCGTGGCGTCGATGTGAACGATGTCCGCCGCCGGCAGAACCCGGCGAACGGCGTTCATGAGCCCGTCGCGCCGCGCCTGCGGCAGCAGCTCGTCGCGCAGCCCCATGATGAAGCGGCTGCCCGGGGCAAGGTTGGCGAGGTTGTCGATGGTGTGCTTGCCGCGCAGGGCCGCGGTGAAATCGCAGACGCGGAACCCCTTTTCCTCCGCGCGCATTCTGACGTGACGCGAGGCCGGGCTCTCCCACAAGGTGAGGTCGCCGCGGTCAGCGGAGGCGATGGAGCACAGGCGCGCGCCGATGCGGTTCGCGAACAGCGTCGCTGCCGCATTGCCGATGCTCAAGCCGACGACCGTGACCTCGCCCGCCTCGAGGCCGGACTGCTCGAACTCGCGCGTCGCGTCGTCGATGACGACGTTGAGCGCGCGAATGCACGTTTCGGGATCGGAGCTGACGATGGCGCGGGGCATCTCGTAGCACACGCGATAGCTGCGCGGCACGATGCGGCTCGCGATGGCGAGCTTGAACGGCATGCACCACGGCAGAAACACGAACGTTTCCGAATGCGGCTCGCCGCCAATCCGCTGGAAATCGAGGGACTCCTCGTCACTGACGCAGAGGTCCTTCGGTGTGAGATCACTGACTAACTTGAGCATGGCCCTCTCAACGCCAACTGGGCGTGATTGTTCCTCGTATCTGGCCTGCTCGCTTACCTCACACTTCGTCCACAGTTATGACGCCCGGCACCGTCGTCATGCGGCCGATGGTCCTGGCCGAGAGATCATATCGTCCCTTCGGAGATATGGGCACGTTCTGCTGATAGCCCGCGACCTTCAACTCGATGCGCAGCTCCGCCTTGCCAGGCTGCAGCACCGACTTCAATTGCGCGAGGCTGCCGGGGTTGGTCGCCAGCGCGTCGCCATCGAGCACGACGCGCACGGAGCGCGGCATCTGCTTCACGACCTCGTCGAGATCGGAGACGTCCTGCACGCGGAGCTTCAAGGCTTCGCCGTCGCGCTCGCCCTCGACGTTGAGCAGCACGGCCTTGCCGGATTCGAGAAGCTGGCGCGACTTCGCGAGCGTCTCCGAGAAGATCACGGCTTCGAACTGGCCGCTCGCGTCCGAGAACATCGCAAAGGCGAACTTGTTGCCTTTCTGCGAGCGCCGCTCGCGCGCCGCGATGACGATGCCGGCGAGCTGCCCCGCGGTGACGCCGCGCGCGCTTGCGGCTTCGAAATCGACAAAGCGCATCACGCCGCGCTTGGCGAGCGCGCGCTCGTACTGGTCCATGGGGTGGCCCGAGAGGAAGAAGCCGATCGCCTCGAACTCCTTCTGAAGCTTCTCCATCGGCGTCCAGGCTTCCGCGGGCTTGAGCTTCAGCACGACGGCGGAGGCGGCCTGCTCCATCGTGCCAAGCATGTCCCACTGGCCGGTCTGGTCGTCGTCCGCCTTCTTGCCCGCTTCGCGCAGCACCTGCTCGACGTTGGCGTAGACCAGCGCGCGGTTCTTCTCCAACGCGTCGAAGGCGCCGGCTGCCGCGAGCGTCTCCAGCGCGCGCTTGTTCAGCGCCTTGGTGTTGATGCGGGAAGCGAAGTCCGCCAGCGAGGCGTACGGCCCTTTGGCGTTGCGGCTCTCGACGATGGTCTCGACGGCGCTCGCGCCGATGTTCTTCAAAGCCGCCAGCGCGTAGCGGATCGCGCCGTGTTTCTCGACCTTTTTCGGCGGGACGGCCTGGAACTCCACGGCGGACGCGTTCACGCACGGCGGCAGCACCTCGATGCCGCTCTTCTTCGCCTCGGCCGCAAACATGGCGAGCTTGTCGGTGTTGGCGGCGTCGAGCGTCATGGAGGCGGCCAGGAACTCCTCGCGGAAGTTCGCCTTCATGTAGGCCGTGTGGTAGCTGACGAGCGCATAGGCGGCGGCGTGCGACTTGTTGAAGCCGTAGCCGGCGAACTTGTCGACGAGCTCGAAGATGTAGACGGCGTCGTCCTTCTTCACGCCGTTCTTCATGGCGCCCTCGACGAAGCGCGCCTGCTGCTTCGCCATCTCGTTCTTGTCTTTCTTGCCCATGGCGCGGCGCAGGAGGTCGGCTTCGCCGAGCGAGTAGCCCGCCATCACCTGGGCGATCTGCATCACCTGCTCCTGGTAGATGATGACGCCGTAGGTCTCCTTCAAAACGCCTTCGAGCAGCGGATGCAGGCAGTCGACCGGCTCCTCGCCGTACTTGCGGTTGATGTAGGTCGGGATGTTGTCCATGGGGCCGGGGCGATAGAGCGCCACCATGGCGATGATGTCCTCGAAGCGGTCGGGCTTGAGCCGCTTCAAGCTCTCGCGCATGCCCGTGCTTTCGAGCTGGAACACGCCGGCCGTGTCGGCCTTGGCGAGAAGGTCGTAGGACGCCTTGTCGTCCAGCGGCAGGGCCAGGAGGTCGATGTCGATGCCGCGGCCACGCTTCACCATCTCGACGGCCTTGGTCAGCACGGTCAGCGTCTTCAAGCCAAGGAAGTCGAACTTCACGAGGCCCGCCGCCTCGACCATCTTCCAGTTGAACTGGGTGACGGGCATGTTCGATTTCGGGTCGCGGTAGAGCGGCACCAATTCGTCGAGCGGGCGGTCGCCGATCACCATGCCGGCGGCGTGCGTGGAGGCGTGGCGGTAGAGGCCTTCGAGCTTCTGCGCGATCTCCAGGAGCCGCGCGACCAGCGGATCGGCGTCGCGCTCCTCCTGCAGCTTGGGCTCGCCCTCGATGGCCTCGGGCAGCGTGACGGGGTTGGCCGGATTGTTCGGCACGAGCTTGCAGAGGCGGTCGACCTGGCCGTACGGCATCTGCAGCACGCGGCCGACGTCGCGCAGCACGGCGCGCGCCTGCAGCTTGCCGTGCGTGATGATCTGCGCGACGCGATCCTCGCCGTACTTCTGCTGCACGTAGCGGATCGTGCGGTCGCGCCGCTCCTGGCAGAAGTC
>CAYLSI010000105.1:0-4437 GCA_964386545.1 uncultured Hyphomicrobium sp.
GCGCCACCGGCCGGGCCCTGCACGTCGGCCGCCGCAGCGGTTTCGCCGAGGGCGAAATCGTCGACGCGCACGGCCGCCTGATCGCGCACGGCACGACGACCTGCCTCGTTTTTCCGCAGTGAGCCCGCCGCTCCCGGCGGCGGCGCCGGGCCCGGCCGCCGGTCACTCCAGGCGTTCGACCTTCATCATCCACCGCAGGCCATCGACGTGCATCCGGTAGCCGCCGACCGGGCCACGCTCGATGCGCGCGGCATACTCCCGACCCGGCACGAGTCGCAGCCGCTCCGGCGTCACTTCGAGTTCCCGCCATAGCTGGCCGCCGGCGGTGCGAAAGACGCCGCGTTGCCGCGCATCGTAGCTGACCGAGACCAGCCGCACGGCCTGTCGCTGCCGGTCCGGGTCGCGCAGGCGCGCGCGGGACTCGAGCTGCTCCGCCCCGATCGAATCCGGCATCGCAGCAGCGCGACGCAGGGCCTCCTCGAGGCAGGCGATGTGCGCGTCGGGATCACCCGCATGGGCGTCGCGGCAGGCGCCCACGGGATCGGCCAGCGCCAGCGCCGGCAGGACCGACAGGAATCCCAGGCTCAACCGGCGCCGCATGGATCAGCCTCCCGGGATACGCGGTTCGCAAGAAAAAAGGCGGGGAGTTCTCCCCGCCCCGGTTCAGGCACGAACCTCAGTTGCGGGATCAGAATCGCATCTTCACGCCTGCGAAATAGCGTCGGCCGAGCACGTCGTAGGTCGACGGATCGGTATTGGCCTGCACGTTCGGCGTGTACAGCCGCGGCTCCTGGTTGGTCAGGTTGACCACACCGAGCCGGAACGTCAGCCGATCCGTGAAGTTGTAGGTGCCGGCGAGGTCCACGTACCAGGTAGCGTCGACGCCGGTATTGCTGAGCGGTGAGCTGCCAGTGACCACGTTGGCATGGATCATCGAATCGATGTAGCGCGCGGTCGCCTGCAGCTGCAGGTCGCGCAGCGACCAGGTCGTCGTGAACGTGCCACGCCATTCCGGCACCGCCGAAGCGGTGACCTGGCCGATCGAGCCGGCGAAGTCGTAGACCGGGTCGACGCTGGTCGTCTGTTGCTCCGACTTGTCGGTCCAGGTGCCGATCAGCGCGAAGCCGAGGTCTCCGGCACGCTCGCCGAGCGCAAAGCGCCAGTCGAGCGCGAAGTCGATGCCGCTCACGTTGATGAACGCCTGGTTGCGGGAGAGCTGCTGCAGCTCGATGACGCCGCCGTTGCCCTGATCGCGATTGAACAGCTGGCACCACTGGTTGTTGAGGTCGAAGGTCGGGTTGGCGCCGTCACGGTTGTAGCAGCGCTGCACGATCGTCACCGCACCCACGGCCGCGATGACCTCCTCGAGTTCGATCGAGAAGTAGTCCAGCGAGAAGGTCAGCCGCTCGAGCAGCGGATGGTCCGAGTGCGAGGTGAACACGAGGCCCGCGGTCCACGAGTCGGAGGTCTCCGGATGCAGGTCCGGGTTGCCGCCGGTGATGCCGTTCGCCTGGCCAGCGGGCTGCACGTAGCCGGCGCCGCCCGCGACCACGGACTGCGCCGCGCACAGCGCCTGGACCTGGGCGCCGTTCGGACCATTGCGATACTGCGCTGCGATGGGGCCGGTCGTATTGCACGGATCGCTGTTCGTGAAGGTCGGGAAGTTGTTCAGCTGCGGCGCGAACAGCTCGTTGATGTTCGGGCTGCGCACCGCGCGCTGGAAGCCGCCGCGAAAGCGCAGCGAGTCGATCATCTTCCAGTCCATCGTCAGCTTCCACGAACCGTCGTTGCCGAACAGGTTGTTGTCGGTATTGCGATAGCCGCCCGTCAGCGACAGATTCTGGACCAGCGGCAGATCGCGCAGGATCGGCACCGACACCTCGGTGAACAGGTCGGTGTAGTTCAGCTTGCCCGACACCGGCAGCTGCTGGTTGAAGCCGGCCACGAGGCCCGGCTGCAGTCCGCTGTCCGGCTGGAACTTGAGCGTGATGTCGCGCCAGCTGGCGCCGACGGCGGCCTGGACGGTGCCCGCGGGAAGCTCGAACAGATCACCGGTCGCCACCGCCTCGATATTGCGCTGGACCACGGTCGTCAGGTTCTTGGCCTCGAGGCTGATGTAGTCCTTGCAGGACTGGCTGATGGTCGTCGCGGGCGCGGCGCCGAACAGATTCAGGCCGCCTTCGCACAGCGAAGCACCGCCGTCGGCGGCGTTCAGCAGCGTCTGCACGCGGTCGCGGCGCACGTTGCCGCCTTGCACCTCGTTCTGCACCGAGCGGCCATAGCTCGCGAACGTATCGTAGGTCCAGCTGCCGGCGATGTCGCCGGTGGCGCCGACCACGGCCTGCCAGACGTCGTGGGTATTGTCGCCGGTGCGCCCGCCGAGGTCGTTGAAGCGCTTCGAGAACGCGAACGGCTGCAGCGGCCCGGTCGTCGCGGGATTGGCCGGGTCCACCGTACGCGAGGCCAGCAGCTGCTGCATCTGCGTCGTGATGAACGGGTTGGTGACCGGCACGTTCCAGCCGGTGGTGCCGGAGGCCGGTGTCGCGGCCAGCTCCTGCAGCGCGTTGTAGTTGGTGAACATGGCCTGGACGTAGGGCTTGAAGTTGGCGCTCAGCTCGTAGTCCGCGTGCGTGTAGAAGCTCCAGCGCTCCATCGGCAGCACGAGGATGTTGTCGGGCTCGAAGTTGTACGAGAACAGGTCGGGATAGAACTGCGTGGCGATCCAGCTGTCGGGCCCGTTGTAGCCGACCACGTCGAGGGGGCTGCCCGCAACGCCGGTGCAGAACAGCGAACCGTCTGGATTGAACTGGTAGCCCGCGCTGCCGCCGTTCAATGCGCAGGCGCCGGTGCCGAAAGCCGCATCGACAGCGGCCCGGCTGGGTGTATTGGCGCCCGTGCTCCAGCCGCCGCCGGGCATGGTCGGCGTCGAGGAACTGGCCTGTGCCGAGAACTTGCGTGCGCCCTTGTACAGGTCGTCCCGCTTGTAGTAACCGATGTTGAACACCGCGTTGCCCCGGCCGTCGGCGAACTGGCCGCCGAGCGTGATGTCGGTGTTCCACTGCATGCCATCACCTTCCTCGGTGATGTTGTAGCCGCCGTCGATCTGCACGCCCTCGAAGTTCTTGCGCATGATGAAATTGACGACGCCGGCGATCGCGTCGGCGCCGTACACGGCCGCCGCACCACCGGTGATGATCTCGGTACGCTCGATCAGGGCCGCCGGAATCGTGTTGATGTCCACCACGCCGCCGCCGGTGGAGCCCATGCCACGGCGACCGTCGATCAGCACCAGGTTGCGGTTGGTACCGAGACCGCGCAGGTCGAGGAAGGCGCGGCCGTTCGAACTGGGGTTGTTCGACTGCGAACTGATGCCCGGGGTCACCTGCGGCAGCGTATTCAGGAACTGCTCGACCGCGACGAAGCCGCTCGCTTCGATCGTCGAACTGTCGACGGTGAGAATCGGGCTTTCCGCGATCGCGTCGCGCTTGGCGATGCGGCTGCCGGTCACGACGACCGTATCGAGCGAAGCCTCCGCCTGTTGTGCGAATGCCGGTGCCGTACAGGCCACCGCCGCTGCGGACGCGGCCAGCAAGGCGCGGCGCACGGCCCGTCGTTCGGCCGGCCTTTTCCCCGTATGGATGATCATTATGTGATTCCTCCCCGGAATGGACGAATTTCTGGTCCGGCACGGCGGGCACGATCGATCGCCCGGAAAGACAACCCCCTGCCCTGCACCGCCGGCTCTTGTGTCGCGCAAGCGCGATCTACGTAAAATGGGTTATAGCCGCGGCCGTGGTCCGGGCATTCGCGATCGGTCAATGTTTATGGTTATTTCGTGCATACATCGGTAAACGACCCGGGGCGGATGGGCATCCACGTCGTCGAGCTCGACGTCCGGCCCGCCGACATCGATGCCTACGGGCACGTCAACAACTCGGTGTATCTCACCTGGCTGGACCGCGCCGCGTGGAGCCATTCGGCGGCGCTCGGCGCGCCGCTCGAGACCTGCGTGGCGCTGCGGCGCGGCATGGCGGCGCTGCGCACCGAGATCGACTATGAGCGTGCGGCGCTTGCGGGCGATCGAGTGAGCGTCACGACCTGGATCACGGCCTGCGACGGGAAGCTGCGCTGCACGCGCCGGTTCATCGTCCGCCGCATCGCCGACGGCGTCACGCTCGCGAGTGCAGTGACCGTGTACGTCTGCCTGAATCTCGACACGGGCCGCGCCGCGCGCATGCCGCCGGAGTTCGTCGCGGCCTACGGCGGCGGATGAGGAGCTGACGACCGGAACGGCCCGACGACCGCGGCGGGCGGCTCAGAAGCTCGCGCGGATGAAGAACTCGGGCCCGCTCGCGCGCAGCCGGAAGATTTCCGGGAAATCATGGTCGGCGAGCGGATCGGCCCGCACGTCGACGTCGAGGGCCGTATAGCCGAGAC
>CAYLSI010000106.1:0-4385 GCA_964386545.1 uncultured Hyphomicrobium sp.
TAAGATATATTATCACTCTTATGGAAACAGCCTCCTAGGCTTCGACTAGGTCCAGGCGCTTCTCAACGCGCTCCAATCTGCTTTCGATGCGGTCGCCACGACGGTTCAGCATCGCCAGATTTTCTTCAACATGCGTCAGCCGCAGTTTGCAATCGCGTACGTCCTCGCGAATATCGTCGACGTTGTTCCTGATGTGTCTCAGATGTTCAAGAACGATGTTGATAGGCTCTTCCGTCATAAAAATCAGTATAGCCCGTTATTTGCTCGAGATCGAGTTTTAGGAATATCGTCCTTCCAAACCGTGCGCAGGGGCAAACCATCACTTGCCGACTTGCTGGTTTGCCCTCGTTCGAAAGCGATGACCATCGAGGCGCCGGTTGAGGTGTTGCTCGCATGAGCGCACAATCTCACGCGTTCGCGGTGATGCGGAGGATATGCTGCGCTCGCGTTTGGATGACGCTTCGGATGGTGCCGAGTATCGGGTGGTCGATCCCCTGTTCCCGCAAATTCAGGATCAGGGCATCTGCGATGTCCCCGATACGCCCTGCCATCTCCGCGAGGGTCTTCGCGAGAAGACGTTGCGCGGCACGCGTGTCCGGCACGAGCGCGTACCAGTGATTGAGCTGGATGGTATCCGGAATCGAACGGCCGCCGATGGCCATGGCGATCTTCTTGGCGAGCCGCGGATAGGCAGCGGTGCACAGGATGTCATAGGGCGGCGCGAGATCCGGAACGCGGTTGCGATACAGCAGACCGAAGTTCTTGCCGTGTGCGTCGGCATTGCCGACGAGGTAGTTGAAGATCAATATCCGGATGAATGCGAAACTGTCGGCGGCCGGCCGCGCGGTCGCCCGATTGATCAGATCGAGAGAGTCCTTGGTGCCCGGGCCGCCCTCATCCTCGTATTTGAGTTCAGGCGGCACGGAAAGCGCCTGGCAGAAATCCTCCTGATGCAGGCGCACGATTAGTCCGTCGGCGCCCACTTGCCGGTCATAACGGGTGACGAGCAGATACGGTGTGTCTCCGGTCCTGCCGATCTGCACTGGCGGCGCGCCGAAGTCCATGGCCGCTGCCAGACGCATGCAGAACAGCTCGTTTTCGACCGCGCCATCCAGATTGCGGATTGCCGGCTTGAGGATGTGCGTCGTGGGACGGCCGCCTTTCGCGAGGGCCACGTGATCGCCGTCAAGGCAAACGGCCAGCTTGTCCTGCGCGCCCGCAAGCGAGAGCCTTACGCCCTCCTCGCCGCCGAGCAGCGGACGATCGCGGAGCTTGCCGATGACCTCGGCGAGGCGTTTGTCGGACAGCACCTCGACACCGTCTTCACCGTTGGCGGGTGGCGCCTCACCTGCGGGATACAGCGACAAAGCGCCGGCGCACTCGCCGCCGATGATCTCCAAGAGGCCGAACGCATTGCCGGCGGAGATGCCGAGCGCTTCCGCGAGGCGTTGTCGTGCCGCCTCGTCCGGAAGCAGGCCCGAGAAGAATGGACGGACCTGGCGGTCGGGCCAGGCTTCTTCCCTCATCGGCATCGAGACGGAGATGGCGCGGGCACCAGGCGCCGCCCGGTAGGCATCCTCGTACTTAAACGACAACATGCCGCTGTCGGTCTGGGCGACCTGGCCGGCGAGCGCGTCTCCGAGATAGACGTCGAGTTCGCGCGTCATCAATCGGCCTCTCTGCGGGAGACGGCGAGGTCAAGGCCGAGCGTTCCAAGCACCTGCATCGCTCGACCGATCTGACAGGACGGCTTTCCAGCCTCGAGCTCGCGAACGAACCGGACACCTACGCCCGCAAGAGCCGCCAACTGCTCTTGGGTCAGTTTCTGGCTTTTGCGCTCTTTCCTTACGAGAGCACCTAGGATTATGACGTCCAGCTTTGCGTGCATATTCATCCCTTTCGGGACGATTATATCTCAGCGAGACCTCAAATGCCATAAAAAGAACCGATCGGGATTATTGCGTGCGAGAACGGTTTCACCATGATAAATCATCCCGATCGGGATTATATCCATGCTGTTGAGGTATATTCGACATCCTGCGGCCCGGTCGAACCTTCACTTGCCGTCTTGCTGATTTTCTCCCGCCTAGCGAGCGGATGCTCTCACGGCAGTCGGAGCGTCTCTCCCTTTGGCGGTTCCCGTTCGATGATGCCGCAACGTGGACGGGCGCGCCTTGCCGTCAATGCCCTGCCCGCTCCATTCGCCCGCTGCGCTTTCCGCTCCCGTGTTGGGCATGACGCCGGCGGCTCAATCGCCCGTCCCTCTCCGTCGCGTCTCTCACGAGAAACCGCAACGGAAAGGAGAACCTCATGACTGACATCATCACCATCCCTCTCAACAGGCTCACGCCCTGGAAAGGCAATGTCCGCAGGACAGGCGCCAAGGACGGAATCGAGGAACTTGCCGCTTCGCTCGCGGCGCACGGCCAGCTTCAATCCATCCTCGTCCGCGAAGGCAAGCGCGGCAGGTACGAGATCCTGGCAGGCCGCAGGCGCTATTTCGCTTTCATGGAGCTGGCGAAAGACGGCCATATCGGCAAGGATCATCCGGTCTCCTGCACGCTGGCGGCATCGGAAGTGGACGCGACTGAGCTCAGCCTGGTCGAGAACACGATCCGCGCGCCCATGCACCCGGCCGATCAGTTCGAGGCCTTCCGTGATCTTGTCGATCGCGGGGCAAGCGTTACCGATGTCGCGGCCCGGTTCGGCGTGGCCGACAGCCTGGTCATGAAGCGCCTCAAGCTCGGCCGGCTGAGCCCGGTCATTCTCGATGCCTACCGCAAGGATGAGATCGATCTCGAGCAGGCGCAGGCATTCGCCATCTCCGACGATCATCAAGCGCAGGAGCGTGTGCTCGCGGAGCTGCCCGCGTGGAACTGCAATCCCGGCGCGATACGCCGTGCCCTGACCGAAGGCGAGGTCCGCGCCACCGACAAGCGTGTCCGCTTTATAGGGCTCGACGCCTACGAGGCAGCGGGCGGCACCATTCGTCGGGATCTCTTCGGCGACAACAGTGACGCCTTCGTGCTCGACGGCGAGCTTCTCGATCGCCTGGTAGCCGAAAAGCTGGCTTCCGCGGCAGCCGGGATCTCAGCCGAGGGCTGGCGCTGGACCAAGGCCGTCGTCGATCTCGACCATCGCGCGCTTTCGCGGTTTACCCGGCGGTATCCCGAAAGCGTTCCGCTCTCCGACGCGCACCAGAACGAGCTGGATCGCCTGAACGGGGAGTACGATCGGCTTGCCGAGATTGACGACTCCGCCGATGCCGAGCGTCTTGGCGTCATAGCGGAGCGTATCGAGGATCTCTACGCCCTTGGCCGGAAGTGGACGGGTAGCGTTCTTTCTGCTGCCGGGGCCATCGTATCCCTGGATCATGACGGCAGCGTTTCCGTCGAGCGCGGCCTCGTTCGACCGGAGGATCTTCCGGCTGAGGGCGAGCAGGCGCAGGCTCCTTCGGATGATGACGATAGGTCGGCTCTGCCCAAGGGACTGTCACCGCGCCTCATCGAGGACCTCACTGCCCACAAGACCGCGGCCATCGGGGCCGAGCTCCTGGGCCGGCCCGACATTGCGCTCGCGGCCGTAGTGCACTGCCTGGCGCTGGTCTCTCTCTACGAGTACGCGCGCACGGATAGCTGCCTTGAGATGTCCTGCCACGGCTTTCCGCACAGCGCCCTCACCGATGCACAGGCCTGCAGCGGGCTCTCCGCCCTCAAGCGGGAATGTGATCTGCTGCATCACCGGCTTCCCGGCAATCCCGATGATCTCTGGCCGTGGTGCCTTGCACGTTCGCGCGACGAGTTGCTCGAGGTGCTGGCGCTCATCGCGGCCAGGAGCGTAAATGCCGTGCAGCGCAAGGAGGATCGACCGGATGCGCCCCGCCTCGCGCACGCGATGCGGCTTGCGCAAGCGCTCAATCTCGACATGACGGCCTGGTTCACGCCCTCGGCCGAGAGCTACTTCAGCCGCATCAGCCGGGCGCAGATCCTGGAGGCAATCGACGCGGCCAAGGGCTCGCACGCGCCCTCTCTCGAAAAGCTCAAGAAGAACGAGCTTGCCGCGCGCGCCGAAGCCCTTGTCGCCGGCACCGGGTGGCTCCCTGAGCCGCTGCGTGCCGCTGCTGCCAGTGAGGCCGTCGAATAACGGCCTTTGTCCGGCTGCGCCGCGAGGTGCAGCCGGATTCTCGTCAAACAGTCGTCGCGACGTCCAGATGGGCGCCGGTCTTGGCCGAGATCTGGCCGTTCAGCTTAGAGTCCGGCGCTGACTGGTTGTCCATTGACAACACAGGCGTGTCGAAAAGGAGAGCCACGCCAAGCGTGCGCATTGCCTCTGGTGTGTTGACGCTCATTGAGCCTCTGAACAAGCGTCCAAGGAACCGACCTAGT
>CAYLSI010000107.1:0-4382 GCA_964386545.1 uncultured Hyphomicrobium sp.
TCGCGCAGCGGCTCGACGAGCTTCATGTTCATGCGCTCGGGCAGGCCGCCGACGTTGTGGTGCGACTTGATCGTGACCGAAGGGCCGCCGCTGAAGGACACGCTTTCGATGACGTCCGGATAGAGCGTGCCCTGGGCCAGAAATTCGGCGGGTTGCGCGCGCGCGCCTCCGGCACGACCGATTTTGGCCGCTTCGGCTTCGAACACGTCGATGAAGTGCTTGCCGATCGCCTTGCGCTTGGCTTCGGGGTCGGTCACGCCCGCGAGCGCGTCGAGGAACAGCTTGGAGGCGTCCACGTGGACGAGCGGGATGTTGTAGTGGTCGCGGAAGAGGCCCACGACCTGCTCGGCCTCGGCCTGCCGCATCAGACCATGATCGACGAACACGCAGGTCAACTGGTCGCCGATCGCCTCGTGGATCAGCACGGCCGCAACCGCGCTGTCGACGCCGCCCGAGAGGCCGCAGATGACGCGGCCCTGGCCGACCTGCGCGCGGATCTTGGCGATCATCTCGCGGCGGTAGGCGGCCATGGTCCAGTCCGCTTCCAGACCGGCGATGCGATGCACGAAGTTCGAGATCAGCTTCTCGCCGTCCGGCGTATGCACGACCTCGGGATGGAACTGCACGGCGTAGAAGCGGCGCGCCTCGTCGGCCACGGCCGCGAAGGGGGCGTTCTCGCTCGTCGCGATGACGCGGAAGCCCTCGGGGAGGCGCGTGACGCGGTCGCCATGGCTCATCCAGACCTGATGGCGCTCGCCCTGCGTCCAGACGCCTTCGAAGAGCGGGCTTTCCCGATCGATGCTCAGGATGGCGCGGCCGAACTCGCGATGGTGACCGCTCTCGACCTTGCCGCCGAGCTGCTCGGCCATGGTCTGCTGGCCGTAGCAGATGCCGAGCACCGGAATGCCGGCCTCGAACACGGCGTCCGGCGCGCGGGGGCTGCCGGCCTCGGGAACCGAGGACGGTCCGCCGGACAGGATCACGGCGCCGGGTTTCAGCTTTGTGAAGGCGGCGGCGGCCGACTGAAAGGGGTGGATTTCGCAGTAGACGCCGGATTCGCGGACGCGGCGCGCGATGAGCTGCGTGACCTGGCTGCCGAAATCGATGATCAGGACGGGTGCGGACATAAGGCCGGGTGTCTCCCGAGGCTTCCACGATGGTGCGGTAGACCACCCCGCCGCGGAAGCGTCAAGCGGGCGGGGGGTGCAGGAAAGCCGCAGGCCGGGTCTCGTGCACAGGCCAGCTTCCGCGCGGGGTCCGGGCGGCGTTCACCATGGCCGACGCGGGCCCTCCGGGCTGGCCCGGGATTTGCGGTGGACGGGACATTAAGATTTTTCTGCGAGGCATAGTGCTCCGATGCTGACATCCTCCCGCGCACGCGCCCACGGCTGGCCCCTGGCCGGCCCGGCCGCAAATGTCGAGGCCGAGCCTGTTTCCGCAGATCTGCCCCTGCGCGAGACGCCCCGGCGCATGGCGACGCGCTGGATCCTCGGCATCGCGTACGCTTTGCAGCCGCAACGCATTGCGAGCGTTCCGCACCTTCTGCTCTGGACGCTTCTCGATCTCGTCCGCGGCGGGACGGAGGTGCCGGATCAAAATCGGACACGGTCCCGGCCTGACACGTTTGCCGGTGTCGTCCGCAACCTCACCCCGCAAAGCTATCTCACGGCGCTGCGCGCCGGCTTCTTCGCCTGGGCGCATTGCGGGCCGCTCAAGTGGTGGACGCGCGACAAGCGCATGGTGCTGTTCTTCGAGAACGCCCACGTCAGCCGTCGCCTGACGCGCCAGATCCGCAGCGGCAAGTATACCTTCACGTTCGACACGGCGTTCGATCGGGTCGTGCACCATTGCGGCGCGCCGCGCAGCTACAACTGGCATACGCTGACGTGGCTGACGCCGCGCTACATGCAGTTCTTCTCGCGGCTGCATCGGATGGGGCATGCGCATTCGTTCGAGGTCTGGAACGGCGACGGCGAGCTGGTCGGCGGCGGGTTCGGTCTCGCGGTCGGGCGCGTGTTCGTCGGCGAGTCCATGTTCAGCCTCGAAAGCGATACGTCGAAGCTCGCCTGCGCGGTGCTTTACCCGCACCTCGAGAAGTGGGGCTATGCGATGGTCGATGCGCGTGACTACACGCCCGTGCTCGAAAAGTCCGGCTACCAGCAGATCCCCCGCGCCAAGTTCGAAGCGCTCATGGCCGAGCACGCCCAGGGCGCGGCGCCCAGCGATGCGTGGGTGGTCGATCCCGCGTTGCTGCAGGAAACCTATGGGCCGATCGCGAACGGGGCTGCTTAAGCCTGCGGGTTGAGCTGCCAGAGCGCCACGTTGAGCGCGGCGGCATAGCTCACCCAGACGAGATACGGCACGAACAGCAGGCTCGCGATCCGGTCTTTCCGCCACGTCAGCGTGATGAAGGTCACGATGGACAGCCACAGCGCCGCGATGTCGAGCGCGGCCAGGCCGATGCGGTGCTCCCCGAACATGATGACGGACCACGCCCCGTTCAGCGCGAGGCCGACGAGCCAGACGACGAGCGCGGCGCCGACGCCGAGCGACGTGTAGGCGCGCCAGCCGGCAATCGCGATCATCAGGTAGAGCGCGGCCCACACGGGCGGGAAGAGCCAGTTGGGCGGCGTCCAGTCCGGCTTGGTCAGGGCCTCGTACCAGGGGCCGGGGCGGAACGTCGAGCCCGTGACCGACACGAGGGCGACGAGCGCGATGAAGGCCACGAGCGTAAGGGCAGACTTGAGGGTCATGGATCAAGCGCTCCGCGCGAAAATCGCAATGAAGAATCCGTCCGTGCCGTGCGAGGCCGGCGTCAGTTGGAGCGTCTCGGCCGCTCCGTCCGCCGAAACGGGCGGCAGTCCGGGTAGCGTCGCCGTCCAGACCTCGCGATACGGCACGAGTGTAAACGCCGGATGGGCGCTTTGGAGCCATGCGACCTGATCGCTATTTTCCTCCGGCAGCACCGAGCAGGTGACGTAGCAGAGGCGGCCGCCCGGTTTGACGAGCGTGACGGCGCGGCTCAGCACCTCGCGCTGCTCCTTCTGGCGCGTCGCGAGCTGCTCCGGCTTCAGGCGCCATTTGGAATCGGGTTTGCGCCGCCACGTGCCGGAGCCCGAGCATGGCGCATCGGCGAGCACCACGTCGAAGCGGCCGGCGAGCGCGTCGAGGGCTGCCGTGTCGCCGGCGTTCAGGACCTGCGCGTTGCGCACGCCTGCGCGCTGCAGCCGCTCGAAGATGGGCCGGAGCTGGCCCTTGTCGGAGTCGTAGGCGTAGATCTGCCCGCTGTTCTGCATCGCCGCCGCGAGCGCGAGCGTCTTGCCGCCTGCGCCGGCGCACAGGTCCAGGACCTGCTTGCGCGGGCCCGCGCCGGCGAGCGCCGCTGCGATCTGGCTGCCTTCGTCCTGCACCTCGAACCAGCCCTTGCCGTGGGCGGCTTCGGCCTCGACATGGGGTGACTTCGCGGGGCCTTCCGGGGCTGCGATGCGAACGCCGTGCGGGGCCAGCGGCGTCGCCGTGGCGCCGTAGCGCTCGAGAGCTGCCAGCACTTTCTCACGCGTGGATTTCAGCGTGTTGGTGCGCAAGTCGATGGGCGCGCGGGCCGACATGGCGCGGCCCTCCTCCAGCGCGCGCTCTTCGAAGGCGCGTGCGAACGAGGGCATCAGCCATTCGGGGATGTCGGCCGCGACGTGCGGTGCGGCGGTGTCCGATGCGGGCGCGCTCAAGCGGGCTCGCTCGTCCGCGCTCAGTGCGCCGGGGGCGTGCGCATCCTCGCAGGCGCTGGCCGTCTCGTCCGGCGACAGGCCGAGCGCTTTCGGGGCGGCGGCGATGGCGAGCGCGCGCGGCGTGTCGCTTCCCATGCGGGCCGCGAGCGACAGGCGCTGACGCAGGGCGTCGTAGACAATGGTGCCGATGGCGGCGCGATCGCCCGATCCGGCGAAGCGGTGGCGCTTGCCCCAGTCCTGCAGCGCGGAGGCGGCGGGCTGATGACGCGCGAGGATGTCCTCGAGCACCTCGGCCGCGGCTTGAATGCGGGGACCCGCTCTCACAGTCAGAATCCTAGGGTGTGAACTCATTATGGATGGTGCATTGACGCGAGGACTTTCGTGTTGCCGGCAGGAGCGCAGGCGCCGCAAACCTCATGGTTTGCAAGCTTGTGCGACATGCTGGAAGCATGCCTCCAGCATGACCCGGCGGCGCGAAAGGACCGCGCCCCTGCGGGGTGGTCCAAAACAAGCCAATGGCGGCGTCAAAGCCCTTGCTCGATGCTTCGGCATCGCGCTGCGCGCTTTTCCTGGCTTTTGGCTTGTTTTGAACCATCAATGCGCCATCCATAATGAGTTCACACCCTAGGTCAGGCGGGCAGTCACACGCTGCCGGTG
>CAYLSI010000108.1:0-4347 GCA_964386545.1 uncultured Hyphomicrobium sp.
GCGACCCGCAGAAGTTCCAGCGGCTCGGCGGGCGCATTCCGCGCGGCGCGCTGCTCGTCGGTCCGCCCGGCACCGGCAAGACGCTGATCGCGCGCGCCGTCGCGGGCGAGGCGAACGTGCCGTTCTTCACGATCTCGGGCTCCGACTTCGTCGAGATGTTCGTCGGCGTCGGCGCGAGCCGCGTGCGCGACATGTTCGAGCAGGCGAAGAAGAACGCGCCGTGCATCATCTTCATCGACGAGATCGACGCGGTCGGCCGCCATCGCGGCGCCGGCCTCGGCGGCGGCAACGACGAGCGCGAGCAGACGCTCAACCAGTTGCTCGTCGAGATGGACGGCTTCGAGGCCAACGAGGGCATCATCATCATCGCGGCGACCAACCGGCCGGACGTGCTCGACCCCGCATTGCTGCGCCCGGGCCGTTTCGACCGCCAGATCGTCGTGCCGAACCCCGACATCGCGGGCCGCGAGAAGATCCTCAAGGTCCACATGAAGAAGAGCCCGATCGCACCCGACGTCGATGCGCGGACGATCGCGCGCGGCACGCCGGGCTTCTCGGGCGCCGATCTCGCCAACCTCGTCAACGAGGCCGCGCTGCTGGCGGCGCGCCGCAACAAGCGGCTCGTCACGCAGTCCGAATTCGAGGACGCGAAGGACAAGGTCATGATGGGTGCCGAGCGGCGCTCGATGGTCATGAGCGAGGAAGAGAAGCGCAACACGGCCTATCACGAGGCGGGCCACGCCATCGTGGGCCTGTCGGTGCCGTACGATCCGCTGCACAAGGTCACCATCATTCCGCGGGGACGTGCGCTCGGCGTGACGATGAACCTGCCGGAAGGCGACCGCCACAGCCGCACGCGGCAGTGGTGCGAGGCGCGCCTTGCGGTGCTGTTCGGCGGCCGCGAGGCGGAGATCCTGCTCGGCGGCCCGGAGAACGTCACCAACGGCGCCACCGGCGACATCCAGATGGCGACGCAGCTCGCGCGCGCGATGGTCATGGAGTGGGGCATGTCCGACCGGCTCGGACGCGTCCGCTACAACGGCAACGAGCAGGAGGTCTTCCTCGGCCACTCGGTGACGCAGACCAAGAACATCTCCGACGAGACGGCCAAGCTGATCGACGAGGAGATTCGCGGGCTCATCCACGCGGGCGAGGAGAAGGCCAAGAAGATCCTCACCGACAACATCGACAAGCTCCACGCGGTCGCCAAGGCGCTGCTCGACTTCGAGACGATCTCGGGCGACGAGGTGGCGGCGATCATGCGCGGCGAGACCATCGTGCGCCGCGACGACGACGGCTCCAAGGGCTCGGCCGGCCCGGCCGTGCCGACGGCGGGGCGCGCGCGTCCGCGCGACGAGCCCGACACCGGGGGCCTCGAGCCGCAACCCCAGTCTTGATGGGCTGGCGTTCCTTCGCTTAAGTGCTGGGCGGCCGCGATGGATCTCGCGGCCGCTCTTCTTTTTGGGGAATTCCATGCAGCGCTCGCTCTATGTCCGCCCGCTCGGCATCTATCCGAGCCGTCAGGGCGACGATCCGCAGGAGGTCTGGGGCGGGTTGCCGCTGGCGGGCGGGCCGCTCGCGTTCTCTGCGCTCGAAGTGCTCGAGCGCAGCCCGCGCGGCACGATCCGGCGCACCATCGGCCTCGGCGAGATGTTCGAGCGCGACTGGGGACGCAGCACGCTGGAGGCGGCGGATCTCGTGGAAGCGATCCGCAGCCCGCGGGCGCGCCTCGCCGGGCTTTCGCTCGACCGGCCGCGTATCATGGGCATCGTCAACGTGACGCCGGACAGCTTCTCGGACGGCGGGCAGCACGCGAGCGCGCAGGCGGCGGTCGCGCACGGGCTCGCGCTCGCGGAGGAGGGGGCCGACATCCTCGACATTGGCGGCGAGTCGACGCGGCCGGGCTCGGACACGGTGGACGTGGAGGACGAGCTGCGCCGCGTGATCCCGGTCATCGAGGGGCTGCGCGCGCGGACGGACAAGCTCATCTCCATCGACACGCGCAAGGCGGAGGTCATGCGCCGGGCCGCGGCGGCGGGCGCGGACATCCTCAACGACGTCTCGGCCCTCACGTACGATCCGGCCGCGCTCGACACGGCGGCGGAGAGCGGCCTTCCGGTCATGCTCATGCACGCGCAGGGCGATCCGAAGACCATGAACGACAATCCGCAGTACAGCGACGTCGTGCTGGACGTGTTCGATTTCCTGGAGCAGCGTATCCGTGCGTGCGTCGAGGCGGGGATCCCGAAGTCGCGCATCGTCGCCGATCCCGGCATCGGCTTCGGCAAGCACCTGCATCACAACGTGGCGGTGCTGCACGCGATGAGCCTCTATCACGGGCTCGGCGTGCCGGTGCTGCTGGGCGCGAGCCGCAAGAAGTTGATCGGGCAAATCTCGAACGAGGAGAACCCGAAGAAACGCGTGCCGGGCTCGATCGCGGCGGCGCTGCATGCGATCGCGCAGGGCGTGCAGATCGTGCGCGTGCACGACGTGGCCGAGACGCGTCAGGCGGTCGCCGTCTGGGAGGCCGCACAGGCGGGCTCCGAAGGCGTGCTCGCGGGAGCGGGCCGGTAACATTCGTTTAACGACGTTTGAACAAAAGCCCCCGTGACGGCCCCTGCGAGGAACGCTTTCGTCACGGCACCTATGATTTCCTAGCGTTTTCTCTGCCTTGGGCGGAATTCGAAGCGGCAAGCAGGCGCTGCTATTTGCTGGGGCAAAGAGCGAATTCGTGCCTTGGCGCACCGCGGCCGGGACTTTAAAATCCGCACGGGGCTTACGGGGCTTCTTGCAGGTTCGAGGGGGACTGATGACACGCCGCTATTTCGGGACTGACGGCATTCGCGGGCTTGCCAACAAGCACCCGATGACCTCCGAAGTTGCACTCAAGGTCGGCATGGCCGCCGGAAAGATGTTCCAGAACGGATCGCATCGCCACCGCGTCGTGATCGGCAAGGATACGCGGCTCTCGGGCTACATGCTCGAAGCGGCGCTGATGTCCGGCTTCACGGCCGTCGGGATGGACGTGTTCCTGCTCGGCCCGATGCCGACGCCGGCCGTGGCGATGCTGACGCGCAGCCTGCGCGCCGACCTCGGCGTCATGATCTCCGCGTCGCACAACCGCTATGATGACAACGGCATCAAGCTGTTCGATCCGGACGGCTACAAGCTTTCTGACGACATGGAGCTCGAGATCGAGCGCCTCATCGAAGGGCCGAGCGAGGACCTGCTCGCCTCCGCCGACAAGATCGGGCGCGCCACGCGCGTCGACAGCGCGCAGGAGCGCTACATCGAGTTCGCCAAGCGCACGCTGCCGAAGAACCTGCGCCTCAACGATCTGCGCATCGTCATCGATTGCGCCAACGGTGCGGCCTACAAGGTCGCGCCGGAAGCGCTCTGGGAGCTCGGCGCGGAGGTCATCAAGATCGGCGTCGATCCGAACGGCCGCAACATCAACTACAAGTGCGGCTCGACCTCGCCGGACGCGCTGATCGACAAGGTGCGCGAGGTGCGCGCCGACATCGGCATCGCGCTCGACGGCGACGCGGACCGCGTGGTGATCGTCGACGAGAAGGGCCAGATCGTGGACGGCGACCAGCTCATGGCGGTGATCGCCGAAAGCTGGAGCCGCCGCGGCAAGCTCAGCGCCGGCGGCATCGTGGCGACGGTCATGAGCAACCTGGGGCTCGAGCGCTATCTCAAGGACCAGGGGCTCTCGCTCGCGCGCACGCCGGTGGGCGACCGCTATGTCGTCGAGCACATGCGCCGCCACGGCTACAACGTGGGCGGCGAGCAGTCGGGTCATATCGTGCTGTCCGACTTCACGACCACGGGCGACGGCCTCGTTTCGTCGCTGCAGGTGCTGGCCTGCGTCGTCGCGACGGGCAAGCCCGTTTCCGAAGTGTGCGCGCGCTTCAAGCCGCTGCCGCAGGTGCTGCAGAACGTGCGCTATCTCAGCGGCAAGCCGCTCGAGGACAACCGCGTGCAGCGCGCGATCGAAGGCGCCAAGCAGCGGCTCGGAGAAGCGGGACGTCTCGTCATTCGCCCGTCTGGCACGGAGCCCGTCATCCGCGTGATGGCGGAAGGCGACGACGAGGGCCTCGTCAACACGGTGGTCGGCGATATCGTCGAAGCGGTGAAGGCGGCGGCGAAGGCGGCCTAAGAGCGTTCTGCGATCCGAGAGAATCGGATCGCTCGCTCCGGTGTCTCGGTTGGTTGCATTTTCCCGCAACCAACCTGCGTTCCCTTCCTCGGGAAATGCTCCAAATCTTAATAAAACGTATGCGCGGGTTTTGAGCGTGCGATCCGGCTTGCTCGGACCGCACGCGCTCGTTTTTGGATCCGCGT
>CAYLSI010000109.1:0-4117 GCA_964386545.1 uncultured Hyphomicrobium sp.
CCGCTTCGGCGGCTGGGACGAGGAGCGCTACCTCGCCGCCTACAAGCGCGAGCTGGACCACGTCGCGGACCTCCTCACGCGCACGCCCTCCTCACCCGGAAGCCATCGTGCGATCGCTCCCGACCTCTCCCCACTGAGGAGAGGTGAGCGTGTCGCACCTCCCTTCACCTCTCCCCGGTGGGGAGAGGTCGCGCAGCGAAGCTGTGCGGGTGAGGGGGCGCCTCGCGGCGCGACTGTCGGGGCACGCACCGTCACCTCCATCTTCTTCGGCGGCGGCACGCCCTCGCTGATGAAGGCGGAAACGGTCGCGGCCATCCTCGACCACATCGCCGGGCTCTGGCCCGTCGATGACAACGCGGAGGTCACGCTCGAAGCGAATCCCGGCAGCGTCGAAGCGGCGCGCTTCGCGGGCTACCGCACGGCCGGCGTCAATCGCGTCTCCATCGGCGTCCAGTCCCTGCGGGACGCGGACTTGAAGCGCCTGGGGCGCATCCATTCCGTCGCGGAGGCGAAGGCCGCCATCGCCATCGCCAACCGCACCTTCGAGCGCGTCTCCTTCGATCTGATCTACGCGCGCCCCGATCAGGCGCTCGAAAGCTGGCGGGCCGAGCTTGGCGAGGCGCTCAGCCTCGCCGCCGGCCATCTGTCGCTCTACCAGCTCACGATCGAGCCCGAGACGCGCTTTGCGGACCTCTACGCCAAGGGCCGCCTCGTCATTCCACCGGCCGAGGCCGCGCACGATCTCTACGCGCTGACGCAGGAGCTGACCGCCGCCGCGGGCCTGCCGCAGTACGAGATCTCGAACCACGCGAAAGCCGGCGAGGAAAGCCGCCACAACCTCCTCTACTGGCGTTATGGCGAGTACGCCGGCGTCGGCCCCGGCGCCCACGGACGCCTGCACGCCCCGGGCGCCTATCTCGCGACCTCGACCGAGCGCAATCCCGAGCGTTGGCTGGCCGAGGTCGAAGCGCACGGCCATGCGTTCACCGAGGAGGAGACGCTCTCCCCTGGCGAGCGCGCCGACGAAGCCCTCCTGATGGGATTGCGCCTCAGCGAAGGCATCGACCTCGACCGCCTGTGGCGCATCGGGAACGTCGGGCCGTCCGACCACGCCCTTGAAAACCTCGAACGCCTCGGATTGATCGAGCGCTTGGCCGACCCGCCCGCCCCCGATCCGGAGCCGTGGGACGAGATCCGCGCCTGCATCGGCCCCGGCCTTGCGCCGGCCGCGGCAAAGGCACCGGCCCGAGCCCCCCTCGGCCGCATCCGGGCCACGCCCGAGGGCCGTTTCCTGCTCAACCGCATCGTGCTCGAGCTTTCGGCCAGCTTCGAGCCCGCCCCGTCCGCGGCCCCCGCCGCAGCGCCGGAATAGACAAGCGACGCCGCGCCCACTAATCACGGGATCGCTTTTTCCGGAGATCTGAAACCGATGATGCGCCGCCTGTACGATTGGATGATGGCCAAGGCGCGCGACGAGCGCGCTCCCCAGGCCCTGTTCTGGGTGTCCTTCATCGAAAGCTCGTTCTTCCCCATTCCGCCGGACGTGATGCTGGTGCCGATGGTCATCGCCCAGCGCCTCAAGGCGTGGTGGTACGCCACCGTCGCCACGATCGGCTCCGTGCTTGGCGGCGCTGCTGGCTACGCCATCGGCTACTTCTTCTTCGAGCAGATCGGCCGGCCGATCCTCGAGTTCTACGGCAAGGCCGAAAGCTTCGGCGAGTTCACCAGCTGGTTCAACGAGTGGGGCGTCTGGATCCTGATCATCAAGGGCATGACGCCGTTCCCCTACAAGGTGCTGACGATCACGGCCGGCGTCACCCACATGCCGTTCATCGAGTTCATGCTGGCGAGCGTCGTCGCCCGCGCGATGCGCTTCTATCTCGTCGCCGGCCTCCTCTATTTCTTCGGCGAGCCGATCCGCGAATTCATCGAGAAGCGCCTGACGCTGGTCACGACGGCATTCGTGGTGCTCTTGGTGCTGGGCTTCGTCGCCATCAAGTATGTGTTCTGATCCGAGCGTGAGAACGCACGGGACGCGTGAGGAGTAGCGGGAATGCTGACGTTCGAGACGCCTGAGAAAAACGCCGCCTACCGCCTCGGCGGCTTCGCGCTGTTCCTGGCCACGGCCGTGATCCTCGCTGCCCTCGCATTCGAGCACGTCGGCGGCCTGGCGCCGTGCCCGCTCTGTCTCATGCAGCGCTATGCCTACTATGCCGCGATCCCGCTGCTGTTCATCGCCATGGCGATCGTCTCGGAAATGCCGCGCGTCGCAGCCGCGCTCTTCGCCCTCGTTGCGCTGGCGTTCCTCTCGAATGCCGCGCTCGGCGTCTATCACGCCGGGGCCGAGTGGAAATTCTGGCCCGGCCCCGACACCTGCGGCGCCGCACAGGCCCTGCCGACCAACGCCTCCGATCTCCTGTCGGGCCTCGCCCAGACGCACGTCGTCCGGTGCGATGAGCCGGCCTGGGTGTTCGCCGGGCTCTCGATGGCGGGCTGGAACGTCGTCGCGTCGCTCGTGATCTTCGCGCTCGCCCTGCGCGCCGCGGTCTTCGCCTCGACGGCGGACGACTGAGCGTCCCTTTTTCGTCTCCGCCGAATCGAATGCGCGAGCGCCGCAGCGCATCGCCGATGCCCGTGCGCACGCACTGAACCCCGCGTCCTCGAGCACGCCGAATGCGCGCCGAGTTATCAACAAGTCGCCGTCGCTTCGGAAAATCGAGAGATGTGAGGCGCTTGCCAGAGCCGCATGTGGCGCAGTCGCATCTCGTCAAGATCATATCGCCGGCCAACCAATTTTGCGCCTTGGCGTGGCCATAGTGTCACGGTTAAGTCTTCTCATTCGCGGAACACAAACGGAACCTAACCGAATGTGGCCCGCAGCGGGAGGGAATGGTGCCGATGCGGAATCGGCGGGGCGCGTACCAAGCTTCGGGATGAGGGCCTGTCACGGCCGGCACTGCGAAGCGCGTCTGGATCGCCCAGAATTCAGTTCTCTTCCCGACCGCCGCGTGAGTTGTCCACAGGAGTCGTTCCGCCCGCCGGAACCGAGTGAGTGAGCGTTGCGTCAGTTGCGTATCGAGTGCCGTTGCGTTGCGTAAGCGTATCCCAGAGTTGCGTCCTGTTGAGTTGCGTTCATCCGAAGTGCGTAGCGTTGCGTTCGTATCCCCGTCTGCATCCCCCAAGAGCACGCTCGCCGGCGTGTTCGAAAGAATGAAGCGGGCCGCTCAGTCGAAAAAGTCTCTGCGTATCGCTGAGCGGTTCGCGCCCCAGTCGGAAGCGTTGCGTAAATCTGAAGCGTTGCGTGTGCCGGTGCAGTTTGGCGGCAGTCCCTTCGTAAAGCGTAGCCCTGTTGAGCGTATCCCAGTCGAGGGCATCCGGGATCTGCGCGTTCCAAGCGTGCCGCGGCGCGAGTTGAGTGAGTTGAGACCATGCCGAGTGAAGTGAGTGAGTGGCAGTCCTTGCACGATGTCGTCGGCGCAGTTCTTGCGACGGCGCGACCCGGGGGTCGGTCCCCGGCCGGGCAGGGACAAGCGAAGTAGAAGTCAGGGTCGAGTGTCTTTGTAACGCGTAATCGACCGAGGGAATTGAGGGCGGTTTCCGCCTTCCACGAGTAGGCAAGCATACCGCGTCTCTGACACCAGTCCCCGTTGGTGCCGCATGAACCGGTTTTGCGTAGTGGCACTGAATGACCGGTGTGCTTGCCGCCTAATTTGCGCGTTGCAGTAGAGGAATGACCCAATGACCCCCGAGCACATCAATCCGATGCAGTGGCATCAGGCGATGGGTGTTGCCCGTCAGGCATGCGCCCGTTTCTTCCGCGATGGAGGATCTGCAGCCGACGCAATGCGCGCCTTCGGCGTCGAAGCGAGAAGCGCTGAGGCGGCGAACTGGGGCAAGGCGGTCGAGGCGATCGCCTACGTGCTCTGCGCGAAGCCCGAGAAACGCGCCGCCTGATCCGGCGCGCTGCGATTGCGGCCCCACGCGGCGAGGCTTAGCGCCCGCGGCCGCGTGTGACTTCGATAGACCTTCCAAAACTTTTGGCCCCGGTGACGGGGCCAAAAGTTTTGAGCCATTTTTGAGAGGCGTCTGGATACCGGCCGTCCATGCGGAGCATGGC
>CAYLSI010000110.1:0-4080 GCA_964386545.1 uncultured Hyphomicrobium sp.
TGCCCGGCATGCGCATGGGCACGCATTACCGCTGGCTTCGGCTTGTCATCCAGCAAGCGCTGGCCGCCATGGAACGGCATCCCGTTCCGCGCGGCCAGCTGCCGGTCCTGTTCATGCTCGAGGAGTTTCCTTGCCTCGGCCATATGCGCGCTATCGAGACCGCCGCCGGCCTGATGGCCGGGTTCGGGGTCAAGCTTTGGAGCGTGTTGCAGGACTTCACGCAGCTCCAGACCCATTATCCCAAAAGCTGGGAGACGTTCCTCGGCAATGCCGGGATCATCCAGGCTTTCGGCAACGCCGACGTTACCACGACCGAGCATCTCTCGAAGATGCTGGGCGCAACGCAGGTGCTGGAGCGCCAGGACATCCATGTGTCGAGCAGCGCCATGGGCGCAGGCGACACGGGGCGACGCGAGCACATCCGCTCCGTGCGGCTGCTCGATGGTAACGAGATCACGATGCATTTCGCGCGCGAGACGAGCCGTCAGCTCATCCTGATGCCCGGACGTCCGCCCATTTACATGAACCGCCTGGAGCACGGCCATGGCACAGCATGACGACGGACGTATTCGTGAATACGACAAAGACGGCAGGCTTGTCGCTGCCGGCCTGCGCTGGTGGGAAGGCAAGGAATGGCTTGAGCAGCTGACTCCCATTTTGGCGGTGCCCCCCACACTTTTGGCAGGTATTGCCTTCATCGGCATGTCGCACAACAGCACGAGCTACGCGGCGTTCTATACCTTTTGCGGCGCGGCAGCATGCGTCGTGGCCAGTTTTATTCCGCTGGTCCTATGGGGTAAGACGACGCGATCCCTCGTGTTCCATATCGACGGGCGCATTGAGGTGCCGGAAGGGCTTCCGTTTCTAAGCCGCGATATGCGGCAGCTTCTCGACCAATCTCAATTTCTCTCGATCGAAGCCGAAAGCGCAACAGTGCGCATCTGGTTCCGAGACGGCCAGAGCGCAACGCTGTTCGGGCGAAACATTCCGATCCAACTGGCGCGCCTGGTAACGATCCAGCTCAACAGCGCCTTTCAAGAAATCAAAGACGCGCGCATGGCTCTCAACGAGCAGCGTGCGCCCGCCGCCAGGCCTGTCGCGACGCAGCCTGTCATCAACTAGAAGGAGGCCAACCATGGACTACAGCAAGTTTAAGCACCGGGCCGTTCATGCAGCCGATTCGATCATGCTCACGCTCGAGTCCGTCGCCAACGGCACGTTTCTGACGGTTGATGTGTCGCCTGCGCCAGTCCGCACCTACGATGCCGACGGCAACCTTACGTCTGCCGGCGTGACCTGGTGGGAGCTGAGGGACGGCGCCCGCGAGTGGTGCAACGTCATCAAGCTTCTGGCTGCGTTTCCGTTCGCGATTCTCCTGATCGGCATGGCCGGAGACGGCGCACCGGACAAGGCCAGGGAGTATTTTGCGGTTTTTCTCTTCATCGTCGGCGCAGCGTTTTTCGTCGTGGCGATGTTCGCATGGCGCGATTGCGGCATCGTCTTCCACCGCGACGGGCGCATTGAAGCGCCCTACGGGCTGCTGCTCAAGGCGAGGCTGCGCGGCTTCGGCGGCCAGGCCCAACTGCACTCGATCGAAGGTCAGTTCGGAGGCGTCGCGCTGTGGTCCCGCGAGGGCTACAGCGTGACCCTGACCGGGCGCCGCCATTCCGAGCGCTATGCGCGCTCCCTCGCCATGCTCGTCAACGCCGCGTTTGAGGAGATCACGGACGCGCGGCGCCTTGTGACCGAGGTGCGCACGGGCCGGGACGGGCCTGCGCAGCGCTCTATCGCCTAGCGGAACTCCTGCGCTGAAAGCCAGCCGAAGGAGGGCGAGCCATTGAAGCCAGGCTCCCAAACCACCCAGCAATAGCGTTGCGTAAAGAAGCGCACATCCGGCATGGGCACACCGTCCGGCCAGCAGATGATGTCGTCCATGGCGTAGATCCGCGCAGGCGGATTGGCTCTCCAGAACGCAGTGCGCGTCGGATGGCAAAGCGAAGCCAGATTGAGGAGCATCGCAACCTTGCCACCGGTCATGCGCGTGAGCTTCAGCGCACGCGCCACGAAGAGGTCGGCAAGCCCCCGCCCGTAGGGCGGGTTGGTCACGATATGGCGTGCGCGCGGCTCGTCTTCCTTGAGGAAGTCTATGCCGCTCGTGCCCACGCCGTAGGCGTGCAGGTCCGTGGAGATCACGGCATGGCCGTGGTCTTCGAGGACCTTCGCAATCCCGCCATCACCGCAGGCCGGTTCCCAGATGGAGCCATGAAAGCGCTCCACGGATAGCAGGGCCCGCGTGGCCTCGGGCGGAGACGGATAGAACTCGTTCGGTAGCCGGCGCTGCCGGTAACGGGCCGCCGAAGCGGCCCGTTGTTTCGGTACGGCGAAGCTCATGGCAGCACCTCGCAGGCCTGCCAGTCATCGGCGCTTTCGAGATCGGCCTCGAACGCATCCGATGCCCCCTCGTCATGCCACACTTTGGCGCGGGCGATTGCCGCCTCCGGCGATTTTGCAATGACATAGGCCTTGCGCTGCTCAACGATCCGGACCCTGACCTCATAGGCGGCAAGACCGGTGCTTTTCGATAGGGAGGTCATGACTCGACCTCCCAGTTTCCGGTTTCGATGCGCCCGTCGCGGCTGCGGAAGAACGTCTCGCCGTCGAGGTCGTAGAGTTGCTCGCCGTGCGTGATGGCGTTTTCGACCATGGCCTCATAGGCGTCTGGGGCGATGCGGTGGTTGCGGGAAGAAGAGGGGGTCATTGCTGACCCCCGTTGGCTGCCTCGTTGAAGGATTCGCCCGTGTCGCCGCCATCGGCTACTTCATCGCCAAACTCGCGGAGTACTGCGCGGCCGGATACGGGAAGGGCGTCGAGGATGATGGTAGCGCCGCGCGTATCCTTGTGCATCCAGGCGACCCCGATTTTCTGCCAGCGGCCCTTCTTGCCCTCCTGGGGCGTGATGTAGACGCCGTGGGTGGGCGGCTTTCCTTTGGGTTCGGTGCTCATGATAAACTCCATTCGTTTCGGTTCTCGTCCGGGCACAGCGCCCGTCCTGATGGGACCGTCTCGAACCGTGGACGCGGAGCGGGTCAAACGCCGCGCGATGCGCGCCGCGAGGGGCGGAGCTGCACAAGCCGAAGGCGCGGAAGCGAGCCGCGTTGAACCATAGCGACCGGCTACGGTTAGGCCCCATCCTTGAAGGACGGGTATGTCACCGGCGATCCCGCATGCGGATGGACCTTTCGTGAGCTGCCGAAATCACTCGCACCACATACGCGCGGCTATGGCGCGCTCCTCGGGACCGATGGCCTGCAGATAAATAGCGGTGGTTGCCATGCTCGCGTGACCAAGCCAGCGCTGTACGAAATTGAGAGGCACTCCGCTGCGGATCGCATGAAGTCCGAAGGCGTGACGGAGCCCTATGGCGGTGGCGTGAGGTCCTGACGAAATTCCAGCGGCAGCCATGACAGCCTTTACGAGCTGCCACGCACGCACGCGTCCCCAGGACCAAAGAGGGTCGTCCTGTGCACCATGCACCTGCGTCAACACGAGAAGCTCGTCCAGCAGCGCCAATGGCACCGGCACTTCACGGATATGGACGGACCGGGATCGCTTCTTGAGGGAACGGAACGCTATGACGCCTTCAGAGGCGCGGATGCTGTCACGGGTTAGAGACAGAGCCTCGGAAATCCGGCACCCGGTATGCGCAAGGGTGAGGCACAACGCTCTCAGGGCAGGCTGAGCCAGCCTGGCGGTTGCCATGAAGCGGCCTCGCTCGGAGGCGTCTAGATATTTCCGAAATCCCTGTGCCGTGTGAAGCGTGAAGCTGTCCGTATGTATCCCGTGCATGCGTGTCGTCGCGCCGGGATAAGAGGTTGTTGGCTGATCTTGCATTTGACGATCTTGAACATTCTGTTTAAGGTGCTGGCCGGAAACCCAATCTCAGGGTTATCCTCGGGGAGCGTTGGGATCTAAACGCACGACTAGCCTTTGAAGATCAAACGAAACTGGGGCCTCGCACGGCAGGCAACAGAATGTTCAATTTTGTTGCCTCCTGCATGCGGCGGCACGGGTCGCCTTTGC
>CAYLSI010000111.1:0-3883 GCA_964386545.1 uncultured Hyphomicrobium sp.
TCGGCATCGGCTTCATGCCGGACGCGCGGCGAAAGCGGACGGGTGGATTCTCGATCACGCGCCAGCCGGTGGCGTCGATCTCCACCCCGCGCCATGTTTCATCGCCGAGGTCCAGATAGAGCCGCCCGTCGAGACCGCCGACGCGGATATGGACCTGCCGTTCCGGCGCATCGAAATGCGCCTTCGCCTCGATGACGTTCAGCGCCGATTGCAGGGCTTCCGAACTCGGCGCGCCGCCCGTCTCCTCGAAGAAGCGCCGCGCCAGCCAGCGCCGAAAACCTTTGGCGCGGATCGGCCAGGTTTCGCGATGGCGATTGATGTCGAGGTCGGCGAAGCCGGCGCCGTCCGCCGCGTGAAACAGTTCCGCGGTTTGGGCGAGGCCGATCAGGATGTCGGCCTGCGTCGGTCCGCGCCCGCCTGTATCGCCGCTTTCTTCCGCGATGGCGTCATCGAGCGCCGTCACCCGGCATCCGGCCTTCTTCAGTTGCGAGCGCAGCGCCTCGAAGGCGGCGCGGTTGTCCTGTTTCAGCGCCGCGAGCGCTTCCAGGGCTTCCGGCATGAACGGCGCGCCGGGATCGGCTGCGGTCTTTTCGGCCAGGCCCGCCAGCGGATCGGAGATTTCCTCGGCGCCGCCGATGGCATCCGCGATCAGCTTGTCGGGTTCAACGGTGGCGTCGGGGTTCATCGCGCGCCCTCCGTGAAAGACGGGTGGCGGGCCTTGAGCAGATCGTTGAAGTCCATACCTTGCGGCGGGCGCGCGATGCGAACGCGCCGCCCCTCGCGCTTCCAGCGCCGCGCGCATTCCTGCGCCGCCGCCTCGCCGGGTTCGTCGCCATCGGCGAGCACGATCACGTCGCCAACGTCGCGTGGCAGATCGAGCGAGCGAAGGCCCGAGGTAGAAAGCGCCGCCCATGCCGGTCTGCCGCTGGCTTGCATGGCGGCAAGGCAGGTCTCGATCCCTTCGCCCACCATCAGCACGTCGCCGGGTTCGCAGAGCCGCACAACGCCACCGCGACAAGGCCCAAGCATCATCTTCGGCGGATCGACCGGCGCCTTGCCGTTGCGGTCGCGGGCGAGGAAGGTGCGGTGAACAGCGATCGGCGATCCGGTGGCGCCATGCGTCACGATCGCCACCATCGCGGGCCAGACGCCGCCCGAAGGGTGCTTCAGGCCGGCATGGAAGCGCAGGGCCGGCAAAGCCGGAAGGTCGAGCCCGCGCGACCGCAGATAGGTTGCGACGGGCGTTTCCTCGGCCGCGTGCGATGCCTGCCAGATCGCCAGCGCCGCCGCGCTGCGCTTCAGGGTGTCGGCGTCGGGTTTGTCGGCAATGCGTCGCCGATGATTGAAGGCAATGCGCGAGGCTCGCCCGGTCGCTTGCCATAGGCCGCGTTCATGCAGGGCGGCGATCAGATCACGCTGGTCGCAGCCGGCATGGCAGCGCACCAGCACCTTGCCGCCCTTGCCCGCGCTGATCGAAAGGCTTGGGCTTCGATCATCATGCACCGGACAGCGGGCCATCCATGTTGCGCCCGCGCGATGCCCGCCGAGCGCCCTGGCGATGGTTTCAGCGGTCATGGCGCACCTCGCCCTCGTTCGGCTTGGCGGACGCAGCGACGTCATTGGCGGCGGCAAGCCTTTCGGCGCGCGACCATTCGGCGAGCACGCCGAAGAAGCCGTTGACGTTGTGCATGATCTGACGGGCGTCCTCGTCGGTGAGGTCGCGCCCGAGGCGCGGTTGCCAGACTTGCCGGGTGTGGGCGATCTGCTTGCCCGCGTCATTGTCGTTTGCAGCGTCGAGACGTTTCATCGAAGACCTCACGGGCGGGTCCGCCGCTCCGTGCTCCTGGCCTCCGGTCTCGGAATCCCACCGATGACGCTGGACCCAACAGGGATTTGCATCTTCAGGCGTCCCCGTCTCAGGGATCGCCGGTTGTTCTCAAGTCTTGCGCCGCTTCAGCGCGGCACCTCGTTCTCGGGGATCGTGAACTTGTGGCTCTTACCCGCCCGGATCACCAGTTGGCGCTTGCCGCCATTGGCCACCTCGCAGGCGATCGAATAGTCGAAGAAGCCGTGCTTCAGCCCATCGACGACAAGCCCTTCGAGCCGGTCGAGGGCTTCGCGGACCTGGCCGCTCTTGGCGCGCTGGAACGGCGGCGTTTCTTGCGGTTCAACCATTGTGCAGCAATCCCTTCATGTCCTTGATGGTGGCGGCGAAGGCCAGCGGCCGAACGCTGGTCGCGTCGCCATAGAAGGCCATCACGTCGGCCCGTCGCGTGGCGCGATCCCGGAAAACGAACACCTTGCGCCGGCCCTCGTCGCGCAGGTTCACCAGCTCGTAGCCGGCGCAGCGCAGGAAGCAGGCGAGATAGAAATCGCGCGTCTCGAATGCGGTGTCTGTCCCGTGCGGCTGCTCGCGGATCGCTCGTTCAGTTGACACTTGACGATCTCCTCAAAAAAGGGGTTCATTCGGACAGAATCCGCTGAAGCGGCACCGTCCGGTGCAGCAGCCCGAGCTTTTCGAGCCGGATGCGCATGGCGATCGGCGAGACGAGGAACTTCTCGGCGAAGGGCTTGGCAAAGCTTTCCAGCGCCTGATCGTCGCTTTCGGTGAATGCGGCGCCCGGAATGCGGCTCTCGAAGCGCGCGATCTCGACAAAGGGATGGCCGATCGGTTCGGACGACTGAAGCACCCGCTGCTTACGGTCGGGGAATGCCTCGTCCCAGGCGGCGAAGACCAGCTTACGCGGCATCAGCACGCAGGAGGCATAGAGGTCGGCCTGCAATTCGATCCGCGCCTTGGCCTGGCTGGTCCGGCAGATGACGCTCGGCGGCGCGTTGGCATCGAGGATCGAAGTCTGCGCCGGGTCCTTTCCGAACAGATGACGATGCAGGCGCCAGTGGCCCACCTCGTGCGCCGCCGTGTAGCGATAGCGCCCTTCCTTCGCCGGGTTCTCGTCCGGGTCGAGGCTTTCGTCGATCACGATCCGCTTCTGTTCGAAGAAGATGGCGCCGAGGATATCGGGATCGAACCCGATCTTCGAACGAGGCACGCCGAACAGCCGGTGGGTGTCGTCGAACTCGATGCCGATCTTTAGGTGCTTCTCGATGATGTCGTCGATCGCGATGGGCGCCTCGATCGTGACGCCGCGTGCATGGGCATATTCGGCGAGAAGCGCCTGCGCGTCCTTTTCGATCGCCTCGTCGGAGACATAGGAAACGAATTTGGTCATTGATCGCCGATCCTCATCTGCATCTTCGACACCGTCATCACCCGATCAGGCGTTTACTTGTCCTTCGCCTTCCGCGCGTTGCGGGCCAGCCGAGCGATGTCCTCGCCCGCCAATCCCTTCGTGGTCCGCAGCAGCGCCGCCAGTTCCACCGGGTGGCGCCTGATGATGTCCGACAGGTCGCTCGCCACGCGGCCTGCGCGCGCCAGCAACTCGTCCACGTCGCAGCCGATGACCTGCGCAATCGCCTTGACCTTGTCCTCGGCCGGTGGCGCGAACTCGTCCCGCTCCACCTTCGATAGATAGGTCGGGCTCACCCCGATCATCTTCGCCATTTCGCGCAGGCCGATGTCCTTCGCCTCGCGCGCTCGGCGAACGAACTCGCCGAACTTCTCCCCTGACATGCCGGTCTCTCCGTCCCGTGTTTATAAACCACTTTACAGCAAAGTCGCCGATTCGCGCCGTACCGTCAACTGACAACTAAACACTCTCGGTGGATGGCGGATCAGGCGGCGAGGCGAAGCTCGCGAACGTCCTCAAGAACGCGCCTGAAATCGGGTTCCGGCGCGACGCACATAGTTCTATAAGCGTTGAGGAACGGCAGCCAATTCTCCTTGCATCTTCAATAGTCTACCGGCGAGACCTCATCCTCGTTG
>CAYLSI010000112.1:0-3861 GCA_964386545.1 uncultured Hyphomicrobium sp.
AAAAAGAGCCGCGGCGTTGACATCCTGACGACGCCGGCGGCCGAGAGTTTGCTAGCGCCGATCAGTCTGCCCGGCCGGCCGAGCCGACGCAAGAAAAATCCCGTCTCGGGGTTTTCGCGTAGGGTCTGGGCGCCGCTCACCATCGCCCCTCGGTGCAGCCTCTACAACCGATCAGGCTTCTCTGCTACGCCCTTCTAATCCGCAGGTTCCCGGTTCGAATCCGGGTGGGCGTACTTGGCTCAGCGTCAAGCTGGGCAAAGGTTTGAGAGAAAGGAGGTCGCGGCAGCAGCGGATTCGACATCCGTAGCTGCTGGGGCGGGAAACGTGCGTCGAGCTGGCAAGCCCGTAAGGGATCGCCGCCTCACGCCCGCGATTGAATGAAATAGTGGCCGCTGCCCCCAAGTCAGCGGCCCAAGCCGAACACGATCGCCGTGGTTTCGTTTGGCCACTTCGTGGTTGCGAAACTCGTTTAGCAACACGCGGCGATGCAGTGGGAGCCGGCCCGTACCTAACTCGTGCGGGTCGGCTTTTTCATGCGCCGAACGCGCGCAGCGGTTTCGATCTGTAGGCTCCCACCGAGATCGCCCTGCTACGCTCGATCGTGGCTAGAAAAAACCATCGGCGCGCAGGGGGGAAAACTCTAACGAGTTTGGTCGAGGCGCGATCATCGCGATTGAAACCGCTCAAACCGCATGAAAGAGGGACTCGCGCCGTCGGATCGATCACCGATTGCTGCGCGGCGCGCCGCCCGTGCGCAGCACTCCGCGGTCCTACGTGATTCGTGCACAACTTGGCCGCGTGGGAGAAAAGCGTTGACAACGCTCGGCGCGGAGGTAGGATCGTCCCCGCTAAACGAGTGTGGTGTCGATCGTCGACGCCGCAACAACTAAATCGAAGTGAGCTTTCCGGTCGCTCTCGACCAACGCCCGCACAATCGCGATCTCGCAGCCTTTGCCGGCTGCGCTAAGCGTGCGCGGGTTGTCGGCCCGAACGCCTCGGTGGCCCACTACCTGAGTCATTCGAAGCGGGGTCGTGAGTTTAGCAAGCTCCGCCACTTCGATTCGGCCCAGGGCTGACAACCTAGCGCCTGCTCGTCGATCTCGCGTTCTCCATGGCGCGAGACTCGGTGTTGCGCCGCCTGTGCCCCGTGCCTTCTTCGTGTCACCTACGAAACCGCACGAGCACACGCGCGCAATCGCCTGGCCGAGCCGGCCGGATCGAACTTCGTCGCGCCATTCTGCCCCCTCTTCCCCCCGCGCGCGACGCACTCGACCGGCCGGCTTACGCCAGCGAGCTACGGAGGGCATGCACGGATGGTCACCGCAGTCTCGCGCAGGACAGCGCAGCAAGCGATCGCGACCAGGCCTCAGCACGAGGAGGCCACCGTGTCGAACTCTCTTCCCCAAGCCGCAGGCTTTGGCCTGCGTCTCTTCGAGCCCGAGCTCGTCCCAGCCACACCGCCAGGAGGCCCCGGTGCACTCTCCCCCGAAATGTCGCTCACCGACTTGCATGAGTCGTGGGTGGTGCCGGTCGTTTACCCGCAACGCAAGACCGCGCCCGCGACGGTCGAGAAGAATCGCGACGCCCTCTGCTGGTGGCGCCAGATCACCGGCGATCCGCCGCTCGCGCGGACCGACGATTTCACGCTGGCCCGCTTTCGCGAGGGACTCGCCCAGGCCACCTATCGCAAAGGCAAGCTCGGCGCCCTGCGTCCCCTCTCGCCCCACACCCAAGCGCGGCATTTGCTGAGCGTGAACCGGTTGCTCTTGTGGGCAGGCCCAAGAATCGATCGACGCCGGCCGGGCGCGAATCTGCTCGAGCATCCGCCGCAAATGCTGGTCGACGAACCGGAGGCCGATTGCAAACCGCCCTTCTCGGTCGACGTGTGCCGCGCGATCCTCGAAGCTGCGCAGCATTTGCCGGGCACGCGCGCGATGCCCCCGACGATCCACCGGGCGTTCTGGACCGCGTTCGGCCTCGTGCAGTACTACACCGGCCTGCGCGAGGGGACGTCGTTAGGCGGGCTCTGGGAGCACGTGGTCACGCTGCCGGAAGGGAGTTGGCTGCGACTGCCGGCGGCCGTCGTGACCAAGAAACGCAAGCGGCTGGAAAAATACATTCACCCGGCCGCGCTCGCGGCACTGGAACGCTTACGGCTTTTGATGGGAGGCGTCTCGCCGAAGCTGTTGCCCTACGCGCACTGCACGCGCTGGCTGGTCGAACAGCACGAGCGGCTGCAACGCCTGGCCGGCGTGCCGGAGGCGGAGGTCCTCTCGCCGCACGCCTGGCGGCGCACGCACGCGACCGAAATGGGGCTGCTCGGCATCGACAGCGCCTACAAGGTGGCCCAGCACGCGCTCGATCACGCGAGCGATCGCACGACGCGCGAATGGTACGCCAAGCTCGAACCGCACTTTATTCGTCAACTGCCGGCGATCGAGCCGGATGCACCCAACGGCCAGAAGTGGCTTTTCTAATTATGAACGCGGACCAATTGCACTACATCGCGGCGGTCGCCGGATCGGAGTACCAGAACATCGTCGGCGACGATCGGAGCCGGCTGGCGATGGCCGCCGCGCACGTGACCGATTTGCTCTCGGAGCTCGCCGAGCGCACGCAGGAACGCGACAACGCGATCGGAGCCATGCGCAGCGCGAGCGCCTGGACGTCGGTCACGATTCGCCGCGGGCCGTTCGGTCGTCGGTTGATTATGCACATCACCGAAGACGAGTGGACGCGCTACCTCGCGCACGTCGCGCGGGTGCGGCATTTGTTCCCCGAGCTCGCGGAGCAACGCCTGCTATGAGCACGACGCAAGCGAGGCAAAAGCTTTCGAACCATCAGCAGCGGGTCCTCGTGGCGCTCTTGGCGCTCGAGCAGGCGCACGGCTGGGCCTGGTGGCCGCGGCACGCGATCGGCGTCGTCGTCGGGGCGGGCGGGTTTCACGACACGATCCAGCTCAAGACGATCACGGCGCTGAAGAAGGCCGGGCTCGTGCAGACGGAGCGCACGAGCTGGCCCGCGGAGCTCGCGGCCCGCGTCACGTGCAATTGCGCTTGCGGCAACTGGGGACTCACGCCCGACGGCCGCGAGCTCGCGCAATCGTTCAAGGTGCGGATGGACGCCGACACCGAACGGATCGTGCTCTCGTGCAAGATCTACGGCCGCTGGTTCAAGCTGGTCGACGAGGACGAAGTGCCGTGGCGTTCGGCGCACTTCGGCGTGGAACCGGACGAGGCATAGTCGCCGGGACGTTCCCGGCATTTCGTAGGAAATGTTTTTTGGAGGATGGAAACGATGGCGAGTGCTACCAAGGCCAAGGCAGAAACGACCGCCGCGCGGCGCGTGGTTATCACGACGGAATTTCGTGGCGTGTTCTTCGGCACGCTTACCGAATACGACCGCGATCGGCGCGAGGCGACGTTGGCCGACGCGCGGAACTGCGTTTACTGGCCGCAACAGAACAAAGGCTTTCTCGGCCTGGCGGTCGATGGCCCGCTCTCCGGCGCACGCGTGGGCAAGGCGGTGCCGTCGCTCACGTTGACGCACGTCACGTCGATCGTGGACTGCACCCCCGAAGCCGTGAAGTTGTGGGAGGCAGGGCCTTGGTCGTAATCACCCAACAACACCTGCAGCGGGCGAAGCTCGCCGGCGCGTGTGGCGACGCGCTGCGAAAACTCAGGCCTGGCAAACCGATCTCGAGCGTGCCGTGCGAGCTGCTCGCCTGGTACGACGGCGCCGGTCTCGTGTCGGACGAAGAACGCGAGGCCATCGTGCGCGACGCGGCGCGAGAGATCGGCGCTAACTGTGAAATCGTCGGCCGCGTTCCCGCCGCCGTACTCGGCGGCGAAGGGTCCGGGT
>CAYLSI010000113.1:0-3844 GCA_964386545.1 uncultured Hyphomicrobium sp.
GGAGCGCCGCGCCCACCCGGGTTGTTCCGCACGCAAGGACCGTAGCACAGGCGAAACGTTCCGTGCGAGGCGCCGCGTCCACAGTCCTCAAGAGAATCGCGCGCCATGAGATGCGATCCGTACGCGGTGCTACACGCCGGGCGGGCACATTGTCGTCCTGCGGCGAAGCGGCCTTTACGACGTGAGAGAACGCGCTAGCGGTGGTCTGGCTTCAGGAAGCGGCTCGCGACCCAGCCCTGGCGTCCATGATACTCGACGCGGCACCATTCGAGCTTCGCGTTGGCGCGCTCGGCCTCCGTCATGCTCGCCCAGCGGTCGAAGCTCGGCTCCGGCGTGATGCAGCCGAGCGCCTTGAGGCCGCGCGCCGTGGGCGGAATGTCCGTCAGGATCCTGCTGTCGCCGTGCGGGACATCGCGCATGTGAAGCACGTCGTCGGGCGCCACGCCGGTGACGGCCCAATAGGCCGGCGTGTCCTGGGCGAACGCTGCGCTCGCCAGTGCGGCAGCGGCGCCTGCGATGCAAAGGCGGCGGTGCGCCGCGCGGAAGACAGCCTGGCTCATGAGCTCATCCCTCGTGGTGACTGCGTCCTCACCGCCCCCTCGCGGCACCTCCCGAGGCCCCAGGTCAAACGAACAATGCGCCGGGCTCATGGCCGCGAGCGGCGGCGTGGCAGCTTCGGAATTTGCCGTGCCAGGGATCCCGGCGTCGGCTCGCGCGTTCGTTCCATACGGGGATGCTCCAGGAGAAGACACATGGCATTCGACACCCTCACGGCCGAGATCGGGCTTCTGCTCACGCGCATGCAGAACGAGGCCGAAGACCGCTACGAGCTCTATCAGCAGCTTCGCGAGAAGCTCAACGAACTGCGGGCGTTCGGCATGCCCGTACCACAGGATTTGAAGGATCTCGCCTCCGCGCTCGATGCGGAGTTCGCAGAAGGGCCGGGAACCGGAGTGCCGCCTGCGTAAGCCCGCGATCTTGCGGTGGCGGGACGGGCGTGGCAGGCAGACCGGATAACCACCGCGCTGCCCCTCGGCAGCCCGCCAACCCGATCGTGAACGCGCCTATGAGCTATGACGAAACCAGCTATGACGAAACCCAGTCCGAAAACGGGGCCCACAGCGGCTCCGTTTTGCGGCTCGTGACGCTGGGGCTCGGCGGGCTCGAGATCATTCTTGCCGCGCTGGCCGCCAACCTGCTGATCGTCTCTGCGGCATCGGGTCAGGACGCGATCGCGTTTTCCCATGCGTTCGCCCTCTTGGTGCCCCTGGTCGCGTTCACGCTTCCCGGGCTTCTGCTGGCGTGGCTCGATCGGGCGCCGCGCACGGCGCTCGCGCTCGTGGTGCTGGCGGTGCCGGCCGCACTGGCGATTTAGACGTAAATAATTGATTATGCTATATATTCATGCTTGGAGCGATCCGAGATGTACCAGATCCGACGATAAGAATATCTTTGCGAGCCAAGTAGCTGGTCTTATTGACGGATCACGAACTTGCGATTTGCCGTTATGGACGGTCTTCCCTATATACACGACAACACCGGTTGGGCTGGCGGCCCGCTGGTTGTGAGAACTCTCAAAGGAGGAATGATCATGAAGACCTGGATGAAGCCCTCGGTTCGCGAGCAGGAAGTCGGCCTCGAGGTTACCTCGTATCTGCCGGCTGAGATCGACATCATCTAACGTCGATCGGCTTTCAGTCGAATTTGGCGGCGGTCGCGAAAGTGACCGCCGCTTTCGTTTGGGCCGCTCGTCGCGCAAGGCGGGTCGCCAGTTCCGACGCCACGCTTTCCCGAAAGCCGCTCCCGATCATTTGTTCGTTTATTACATCGGTTTCACGGACGCGCGAGCGCGGGTTTCCCGATCCTCACGTCGAAGTAATGTCGGCTTCTGAGGGCGTCTTTCCGTAGTCTGCACGATATTGCGAATGTGCCCGCGTCTGCTGCGTTTCCAGCGCGCGGGCGAGATAGTCCCGCCGCCGGATGATCCCGAGTGTCTGGGAATATTTCCCGATCTCGTCTGCAAATGAGCGTGGTTTCACGCCGGTTCTTCTTCGCAATTGCTACACTGTAGCATCAGGCGCCCTGATAGAATTCAATTGAAAATACGATTGGTAATCCCGCACGGGATTGCCTACTTATAAGACGTGCCGGAATTTCTTTGTCCGCGCACACAATCAAGGAGGAACTACCCATGAAGACTTGGATGAAGCCTGCCGTTCGCGAGCAGGAAGTCGGCCTCGAGGTCACCTCGTACCTGCCGGCCGAGATCGATATCATCTAATATCGATCGACTTTCGGTCTTTAGCGCGGTGGCTGCCCCTGGGTGGCCACCGCGCTTTTTTATGAGCGCGCCGGGCGTGTTAGCGCGTCCGGTTTGCTTCCCCATAGGCGCTGAAGCGCCTCGCGCCGCGGCCCCTCTCCTCGGGCGCGCCGCCGCCTCTTTACGGTCCCTTTACGCTGCCGCCACTTTCCCCGCTCCGGAACGGCGTTCCTTGGGCATCCGACGGCGTCCGAGAGCAATTCTGGAACACCTTTTGCTCATTCTCTCGACCAAAGGGCCGAGCGTCTCGCGCTGATACGAGCGCCTGGCGTCCCGGCGTCATCCGGTGAGGCGAAGCCTCCCAACCTGCATGCGAGGCGTAGAGAAATGGCACGTATCGAAGCGGCACAGGAAACCCGGCTGGCCTGGGTCGACGTCGCGAAGGGGCTCTGCATCCTTCTGGTGGTGCTGATGCACGCGACTCTCGGCGTGGAAAAGGCCATCGGCCAGGAGACGGCGCTCAACGCCTTCATCGAGTGGGCGCGTCCGTTCCGGATGCCCGACTTCTTCCTGATCTCCGGCCTCTTCCTGGCCGCGCGCATCGACCGGTCCTGGCGCAGCTACCTCGACAGCAAGGTCGTCCACTTCGCCTACTTCTATGTGCTGTGGCTCACGATCCAGTTCGCGACCAAGGCTCCCGGCATGATCGGCGAGAGCGGCGCGGCGGCGACGCTGCAGGACTATCTCACGAGCTTCTTCGTGCCGTTCGGCACCTTGTGGTTCATCTACCTTCTGGCCGTTTACTTCGGGGTCGCCAAGCTGCTGCGCCCCGTGCCGAAGTGGATCGTGATCGCCGGCGCGGCCGCCATGCACGTTGCCGCCCCGCACACCGGCGTGTTCATCGTCGACGAGTTCGCGAGCCGGTTCGTGTTCTTCTATTCGGGCTATGCGCTGGCCCCCGCCGTGTTCGCGTTCGCCGACCGCGTTCGCGCCGTTCCGGCGCTGCTGGCGGTCGCCGCGCTCGCGGCGTGGGCGGTTCTCAACGCGGCTGCGGTCCGTTCCGGCATCGCGCTCATGCCGGGACCGGATCTCGCCTTCTCGTATGTCGGCATCGGCGCGGTCATCGCGTTCAGCGTGCTCGTCACGCACCGCTTCGCCGGGCGCGTGCTCGCCTATTGCGGACGGAACTCGATCGCCGTCTATCTCGCCTTCACGCTCTTCATGGGGCCGGTGCGCATCGTGCTTCTGAAGCTCACGGGTGGCGCTGCCCCCTCCGCCGTCGCGCTGGCTTCGGCGTTCGCCGGTGTCGCGGGCGCGCTCATCCTGCAATGGATGGTGAAGGGAACGCGCGCGGACTTCCTGTTCAAGCGGCCGGACCTGTTCCGCCTCAAGGCTCCGGCGCCGGAGGGCGAGCCCGTGCTGCCGGCACGGCGCGCGCGTCGCCCGACCATCCGCGGCGTGGCCCCGAGCGTTGCGGGATAAAGAAAAAGGCCAGGCCCTCTCCCGGCCTGGCCTGCTCACTTCCGCTCGAGCGTTTTCCGATCCGATAGAATCGGATCGGACGCTCTAGATTCTTGTTTTGTC
>CAYLSI010000114.1:0-3825 GCA_964386545.1 uncultured Hyphomicrobium sp.
CGCGTGCGCCAGGTCGCCACTTATCCCCGCGGTCTGAACTCGAGGCGTAATGCTCGGGTTCGAAGATGAGCGGGTTTCCCGATGGATCAGACGCCAAACCTCTCCCTGCCCTATATTCTCGCCGCGCAGGCGCAGAAGCACGTCACGCACAATGAGGCCATCCGGGCGCTGGACGCGCTCGTGCAGCTTACCGTGCTGGATCGCGATCTGACGGCGCCGCCCGGCGCTCCGGCCAACGGCCAGCGGTACATCGTCGGGGCGTCTTCCACGGGCGCCTGGTCGGGACACGCCGGCCATGTCGCGGCGTACCAAGACGGCGCCTGGGCATTCTTCGTGCCGGCCGAAGGCTGGCTCGCATGGGTCGCCGATGAGGACCGGCTGGTCGCGTGGAACGGCGCGGCGTGGGTCGCGAGCGTCGCGACGGTCAATCCCGCAAGCCACGTCGGCGTCAATGCCACGGCGGATGCGACGAACCGGCTGGCCGTGAAGTCGGACGCCGTCCTTCTGAGCTGGGACGATGCCACGCCCGGCAGCGGCGACATGCGCGCCAAGCTCAACAAGCAATCCGCGGGGAAGACGGCGTCGCTTCTCTACCAGACCGGCTTCTCCGGGCGCGCCGAGATCGGCACGGCCGGCGACGACAAGCTGCACGTCAAGGTCTCGGCCGATGGATCGGCCTGGACCGAGGCCATGGTGATCGACAGCACGGGCCGCGTGGGGTACGGCACGGCCGCGCCCGAGGACCGGCTTCATGTCAGCGGCAACGCCAATCCGGCGTTCATCGTTCAGAATACCTCCACGTCCCAGTTCAATACCGCGGGGTTCTCGCTGCGCGGCCCCGACACGATGACCACCCAGGCGCAGACCCGCTTCGTCCACGGCAACGCCAACGTCGGCGCGACGACGGCCTATTTCGCCATCAGCCAGTATGGCCACAGCGGGACGTTCGTCGGCAACCTCGCGCTCTATCGGCATACCAACCCGGACTGGGTGTTCCTGACCGGAGGAACGGCGCGCCTCGAGATCGCCAACGCGGCGACGCGGCCGTCCGCCGACAATGCCTACACCCTGGGCGGATCCGGCCGCCGGTGGTCGGAGGTCTGGGCCGCCAACGGCACGATCCAGACGTCGGACGCGCGCGACAAGACGGAGGTGACACCGATCGACGGCGAAGCCGCGGCGTCGCTGGTGGCGGCGATCACGCCCGTGTCGTTCCGCTGGCTCGTGGGCGGAAACACCGTGACGGGCACCGATGAGGAGAGCGGTGATGTGATCACCGAAGCGCGCCCGGGCGTGCGCCGGCACGCGGGTTACCTGGCGCAGGAGGTCAAGGCCGCGCTCGATCAGGCCGGGCTCGACCTCGGATGCTGGGGTCTCGAGGACAGGAGCGACGCCGCAAGCCGCCAGTGGATCCGGCCGGATCAGCTCGTTCCCCTGCTCTGGGCGGCCGTGCGGCACCTCAACGCCGAGGTCGCGGAGCTGAGAAACGCGATGGCCAATCCCTGACCCAACGCGCGCGCTGCGCCGAGGATCACGACAGCGGCCGCAAGAGCGAGAACGGCGCGCCGAAACGCGCATAGTGCGGATTGTACCAGGGATCGAGCTCGAATTGCCGTCCCCAGCGGGCGCGCATGCGGTCCGCGGCATGCTCGTAAGCCGCCACGCGCGGCGCGGGCTCGAACGCCGGAAGAATGCTCTTCGATTCGTGGTGGAGTGCGAAAATCGCCGGCTCGTAGAGCACGCGCAGACCGCGCGACGACGCCTTGAGGCAATAGTCCACATCGCTGAACCAGACCGGCAGGTCGTCCGCATCGAAGCCGCCGAGTGCCTCGAAGTCCGTACGCCGGCACGCGAAGAATGCGCCCGTTACGGCCGAGACCGACCGGCGGGTCTGCCACCGGCCGAGCGGACCCGGCGCCTGCTCCGGCGCTCCGCGTCCCTCGTGCTCAGTCGCGCCGTTGATGCCGAGAACGATGCCCGCGTGCTGCAGCGTGCGATCCGGATAAGCGAGCCGCGCGCCCACGACGCCGACCTCGGGCCGGGCGAGCAGACGGCGCACCGTATCGTCCCAGCCGGCGCTGATCAGCTCGACATCGTTGTTGAGGAACAGCAGCAGCGGCGATCGTGTGCCCGCCGCTGCCCTGTTGTTGAAGCCCGACCAGTTGAATGGCCCGTCGACGTCGAGAACGGAGAGCCGGCCTTGCGCGCGTTGCGCGTCGAGCCAGGCGCGCGTCGCCGGGTCGTCGGACTGATGGTCGATGACGGTCATCGACAGCAGCTCGGGAACCGTCGCCGTGCCGACGAGCGACGTCACGCATGCTTCCAGCAAGTCGACGCGATTTTTCGTCGGGATGAGAATGTCGATAGTTTCGCGCTGTGCGAGCGGCGCGACGGCGCGCGGAGCCGGAGGACGTGAGGGCTCGGACGGCGCCGGCTCGTCCAGCGCGGCGAACCGGCTGACGAGCACATACGGAATATGGGCGATAGCACCGAGCGCCGCGACGGCGGCCGTCAGGCGCGTCCAGAGCACGGTGTCCGGCACATCCGAAAGCGTGGCCATCGCCGCCGCGAGCACGTCGCGGCGAACGGCGAGCAGCGTCCCGAAGTCGTAGCCCTGGCTGAGAAGCTCGGGATCGAATGATCCGCGAAGCGCGGGATCGCAATAGCGGGCCCGCGGCGTTCCGCCGTCACGCAGCGTATCCTCATCCGAGAAGACCGCGACGGCCGAAGAGCGCGCGCCCTCGGCTGCGATCCAGCTCAGCGCCTCGGGATCGAGGCGCGCCGGCGCCTTGAGCAGCACGATCCAATCCTCGCTGCCGTCGGCCGCGAGGATCTGGCGGATCGTGGTGCACATGGAGATCGTGTCACGCGTTGGGCGTGCGGCTGCCTCGGTCCAGGGCCGTGGATCGAGCGAAGCCAGATGCGCGCGCAGCGGCGCGAAGCCGTCGTCGGCAAGGCACGGCATGAGGGTGCGCGGCGCACCACAGGCCTGCTCGCGCAGCGACGCGAGGCACAGAAGCACATCGGACGGTGCGGCGCGGCCGAGAACCACGACACAAGCTTTAGCTGGGCCGACAGTGCGATCCGCCAGCGGCACGCGATAGAGGCGGCGATAAGTATCGTAGTGCGCGACGGGAACGGCCGACAGTGCGCGGATCGCGGGAAGGTCCTGCTCGATCCGGTGGATCGCGGCGCGAAGCGAGGAGAGCGCGTCCGTCACGGACTGGACGAGCGTGAACCCGAGGCCCGTCTGCCGCTCGACATCCCACGCGCGCCCGAGCGCGATGATCTCGTTGATGACGTCGCGCGAGCCCGGAACGATGTCGAGCGCGATCGCGAGCTCGCGGAACGCGTCCTCCTGGCGGCCGTCGAGACGCAGCGCGCGCCCGAGCTGGAGGTGCGTATCGGCATTGTCCGGCGTGAGAGCGAGCGCGGACCGATAGGCGCGTTCGGCCTCGGCGAAGGCGCCGTCGTCCTTCAGCATATTGCCGAGCTGAACCCAGATGTCGGCGCGTGACGGCGCGAGGGCGAGCGCTGAACGATAGGCTTCGGCGGCCGCACGAAAGCGCTTGGCATCGCGGAAGGCATCCGCCTTGGCGATCAGGATGTCGGCGTGATTTGCGGGTCCGCTCATGAGAAGTCCGGGCTGTCGTCGTCAGCGCTGGACCGGTTCTAACGCGGAACGAACGGTGGGGCGAGCACGAAGGCGGCGAAGGATGACGGCAACGGCTGCACCAAAGTGGCGAGATGTCCCTCTACTTTGCGGCGCAGGCGGTTTCGCCGGGCGCGATCTGGGCGCTGCGGTCGCACGCGGCGGGCGATACG
>CAYLSI010000115.1:0-3819 GCA_964386545.1 uncultured Hyphomicrobium sp.
CGCTGCATGGCGTAGAGGATGCGCCGGTGCACGGGCTTCAACCCGTCGCGCACGTCGGGCAGCGCACGGGAGATGATGACGCTCATCGCGTATTCGAGATACGAGCGCTTCATCTCGTCCTGGATCAGAACGGGGCGGATGTCGCTCGGTCCCGAGCTGCCGGGCCGGTCAGTGGAATCGGTCAATGCGGAAGTCCTGAAGGCCCCGCGGCTCAGCGAATGCGCCAGCGGCACGGGGCAGGTTTGCAGTCGGGCCGAAGGTCAGCCGGTCCCCAGTTTAGCCGACCGCTCGGGGGCACCGCAATGGAGGACGGCCCGCACGCCCTGAGCCCGGGCAGTTATCATCAGGAAAGACCCGAAGAAATACCTGTTCACGGGGCCCCCCGCCGCCGCGAACCCGCCAAAAAGTCGCGGTTGGTGGGGCGAATGCGCTTGAAAGATTCGCGCTACACCCCACGTCTCACCGCGTTTGACCACCCTCAGGGAAAACTGACCCCATGAAACACCTCTCGCTTCTCGCTGCTGGTTTGATGGCCGCCGCCCCGCTGGCGGCGCCGCTGGCCTGGGCCGACACCACGTTCGTGCCCGCTCAGACGGCGAGCGAATACCTCGCCAAGGATCACCTCATCGGCGCGAAGGTGCACGGCGCCGATGGCACCATCGTCGGCGACGTCGAGGACCTCATCATCAACGATCAGAACCAGGTCGTCGGCGTCGTGATGGGCACCGGCGGCTATCTCGGCTGGGCCGAGAAGAAGGTCGGCGTCAGCCTCGACTCGCTGAAGTTCGACGAGAAGGACGGCAAGCTCATCGTCTCGCTGCCGGACCTCACCAAAGCGACCCTCGATTCCGCTCCCGAATACCAGCGCAAGCAGCCGCCCAAGTCGCTGTTCGAGCGCGCCAAGGAGAAGGTCAACGAGTTCTCGGACAAGTCGAAGCCGCAGATCGACGACGCCAAGAAGAAGGCCCAGGACGCCATCGACGCGGCCAAGGAAGCGGCCGGCCCCGCGCTCGACAAGGCCAAGGAAGCCGTGTCCGGCGCCATCGACTCGGCCAAGGAGGCCGTCGGCGCATCGCCCGCGCCGAGCGAGCCCACCCCGCCGGCAGCACCCGCGCCGTCCGAGCCTGCACCCGCCGAGCCCACGCCGCCGGCCGCGCCGTAACGGCGTCAGCCGTCCCCGATACGCGGGCCGGTCACTATACACTGGAATGACGAGGCCCTGCCGTGGCACACCCGCGGCAGGGCCTTTATGCTGGGCCGGTTTCTGTGACAATCGCCAGACGCCAGCCGATTCTGCGGCCCAACGAGAGAGGACACCTCCCGCCTTGGCAACACGACCGCCCTCCACCGTCGTCCTGGCCGCCCTGGCGCTGAGCACGATCTCGGCGCTCGCCTTGTTCGCGGCCGCGGCCTGGACGGGATCGTCGGCCCTGCTCGCCGTGGCCATCCAGGCGCTGATCGGCGCGACGAGCCAGAGCCTCCTGCTCTACGGCCTCCGAAAGGCGGCAGCCGCGCCCGGCGGCGCGGCCGGCTACGAAATGTATTTTTGGAGCTTCGGGGTGGCCGTGCTCCTGTTCTCGCTCGGCGCCGGCATCGCCATCTACGACGGCGTCGCCAAGCTCGCCGAGCCGCTGCCCAACCGCTACCACCACATCGCGTTCACGGCGCTGGCGGGAACGTTCGTGCTCGCCGTGGCTGCGACCTACCTTGCACTCAAGAACCTGTCGGCGCCCCAGCCGCTCGCCCGCACGGCGCCGCGCGGCGCGGAGGACGCCGCAGCCAGCACGATCGTCATCGAGGGATTGGCAGGCCTGCTCGGCATCGCGATTGCCGCCGCCGGCATCGTCATCGCGCAGATGCTCGGAGCCCCCGCCGCCGACGGCTATGCCGCCATCGCGGTCGGCCTCGTGCTCGGCGTGGTCGCGGCGTTCATGTCGCTTGAGATCCGCACGTTGCTGGTCCGCACCGGAAAAGCGCAGCGCGAGCATCCCGCCGAATTTTTCATCGAGGACGAGCCGGCGCCGGAGACGGCGGGCATCATCAGCGAGCGCCCGGCGGCTCAGCCCGCCATCACGGCCGCCGCACCGCGCGCTGCCCCGGTGTCCGCGCCCCTAGCTACGACCGCGCCCGCACCGCCGGCCCGCCCCCTGAGCCGCAAGGAGCGCAAGCGGCAGAAGCACAAACGGTAAGTCCGTTTCGGCGCGGTTTCACCGCACATGCAGCCTAGCAGGGCCGAATCGTCGATCGGTCGGAGCGGACGTGTGATGAAGCGCAGCACCTCTCTCAAGTCATCGCCACCCGGCTCTGCCACTCAACGGATCGACGCGAAGATCGACGAGCTGGGCGACTGGCGCAGCGAGACGCTCGCGCGTATTCGCGCCTTGATCAGGCAAGCCGACCCCGGTGTTTGCGAGACCTGGAAGTGGCGCGGAGTTCCGGTCTGGGAGCACGACGGCATCATCTGCACCGGCGAGACCTACAAGGCCGTCGTGAAGTTGACCTTCGCCAAGGGCGCCTCCCTTGATGATCCGTCGGCCCTGTTCAACGCCAGCCTCGAAGGACAAACCCGGCGCGCCATCGACATCCGAGAAGGCGACAAAATCGATGGCAAGGCTCTCAAAGCCCTCGTTCGCGCAGCCGTGAAGCTGAATATGTCGAAGCATGCCGCCCCCGCACGGAAGAAACCGAAAAGCACTTGAGCGGCTTCCTCGTCCGCCGGCCGCGCCTGGCTCACCCGGCCCTGGCGCTTCGGCCGGCCCGCGGCCCCTCACCGCTCGCCAACCCGCCCCAGCCGCAAGGCGAGCAAACGGCCGAAGGGGGAAACGCTGACCGCGCATATCCTGCCGGCCGCCCGACATTGGGGCGGCGCGCGAGCGGTGCCGACGACATGGCCTGCGACGAGGTGGGGAACCCGTTGAATTCATCCGCGCGGAGATGATACCTTCGGGATCGCAGTTTCAGCCCGAGCGAGCATCGACGCATGCCACGTTGGCTTCTCATCGCTGTGGTTTCGGTCGCGGTCGCGAATTTCGTTGTTTTTCTTGCAGTGGCTATGGTCATCGGCGGTGACGCAATCAATGGCCACGAAAGCGCCGGACGCTATTTTCTCTCATATAAAGGTCATCTGACTGAGGTGTCTCAGTCCGTGTTTCTTTATTCCAAAATCCACTTCATAAGCGTCGCGATAACCCACATCACAGCTATGGCGGCTTGGATGCTATATTATCTCGGCGGCAGTCCGGATCGATAGGCGGCAAGGCTTCTGTCGGTTGCACATCGCTGCCTGATCCAGGGGCGGCTCTTTCACGTCCCTCTACCGCGACGGGAGAGGGGCCCGGCGAACCGGCGCGTCTCAATCGCTAAGGAAGCCTCTCATCCTAGAGCCTGATCGTTTTCGGTGGACACGGAGACGCGTGCACCGAGAACGGGACTCAGACTCTCGAACAAGGAGATCGAGCGCGTTCGCACCGGAGAAACCGAATCGATCTAAAGCGAACGCGCCCTAGAACGGGATCTCGTCGTCGAACGGCTTGTCGAGACCCTTCGAGCCGCCGCCGTTGCGCGGCGCACGCTTCGCCTCGCTGCTGCCGCCACCGAAGCCGCCGCCACCGCCGCCGAAATCGCCACCGCCGTAGTCGGCCTGGCCTTCCTGCATGCCGCCGCCCGCGCCCGGACGGCCGTCCAGCATCGTGAGCTGGCCGTTGAAGCCCTGCAGCACGACCTCGGTCGAATAGCGATCCTGGCCCTGCTGGTCCTGCCACTTACGCGTCTGAAGCTGGCCTTCGATGTAGACCTTCGAGCCCTTGCGCAGATACTGCT
>CAYLSI010000116.1:0-3719 GCA_964386545.1 uncultured Hyphomicrobium sp.
CGATCAACTTCGATCGCTGCATCGCGACGCCCGACATGATGGGCCTCGTCGGCCGCCTCGGCAAGGTGCTCGGGCCCCGCGGCCTGATGCCGAACCCGCGCGTCGGCACGGTGACGATGGACGTCGTCGGCGCCGTCAAGGGTGCCAAGGGCGGCTCGGTCGAGTTCCGTGTCGAGAAGGCGGGCATCGTGCACGCCGGCGTCGGCAAGGCGAGCTTCACCGAGCAGGCGCTCGTCGAGAACATTCGCGCGTTCGTGGATGCCGTGACCAAGGCCAAGCCCGCGGGCTCCAAGGGCACGTACATCAAGAAGGTGTCGCTCTCCTCGACCATGGGTCCGGGGCTGAAGATCGACACCGGCACGGTCGTTTCCGCGACGCCTGCGGCGTAAGCCGCGCGTCGCGAGGACCGGTTTCGCCGGGCCGCAAGGCCAAAGGCGGATCCCGGTCCGGTTACGAGTTTCACGCCGGAGGCTTCGGCTTCCGGCGTGGATCTCCGGCACGAAGGCCCGAGGGGAGACCCGCGGGCATGCGCGCCGGAGGACCTGTCCAAGATTGATGGGCGCCGATCCGGCACGCCGGTGACGCTTAATCCTCTGACGAGGGCCCGCATGAGACGGGAGACCACCCGGATTTCGCCCCCAGGGCACGATCCGGTTTGAGCCTTCTGGGTCAGCATCGTGCCGCAGCAATGCGCGCGGTCGGGACAGGACGAGCGTCGCGGCAGTAGCACTCCCTTGGGTCAAGGGAGGGGTCGCAAGCCGCGGCAGGGTGCAACCCGCGACGGGAGCCTCAGGGCCCCTTCGCAACCAGGAGTGAGCAGGTGGATAGAGCTGCAAAACAGGCGCTCGTGACGAACCTCCACGAGGTGTTGAAGGACACCGGCGTGGTCGTCGTCGCCCACAACACCGGCATGGTGGCCGCTCAATCGGCAGAATTCCGCAAGCGCGTCAAAGAGGCGGGCGGGTCTGTCAAAGTGGCCAAGAACAAGCTGGTGAAGCTCGCGCTCAAGGACACCAAAGCTGAAGGCATTGCCGATCTCTTCGCTGGGCCGACCGTGTTGGCCTACTCGAAGGATCCCATTGCCGCGGCCAAGGTCGCCGTCAACTACGCCAAGGAGAACGACAAGCTCGTGATCCTCGGCGGAGCGATGGGCGCATCCGTCCTTGACGCGAACGGCGTCAAAGCCCTCGCCAATCTGCCTTCGCTTGATGAGCTGAGAGCAAAGCTGATCGGTCTCTTGAACGCGCCGGCGACGAAGATCGCCCGCACGATCAAGGAGCCCGGCGCGCAGCTGGCTCGCGTCATCCAGGCCAAGGCATCTCAGGGCGACGCTGCCTAAGGCATTCATGGCCAAGCCATGCTTGCCGATTGTGGAAACTGAAACCCCGGCGCTTCCCAGCCGAAAAAGGACTGGGACAAAGCGCCACCCCTCGAAGGCTTAACCGGAAGGACTATATACAATGTCGGATCTCGCAAAGATCGTTGAAGACCTGTCGAACCTGACCGTTCTCGAAGCAGCCGAGCTTGCCAAACTTCTCGAGGAGAAGTGGGGCGTTTCGGCTGCTGCCGCTGTGGCAGTGGCCGCTGCTCCCGCCGCTGGCGGCGCGGCTGCCGCTGTCGAGGAGCAGACGGAGTTCACCGTCATCCTGAAGTCGGGCGGCGACAAGAAGATCAACGTCATCAAGGAAGTCCGCGCCATCACGGGCCTCGGCCTGAAGGAAGCCAAGGACCTCGTCGAGGCCGGCGGCAAGACCGTGAAGGAAGGCGTCTCGAAGGACGAGGCGCAGAAGCTCAAGAAGCAGCTTGAGGACCAGGGTGCGGTCGTCGAGCTGAAGTAAGACAGCGGGTAGCGGGGGGCGGAAGCGAAGAGATTTGCTTCCGCCGCCTGCGCTCCAACGTCCGAAACGGTTCTCCGGAGGGTCTGGAGCGGGTCGAAAGGCCGGCGAACAGGCTCTCCGGTGAGCCGTTTAAGTAGTTCAAAGACGAAGCGCGGGGGATGGCGACCTCGGCGCTGTGAGACAAAGCGGTGCGCAATCCCCGGCGCAACCCGACATGAGGAGCGGACATGGCTGAGACCTTCAATGGCCGTAAGCGTATTCGGAAGCAGTTCGGTTCCATCCGCGAAGTCGCGGAGATGCCGAACCTCATCGAGGTCCAGAAGAGTTCCTACGACGACTTTTTGATGGTGAAGGAGCCGCCCGGCGGCCGTTCCGACGATCACGGCCTGCAGGCGGTCTTCAAGTCCGTATTCCCGATCTCCGACTTCTCGGGCCGCGCGACGCTCGAGTTCGTGCGCTACGACTTCGAGCCGCCGAAGTACGACGTCGACGAGTGCATGCAGCGCGACATGACCTTCTCCGCGCCGCTCAAGGTGAAGCTGCGCCTCATCGTGTTCGATGTGAACGAGGAGACGGGCTCGAAGTCGATCAAGGACGTCAAGGAGCAGGACGTCTACATGGGCGACATGCCGCTCATGACGCAGAACGGCACGTTCGTGATCAACGGCACCGAGCGCGTGATCGTCTCGCAGATGCACCGCTCGCCGGGCGTGTTCTTCGACCACGACCGCGGCCGCACGCATGCCTCCGGCAAGCTGCTGTTCGCTGCCCGCATCATTCCCTATCGCGGCTCGTGGCTCGACTTCGAGTTCGACGCGAAGGACAACGTCTATGTCCGCATCGACCGTCGCCGCAAGCTGCCGGTGACGACGCTGCTCTATGCGCTCGGCCTCGACGACGAGGAAATCCTCTCGACGTTCTACAAGATGATTCCGATCAAGGAATCCAAGCGCGGCTGGAAGATGCCGTTCATGCCCGAGAAGATGCGCGGCATGAGCCCGCTCGCCGATCTTATGGACGCCAAGTCGGGCGACGTCGTGGCGAAGGCGGGTGAGAAGATCACCGCCCGCAAGGCGCGCGAGCTCGCCGAGAACGGTCTGAAGGAAGTCCTGGTCTCGTCCGAGGACCTCGCCGGCCGCTACATCGCCGAGGACATCGTCAATCTCGACAACGGCCAGATCTACGCCGAAGCCGGCGCCGAGCTGGACGCGAAGCTGCTGGCCGAGCTCAAGGAGCAGAAGGTCAAGGAATTCCACATCCTTGACATCGACCACGTCAACATCGGCCCGTTCATCCGCAACACGCTGAACATCGACAAGAACTCGAACGGCGAAGAAGCGCTGATGGACATCTACCGGGTCATGCGCCCGGGCGAGCCGCCGACCATCGAAGCCGCGACCAACCTGTTCCACAGCCTGTTCTTCGACGCGGAGCGCTACGACCTCTCGGCCGTCGGCCGCGTGAAGATGAACATGCGCCTCGAGCTCGATGCGCCGGACACCATGCGCGTGCTCCGCAAGGACGACATCCTCGCGGTCATCAAGACGCTCGTGGACCTGCGCGACGGCCGCGGCGAGATCGACGACATCGACCACCTCGGCAACCGCCGCGTGCGCTCGGTCGGCGAGCTGATGGAGAACCAGTACCGCGTCGGCCTGCTCCGCATGGAGCGCGCCATCAAGGAGCGCATGAGCTCGGTCGAGATCGACACGGTCATGCCGCAGGACCTGATCAACGCCAAGCCCGCGGCGGCCGCCGTGCGCGAGTTCTTCGGCTCGTCGCAGCTCTCGCAGTTCATGGACCAGACCAACCCGCTCTCGGAGATCACGCACAAGCGTCGTCTCTCGGCGCTTGGCCCGGGCGGCCTGACGCGCGAGCGCG
>CAYLSI010000117.1:0-3619 GCA_964386545.1 uncultured Hyphomicrobium sp.
CTAGAGGACCTCGGGCGTCACCCGAAAGGCCTTTGGAGGACATTGAATGGCTAAGACGAGCTCAATCGAAAAGAACAACCGGCGCCGCAAGCTGGTTGCCCAGCATGCCGCGAAGCGCAAGCGCCTGAAGGCGATCGCCGACGATCTGAAGCGCCCGGCCGAAGAGCGCTTCGCCGCGCGTCTGAAGCTCGCCGAGATGCCGCGCAACGGCTCGGCGGTTCGCATCCGCAACCGCTGCGAGATCACGGGCCGCGCCCGTGGCAACTACCGCAAGCTCAAGATGTGCCGCAACCAGCTCCGCGAGCTGGCCTCGCAGGGCCTCATCCCCGGCATGGTCAAGTCGAGCTGGTAAGGAGCACACGCACATGGCAGTGAACGATCCCATCGGCGATATGCTGACGCGCATCCGCAATGCGCAGCTCCGCCGCCGCCCCAAGGTGACGACGCCCGCTTCGAACATGCGCGCGCGCGTTCTCGACGTGCTGGCCGAGGAAGGCTACATCCGCGGTTACACGCGCGTCGAGCAGAAGGGCAGCCTTCCCGAGTTCGAGATCGAGCTCAAGTATTTCAACGGTCAGCCGGCGATCAAGGAGATCAGCCGCGTGTCGACCCCGGGCCGCCGCGTGTACTCGCCGGTTCGCGATCTGAAGAGCGTCGCCAACGGTCTCGGCGTCGCCATCCTGTCCACGCCCAAGGGCGTGATGTCGGATGCGCGCGCCAAGGAAGAGAACGTCGGCGGCGAGATCATCTGCAACGTATTCTAAGGAAGCGCCGGCTCCGGCCGGACGCGCGAGGACAAGAGCAATGTCACGCATCGGAAAAAAGCCGGTTCCCGTTCCCGCCGCCGTCACGGCGACGGTCGACGGCCAGACCGTCAAAATGAAGGGCGCCAAGGGCGAGCTCTCCTTCACGTTGCCTGAGGCGCTGAAGGTCGAGAAGACGGACGACGGCATCGAGATCACGCCGCGCGAGCAGACGAAGCTCGCCCGCTCCATGTGGGGCATGTCGCGCTCGATGGTGCAGAACCTGATCACCGGCGTTACGGACGGCTACTCCCACACGCTCGAGATCCAGGGCGTCGGTTTCAAGGCGTCCATGAAGGGCAAGGATCAGTTGACGCTGTCGGTCGGCTTCAGCCACGACGTCGTCCACCAGATCCCGCCGGGCGTCGAGGTGAAGGTCGGCGGCGCCAAGCAGGAGCTGGTGACGGTCACCGGCATCGACAAGCAGCTCGTCGGCCAGGTTGCCGCCGAAATCCGCGCCTCGCGCAAGCCGGAGCCCTACCAGGGCAAGGGCGTGCGCTACCAGGGCGAGCACGTCTTCCGCAAGGAAGGCAAGAAGAAGTAGGACCGACGCCATGGCCAACGCAAACAAGCAGTTCGAGAGGCGCCGTGCACGCGTGCGCCGGACGTTGAAGGCCCGCGCCGCGGGTCGTCCGCGTCTTTCCATCCATCGCTCGTCGAAGCACATCTACGCGCAGATCATCGACGACGCGGCCGGCAAGACGATCGCCGCCGCTTCGAGCCTCGAGAAGGATCTTCGCACGTCGCTGAAGACCGGCGCCGACAAGGCCGCCGCTGCCGCCATCGGCAAGCTGGTTGCCGAGCGCGCGGTCAAGGCCGGCGTCACGACGGTCGTCTTCGATCGCGGCGCTTACATCTACCACGGGCGCGTGAAAGCGCTTGCCGATGCGGCCCGCGAGGGCGGTCTGAGCTTCTGATAAGAGGAATTTGACAGTGGCACGTCCATCTTCGAGAGACCGCGGTCGGGAGCGCGAGCGGGAGGAGAGCGAGTTCTCCGACAAGCTCGTCCACATCAACCGCGTCGCCAAGGTCGTGAAGGGCGGTAAGCGCTTCGGCTTTGCAGCCCTCGTCGTCGTCGGCGATCTCAAGGGCCGCGTCGGCTTCGGCCACGGCAAGGCCCGCGAGGTTCCGGAAGCGATCCGCAAGGCGACCGAGTCGGCCCGCCGCAATCTCGTCCGCGTTCCGCTCCGCGACGCCCGCACGCTGCATCACGACAGCGAAGGCCGTCACGGCTCGGGCAAGGTCGTGCTGCGCTCGGCTCCCGCCGGTACGGGCATCATCGCGGGCGGCGCCATGCGCGCCGTGTTCGAGATGCTCGGCGTCCATGACGTGGTCGCCAAGTCGCTCGGCTCGACGAACCCCTACAACGTCATCCGCGCGACGTTCGACGCGCTGAAGGAGCAGGAGAACCCCCGCTCCGTCGCCGCACGCCGCAACAAGAAGGTGTCTGAGATCGTCGCCCGCCGGCGCGATGGCTCGGGCGCCGAGGCCGCGGCCGAAGCCTAGGTTTAGGGCAGAGGCACGGCGCAAGACTTCGAAAAGGGTACGAACATGGCAGCCAAGAAAACGATCACGGTCGAGCAGATCGCAAGCCCGAACCGCCGTCCGGAGATCCAGACCAAGACCCTGATCGGTCTCGGCCTGAACAAGCTGCATCGCCGCCGCGTCCTCGAGGATTCGCCGGCCGTTCGCGGCATGATCAACAAGGTCCCGCACCTCGTCCGCGTGATCGAGGACTAGGGCCAAAGCCTGGGACGGCGCCGCAGCGGCGCAGTTCGAGCTGATACGAATGAAGGAGCTTGAGACCCATGCGGCTCAATGACATCAAGGACAACCCCGGCGCCCGCAAGACGCGCGTGCGTATCGGCCGCGGCATCGGCTCCGGCGTCGGCAAGACCGGCGGCCGCGGCGGCAAGGGCCAGACGGCGCGCACGGGCGTCGCCATCGGCGGCTTCGAAGGCGGTCAGATGCCGCTGCATCGCCGCCTGCCGAAGCGTGGCTTCAACAAGTGGGACCGCAAGGACTGGAACGAGATCAACGTCGGCGCGCTGCAGAAGGCCGTCGACGAGGGCAAGCTGAAGGCCGGCCAGTCGGTCGACGTGACCGCCCTGGTCGACGCCGGCATCCTGCGCCGTCCCAAGGACGGCCTGCGCCTCCTCGGCTCGGGCGAGATCAAGACCAAGCTCGCGCTGACCGTCAATCATGCGACGGAGACGGCCAAGGCCGCGATCGAGAAGGCCGGCGGTTCGATCAGTCTGATCGAGCGCAAGGTGCTGGCCGCCGACGAAGCCAAGCGCAAGAAGTCGGCCGCCAAGAAGGCCGGCTCGGCGAAGCCGGGTGCCGCGAAGTCGGAAGAGTAAAGGCCGGGGGCGCGCCCAGGGCTTTCGTGGCGCGCACCCCGCACACCGTGAGGGGTGACGCGCGGACCGAAGAACACACTGCTTGGTGGGCGTTTTCGCTCCGAGGGGCTCGACGCGGCGGCCTGCGGACACCAAGTAGCAAGGCTCAACCGAGCCGGGAGAGAACGAGATGGCATCCGCTGCCGAGCAGCTTGCTGCAAACCTCAACTTTGGCGCGTTCGCCAAGGCTCAGGATTTGAAGAACCGCATCTGGTTCACGCTGGGTGCCCTGATCGTCTACCGCTTCGGCACGTTCATCCCGATCCCGGGCATCGACGCCACCGCCTTCGCCGAAGCGTTCCGCTCGCAGTCGTCCGGCATTCTCGGCATGTTCAACGTCTTCGCCGGCGGCGCCGTCGAGCGTATGGCGATCTTCGCCCTGAACATCATGCCGTACATCTCGGCCTCCATCATCAT
>CAYLSI010000118.1:0-3367 GCA_964386545.1 uncultured Hyphomicrobium sp.
GGTCAAGAAGATCACCCGGCAGCATCAGGCAGCGGCCTCCCGCGATCCTTCCATGCCGTCATCGCTGGGCCGTTTCCGCGCCGTGGTCGCCAGCGGCAAGGGCGTGAAGCGCGGCCGGGGCGCGAGCTTCGTGCGCGCCCGGAACATCTCCGGCCAATGGCATCATCGCCAGCCCGGCAGCCGCCGCGTGATCGTCAAGCAGCGCAGCGTCCGGGCCGCGTGGAAGGGCGGCCGCGCCCGCGCGCATCTGCGCTATGTCCAGCGTGACGGAACCTCACGCGTCGGCGAGCGGGGCCGGCTCTATTCGGCGACCGAGGACCGCGCCGATGGCGACGCCTTCCTTGATCGCGGCAAGGACGACCGCCACCAATTCAGGTTCATCGTCTCGCCCGAGGACGGCGCGGAGCTGTCGGACCTCACGGCCTACACCCGCGATTTCATGAAACAGGTGGAAGCCGACCTCGGCACGAAACTCGATTGGGTTGCCGTCAATCACTACAACACCGGCCATCCCCATGTGCATGTCATCGTCAACGGCCGCGACGATACCGGCGGGGATCTAGTCATCAACGGCGACTACCTTTCCGCCGGCCTGCGCGAACGCGCCAGCGAGCTTGCCAGTCTGGAACTCGGCCCCGTGACCGAGATCGAGCAGACCCGCAAGCTGTCGGCCGAAATCGACCAAGACCGTTTCACCCGCATCGACCGCGCCATGGCCGAGGAAGCCGATGCCCGTTTCCTTGACCTGCGCCATGAGCCGGCAGCGCCGAGGCGACAGTTCGAGCGCACCCTACGCCTGCGCCGTCTTTCCAAGCTGGAGAAGATGGGACTGGCGACCGAACACGCGCCCGGCGTTTGGGAATTGAGCAAGGACATGGAACCGGCCCTGCGCGAGTTGGGCGAGCGTGGCGACATTATTCGCACCATGCAGAAGGCGCTCGGCCCGCAGGGTGACGAACGCGATCCCATGAGCTTTCAAATCCATGATGGAGCGCCCGAGACGCCAATCGCCGGCCGTGTCTTGGACAAGCACCTGTCCGACGAGTTGGGCGAGAACCTGACAATCGTGGTGGACGGGATCGACGGGCGGACGCACCACATCGCCGGCATCGCGCCCGAGCGGCTGGAGGACGCCCGTATTGGCAGCGTCATCCAGATCGACCCGGCCGAGGCGACGGCCCGGCCGTCCGACCGCACCATCACGGCCGTCGCCGAGGACGGCATCTATCGGCCGAGCCGCCATCTGGAGCAGGCGAAATTCGAGGGCCGCGTTCCCGGTGGCGACTATGAGGGTTATGTCGATGCTCATGTGCGCCGGCTGGAGGCTCTGCGCCGCGCCGGGATCGTCGAGCGGATCAACGCCGCCCAATGGCGCATCCCGGATGATCTGGTCAGCCGTGCCGCCGCCCATGACGCCGGCCGTGACCGGCAGGCCAGCGTTCGCGTCCTTTCGCCGGTCGATCTGCAAAGGCAGATCGGATCGGACGGAGCGACCTGGCTGGACCGGCGATTGATCCATGGCGAAACCGCCGATCTTGCCCCGACCGGCTTCGGCCAGCAGGTGCGCGAGGCGATGGACCAGCGCCGCGAGCATCACATCGAACAGGGCGATGCCAGCCGAGCGCGCGACAGCCGCGTGTTCTACCGGCGCAGCCTTCTCGCCACCCTGCGCGAGCGCGAGGTTGGCCGCATCGGCGCGGAGATGGCCGAGACCAAGGGCCTGCCGTTCCGCGCCGCCACGGATGGCGAGAGCGTCAGCGGCAAGTTCACCGGAACCGTTCAGCTATCGAGCGGCAAGTTCGCCGTGGTCGAGAAATCCCATGAGTTCACCCTAGTGCCGTGGCGACCGCTCATCGACCGCCAACTCGGCCGGGAGGTCATGGGCGTCGTACAGGGTGGATCGGTATCGTGGCAGTTGGGGCGAAGACAAGACCTCAGCCTGTAGCCCGTCCGTATCCTTCGTCCATCATCGCTCGCCCCGTGAATCTATTCAGGATGAGGGCTATGGTAGAGACCATCGCTCAAGAAAATTGTAGAAAAGATGACGTGACCCCCTGAAACTCCTCCAGGAATAGCTAGAGTCCGCCCAACGAAGGACGGACAGAATGAAGCGATCGAGGTTCACGGAAGAGCAGATCATCGGGATCCTGCGGGAGCAGGAGGCCGGTGTAGCGACGGCGGAGGTGTGCCGACGCCACGGGGTCAGCTCGGCGACCTTTTACAAATGGAAGGCCAAGTTTGGCGGGCTCGACGTGTCGGAGGCTCGGCGGCTCAAGGCGCTCGAGGATGAGAACGCCCGGCTGAAGCGGATGCTGGCGGACGCGATGCTGGACAACGTGGCCCTGAAGGACCTGCTGGGAAAAAAGTGGTGACGCCCGCCGGCTATCGCGAGGCGGCTGGCCATCTGCAGGCCGCCTACGAGATGAGCGAAAGGCGGGCGTGCCGTGTTCTGGGCGTCGATCGGACGAGCGTGCGCTATCAGGCGACGCGCCCGGACGACGGCGCTCTGCGCGACCGGCTGAAGGCCCTGGCCCAGGAACGTCGACGGTTCGGCTATCGTCGCCTGCACGTGCTGCTGCGGCGCGAGGGCCATGCGGTCAACAGGAAACGGGTCCAGCGGATCTATCGCGACGAGCAACTGACGGTGCGCCGGCGCGGCGGCCGGAAGCGAGCGATGGGCACGCGGCGACCGCTGGACCTGCCGCTGGCGCCCAACCAGCGCTGGTCGCTGGACTTCGTCGCAGACCAGCTGACGGACGGGCGGCGCTTCCGCATCCTGACGGTGATCGATAACTGTACGCGCGAGTGCCTGGCGCTGGTGGCCGACACCTCGCTGTCGGGCGCGCGGGTCGTGCGGGAGTTGGACGCCGTCATCCGGCAGCGAGGGCGGCCCGACACCATCGTCAGCGACAACGGCACGGAGTACACCTCGAACGCGGTCCTGGCCTGGGCCGACGACACCGGCGTCGGCTGGCACTACATCGCGCCGGGCAAGCCCCAGCAGAACGGCTTCAACGAAAGCTTCAACGGGCGGCTGCGTGACGAGCTGCTGAACGAGACGCTGTTCCGCTCGCTGCCGCACGCTCGCGCCGTGCTGGAGGCGTGGCGACGCGATTACAACGAGCAGCGTCCGCACTCGAAGCTCGGGTGGCTGACGCCGCAGGCTTATGCAGAAGCGCTCACCGGACACAACGGCCGGCCTGCTGCGCTGGTTGATGGCTGCGCAGACCGGCCTCTTGCCAACCCAGCCGATCACAGCTCAGATCAACCTAGGACTCTCGTTATGGCTGGATGAGAAACGGGGGTCACGTCAAAGAAGACATGGCCAGACCGAAACTTCATAGCGACGAGTTCATCTTGAACACAG
>CAYLSI010000119.1:0-3055 GCA_964386545.1 uncultured Hyphomicrobium sp.
TGGCGGAGGGAGTGGGATTCGAACCCACGGTGAGCTTGCACCCACGCCGGTTTTCAAGACCGGTGCCTTAAACCACTCGACCATCCCTCCGGAGAGCCGCTCGCGGGGCCGGCTCACGTGAGCCGACGTCAGAGCGAAGCGGGCCTGGACCCTACACAGTCCGCGCCTCCCCCTCAAGTGAGGCGAAAGCGTCGGATTGAACGCGCCGTTGGTGGTTATTTAACCAATTGATGAAGCGCGCATTTAACGGGATCGCAATTGCTCTCTGCCATGCTCGGGAGGCTTATCGGAAAGACCGCGCAACGCGGCGCCGGAAGCGTCTAGGCAGGGAAAAGCCCGTCAACGGGCGAGTGGGATGGCGTCGATGTTGCGTTCGTATCGTCGAGGGGCAGAAGCGCCCTCGCACCAGCAGTCCGAGAGCGGCGGGCGCGCCCCGCGCCCATCGGGCCGACCGGTCCTTCGCACCTCCGTTGCCGTCATCACCGTCGCGCTTGCGCTGGGCGGCTGCTCGAGCAGCCAGAGCGTCATGAGCGACGCCACCAAGCCGCTGAGCGCCGGCAAATCCCGCAAGGGCGGGCCCATGTTCCCCGAGGAGAAGTGGGGCGTCTCGGCGAGCCGGCGCATGCATGCCGACGGCGAGCGCATTCCCAAGGGCGGCGGCCGCTACAAGGTGGGCGATCCCTACAAGGTGGGCGGCCGCTGGTATCAGCCGCGCGAGCAGCCCGACTACGACCGGATCGGTGTCGCCTCCTGGTACGGCAGCGACTTCCACGGCCGGCATACGGCCAACGGCGAGATCTTCGACATGCACGCGCTGACGGCGGCCCATCCGACGCTGCCGATGCCGAGCTATGCCTACGTGACGAACCTCTCGAACAACCGCACCATCCTCGTGCGCATCAACGACCGCGGTCCCTACGTCGGCGATCGCGTGATCGATCTGTCGCGCCGGTCGGCCGAGGCGCTGGGGCTCCTGTCCGGCGGCACCGGCAAGGTGCGCGTGCGCTACGCGGGCCGCGCCCCGCTCGACGGCGACGACCGCCACGAACGCCAATTCCTGGCCAGCCGGAGCTGGAAAGGCGGCCAGGACATCGCCGCGCTGGAACGCGAGCAGTCGTCGCGCGAATGGGACGCCTTCCACCGCCGCGCTGAGACGCAGAACCGCGGCTATGCGGTCGAGAACCTGGCGCCGGTCCGCGAGCCCGGCTTGGCGTCAGCCGGTTTCCCGTCGCCCGACAGGCCATCGATGGGCTATGCGGCCCGCCCCGCGCCGGATTACGGCCGAGATTACGCGGATGCCGCACCCGCCCCGGATACGCAGCCGCTCTGGACGCCCCATCAGTATCGCGCCGCCCTGCGCTGAGGTTCGGGAGAAGACCAGCCCGTCGGCCGAGTGCTCTGTTGACGCACGGCCGCGGACCCGCGTGACGCCTTCCCGAGGTCCCATCCCTGCCCTATATCCACGGGCGACGGTTTGAGGACAGGGATCGAAGCATGACACGGTCGGTCAAGGAGCTCGCAGGGCTGGCGGTTGCGGCGCTGCTCGGCGTTCTGGCGGCGACGGCCTACGAGCCGGGCGCAAAGGCGCAGCGCGCCGACGACGGCCCGGTGCTGCGGCAGGTGCCGCCCTCGCGCGAGGTGGCGCAGTATTCGTTCTCGCCGATCGTGCGCCGCGCCGCCCCCGCCGTCGTCAACGTCTACGTCCAGCGCCGCGTGCAGACCTTCTCGTCGCCGTTCGCCAACGACCCGTTCTTCCGCCAGTTCTTCGGCGACGCCTTCGGCCGTCCGTCCGAGCGCATCCAGAGCTCGCTCGGCTCCGGCGTCATCGTGAGCCCCGACGGCATCGTCGTGACGAACACGCACGTGATCCGCGGCCGCGGCGAGACCGAGATCCGCATCGCGCTCGCCGACAAGCGCGAGTTCGACGCCAAGGTGCTGAGCCAGGACGACAAGACCGACATCGCGATCCTGAAGATCGAGCACAACGGCCAGCGCTTCCCGACGCTCGACCTCGAAGATTCCGACAACCTCGAGGTCGGTGACATGGTGCTCGCCATCGGCAATCCCTTCGGCGTCGGCCAGACGGTGACGAGCGGCATCGTCTCCGCGCTCGCGCGCAGCGAGATCGGCAACTCCGACCTTCAGGTGTTCATCCAGACCGACGCGGCCATCAACCCGGGCAACTCGGGCGGCGCGCTGGTCGACATGTCCGGCAAGCTCGTCGGCATCAACACGATGATCTTCTCGCAGTCCGGCGGCTCGCAGGGCATCGGCTTCGCGATCCCCTCGAACCTCGTGCGCCTCTATGTCGAAGGCGCCGCCGAAGGCCGCAAGGTCGAGCGCCCCTGGCTCGGCGCGCGGCTCGAAACGGTCACGCGCGACGTGGCGGAGGGCCTCGGCCTCGACCGCGTCGCCGGCGCCATCGTCGCGCGCGTGTCGGACAAGGGCCCCGCCGCGGCCGCCGGCTTGCAGGCGGGCGACGTGATCATGCACGTGGACGGCTTCGAGGTCGCGGACGCGCGCGGGGTCCAGTACCGCCTGACGACGCGCGGCATCGGCAGCACGGTGCGCATCGACGTGCTGCGCAAGGGCCGCCCGGAGACGATCGATCTCACGCTGGTGGCGGCGCCCCAGCCCGGCAAGGACGACGTGCGCAATCTCGCGGGCCAGCACCCGCTCGACGGCGCGCGCGTGTCGAACATCCTGCCGGCGCTCGCCGACGAGCTGGGCCTCGATGAATCGGAAGGCGTCGTCGTGGTGTCCGTGCGCCGTTCGTCGACTGCGGCGCGGCTCGGCTTCCAGCCCGGCGACGTGATCGCCCAGATCGGCAATGTCCCCGTGGCGAGCGTAGGCGATCTGGAGGATCTCCTCGGCAAGCGGCAGCGCATGTGGCTGGTCGCGGTGCGCCGCGGCGACAAGGTCTTCAACCTGCAAGTCCCGGGCTAGAGTAGGGGAGGAGCGGGCGCTCGACAGCCGGCTTGTCTGGACACCGGCCTTCGCCGGTGTGACGTTAGATGAGGTGACGGCGGTGCCCGCCAACCGACGTCATCCCGGC
>CAYLSI010000120.1:0-2964 GCA_964386545.1 uncultured Hyphomicrobium sp.
GCCTCAGTCTTCCTTCTTGCGCGGCACGCTCGGCACGGCGCCGCCCGGACGCGCGGCGGGCTTGCCGTCCTTGCCGTCCTTCTTCGGGCTCGGCAGCGCCTTGCGGGGCGGCGTGGCCTCGACGAGCGCGGCCTCCACCCCGTCGGCGTCGTCGTCATCCTCCTCCTCGTCCTTCGGGCGCACCTTCTTGGACGGATCGGCGGGCAGGACCTCGAGCACCAGCTTGCTGTCCTCGCCCTTGCCCTGGACGAGCACCTTGACGGTGCCGCCATGCTCGAGCTTGCCGAACAGCAGCTCGTCGGCGAGCGGCTTCTTGATGTGCTCCTGGATGATGCGGGCCAGCGGGCGGGCGCCGAACTTGTCGTCGTAGCCCTTGTCGCCGATCCACTTCTGCGCACCTTCGGAGAGCTCGATCGTCACGCCGCGGTCGGCGAGCTGCGCTTCGAGCTGGAAGATGAACTTCTCGACCACCTTCGCGATGACCTCCGGCGGCAGGCCCGCGAACGCGATGACCGCATCGAGACGGTTGCGGAACTCGGGCGTGAACAGCCGGTTCACGGCCTCCGTATCCTCGCCCTCGCGCTTCTCGCGGTTGAAGCCCATCGGCGGGCGCGCCATGTCGGCCGCACCGGCGTTGGTCGTCAGGATCAGGATGACGTTGCGGAAGTCGACCTGCTTGCCGTTGTGGTCGGTCAGCTTGCCGTGGTCCATCACCTGCAGGAGGATGTTGAACAGGTCCGGGTGCGCCTTCTCGATCTCGTCCAACAGCAGCACGCAGTGCGGATGCTGGTCGATGCCGTCGGTCAAGAGACCGCCCTGGTCGAAGCCGACGTAGCCGGGAGGCGCACCGATGAGACGCGAGACCGTGTGCTTCTCCATGTACTCGGACATGTCGAAGCGCAAGAGCTCGACGCCCATCAGGTTGGCGAGCTGCTTGGCGACCTCGGTCTTGCCGACGCCGGTGGGGCCGGAGAAGAGGTAGCTGCCGATCGGCTTTTCCGGCTCGCGGAGCCCTGCGCGCGCGAGCTTGATCGCGGCGGCGAGCGCCTCGATCGCCTTGTTCTGGCCGAAGACGAGCCGCTTCAGATCCTTCTCGAGGTTGATCAACACGTCGGCGTCGGACTTGGTCACGGTCTTCGGCGGGATGCGCGCCATCGTGGCGACGGTGGCCTCCACCTCCTTCACCGTGATCTTCTTCTTGCGCTTGCCCTCGGGCAGCAGCATCTGCGAGGCGCCCGTCTCGTCGATCACGTCGATCGCCTTGTCGGGCAGCTTGCGGTCGTGGATGTACTTGGCCGAAAGCTCGACGGCCGCCTTGATGGCGTCGCCGGTGTACTTGAGCTTGTGGAACTCCTCGAAGTACGGCTTCAGGCCCTTCAGGATCGCGATCGAGTCCTCAATGGTGGGCTCCTTGACGTCGATCTTCTGGAAGCGGCGGACGAGCGCACGATCCTTCTCGAAGTGCTGGCGATACTCCTTGTAGGTCGTGGAGCCGATGCAGCGCACCGTGCCGGACTGCAGCGCGGGCTTCAAAAGGTTCGAGGCGTCCATGGCGCCGCCAGAGGTCGCGCCCGCGCCGATGACGGTATGGATCTCGTCGATGAAGAGGATGGCGCCGGGATAATTCTCGACCTCCTTCATCACGGCCTTGAGACGCTCCTCGAAGTCGCCGCGATAGCGCGTGCCGGCGAGCAGCGCGCCCATGTCGAGCGCGAAGATCGTGGCGTGCTTCAGCACCTCGGGAACCTCGCCGCGCAGGATCTTGCGCGCCAGGCCCTCGGCGATGGCGGTCTTGCCGACGCCGGGATCGCCGACGAACAGCGGATTGTTCTTCTGGCGGCGGCAGAGCACCTGGATGGTGCGCAGCACCTCCTGCTCGCGGCCGATCAGCGGATCGATGCGGCCGTCGCGCGCCTTCTTGTTGAGGTTGACGCAATAGGTGTTGAGCGCATCCTGGCCGGGCTTCTTCTCGTCGCCAGTTTCGCTCTGCTGCTCGTCGTCCACCCCACGTACTCCCCTCGGCTCTGCCATGCCGGCGCGTTTGGCGATGCCGTGACTGATGTATTGGACTGCATCGAACCGCGTCATGTCCTGCTCCTGCAGGAAGAACGCGGCGTGGCTTTCGCGCTCGGCGAAGATGGCGACGAGCACGTTGGCGCCGGTCACCTCCTCGCGTCCCGACGACTGGACGTGGACGACCGCGCGGTGGATGACGCGCTGGAAGCCCGTGGTCGGCTGCGCCTCGGCGCTGCCCTTGTGGACGAGGTTGCCGAGCTCGGTATCGAGATACTCGGTGACGCGGGCGCGAAGCTGGTCGAGATCGACGTTGCAGGCGCGCATGACGCCGGCCGCCTCGCGGTCGTCGATCAGCGCCGCGAGCAGATGCTCGAGGGTCGCGAATTCATGATTGCGCTCGTTTGCGAACTCGAGCGCGCGGTGCAGTGATGCTTCAAGGCTCTTCGAGAAGGATGGCACGTTCGACCTACTCTTTCTCCATGGTGCATTGTAAAGGATGGCCATGCTGCCGTGAGAAGTCCATGACCTGCGTCACCTTCGTTTCAGCGACTTCGTAGGTGTAGACGCCACAGATCCCCACGCCCTTGTGATGCACGTGCAGCATGATGCGAGTCGCCTCCTCGCGACCCTTGCTGAAGTATTTCTCCAGCACGAGCACGACGAACTCCATTGGCGTGTAGTCGTCGTTGAGGATCAGCACTTTGTAGAGCGACGGCTTCTTGGTCTTCGGGCGCGTCTTGGTTACGAGACCCGTCTTCCCTTCCTCGCCGCCCTTGTCGCCGGCGCCGTTGCGCCCTGCCATTTTCAATCCACGTGTCATCATGCCCGTCGTCAAAATCCGTTAGTGCAGCCGCGGCCGGGCTGCTCGAACCGGCCACCATGTTTGCGCAGCTAGCTTGCGCCAGCAATGCCCTTTGAGGCCGTCCCGCACGCGGGATCGGTTCCTAG
>CAYLSI010000121.1:0-2766 GCA_964386545.1 uncultured Hyphomicrobium sp.
CACTGCTCTAGGCGACGAGCGATCGGGACGCCTCGACCACGGTGCGCGTGGCCTGGTTGGCTGTGTCCGTCACCATGGCGATTTTCGTCATGTTCTCCGCGATCGCCTGCACGCCGTTGGAGGCGGTCAGCATATTGGCCGAGATCTCCTGGGACACCGCGCCCTGCTCCTCGATGGCCGCGGCGATGCCGTTCGAAATGTCGTTGATGGAATTGATGACGCTCGTGATCTCGTGGATCGCCGAGACGGCGTCCGTGGTGCCGGCCTGCACGGTGCCGATCTGGGCGGCGATCTCCGCCGTGGCCTTCGCGGTCTGGCTGGCGAGCGTCTTCACCTCGGACGCGACGACGGCGAACCCCTTGCCGGCTTCGCCGGCGCGGGCGGCCTCGATCGTCGCATTGAGCGCCAAGAGATTGGTCTGCGAGGCGATCGTGTTGATCAGGTTCACGACCTGGCCGATGCGATCGGCCGAAAGGGCGAGGCCGCTCACGATGTCGTTCGTCTTCCTGCCGAGGTCCACGGCCTGGCCGGTGATCTGCGAGGCCTGATCGACGCGGCGGCCGATCTCGCGTACCGACGAGACGAGCTCCTCCGCGGCGGAGGCGACAGCCTGCACGTTGGCGGCGGTTGCGGACGACGCGGCCGAGGCGCTCGCGATTTCCTGCGTCGTGGCCTCGATCGCGTGCGTGACCTTGCCGAGGTCGACGTCGATCGTGCGCTTGAGCATCGTCTTGAGGGTTACCTGGGGCGTGATGTCCGTGCAGAACTTCACGACCTTGAAGGGACGGCCGGACGCATCGAAGATCGGGTTGTACGTCGCCTGCAGCCAGAGCTCCTCGCCGGTGCGCCGCAGGCGGCGATACTCGCCGGCCTGGAACTCGCCGCGCTTCAGCGCCTCCCAGAACGCGAGATATCTGGGACTGCTGCGCTCGTCCTCCGCCACGAAGATCCGGTGATGGCGGCCGACGATCTCGTCGAGGCCATAGCCGACGGCCGCGAGGAAGTTCGCGTTGGCGGTGATGATCGTTCCGTCCAGGTGGAAATGGATGGCCGCATTCGACGTGTTGATCGCCGCCAGCTGCCCTTCGAACTCGGCCATCTGCTGCTTGCGCGCGGTGATGTCGGAGCAGAACTTGACGATCTTGTACGGCTTGCCGGTCGCGTCCAGCAGCGGGTTGTAGGTGGCCTGGATCCAGATCTCCTTGCCACCCTTGCCGATGCGCTTGAACTCGCCGGCCTGGAATTCGCCGCGGCCGAGTGCCGCCCAGAATTTCGCATAGTCGGGATGGTTGCGCTGGCCGGGATCGACGAACATGCCGTGGTGCTTGTTCTGGATTTCGCCGATCGTGTAGCCGACCGCGTTCAAAAAGTTCTGGTTCGCGCCCAGGATGGTGCCGTCGGTCGTGAACTCGATAATGGCCTGCGATTTGTCCAGCGCGTCGAATTTTGCCTGCAGCTCGTTCGGTTTCGGGCTGAACATTCCCAGCATCCTCTCATGCGCCCGTCTGCTTTCCCGTTGGTGCGGTGCGGCAAAGCCACGGGCGATGTCTGCATCTTGTGGTTGCGATCACTATCCGCGATTCGCGCGCTGCACTGATCATATTTTTTCGTACGGTATGCGACATTCCAGGCTGATATCTGCCTCATGCTGCTGATTTTTCGCGAAAGTTCCGCGTGCTGGCCGGTAAACCTTCAGACGAGCCCGCAGGCAAATGCAGGAAAACTGCCCGCCATCTTACAACGTTATCGGGTATCGTATGTATTCAAACCAAATTGGGCTGCGTTACAGGGTTTAACCTTGCGGTCATCACATTTTCATTAGCGTGACATTCCGTCTCAACTGAAGCCCTTTGCGGCTTTTGGGAACTCAACTATCTCACATGGTGTTTAGCTTGGCAGAACTCTTCTGCCGATCATCCGAACGCTGGGATTCTCCTTTGAAACATGCTGTGTGCGAAGCCGCACCGTTAGACGCGGCGCAATCTGACGGTGTCGTCACCACGCAGTGGTATGCGGCGCATGACAACCGGCGCGAAGCCTTCGCGTTGCGCCACCGCGGCTATGTCAACGCGGGGCTCATCGAGGCGTCGCCGTTCGGGATCTACTCGGACGTCTACGACGAGGTGCCGACGACGGTGGTCGCCGGACTTTTCCGGCGCGGCGCCTGCATCGCGACGCTGCGGCTGAGCTTCTACCGGCCCGGCGCGGACGGACCGGCGCTGCCGTGCGAAAAGGTCTATCCTGAGGTTCAGGGGGTCAAGGACAACGCGAAGGGGCTCGTCGTCGAGCTGTCGCGGCTCGCGATCGATCCCGATATTTCGAGCACGCGGTATCGCGCCCGCCTCTACGCCGCCGCTATCCGCGCCGGCATTACGGCGTGCATCGCCATGGACGCGCGGCACCTGCTCGTCGCCACGCAGACGAAGTGGCAGTCGTTCTACCAGCACGTCATGCATTTCAAGGCCCTGGGCCCGCCGCAGTTCTATCCCCCGGGTGACGTGCCGGTGGTGCTGCTCGGCCGCGAGCTCGACGACGATCTCAAGCGCCGCGTCGCGAAGAACATGTTCTTCCGGATCGACGACGCCGAGCTCAACGACCTCAAGGCGCGCCTGCCGGCCCTCGTCGGCCTAGTGCCGGCCTAAGACCCTTTCGCCTGGAGCGAGCGGTCCTCGCGCGCGAGCGCGGGGACTTTCTTTTTTCCACGCCGCGTCTTTTTCCCCTGCCGGTTCCGGGGGGAACAGCGGCGCGGGGGCGGCGGGGCGATGA
>CAYLSI010000122.1:0-2745 GCA_964386545.1 uncultured Hyphomicrobium sp.
CGTCCAATCTCCGCCAAGCATGCTCAAGCTTCACGATTTTTGCAACAGAGCCCAATCGAGCTTGGCCCCTACCAGGTGTTGCAGCACCGCGCCGGCATACTGCATCCCTGGCGTGTTGCGCTGCCGTTCTTCGGCTTGGGCGATCATGTCGCGCACCAGCGTTCGCAGGCTGCGCGAGGCGTCCAGGCGAATCTTGAAGGGCTTGGCCGAAAAGAACTCATGCACGCGCTCAATCCAGAACGCTTCCACGGCATCGAGATCGACCGCGCCGCCGCCGGCCAGGCCGTTGAGGAAGGCCACATATTCGCGCATGTTGCTGATGCTGCCGCGACTGGTGCGCCCGCCTTCAGCGGCTAAAACGCGGGTGATGCCGTGGCGGTTCAGAACCGCTTGCACCGCGCCACGGCCCAGGCCGAGAACCTGGCCGCCTGCTTCGGTCAGCAGCTCGTCCGGGTTGAGCGGCAGGCCCTTCCGGGCGTGCTGCGTGACGACCAGCGCAACGCACAGCGGGCCTTTGCGGTTGAATTTCCGATCTTTGTTGAAGTCCCGCAGGGCCGTTACCAAATCCGTCATTACGCTGCCTTCTTCTCGACCGCCAGGGCCGCCGCTAACAGCGGTTCTAGGATGTGTTCGGCCAGGAAGCGCACGACCGGCACGGCCACGCCATCGCCGGCCAGGTGATAAGCATCGTTGTAATTCTTGGGCAGCGCGTAGGTGTCCGGCAGGCCCATGAGGCGGGCCGCTTCACGCGGCGACAGTAGGCGCGAGCGAACGCGCTTGCCCTCGATCACCATGATGGTTTGCCGGCTTGAACCGCCGGTAGGCGTGCGCAGGCAACCGGCCACGTCATCGAAACGGATTTCAGCGCGTTGCACCTTCTCGCCGTTCGGGCCATCGGCGCGGGTGCGCTTGTAGATCGTGCCGACCTGGCGGCCGCCGGCTTTCTTGGCGGCCTCGACTTTCGCCAGGTTGAGCGGGTTCATCATGCCGAGCAGCTTCTTGGTTTCGGCGGCCGTGTGCCAGGTGACGCCGTGCGGCTCATCTTCCACCAGGTCGGCAAAGATCGACGTGCGGGCCGGCGGCGCCGGCAGGTGCCACCACTCCCAGGAGCTTTGCGCACGTTTGGAGAGCTTGCTGTAAGCCTCGACCAGCGCGGAAGGATGCCATTCCCCTTCCGGGCCGCTGGCGATCAGGGCGCGGGGAATCGGCGATGATTTGCGCACGCCGATGATGAACAGACGCGGGCGGGACTGCGGCAGGAAATGAACGGCGTTGATGACCACGGCGCCGAACCGATAGCCGTTGTTCGACAAGGCCGAGCTGATCGCGGCAAAGTCCTTGCCATCATGCGAGCTAAGGGCGCCGCACACGTTTTCCAGCACGACCAGGCGCGGCGCTCGATCTTCGTCGCCCAGGGCTTTGATGAGCTTCCAGAACGGCCAGAAGGTGCCGGAGCGGTCGCCCTTGAGGCCGGCACCGGCGCCGGCCAGGGAAAGGTCTTGGCAAGGGAACGAGGCCCAAGCCAGGTCAGCGCCGGCCGGTAGGTCGGCCGTGGTCAGCGCGGCCACGTCGCCGACGCGCAGATGATCGGCACCCCAATTCGCGGCATAGCTGGCCGCCTTCTTCGGGTCGAAGTCATTGGCGAGCAGGCATTGCCAGTCGGGGCCAAGGCCGGCGCGGGCCATGCCGCCGCCGGCGAAAAATTCATAGAAATTAGCCATTGGCTCCCCCTGCGCCTTGCGGGCGCGATGACGAAGCGAGACGCGCCAAGCGTTCCGTCACGGCTTCGGTAATCCAAGTATTGCGCGATACGCTGCCGGCCCTGCGCGAGCATTCGGCATCAATGGCTTCCAGCACCTCAGGAGAGAGGCGCAGATTGATGCGCTCCAGCGCACTAGAACGCGAATCTTTGCGGTCGGCTTTCATGGGCGCCATTGTGGCGCCATCGTGGCTCAGGGCCAAGAACTTTATTGTAAATGTCGCATATATCCTAAGTTTCGCGACAAAATCGCCGGCGCTGATTTTTCAGGGAAAAATCTGTCGCAAAAGTCGCGTGCGAAAGTCGAACTTACGCGACAGATTTTTGCGACACGTCGCGGCCCGGAATCCGGGCCGCTGCGCACCAGGCGCAGGTTTCAGGAATTGCGCGACACCCTCACGGCTACCGCTGACGCGCCAGCCAGACCGTGCGCCCGCCGCAGTCGGCGTCTTCCACAACATGGGCCACAACATCAAAGCCGTTCCGGTCGAGCAGCAGGCGGTATTCGTCGGGGTCGAGGCTGGCATGATAGAGGGGTTCCCCTTCCAGCGTGCCGATCGCCTCGCCAAAGGCGGGACCACTTGTGAATAGCAATGGTGCCTCCGGTTCGGCATGGTCGCGGAAGATGGGGAACATCATGCGCTGATCGTGAGGCGCAAGGTGAAAGAAGCTGTCCCAAGCGATCAGCCCGCCATATCTCCGATCCAGTTTCAGCGAGCGCATATCCGCCACTTCCGCCGTTTCACCCGGCAGATTTGCCCGGAATAGGTCGATCATCTCGGGCGAGCTGTCCACGCCAGTAACCGGATGACCTCTGGCGGCAAGGTAACGGGCGATCGGCTCGCCCGATCCGCATCCAATGTCGAGCACGGCCGCCCCCTCGCCGCAGCATGTCGGCAAACCGCTCGATCCATGCGCGCTCCAACAACACCCGCGCGCGAGCTGGAGGACCTGCGCGCCGCGATCAACGCCTACCACGCCGAATA
>CAYLSI010000123.1:0-2702 GCA_964386545.1 uncultured Hyphomicrobium sp.
TCGAGGTGATGGCCCGCGACACCAAGCTCGGGCCCGAGGAGATCACGCGCGACATTCCGAACGTCTCGGAAGAGGCGCTGAAGAACCTCGACGAGGCGGGCATCGTCTATATCGGCGCGGAAGTGAACCCCGGCGACATTCTCGTCGGCAAGATCACGCCCAAGGGCGAGAGCCCGATGACGCCGGAAGAAAAGCTCCTGCGCGCCATCTTCGGCGAGAAGGCGTCCGACGTGCGCGACACGTCGCTGCGTCTGCCGCCGGGCGTCTCGGGCACCATCGTCGAGGTCCGCGTCTTCAACCGTCACGGCGTCGACAAGGACGAGCGCGCGATGGCGATCGAGCGCGAGGAGATCGAGCGTCTCGCCAAGGACCGCGACGACGAGCTGCAGATCCTCGACCGCAACGTCTACGCGCGTCTCAAGGACTCGCTGATGGGCAAGGAGGTCGCGAAGGGACCGAAGGGTGCGCGCAAGGGCACCAACATCGACGAGCCCATCCTCGCCGACATCCCGCGCAGCCAGTGGTGGGAGATCGGCCTCAAGGACGAGAAGGCCCAGGCCGAGCTCGAAGCCATCAACAAGCAGTACGAGGAGGCCAAGAAGAGCCTCGAGCGCCGCTTCGTCGACAAGGTCGACAAGCTGCAGCGCGGCGACGAGCTGCCGCCCGGCGTCATGAAGATGGTCAAGGTCTTCGTCGCCGTGAAGCGCAAGATCCAGCCGGGCGACAAGATGGCCGGCCGTCACGGCAACAAGGGCGTCGTCTCGCTCATCGTGCCGTGCGAGGACATGCCGTTCCTCGAGGACGGTACGCACGTGGACGTGGTGCTGAACCCGCTCGGCGTGCCGTCGCGCATGAACGTCGGACAGATCCTCGAGACGCACCTGGGCTGGGCGTGCCGCGGTCTCGGCCGCATCATCGACGAGGCGCTGCAGGAGTTCCATGCCTCGGGCAAGGCCGAGCAGCTTCGCCAGGAGATGGAGAAGATCTACGGCAAGGACGTCATCAAGCCGACGCTCAAGGATCAGGAGATCGTCTCCGTCGCCGAGAAGCTGACGAAGGGCGTGCCGATCGCGACGCCGGTCTTCGACGGCGCCAAGGAGCCGGACATCGTCGACATGCTGAGCGCGGCCGGGTTCGACAGCTCGGGCCAGGTGCGGCTGTACGACGGGCGCACCGGCGAGCCGTTCGATCGCAAGGTCACGGTGGGCTACAAGTACATCCTGAAGCTCCACCACCTCGTCGACGACAAGATCCACGCGCGCTCGATCGGCCCGTACTCGCTCGTCACCCAGCAGCCGCTGGGCGGCAAGGCCCAGTTCGGCGGCCAGCGTTTCGGCGAAATGGAGGTCTGGGCGCTCGAAGCGTACGGCGCCGCCTACACGCTGCAGGAAATGCTGACCGTGAAGTCGGACGACGTCGCCGGCCGCACGAAGGTCTACGAGGCGATCGTCCGCGGCGACGACGCGTTCGAGGCCGGCGTTCCGGAGAGCTTCAACGTTCTCGTCAAGGAAATGCGCGCCCTCGGCCTCAACGTCGAGCTGATCAACTCCGATACTCCGGCCATCGAGGAGCAGTCGGAGGCCGCGGCTGAGCGGCCGCGCCTGCCGCCTGCCGCCGCCGAGTAAAGCAAGCACCCCTCTCCCCGCCGCGCGGGGAGAGGGCACCGACGCGAAAATTCACGGGATCGCGGTCCGCACCCCTCCGCCGATCCCCCTGGAGAGAGCCGATGAACGAGATCACCAACCTCTTCAAGACCCAACAGCCGGTTCCGACGTTCGACGAGATCAAGATCTCGATCGCCTCGCCGGAAGACATTCATTCGTGGTCGTTCGGCGAGATCAAGAAGCCGGAGACGATCAACTACCGCACGTTCAAGCCGGAGCGTGACGGCCTCTTCTGCGCGCGCATCTTCGGGCCGATCAAGGACTACGAGTGCCTGTGCGGCAAGTACAAGCGCATGAAGTACAAGGGCGTCATCTGCGAGAAGTGCGGCGTCGAGGTGACGCTCGCCAAGGTGCGCCGCGAGCGCATGGGCCATATCGAGCTCGCCGCCCCCGTCGCCCACATCTGGTTCCTGAAGTCGCTGCCCTCGCGCATCGGCCTGCTGCTCGACATGACGCTCAAGGACCTCGAGCGCGTGCTCTATTTCGAGAACTACATCGTCACGGAGCCCGGCATCTCGCCGTTCAAGGAGAAGCAGCTCCTGACGGAAGAGCAGTACAACCAGGCGCTGGAGGAGCACGGCCCCGACAGCTTCACCGCCGGCATCGGCGCCGAGGCGATCCGCGAGCTCATGACGGGCATGGATCTCGAGAAGATCCGTGATGACCTGCGCCAGGAGATCGCCGAGAGCACCACGGACCTGAAGCCCAAGAAGCTCGGCAAGCGCCTCAAGGTGATCGAGAGCTTCATCGAGAGCGGCAACCGCCCCGAGTGGATGATCATGACCGTGGTTCCGGTCATCCCGCCGGAGCTGCGCCCGCTCGTTCCGCTCGACGGCGGCCGCTTCGCCACGTCCGACCTGAACGACCTCTACCGCCGCGTCATCAACCGCAACAACCGCCTGAAGCGGCTGATGGAGCTGCGCGCGCCCGACATCATCATCCGCAACGAAAAGCGCATGCTGCAGGAGTCGGTCGACGCGCTCTTCGACAACGGCCGCCGCGGCCGCGTCATCACCGGCGCCAACAAGCGCCCGCTGA
>CAYLSI010000124.1:0-2686 GCA_964386545.1 uncultured Hyphomicrobium sp.
CTGCTGCGCGACAATCAAGGTGAGAAGCGAGCGACAATCAGGATGAGAATGGCCGGGGTCGTCTGACGGAGGGAGGGCGTAGCCCGACCGGAGGCAGGCGACCCCGGCGGCGCGTTTTCCCCAGGGGGACTGGCGCGTTCTGGCGTTCGGAGTGGTTAGGCGCAGCATCTGATTCTTCGTCATGAGAAGGATCAGCGCTTGCCTGGCCGACATATCACCGACTGCCAGACGAGGTTGTACATGAAGTCCCGTCAGACCCATGGTCCGGTCATCGCTGCGGCGAAGGCTGGGTTCAGCACCGCCACCGCCTATCGGATCGACAGCGATCCGCGGCTGCCGTCGCAGAAGAGGAAGCCACGCGGACGCCGCCGTCCCGACCCGCTTGCTGGGGTGTGGGAGGGCGAGATCGTGCCGATGCTGGAGGCCGCGCCGGGCATCCGCGTGGTGGCGATTTTCGAGGAGCTTTGCCGTCGGCATCCTGGCGTCGCCCCGGGCGTGCGGCGGACCTTGGAGCGTCGCATCGCTGGTTGGCGCGCGCTCAACGGTCCCAACCGCGACGTGATTTTCCGCCAGGAGCATCCGCCGGGACGGCTTGGCCTGTCGGACTTCACCGACATGGGCGGGCTCGGCGTCACCATCGCGGGCGAGCCGTTCGATCATCGGCTGTACCACTTCCGGCTGGCTTTCTCCGGCTTCGAGCACGCCCATGTGGTGCTCGGCGGCGAGAGCTTCGTGGCGCTCGCGGAAGGCCTGCAGAACGCGCTATGGGCGTTGGGCGGCGCGCCGGAACAACACCGCAGCGACAGCCTGTCGGCGGCGTTCTGCAATCTGGATCGGGTCGCCCAGGACGACCTCACCCGGCGTTACGAGGAGCTGTGCGCCCATTACGGCATGACGCCGTCGCGCAACAATCGCGGTGTCGCGCACGAGAACGGATCGATCGAGAGCGCCCATGGACATTTGAAGAAAGCGCTTTGCGACGAGCTGCTGCTGCGGGGCTCGCGCGACTTCGTGGATTTGGCCGCCTACCGCCGCTTCGTGGACGAGACAGTCGGACGCCGCAACGCCCGCAACCGCAAGCGCATCGAGATCGAACGCCCGGCGCTCAAGCAACTTCCGCAGCGACGCACGACCGACTATGAGGAGGCGCGCGTCCTGGTCACGTCGAGCGGCGGCTTCATGCTGCGGCGCGTGTTCTACACCGTCCCCTCGCGTCTGATCGGCCACCGCCTTAACGTTCATCTCTACGACGATCGGCTCGAGTGCTTCCTCGGCTCCACCCAACTCGTGACCTTGCGGCGCGGCCGGCCGCCGCAAGGAAGCGGCAAGCATGGCCACGTCGTCGACTATCGTCACGTGATTCATGCCCTGCGCAAGAAGCCGATGGCGCTGATCAACCTGGTCTATCGCGATCAACTGTTCCCGTGCCGCGCTTATGCCCGCGCCTTCGAGGCGCTGCTCGCCGCCGAGAGCGAGAAGCAGGCGTGCCGCATCATGGTCGGCCTGCTTGCCCTCGCGCATGACCGCGCTTGTGAACTGGAGCTCGCGCGGGCGATCGACGCCGATCTCGACGCCGGCGTTCTGCCCGACCTCGACCGGATGCGCGAACGCTTCCAGCCCGATCGGGCGACGATCCCGGACGTCGCCGTCGAACTTGTCCCGCTCTCCGCCTATGACGAGTTGGCCGCCGTCCGTGCGCCAACCGCCGCGCTCGCGCTCAATGGAGGCGCAGCATGAAGACGACCAATTCCGTCGACGCGGCGCGCATCGAGCTCATGCTCTCTGACTTGCGCCTGCCCGCCATCAAATCAATGTGGGCGAAGCTTGCCGAGCAATCCGACAAGGAAGGCTGGCCGGCCGCCCGCTTCCTTGCCGCGCTCGCCGAGCACGAGATCGCCGATCGCGGGCGTCGCCGCATCGAGCGTCATCTCGCCGAGGCCCGATTGCCGATCGGCAAGACGCTCGCAAGCTTCGACTTCGACGCCGTTCCCATGGTGAGCAAGGCGCAGGTGATGGCGATTGCCGCCGGCGACAGCTGGCTCGAAAAAGGCGCCAATCTCTTGTTGTTCGGCCCGCCCGGCGGCGGCAAGAGCCATCTCGCGGCGGCCATCGGCCTCGCGCTCGTCGAGAACGGATGGCGCGTCTTGTTCATGCGAACCAGCGATCTCGTCCAGCGCCTGCAAATCGCTCGCCGTGAACTCGCCCTCGAAAGCGCGCTCGCCAAGCTCGATAAATATCATCTGCTGATCCTCGACGACATCGTCTATGTCAACAAGGATCACGCCGAAACAAGCGTGCTGTTCGAACTGATCGGATGCCGCTACGAACGCAGATCAATGCTGATCACCGCTAACCAACCATTCGGCGAATGGGGGAAGGTCTTCCCAGACCAAGCAATGACGCTCGCCGCCATTGATCGCCTCGTCCATCACGCCACCATCTTCGAGATGAACGTCGAAAGCTATCGACGTCGCGCTGCGCTCGATCGCAAGCGTGGTCCAGGACGCCCGCCCGCCCGCGCGACAATCAAGGAAAAGGGCTGATTGACGCTCAGCGACAATCAAACAACGGCGGCGATAAAATACCTTGCAAAGCTTTGCGCCAGCGACAATCATAATCCTGCTACCGGCCGCCGCTTCAAAGTCCGAACGCCGCCGCCTTTCTCATTCAGATTGTCGCGCAACAC
>CAYLSI010000125.1:0-2684 GCA_964386545.1 uncultured Hyphomicrobium sp.
AAGAACCCGCGCTCGACCGTCGGCACCGTCACCGAGATCTACGACTACCTGCGCCTGCTGTTCGCCCGCGTCGGCGTGCCTTACTCGCCCGCCACCGGCCTCCCCATCGAGAGCCAGACCGTCTCGCAGATGGTCGACCGCGTGCTGGAGCTGCCCGAGGGCACACGCCTCTACGTGATCGCTCCCATCGCGCGCGGCCGCAAGGGCGAGTTCAAGAAGGAGCTCGCCGAGCTGATGAAGAAGGGCTTCCAGCGCGCCAAGATCGACGGCACGCTGTACGAGATCCCCGACGCCCCCAAGCTCGACAAGAAGTTCAAGCACGACATCGACGTCGTGGTCGACCGGCTCGTCCTTCCGAAGGCGCGCGACGATAACGCCCGCGCCGACATCATGAAGCGCCTCGCCGACAGCTTCGAAACCGCCCTCGGCCTCGCCGACGGCATCGCCATCATCGAGTTCGCCGACAAGCCGCTCAAGCCTTCTCACCCTAACTCTCTCCCCGAGGGGAGAGGGAGCAGCGGCGGCGACGCTGGCTCGCCTCTCTCTGGGGAGAGGACCGGGGTGAGGGGGAATGCCCCGAAGGACGTCCTCAAAAACAAAAACGAGACGCACGAGCGCCTGACGTTCTCGGCCCGCTTTGCCTGCCCCGTCTCCGGCTTCACCATCGAGGAGATCGAGCCGCGGCTCTTCTCGTTCAACGCACCCGCCGGCGCTTGCCCCGAGTGCGACGGCCTCGGCACCGAGCTGCAGTTCGAGCCCGACCTCGTCGTGCCCGACCCCGAGCTGTCGTTGAAGGACGGCGCCGTCTACCCGTGGTCGCGCACCGGCAACACCTCGCCCTACTACGAGCAGACGCTCGAAGCGCTCGCCAAGCACTACAAGGTGTCGATGGCGACGCCGTGGGAGCGCCTGCCGAAGCACGTGCAGCTCGCCATTCTCTACGGCACCGGCGAGGAGGAGATCGAGTTCGTCTACGAGGACGGCCACCGCCGCTATAAGACCGCCAAGCCCTTCGAAGGCGTCATCGGCAACATCGAGCGGCGCTGGCGCGAGACGGAGAGCGACTGGGTGCGCGAGGAGCTCTCCCGCTACCAGGGCGCCCACAAGTGCGAGGCCTGCAACGGCTACCGCCTGAAGCCGCAGGCCCTCGCCGTCAAGATCGCCGGCTTGCACATCGGCGAGGTCGGCGACCTCTCGATCAAGGCCGCCAACGACTGGTTCACCGAGGTCCCGAAGACCTTCACCAAGCAGCAGACCGAGATCGCAACGCGCATCCTGAAGGAGATCCGCGAGCGCCTCGTCTTCCTGAACGACGTCGGCCTCGAATACCTGACGCTGTCACGCGCCTCCGGCACGCTCTCGGGCGGCGAGAGCCAGCGCATCCGCCTCGCCTCCCAGATCGGCTCGGGCTTGACCGGCGTGCTCTACGTGCTCGACGAGCCCTCCATCGGCCTGCACCAGCGCGACAACGACCGCCTGCTCGCCACGCTCCGCCACCTGCGCGACCTCGGCAACACCGTCATCGTCGTCGAGCATGACGAGGACGCGATCCTGACCGCCGACCACGTGGTGGACATCGGCCCCGGCGCCGGCATCCACGGCGGCGAGGTCATCGCCCAGGGCACGCCCGACGACATCATGGCCAACCCGCGGAGCCTCACCGGCCAGTATCTCTCGGGCACCCGCCAGATCCCGCTGCCGAAGAGGCGCCGCCCGTTCGACAAGAAAAGAACGCTGAAAATCACGGGCGCCCGCGGCAACAACCTGGCGAACCTCACGGCCGAGATCCCGCTCGGCACGCTGACCTGCATCACCGGCGTCTCGGGCGGCGGCAAGTCCACGCTGCTGATCGACACGCTCTTCAAGGCCGTCGCCCGCAAGCTCAACAACGCGCGCGAGCATCCCGCGCCGTTCGACAAGCTCGAGGGCCTGGAGCACCTCGACAAGGTCATCGACATCGACCAATCGCCCATCGGCCGCACGCCGCGCTCGAACCCGGCGACGTACACCGGCGCCTTCACGCCGATCCGCGACTGGTATGCGGGCCTGCCCGACGCGAAAGCGCGCGGCTACGGCCCGGGCCGCTTCTCGTTCAACGTCAAGGGCGGCCGCTGCGAGGCGTGCCAGGGCGACGGCGTCCTCAAGATCGAGATGCACTTCCTGCCGGACGTCTACGTCACCTGCGACGTCTGCAAGGGCAAGCGCTACAATCGCGAGACGCTCGACGTCACCTTCCGCGACAAGTCCATCGCCGACGTGCTCGACATGACGGTGGAGGAAGGCGCGAGCTTCTTCCAGGCCGTACCGCCCATCCGCGACAAGCTCGAAACGCTGGCCCGCGTCGGCCTCGGCTACATCCGCATCGGCCAGCAGGCGACGACGCTCTCGGGCGGCGAGGCCCAGCGCATCAAGCTCTCGAAGGAGCTGAGCCGCCGCGCGACCGGCCGCACGCTCTACATCCTGGACGAGCCGACCACCGGCCTCCACTTCCACGACGTGGCGAAGCTTCTGGAGGTGCTGCACGAGCTCGCCGACGCTGGCAACACCGTGGTTGTGATCGAGCACAATCTGGAGGTCATCAAGACGGCCGACTGGCTGATCGACCTCGGTCCCGAAGGCGGCGACGGCGGCGGCAAGATCGTCGCCACCGGCACGCCCGAGGACGTTGCATCCGTAAAGGAGAG
>CAYLSI010000126.1:0-2659 GCA_964386545.1 uncultured Hyphomicrobium sp.
TGAGGATTCCGACGGAAGCCGAACGGGTGGTCCGACGGAAGCCGAACACGTGGACCGGCGGAAGGCGAACACCGATTCCGAGCGAAGCCGAACAGTGAATCCGAGCGAAGCCGAACACCGCGCCGCCTGAGCGGCACGGTGGCCGGCAGCCGGCGGCCGGTGGTCGCGACGCTGGATGGCAACACGGTACGCCCCGTCCTCACCGAACGAGGGAGGGGCGATGCCGGCGGTAAGGCTATCCATGCGAAAGACGAAAGAGATCCTGCGACTGCGCCACGAGGGCCTGTCGCTGCGCGACATCGGGCGCAGCCTCGGCATCGGCTCGACGACCGTGCACGACGTGCTCGCGCGCGTGACGGCGGCGAAGCTCCCGTGGCCGCTGCCCGACGACGTCGACGACAGCGCGCTCGAGGCGCGGCTCTATCCGCCGCCCCGGGGCCGCGTCGGGCGGCCGCTGCCCGACTTCGCCCGCCTCTACCGCGACCTCGCGTGCCGCGGGGTCACGCTCGAGCTGCTCTGGCAGGAGTACCGCGCCGCGCATCCCGACGACGGCTACGGCTACTCGCGCTTTTGCGACCTCTACCGGACCTGGCGCGGGCAGCTCGACGTCGTCATGCGCCAGGAGCATCGCGCCGGCGAGAAGCTCTTCGTCGACTTCGCCGGGATGCTCATGCCGATCACCGACGCGGCGACCGGCACGGTGACGGAGCATCCGATCTTCGTCGCCGCGCTCGGGGCGTCGAGCTTCACCTACGCCGAGGTGTGCCCGGACCAGACGCTGCCGTCGTGGGTCACTGCCCACATCCACGCCTACGAGGCGATCGGCGGCGTCCCCGCGATCACCGTGCCCGATAATCTGCGGGCCGCCGTCGCGCGCGCGGACTGGTATGAGCCGGACCTCAACCCGACGTATCGCGAGCTGGCCGCGCACTACGGGACGGTGATCGTCCCGGCGCGCGTGCGCCGCCCCCGCGACAAGGCGAAGGTGGAGAATGCGGTGCTGCAGGTCGAACGCTGGGTGCTGGCGCCGCTGCGCCGGCAGCGCTTCTTCAGCTGCGCCGAGGCGAATGCCGCGATCCGCGACCGCCTCGCGTGGCTGAACGATCGGCCGCTGTCGCGGCTCGACGGGACCCGCCGCTCGCTGTGGCAGGAGCTCGACCGCCCCGCGCTCCGCCCACTCCCCGCGCGCCGCTTCGAGCTGGCGGAGTGGAAGGTGAACGTCGGTGTCAACATCGACTACCACGTCGACGTCGCCCGCCACGCCTACAGCGTGCCGTACCAGCTCCGGGGGCAGCGGGTCGACGTGCGCGCGACGACGACCGTCGTCGAGGTCTTCCACAAGAGCCGCCGCGTCGCCTCGCACGTCCGCAGCCCGGTCCGCGGCGGTTTCACGACAGACCCGGCCCACATGCCCGCCGCGCACCGCCGCTACGCCGAGTGGACGCCGTCGCGGATTGTCCGGTGGGCCGAGCAGATCGGCCCCGAGACCGCCGCCGTCGTGCGCACGGTCATGGCGCGCCGGCCGCATCCCGAGCAGGGCTTCCGCTCGAGCCTCGGCATCATCGGGCTCGCCCGCCGCTACGGCGCCGACCGCGTCGAAGCGGCGTGTCGCCGCGCCCGCGCGCTCGGCGCGTGCCGGTATCGCAGCGTGCGCTCGATCCTGACCACTCACCTCGACGGCCGGCCGCTGCCCACGCCGTCCGCGCCCGCGCCGCCGCCGCTCGACCACGAGCACATCCGCGGCGCCGCCTACTACGAACGAGGAGACGAATGACGACCGACGAGACCTTCCAGAAGCTCAGCACCATCCGCATGCATGGCTTCGCCCGCGCGCTGCGCGAGCAGCTCGACACCCCGGGCGGCTTCGACCATCTCGGCTTCGACGAGCGGGTCGGCCTGCTGGTCGACCGCGAGTGGACCGACCGCGAGGGGCGCGGCCTCACGCGCCGGCTCCAGCTGGCGCGCCTGCGCGATCGCGCCGCGTGCCTGGAAGACCTGGACTACCGCCAGGCCCGCGGGCTCGATCGTGCGCTCCTCCAGCGGCTCGCCACCGGCGAGTGGATCACCAAGCACCAGAACGTCGTGATCACGGGCGCGACCGGCTGCGGCAAGACGTACGTCGCCTGCGCGCTGGGGCAGAAGGCGTGTCGCGACGGCTATACCGTCGTCTATCGCCGCGTCCCCCGCCTCGGGCAAGAACTGCACGTCGCCCGCGGCGACGGCTCCTTGCCCCGCCTCCTCGCGCGCTGGGCGAAGACCGACGTCCTCATCCTCGACGACTTCGGCCTGGTGCCGCTCAGCGCGCAGGAACGCCACGATCTCCTCGAAGTCATCGAAGACCGGCACGGCGAACGCGCGACCATCATCGCGGGGCAACTCCCCGTGAAGCAGTGGCACAAGTACATCGGCGACCCCGGCGTCGCGGACGCGGCGCTCGACCGCATCGTCCACGCCGCCCATCACGTCACGCTGCACGGCGAATCAATGCGCAAAACCCGCGCGAGCTTGACGACGGAGGCGCGATCGGCGAACTGACCGCCACCAGCGTCACGACACGCCGACCGGCTGTCCGGCTTCGCTCGGACCAGGTGATCGGCTTCCGTCGGACCACGTGCTCGCCATCGCTCGGACCGCGTGTCCGCCTTCGTCGGAATCCGCA
>CAYLSI010000127.1:0-2548 GCA_964386545.1 uncultured Hyphomicrobium sp.
GTGTCAACCGGCGCGGGATATTGACCCCGGATCGGCGCGCAACATTGACCCCCTGCATAGGTGATCGTTCGGGTTGTCCCGGTAGTCCATAGGAGGGACCCGCGGACGACGCCGCGCGCCGTCAGGAGCGCTGGCGGCGGCGTCCGTGGGAGGTGCCTGTGGACCCACCGGGGCAACCCGGGGGATGGGGGTCCGGGGGAAGGGGTTCAGGCGGCTTCGCGGCTCTTGAACCGCCAGCTTTCGTTGCCGGTCTCGACGATGTCGCAGTGATGGGTGAGCCGGTCGAGCAGCGCCGTGGTCATCTTGGCGTCGCCGAACACCTGTGGCCATTCACCGAACGCCAGATTGGTGGTGACGATCACCGAGGTCTGCTCGTAGAGCCGGCTGATCAGGTGGAACAGCAGCTGGCCGCCGGACTGGGCGAACGGCAGATAGCCAAGCTCGTCGAGGATGACGAGATCGAGCCTGGAGTGCTGGTCGGCGATGCGGCCAGACTTGCCGGCGCGGGCCTCGGCCTCGAGCCGGTTGACCAGATCGACGGTGTTAAAGAACCGGACCCTGGCGCCGGTGCGCACGCAGGCGCGGCCGATCGCGATCGCCAGATGAGTCTTGCCGGTGCCCGTACCGCCCACCAGCACGGCGTTGCGCTGGCTGGTGAGGAAGCCGGCGGTAGCGAGATCGCGGACCAGCTGCTCGTTGATCGGCGTGGCGGTGAAGTCGAAGTCGGCGATCTCCTTGGCCAGCGGCAGCTTGGCGATCGTCATCTGGTACTTGATCGACCGGGCCTGCTTCTCGTCGATCTCGGCCTTGAGCAGGTCACCCACCACGCGCTGGGCGGAGTGCTGGCGCTTGACCGCATCGGCGATCACCTCGTCATAGGCATGGCGCATGCCCGCGAGCTTCAGCGCTCCCATCATGTCCAGTATCTCGTGCCGTTCCATAAGACCTCCTCAGGCTGTCGTAGCGGGCGCAGTCGGCGACCGGCTCATGGGCAAGCCGCAGCGCTTCGGGTGTGACGATATTGAGCGGTGCCGGTGGCTGGCGCTGACGGGTCAGGATATTGAGCACGACATCGCGGCTGATCGCGGTGCCGGCCAGCGCCTCGGCGCAGGCGGCCTCGACCGCTTCGACCCCGTCGGTCACCACCGCGGCGAGGATGCCGACCATCTGGCGGTCGCCATCGCCGTGGTGGCCGAGGCGCCGGCGCACCCGCTCGATTGCGGGCGGCAGCGTCCAGTCCTTGAACGGCGCGCCGTTGCGCAGCGCTCCCGGCTTCCTCGCCAGCACCGGCAGATAATGCCAGGGATCGTAGATCGTCTGATCACGCCCGAAGCGGCGGACATGCTCGGCGACGATCTCGCCGTCCTGGCGGATGATGATGCGGTCGGCATAGGCGTGGATATCGACCGGGCGCCCCGCCGCCTTCGCGTGGACCGAGTATTTGTTGTAGTCGAACCGCACCAGCAGTGTCTTGGAGACCGACGCCGGCAAGGCATGGAAGCCGTCGAAGCGGCCGCGATAGGCGATCAGTGCCGGCCGGTCGGCCTCCTCGAACATCTCCCAGATCGTCCGATCCTTGCGCTCGGGATGCGCCGCCCGCCGCGCATGGGCAAGGCAGCGATCCTCCAGCCAGGCGTTGAGCTCGGCAAAGCTCTTGAACCGCAGCCGCGGCGTAAAGAAGCGCTCCCGCACCAGGCCCACCTGGTTCTCGACCTGCCCCTTCTCCCACCCCGACGCCGGCGTGCAGGCTACCGGCTCGACCAGATAGTGCCCGCACATCTGCTGGAAGCGCCGGTTGTACTGCCGCTCGCGGCCGACGAAGATCGCATCGACCGCGGTTTTCATGTTGTCGTAAATCCCGCGCTGGCAGGCCCCGCCGAAGAAGGCGAACGCCCGGTCGTGCGCGTCGAACACCATCTCCTGGCTTTCGCGCGGATAGGCGCGGACGTAGAACATCCGGCTATGGCACAGCCGCATGTGCGCGACCTTCGCCGTCGTCACCACGCCGTCGATGAGGACGATCTCGTGGCTCCAGTCGAACTGATAAGCCTCGCCCGGATCGAAGCTCAGCGGAACATAGGCCGCTGCCGCCATCGCTGACCGGTCACGCTGCCAGCCCCGCGCATATCGCCGCACGGCATCATAGCCGCCGCGATAGCCGAGCCCTTGCAACTCCTCGAAGACCCGCACCAGCGTCAGTCGCTCGCGCCGTGCCTTGCGCTCGTTCGTCTCCAGCAATCGGTCCAGCTCGCCGGCCCATGGTCCCAGCTTCGGCAACGGCTGAACCGACCGCTCGTAGGAAAATGCCGTCTCGCCCGACCGCAACACCTTGCGCACCGTGTTGCGCGACACGCCAAGGTCCCGCACGATCTCCTTGATCGACTTGCCCTTGACGAAAAACTCGCGCCGGATCCGCGCCACCGTCTCCACTACCAGCATCCCCCTGCGGCCTCCGGCAAAACCGGAAGCGTGAACCGTCCATGTTCAGGGGGTCAATTTTGCAGGCCGATCAGCCCCGAACGGGGTCAATATTGCAGGCCGATTCACA
>CAYLSI010000128.1:0-2508 GCA_964386545.1 uncultured Hyphomicrobium sp.
CCTCGCACCTGGCCGACGGTCCCGGCCTCGCACGCGAGCTCGAAGCAGCATTCGCTGGCCTGTGGAAACAATGGTGCGACGGGCACGGCGGCGTCGAGCCGGCCGTTGCGCCCGAAGTCGCCGCGCGCCGCAAGGCGGTCATGGTGCAGGCGAGCCGTCTCGACGGCGAGCGCAATCTCGTCCAGGCCGCAGCCGCTCTTCTGAATCACTGGTCGAGCGACCGCTCCGACGCCGAAGGCGCGACCTATCTCTCGGACATCTATCGCCGCCTGGGCCGGCTCACCGACGCCGAGGCCGCCGCCCGCGCCGCGCTTCACGCCAGGCCGAGATCGGCCTCCGCCTTCAACGCTCTCGGCAACGCGCTGTCGGCGCAGCACCGCCTGACAGACGCCGAGGCCGCCTTCACGAGCGCGATCGCGCACGCGCCGGACCACGGCGAAGCCTATAACAACCGCGCCCTCGTGCGCATGCGCAAGGGCCAGCTCTGCGCCGCCGAGCGCGATCTGCGCCGCGCGAGCGAGGTCCGCCCTGACCTGCTCGAGGTCGGCTTCAATCTCGCCAATGCGCTGCAGGACCAGGGCCGCGTCGCCGAGGCCGTCGAGATCTTCCAGGAGACGCTGGCCAAGGCCCCGTCGAACGCAACCGGCCACGGCATGATGCTGTTCGCCATCACCTATCATCCGGGCCTCACGAGCGAGCAGATCTACGGCGAGTTCCGCCGCTGGAACGAGCTGCACGCCGAGCGCCACGCGCCCAAGAACCCCGTCTGGACCAACGACCGCACGGTGCCGCGTCGCCTTCGCGTCGGCTACGTCTCGCCGGACTTCGCCACCAAATCCTCCCGCCACTTCATCGAGCCGATCCTGGTCGGCCACGACCGCAGCAAGGTCGAGATCTTCTGCTATGCGGAAGTGCCGCGGCCCGATGGCGAGACGGAGCGCCTGAAGGCGCTCGCCGAGAACTGGCGCTCGACGGTCGGTCTCTCGGACGACCAGCTCGCCGACCTCATCCGCCGCGACGCCATCGACGTTCTCGTCGACCTCGGCGGTCATACGGCGCGCAACCGCCTGCTGACGTTTGCGCGGAAGCCCGCGCCCGTCCAGGTCGCCCACTTCCTCGGCCACGGCTATACCTCCGGCCTCTCGGTGATGGACGCGTTCCTGGCCGACGACGAGCTGGCCCCCGAAGGCTCGGACCATCTTTTCTCCGAGCCCGTGGAGCGTCTGCCGCGCATGCCGGTGGCCTACCAGCCGCCGGAGAGCATGCCGGAGGTCGCACCGCTCCCGGCGTTGAAAAACGGCTACGTCACGTTCGGCAATTTCGGCCGCGTGGTCCGGCTCAACGAGGACGTGGTGGCCACGTGGGCGAAGATCCTCGCGGCGGTTCCGTCGTCGCGGCTGGTTCTCAATACGGTGGCCTTTGCCGACGAGGAGGTGAGCCGCCGCTTCCGCGATCTCTTCGCCCAGCATGGCATCGGCACCGAGCGCGTCGACCTGATCTTCACGTCGCCCCAGCCGAAAACCTGGGACGCCTACGCCGGCATCGACATCGCGCTCGATCCCTTCCCGCACAACGGCGGCACGACGACGATCGAGGCCGCCTGGCTCGGCGTGCCCTCGGTCTGCCTCAAGATGCGCCCGTCGGTCGGCTGCTTCGGCGCCACCATCATGGGCTCGCTCGGACTTTCGGATTGGGTCGCCGAGACCAAGGACGACTACATCGCCAAGGCCATCGCACGCGCTGGCGACATCGCTGCCCTGGCCGAGCTGCGCGCCGGCCTGCGCGCGCGCATGGCCGCCTCGCCCTTGTGCGATGCCAAGGGTCTCGCGGCCGAGCTCGAACGCGTCTACGAGCGCCTGTGGTTCCGCTACGTCGACCGCGAGGACGCCATCGACACACTGCAGAAGGCCGCGGCGTGGGCGTACGGCCGTGGCAACGCCACCCGCGCGGTCGAGCTGTTCCAGGAGGCCGCGCGCCGCTCGCGCCGCCCGGGCATTCTTTCCAACCTCGGCGCAGCGTTGCGTGCTACGGGCCGCAACGAGGAAGCCGAGGTGGTCTACCGTGAGGCCATTGCCCGCGCGCCCGACTTCGCCAACGCTTACGGCAATCTCGGCAACCTGCTCGCCGGATGCGGCCGCCAGGCGGACGCCGAGGTCGCGCTGCGTCGCGCGCACGAGCTTGCGCCGAACGACCCCCAGGTCATGCGCAGCCTCGGCCTGTGTCTCATGCGCCAGCTCAAGGCCGCCGAAGCCGAGACCATGTTGCGCAAGGCCGCGGCCCTGCTGCCGGGCGACGGCGATATCAACGACAACCTCGCCCAGCTTCTGCGGCAGAAGGGCCAGCTCGTCGCGGCGGCGCAGACCTACCAAGGCATCGCGGACTGCATCCAGACGAACTGGCGCGCCATCGGCAACCAGGCGCTCCTGCTGCAGGATCTGAGCCGGTACCGCGACGCCGAAACTCTTTTCCGCCGTGCGTTGTCGCTGAAGCCGGACTACGCGCTGGCGC
>CAYLSI010000129.1:0-2446 GCA_964386545.1 uncultured Hyphomicrobium sp.
TGTTGGCGCCGCTCCGAAACTGACCCAGTCGCCGGTCTGAAACTGACCCACCCCAGGTTAGTGCTCAGCCCTCTGCCATCTCGGCCGCAGCAGGTCCAGCAGGGGCCTTCGGCTCGCGACTTCGGCGGCGCTGCAGCCGGAAGCTCTTGCCCTTGGTCGTGATGATCGTGCCGCGGTCGGCGAGACGGTCGATGAGCGCCGTCGCGAGCTTCTCGTCGCCGGCGAAGACCTGCGGCCACTCGCTGAAGGCGAGATTCGTGGTGACGATCACCGAGCCTTTCTCGTAGCGGGCGGCGAGGAGATTGAAGAGCAGCTCGCCGCCGGCGCGGTCGAACGGGATGAAGCCGAGCTCATCGACGATCAGCAGCTGGACGCGTGCGAGCCGGCGCTGGAGGCGCGACAGCTCGCGCGCGTCCCGCGCCTCGACCAGCGCGCGCACGAGGTCTGCCGCGCGCCAGAAGGCGACGTGACGACGCTGGCGCGCGGCCTCGATGCCGAGCGCGATCGCGAGGTGCGTCTTGCCGGTGCCGATCGGGCCGGCGAGGAGCACGTTTTCCGCACGCCCGATCCACTCGCCGCGCGCGAGCTCGAGCAGGAGCTTGGCGTCGATCCCCTCGGCCGCGACGAAGTCGAAGCTGTCGATCGGCTTGTACTCGGGGAAGCGCGCCGCGTGGAGCCGCTGCTTGATCGCCGAGTCGGTACGCGACGTCAGCTCCGCGGCGAGGACTTCGTAGAGGTACTCCTCGTGCGTCCAGCGCTCCTCGCGCGCCTGGCGGGCGAGGCCCTCGAAGGCGCGCGCGAGCCCCGGCATCTTGAGCGACCGCGCCTGCGCGCGCACGAGATCGGCCGCGGCGTGTGCGCGGCTCATGACGAGACTCCGAGCAGCGCATCGTAGTCACGCGCGCTCGCCGCGAGCACCTCGATGCCGGCGACGCTCGGCGGCAGGTGGTCGATCGCGACCGTCGTCGGGGGCGGCTCGATCTCGGCCAGCGCGCGGGCGAGCGACGTCCCGTCGCGGAGCGCCCGCGCGATCTCGGCCGCAACGTGGGGCTCGCCGCGGCGCACGATCGCGCCGAGCACGTGGGCGAAGCGCCGCGCCGCCTCGCGTGGGCCGTGCTCGTCGACGAGCCGCCGCCAGAGGGCCGCGAAGGGCTCGCCGAGCTCGGGCACGAGCCGGTGCGCGACCTGGCGCACCGCCTGCGGCTTACGCGCGAGCTCGGGCAGGTAGTGCCGATAGCGGATCGAGCGCTCGCCGAAGCGCAGGCGGGGATGCTCGACGCGCTCGTCCGGTCCGACAATGGTCACCGCCTCGGGCGCGACGTACGCGGTCAGCACGAGGCCCGCCCACCGGCACGGCACCGAGTAGAAGGCGCCCTCGAGGCGCACCAGCGAGCGCGGCGACGCCGCGACGGTCGCGGCCGCCGCCGCGCGGAAGAGATGCGGCGGCAGATCGAGCATCGCCGCGCGCTCGTCGGCGAAGCGCTCGGCGATCGTGCGCCCGCGCTGATCGCGCTGCGTGTCCGCCTGCCCGTCGAGTCCGGCGACGAGCGCCTGGCTGATCGTCGCCAGGTCGGGCCCCGTCGGGATCGGCACCAGGTGCTGCCAGCGGATCGCGCGCCCGCGGCTCTCGACGCCGCCCTTATCGTGCCCCGTGCCCGGGCGCGCGAAGCACGGCTCGAAGGCGTAGTGCGTGGCGAGCGCCCGCATGCGCGCCGCCAGCTCGCGCTCTGAGCCCGCCAGGATCCGCGTCACCGCCGGCTTCAGATTGTCGTACGCGAGCCGCCGCGGCACGCCGCCGAAGTGCGCGAACGCGCGGACGTGGCCGTCGAGGAAGCAGACCTGGTCCTGGCGCGGGTAGAGCCACGCGAAGTCGCGGCCCGAGCACATGAGCCGCAGGACGAACAGGAACGCCTTACGCCGCTCGCCGCCGACATCGGCGTACACCTCGAAGAAGTCGACCTCGCCGAGATCGCCCGGCGGGTAGTCGAGCGGCACGTAGACCTCGCGCCGCTGGCGCTTCCACTCGGCCACGTACTGCTTGACCAGCGTCGCGCCGACCGCGTGGCCCTCGCCGACCAGCATCCGGTGCAGCTGCGTCGCGGTCAGCCGCTGCTTGCCCTGCGTCCACCGCGCCGAGTCGGCGAGCAGCTCGTCGATCCGGCCTCGCACGCCCTCGAAGACCGGCCGGGCCCGCTCCGCGGGTCGCCGCACGCCGGGCTCCGCGCCGGCCAGGTAGCGCCGCACCGTATTGCGCGACACGCCGAACTCGCGCGCCGCGCGCCGGATCGCCCATCCCTCCGCCAGCACCAAGTGCCGGATCCCGTGCACCGCCTCCATCCGCAGCATCCTCCTGCGGAAGCTCGACCCAGGCCGGGCCGGCAACCGCCGCTCGGGGGTGGGTCAGTTTCGGAGCGGCGGGTGGGTCAGTTTCACGGCGTCGGCACTA
>CAYLSI010000130.1:0-2419 GCA_964386545.1 uncultured Hyphomicrobium sp.
TTTTCTTACGACGAACCGGTCTCCACTTCGTCGGAAAATGCTCTAGGATATTCCCGCTTTTCGTGGAAAAGCTGAAGGACCCTAGCTCTTTGTTTTGTCGTGCTTCTTGTCGGGCTCTACCCTTGCATGGCTTCGCCATGACCGGGTCCCACTTTTCCGGACGCACTCTAGGAACACCGCAGGCTCGCCTCATGCACGTCCACTGCTCGATGCTCGTCGTCTCGTTGCGGGCTTGCTGCCTGGCGCTGGCGTTTGGCCTGTGGGCGGCGGCGCCGGCCGTCGCGCAGACGCGGGCCGAGATCGAGAACGGCAACGTCGTGGTCGTCACGGGCACCACGCGCAAGACGCTCACCGCGCTCGGCCGCGACAGCGAAGCGATCCTCTCGCCGGATGGGCAGTGGGTCGTCTACACGCGCTCGGCCGACCCGCCCGGAGGCGCCGACGACGAGACCCCCGCCGATTGCAGCGCGCTCACCGCGCCGGACGAGCTGCGGCAGGTGAAGGCCGACGGCAGCGCGGATCAGCTTCTGCTGCGCGGCCAGCCCGGCGGCGAGCCGAGCCAAAGCCTCTGCGCGTTCCAGGGCAAGCAATTCGCGTCCGACGGACGCACGATGTATTTCCTCTCGCCGGCGTGGACGACGTCGAACGCGCTCCATGCGTTTTCCTTCGAGACGCGCACGGCGCGCTACGTGATGCCGGCGAACGACTTCCTCGTGCTCTCCTGGTGCGCGGGCGAGCTCAAGGACGCGCTCATCGTCCAGCAGCACCGGTATTTCCGGTTCGGCGGCAGCTTCGACTGGTACTGGCTGTTCGATGCGACCGGACGGACGGATCTGGGGCCGGTCGGCGAGTTCGATTCCACCACGGCCATTCGCGCCGAGCTCGACGCCAGCGGCCAATGTCAGGGGTAGACGCCAAGCCCGCCCTTGCGGCCCAGACCTCCACGTCGCGCAAGCGGGCGTTCGACTTTTTCGCCATCACGCTCTTCACCGCGCTCTCCTACTACGTGGGCGCGCTGTTCGGCCTTGCGCTCCTGGACGAGGCCGGTGGCGTCGCGATCTTCTGGCCGGCCTCCGGCGTGGCGAGCGGCCTGCTCCTGGTGTTCGGGCGGAAAGGCGTCGCACCCATCGCCGCCGGCGTCGCGACGGCCACGATCGCCGGCAACCTCGTCGGGGGACGGCCCGTCGTTCTGTCCTTCGTTTTCGCCTTCGCGAACACGCTCGAGTGCCTCACGATCGCGTGGCTCGTCCATCGCCATGTCAGCAGCGAATGGCGCCTCGACAGCCTCCCGCGCGTGATCGGCGTGTTTCTGGCGGCGATCGCGGGCTCGGCCGCCGGGGCAGCCGTGGCGGCGGGCGCGCTCTTCTTTTTCGACGCGTCCAAGAATTCGTTCCTCACCAACTGGCGTCTTTGGCTGACGTCGGACGTGATCGGCATCGTCGCGCTGACGCCGCTGGCCAGCGGCTTGCGCGCGCTTCTGACCTCACGCACCTCCATCCCGAACGACATCGAAGGCGTCGTCATGGTGTCGCTGGCGTCGGCGGCGGCGTTCGCGATCACACCATCGGGCTTCGACGTGTCGGGAATCGTCTATCAGGTCCCGATCGCGCTGCTCTTTCCGCCGCTGTTGCTGCTCGCCATCCGCCAGCCCCTGACCTATTCGCCGATCGGCGTCTCGATCGTGGCGCTGATCCTCCTTGCGACCTTCATGGAGGATCCCCAGCGTATGACGCCGATGAACGTGCTGTTCGCCCAGCTCACGATTTTCTCGGTGATCGGCTGCTCGCTTTCGGTCAGCGCGCTCATCGCGGAGCTGCGCGCCGGCGAGCACCGGCAGGCGCTCATGGTTCGCGAGCTCGACCACCGCGTGAAGAACGCGCTGACGCTCGTGCAGGCGGTCGTCGAGCGCTCGCGCGACAGCGCGTCATCGGCCGAGGACTTCTACGCGGCGCTCGGCGGACGCATCCGCTCGATGGCGCGCACACACTCGCTTTTGAGCCGCGAACGCTGGAAAGGCGTGCCGCTGGCGGAGCTGGTCCTCGCCGAGCTCGCGCCCTATCAAGACCCGAACGCGGACACCGTGCGCGGCCCTGCGGTCGCGCTGCATCCCTCGCTCGCGCAATCCATGAGCCTCGTGTTGCACGAGCTTTCCACGAACGCGGCCAAGCATGGCGCGCTTTCGGAAGCGAGCGGCCGCGTCGTCGTGGCGTGGTCGGTCGAGCGAAACCAGGTGACCGGCAACGACGACCTCGTCATCCAGTGGCGGGAAATTCGCGACACGCCGCTGCAGAAGATCGGACCGCAAGGGTTCGGCACTTCCACCATCCGCAGCCTGCTTCCGTACGAGGTCGGGGCAGAGGTCTTCCTGACGTTCCCGCCCGACGGCGCGCGCTGCGTCATCCGGTTTCCGGTGTCGGAG
>CAYLSI010000131.1:0-2347 GCA_964386545.1 uncultured Hyphomicrobium sp.
TCACACCCTAGGCCTTCGATGACCTAACTGCGGGGACGACGGCGCGGCTTTGATTGCCGTCAACCGGCCGGTCTGCTGCGGGTGGCGAGCCAGAGGCCGATGGCGATGAGCCCGATGCCGACGCCATGATAGGGGTACAGGCTCTCGTCCAGCAGCAGCACGGCGAGCAGCGTGCCGAAGACCGGCACGAGATGGACGGCCAGCCCGGCCGTCGTGGGGCCCAGCAGCTCGACGATGCGGTTGAACGCGAGATAGGCCAACACGGAGGCAAAGAGCGCGACATAGCCCACGGCCAGCGCCGTCGCCGCCGACACCGGCATGGCCTGCACGACCAGCGTTTCCGCGACATAGAGCGGCAGCAGCATCAGCGCACCGCCGGCAAACGTCACCCAGGCGAAACTCAACCCGTGGACGGCCGGGCGCAACCGCAGCAGCGCCGTATAGAAGGCGTAGCAGACGACGGCCGTCAGCATCCAAAGGTCGCCGCGTTTGAAATCGAGGTTGGCGAGCACGGCCGGGTCGCCGTGGGAAATGAGGGTCAGGGTGCCGGCGAACGAGATCAGGATGGCGGCCGCCTGCCGCGCGCTCACCGGCTCGCGGAACAGCACGAACGTGGCGGCGACGACGATGACCGGCATCATCGTCTGCAGCATGACGATGTTGAGCGCGGTCGTCGTGTGGGCGCTGATGTAGAGCAGCGTGTTGAAGATCGCGATGCCGAGCGCCGTCAGCACGGCCATGATCGGCCAGTTGCGGGCCATCGACCGCCAGTCGCGCCGCAGATGCGGCCATGCCAGAGGCGCGATCAGGAGCGCGGCGAGAGCCCAGCGCCAGAAGGCGAGCCCGATCGGCGGAATCTGGCCCGAGACGGAACGCGCCACGATGGAGTTTCCGGCCCAGAACAGCCCCGGCAACAGCACGAGAAACCGCGGCTCGTCGACGAGCGCGCGCAGTCCCAGGCTCCTGGGCGGGGAGTTGTCGGGCGAGGATGTCATGCTGAGGTCGATCTGGCGGCGCGCCCCTGCGCGTCTCATGCCGACGTCATAGCAGAAAGACGGCAGGGGAAGCGCAAATTGCGGACGAGCGGCGGCGATTCAGCGCAAGGCCGGCGTTTTTCCTGAAAGAATCGCTCAGCCTGTGGCTCACCGGCACGCCCGCCTTGCCAATGCACGCCCCGCCGTGTCACCAGTCGCGGCAACGCGATCCGTCGTAGATTCGGGCCGTCGTAGATTCGGGCTCCGCGCTCGCCTCCGTTTCGCGTCAACGCCGCCGGGGCCGCCTTCTTTCAGGCAAGGTGAGGCTTCATGGCCAATTCGATCCGTGATCTCTTTTCGAGCCTTACACAAAGCATGACCGACAAGACCGCCCGCGCCCGCAAGCCCAACGATGCCTCCGAGGCCTATACCGCCGCCGACATCGAGGTGCTCGAGGGGCTCGAACCCGTGCGCCGGCGCCCGGGCATGTACATCGGCGGCACCGACGAGAAGGCGCTGCATCACCTGTTCGCGGAAGTCATCGACAACGCGATGGACGAGGCCGTCGCGGGGCATGCGGACTGGATCGATGTGCGGCTCGATGCCGAGGGCTTCCTTTCCGTGACCGACAACGGCCGCGGTATTCCGGTCGACCCGCATCCGAAATTCAAGAACAAGAGCGCGCTCGAAGTCATCATGTGCACGCTGCACGCGGGCGGCAAATTCGACGGCAAGGCGTACCAGACGTCGGGCGGCCTGCACGGCGTCGGCGTCTCGGTCGTCAACGCGCTGTCGGAGACCTGCGAGGTGGAGGTCGCGCGCGGCCAGCAGCTCTACCGCATGGTATTCTCGCGCGGCCTGCCGCAGACCAAGCTCGAAAAGCTCGGCTCGATCCACAACCGGCGCGGCACCAAGGTCCGCTTCCGGCCGGACGAAGTCATCTTCGGCAAAGGGGCGCACTTCAAGCCGGCGCGCCTCTTCAAGATGGCGCGCTCGAAGGCCTACCTGTTCGGCGGCGTCGAAATCCGCTGGAGCTGCGATCCCGCGCTCATCAAGGACGACACGCCGGCGGAGGCCGTGTTCCATTTCCCGGGCGGCCTCAAGGACTATCTCGCCTCCGAGATCGAGGGTCTGACGCGCGTCACCAAGGATCTCTTCGCCGGCAACATCCAGCGCGAGGGCAAGCACGGCTCCGTCGAATGGGCCGTCGCGTGGGTCTCGGACGAGGATGGCTTCTGCCGCTCCTACTGCAACACGATCCCGACGGCGGAAGGCGGCACGCACGAGAACGGCTTCCGCTCGGCCCTGTCGAAGAGCCTGCGCGAGTTCGGCGAGCGCGTCGGCAACCGCAAGGCGGCGCAGATCACGGCCGA
>CAYLSI010000132.1:0-1949 GCA_964386545.1 uncultured Hyphomicrobium sp.
CCGTCATCGCATTCAGATGCTGCGCGCTGCCGCGGCCGAGTATCAACAGCACGTCGAGCACCAAGAGCGGCTGATCGCGGCCCTGAACGAAGGGCGCCTTCAGCCCCGGCCGTCGACGTTGTTCGAGCAGCGGCGGCCGGCGGCGAAGGTGCGTCGACTGAGGAAAGCGGCATGAGCGCAGAGGGCATCTACCCCCCCGACCTCCTGCTTCAGCTGCCGGCGTCGCGCTACCACGCCATTCCCGCTATGTCGGCCGGCGGCCTGAAGCGCATGCGGCAGAGCCCGGCGCACTTCTACGGGATGCAGATCGATCCGTCGCGCCCGCAGGGCGGCGATCCGACGCCATCGCTGGCGAACGGCAATCTGGTTCACTGCGCTCTGTTCGAGCCCGAGCAGTTGCCCAAGCGATACGTGGTCAAGCCGCCTAACATCGACTACCGCACGAAGGAGGGCCGCGCATGGCGTGACGCCCAAACCTGCGAAGTCGTCGATGCTGCCGACATGGAGCGGGCGCAGGCCCAGGCCGCCGCTGTGCGCGCCGTGCCGGACCTCGCGGCGCTGCTCGCCGACGGTTTCGGCGAGGCGTCTGCGTTCTGGCTTGACGGGCCTACGGGCGAGCTGTGCAAGTGCCGGCCCGACTGGGTGAGTCCGGCCGGCGATGGCGTCGTCATCGTCGACGGCAAGACCTGCCGAGATGCCAGTACAGAGGGCTTCGGCCGCCAGATTTGGAACTTCGGCTACTGGCTGCAAGCAGCCTGGTACGTCGACGGATTTGAAGCGGCCACCGGCCAGCGCGTGCATGGCTTCGTGTTCGCCGCCGTTGAGTCCGAGTGGCCCCACGCGGCGGCCGCCTACATGCTCGGCGATGACGTGCTCGATCACGCTCGCCGCGAGTATCGCCGGCTCCTGGACCTCTACGCCGAGTGCAAGCGCTCAGGCGTCTGGCCCGGCTATTCGAACGGGATCAGCCTCATCAATTTGCCCGCATGGGCACAGCGTCAGATGGAGAACGAGTGACATGAACGAGATCGTAGAATCGCCGTTTGCGGCGCGCGCTGTCACGGCGCAAGCCGAGAGCGCCGGGGCGCGGCAGAACCAGAGCCGCGAATTGGCCGAGATGCAGACCAAGTACCTGATGGCGGAGAAGTTCCCGCGCAACGAAGTCGCGGCGATGGACCGCATCCTGAACGCCTTCACGCGCCCGACGCTTGCCGAGAAGGCGCAGTATCAGTTCGCCCGCGGCGGCAGCGATATTGCCGGCCCCAGCATCCGCGCCGCCGAGGCCATTGCCCAGCAGTGGGGCAACATCGAAACCGGATGGCGGGAGCTGTCGCGCGGCATCGACCCGGCCGGCGTCCCGTACTCCGAGATCGAGGCATTCTGCGTCGACCTTCAGTCGCGGAATGCGAAGCGGCTGGCGTTCATCGTGCGCCATTGGCGCGACACCAAGCAGGGTGGCTACAAGCTGAAGGACGAGCGCGACGTCTACGAGCTGTGCGCCAATCAGGCGCAGCGCCGGCTGCGGGCGTGCATTCTCGCTTCGATCCCTGGCGACGTGACCGAAGCGGCGATGCAGCAGGCCGAGGTGACGCTGCGGGCAAAGGCCGACACGGGGCCCGAGGCGATGGCCAAGATGCTCGAAGCCTTCGCGGGCTTCGGCGTCACGAAAGAGCACATCGAGAAGCGGATTCAGCGCCGCCTGGACGCGATCACGCCCGCACAGGTAGTCACCCTCAAGCGGATCTACGCGAGCCTGCGCGATGAGATGAGCGTGCCGGGCGAGTGGTTCGACATGGGCGAAGCGCCGCCCCCGTCCGACGCAGCCGGCAGCCTGGAGAAGGTGCGCGCCGCGGCGGCCGCCAAGAAAGGCGCCTCGAGGCCGCCCGCGCGCGACCTCGACGCCGAGCAAGCCGCCGGCCTCGACGCCGCGACCAACGCCGGATCGATCA
>CAYLSI010000133.1:0-1929 GCA_964386545.1 uncultured Hyphomicrobium sp.
GAGACATGACCAACGTATCCGACAGCAGCCCCCGCATCTATGTTGCCTGCCTTGCAGCTTACAATAACGGCTTTCTGCATGGGGCTTGGATCGACGCGGATCAGGACACCGACCAGATCAGGGACGAGATTGCCGTGATGCTTGCGCGTTCCCCCGTCAAGGATGCGGAGGAATACGCCATTCACGACTATGAGGGCTTCGAGGGCGTCAGCATCTCCGAATATGCTGGCATCGACGGCGTGGCGCGGATGGCCGCTTTTATCGCAGAGCATGGCGCACTCGGCGCCGGCTTGCTGGAGCAGTTCGGCGGCGACATGGGCCAAGCCGAATCCACCTTGGAGGACTGCTATCATGGTCAGTTCGCCAGCCTTGCCGACTACATGGAGGAGCTGACCACCGAAAGCGTCACGATCCCCGAGGCGCTGCGCTACTATGTCGATTGGGACGCGATGGCGCGCGACGCCGAGATGGGCGGCGATCTGTTCACCATCGAGACGGCGCATGGCGAGGTGCATGTGTTTTCCAGCAGGTGAAAACATGGTCGCCTGTCCGCACTTGCGGGCGGGCGACTGGCCAGAGCGCGACGATAGTGTGAAGAAGAAAATAACCAATAATGATCGGGTTAGGCGCTCAACATATCTACTTTGAGCGGCTTCTAATACTTCAAACAATACTTGAATCTCTCTGGTCCGGGCGCGGCCTCGCACGCCCCGGCTTTGGGAGGTTACGCCATGCTTAGCATCGACTGGCGTTTCCCGGCGGCATACAGACACGCGAAGCACATTCCGGCCGCCGGTTTCGCTTGGGAATACCTGCGCCGCAACGACGAATATCGTCAGGACTTCCAGACCATCGGATCGACCGGACAGCCGGCCGGGCGCGACCTTGAAGCGTTCGCGCATCGCTGGGGCTTGCGATTTCCCGTGCGATCCCGATGCGCCGCATGACCAGCAATCCCCGATCTGGACGCCGAGCCTTCAACCGCAAGCGGTAATGCTGTCGCCGGTCGGTCACAAGGACGGCGACACCGAACCGATATTGACGCTGGGGCATCTCGACGGCCTCGACCTGCGCCGCGCCGCCGATGGCTGGCACGGTATCTGGCAGGTGGATGGCGTCGCACATCAATTCTGGCTGCCCGAGGGGGTGCCCGACGCAGCCGCTTTCTATGCCGTCACCCTGCCGATGGATTCCTTTCTGGAGCTGCGCGCCCACGCTGCGCGCCGTCTTTGGCGGTCCCTAAACGGCCGCGCGCCCGGACCCGACTTCCGGGCCGTTCCCGCGCAGCTTCGGCAATGGCATATCCTGTCCCTGCGCGCGCTCGACGCCCGGCTGCGCGGCGAGAGCTATCGCACCATCGCCGAAGTCCTGCTCGGCTTTCGCGGCACCAAGGAAGACTTTGAGACCGATCCGCGCAAGAACAAGGCTCGCAGGCTGGTCGCGCACGGGATCAAGATGATGCGGGGCGGCTATCGCCTCCTGCTCCACTACCCAATCAAACCCGGCAAGCGTTGATCGTGCGGGCGTAGCCCTCACGCCTTGTTGGCTGCCGCCTGCTCCAGAATTTTCCGATAGCCTTCACGCGATAGCCATTGCGCGCGTTCGAGATGGCTTTGCCAGCAACGGCGCGTCAGAAGTTCCTCGGCCGCCGGATCGCGGTGCAGCACGATCCGCGCGACTTCCTTCCAGTCTGCGCCCTCGGCCTTCGCGTCCAGCAAGCGCAGGTAGGTGACGAAATGCCGTTCGTCGTAGACGGTTATCGTGTCGCCGGTCGGCGCTTCGTCATCTACATCGGGATCGAGTTCGACGGGAACCCGCATAGCCATTCCCCTTCATCTGGAAAGGGCCTTGCTTGCGGTGCGCCCCCGCAAATAGCCCCTCAACCTGGTGATCGGGGAGTTAGTAACCGTGACTAGACGGCCCTATGAC
>CAYLSI010000134.1:0-1837 GCA_964386545.1 uncultured Hyphomicrobium sp.
GATGAACATCACGTTGCGCTCGACCTCGAGCACGGTGAAGAACGTCTCGTTGCGCTGACGCCAGTCGGTGACGTTGATGGTCGGGCCGGCTTCCGTCCGGATGCTCATGGCGGCCGCATCGACCGCCTCGGGATCCGAGATCACGACCTCCAGGATGTCGACCTCGTTCGGCTTCGAGAAATAGCGCTGCGCTTCCGACAGCGGCATGAAGATCATCGTCTTGTCGTACTCGGACATGCCGAGCTCGAAGACGGCGGTAATGGGATACGTTTTCGACCGTGGCGCCGTGCCGAAGGGCGTCGCGGCGCCGCGCGGCGAGATGATCGTGATCGTATCGCCCACGTTGATGCGCAGCATATTCGCGAGCCGCATGCCGATGGCGAGGCCGCCCGACTGGTCGAATCCGTCAAGCGAGCCGTAGCGGATGTTGTCGGAGACGAGCGGCAGGTGCTTGAGGTCCTCCTCGCCGATGCCGCGCACGGCCGCGCCCAGCGCCTGCACGGCCGAGGACACCATCACCTGCCCCTCGATCAGCGGGATCGCACGCTCGACGCCCTTGGCGCGCGCGACGGCCTTGGTGATGTCCGGATAGTCGTCGAACGGCGCGCCGACCTTGTAGACGACGACATGGCCGTTGAGCCCTAGGATCTTGGCGAACAGATCCTTGCGGAAGCCGTTCATGACGGCCATGACGATGATCAGCGTCGCGACGCCCAGCATGATGCCGAGGAACGAGACGGCGGCGATCACCGAGACGAAGCCTTCCTTGCGCCGCGCCCGCAGGTAGCGCGACGCGAGCATCCACTCGAACGGCGAAAAGGGCTTCGTGTCTTTTCCGGCTACCGCCATCCCTTGCTCCCCGTTGCCCGTTTCCTGCCGTCCGTCTTCCGCCGCGCCAGTTTTCTACCGTGCTTCTTCCGGCCGCACCCTAGGCCAGCACGCGCTGGTCCATGATGCGTTGAATCGTTCGCTCGATGCCCGCGTCGAGCGGCAGCGTCTCGCGCGCGCCGGTCTTGCGGTCCTTGATCTCGACCTCACCCGCCTTGACGCCCTTCGGCCCGACGATGACCTGATAGGGAATGCCGATCAGATCCATGGTCGCGAACTTGGCGCCGGCGCGCTCGTCCGTATCGTCGTAGAGCACCTCGATGCCGGCATTGGCGAAACGCTCCTTGACGTCCACGGCGGCCCGGTCCGTCGCCTCGTCGCCCACCTTGAGGTTGACGACGGCGGCTTCGAACGGCGCCACGGGCACGGGCCAGACGATGCCGGCCGCATCGTGGCTCGCCTCGATGATCGCTCCGACGAGGCGCGACACGCCGATGCCGTAGGAGCCCATCTCCATCGTGATCTGCTGCCCGTCGGGGCCCTGCACCTTGCAGCCCATGGGCTCGGAGTATTTGGTCCCGAAGTAGAAAATGTGGCCGACCTCGATCCCGCGCGCCGAGACGCGCTTCTCGGCCGGCACGTCCGCCTCGAAACGGGCGGCATCGTGCTTTTCCTCCGTGGCCGCATAAAGCGACGTCCAGTCCTCGAAGATCGGCGTCAGATCGCCCCAAAAGTCCGTATCGGCTGCCGGGACCTCCCTCTCGATCAGGTCGCGGTGGCAGAAAACCTGGCTCTCGCCCTTGTCGGCGAGGATGATGAACTCGTGCGAGAGGTCGCCGCCGATGGGGCCCGTGTCGGCCTGCATGGGGACGGCGCGCAGGCCCATGCGCGCGAACGTGCGCAGGTAGGCCACGAACATGCGCCGGTAGGCGGCGCGCGCGGCGTCCTTCGTCAGGTCGAACGAATAGGCGTCCTTCATCAGGAACTCGCGGCCGCGCATCACGCCGAA
>CAYLSI010000135.1:0-1744 GCA_964386545.1 uncultured Hyphomicrobium sp.
TCAGCCAGGCTCGAAGTCAAACAGTGAAGTGCAACGGGTCGTGACGGAAGGCTAGTCGCGGACGCCGGCGATGGCGTCGGGAGCGATCCGGTCGTTCACGTCCAGGGACACCCACACGCGCGGATCGAGATACGACTGGCGCATGATGAAGTAGTACCCGGAGGTATTCCAAAGGCGGACGTCGTCGACCTTGTTGTCGAGCACGAAGTCGCCCTGAGCGGTGCGGGCCGTCAGCACGGCATGGCCTTCGCCCTTCTCGTCGCGCACGACCGTGAGCAGCAGCGAGCTCTTCGGCCAGCCGCGCTCCAGAAGCACGCGCTGCTTGAGGAGCGCATAGTCCTCGCAATCGCCGCGGTCGGTGGGGTAGGTCCAGAATTCGCTGACGCCGTAGATTTCCTGGTCGGTCGCCGGCGCGACGACGTGATTGGCCCAGCGGTTGACCTCGTCGAGCTCGCTGAGGCGCTCGGGTGTCGGCTGGAAGCGGACGTCCTCCATGCGCTGCGGAGCGCACGACTGAGGATTGCTGTCGCAGAACCGCACGAACCCGTACGGCGGTTGCGCGGGACCGTACACCCGCATGAACGGCGACGTGTTGGTGTCGAACGCCCGGGGAGGTGCCTGGTTCGCCATGGCGCTCGTCATGCCGACGATCCCCGCTATGGCCCCCGCGATACTGATGACCAAACGCTTCATACTCACTACCCCTACTATCCCTCTCACACGGACCACAGTAGTCGAGAAGTCTCGTGGTCTCCTGAAATACGCCGCCAGAAATCGAGCAAAATTTGAGCTAAACTGTAGTTCCGCACGGCACAGGCCGGCGGCGCCCGTTCAGCCGAAATATCGCCGCAAAGCTTCGGGATCCGGTATGTCGATGAACTGCACGCCGATGCCTCGATCGTGATGGCGCATGACTTTGCAGCGCAACTTGCCGAAGGTGATGATGTCGCCGATCGGCGGGCGCGCGGCTGTTCCGATGGAGGCGCCCGACAGCGAGAAGTCGAGCACGCGGCATTCGACCGCCGTTCCGTCCGCCAGGACGAGCGTTGACGATTTGTTGACGACCTCGATGCGCTGGTGCCGCCGTCCCGCGGCGCCCCCGATGTCGTCCTTGTTGACGAGCCAGCAGATCTGAGCGGCGAGTTTTTCCCGCTTGTGCGCGCTCACGCGCAGAGCGATGGCGAAGCCGCCGTCGAAGACGCGCGCGACGGTGCCTTCGATGCCCCCGATTTCGTCGAAATAGGCGACGATCCGTTCACCCATCTCCACGTCGACGGGCGCCAGGATGGCTGCCCCCCCGACGGAGAGGTCCAGCATGCGGCACGGATATTCCTGCTTGTTGGCGCGCATGAAGCGGCCGAGAAGGGCGATCGGAAATCGCCGGTGGCGCCGCCGGTCGGGCACGATCCTGGGATCAGGCCGAAGCCCTGTCTTGTAACTGGCGATCGGGGCAGCACACATGGACACGTTCCGCAAACATCACGAACAACCCGCCTGGCCCCGGACCGGAATTTAATCAGCCCGCAGCCTGCACAGTCTCATTCTGAGACAACAGACTTAATGAACGGCTAATCGCTGCGCCAAACCCGAACGAGGAGCGAGACGGCGCGTTTCCGCAGTCTCGAACGCCTTTCGGGGCGTCCGGGTTGCAAGCGGCGAGCGAGGGGCTGGGGAGAACGGCGCGGGGGCTAGGGTGTGAACTCATTATGGATGGCGCATTGATGGTTCAAAACAAGCCAAGGGC
>CAYLSI010000136.1:0-1727 GCA_964386545.1 uncultured Hyphomicrobium sp.
GAAGAGGCCGGTGGCGGCAGAGGGGCTGACGCGCTCGTTCATGGGCCGGCCGCCTCCTCATGGGTGCCGGAGAGGGCGGCGCGGTCACGCATCCACGCGACCAGGTCACCATTGTCTAGGATGCCGAGCAGCGTATTCACCACGGCCGCATCGCTGATGCCGCTGTCTGGAACGATATAAGCAGCAAGGGCGCGCTGTGCCACTTCGATCACGCCGCGCAGCTTGGCGTTCTCGACGGCAAGATCGGCATCAAGATCGCCCACCGGGGCGGGAGTGGCGGTGAGGGCGGCGCGGGCGCGGATCGCAGCCATAATTTCCTTGATGGTTGTCCACGGGACCATGACGATGCGGTCCCGTTCGACAAGCTCGCCGTCATCGTCGAGATAGGCGTCCGCCACGGGCAAATCGAACTCGCCGATATATGCGGCCTTCGTCTCGTCGCTCGGCGTCAGCGCCTCCCGCAGCCTCGCAATCGTGGCATCGCGCTCCGCTACCTGCGCCTCGGCGGCGACAAGATCATGATCTGCCTCGCTGGCATGGCGTGCCCTGGCGTCGGCGTCCGCCTCAGCGGCGAGCGCATCATCGCGGGCCGCATCCCTCTCCCGCTCTAACTCCGCGACGCGGGTCTCGGCGGCGCTGACGCGGACGCTCAGTTCGGCGTTACGAGCGGTCAAGGATGACCATGCAGCCTCGCTAAGATCGTTCCCCTCCACCTCCGCCACGCGCGCCCGCAGCCCGTCGATCTGGTCGAGGAGGGAGAGGACGGCGGCCGGGTGGACAGCTGCGTAATATTCGGTGTCCGAACCGTCGCCGTAGAAGTCTGCGATTAGCTTACGCTCGCCGTCTCGGAGAATGGCCAGGCGACCGCCGCCGTGCTCGTAGCGCATCAGGTCCAGATGGATCAGGACCGGCGTCGCCGCCTCCGCCAGCGCCCGCAGCGCCGCAGTGTCGATATCAGAGGGCATCGGTGGGCTCCTCGGAACGGTCGTGTTCGATCGCCTGATCGGGCGACGCGGTGCGCCAGTCCGGCCACCTGCGGCCCTCGTTCTTGGTCTGCTTGGCGACGATCGCCGCGACGATATCGGCCGGCTCCCAGCCGGCGCGCCATGCTCCGTCGAAGGCCAGGATGATCACGTCGACCCACTCGGTGATGTCGTCCGGGGCGGCCTCGATCTCGGCCAGTTCTTTGCGAATGTGGTCGATCACACCTTTGGTGCGGGCGCCGGGACCGAACGTCTTGGCGCTGAACTCGCGCTGGCGTGTCAGGTGCGCGATCAGATCGAAATTCGCGACTGCTTCACCGGCCATCGGCCTGATCTCCTGTTTCGGTGGATGGGGTGGGGAGGGAGGCGCGGTCGAGCAGCGCCTTGGCCGCCGTCAGCCGCCCTATCTGATTGCGGCCGAGGCCCGACGTGTACCGGACAGCCTCCAGCACGCGGACCAGCCCGCGTAGGGCGTCGAGCAGTTCGGCTGTGGTCGGTGCGCCCATGCTACGCCCCCATCCCGGAGAGAGGGGCGGGGGATTTTTCCCCCGCCGCAGCCTTCGCCCGCTGCGCCGCCTCGTTGGCGATGTAGGACCGCATCGGCTTGAGCCGGCGCCACAGGTCGCGGGCCTGTTCTGCCCGGTCGACGATCCGTTGCTCGTCCGGCGTCAGGTACTCCCGCCAGCCGTGGCCGGCCGGATCGGATTCGCGGTGGCGGCTCATGCTGCACCTCCGTCGATATCT
>CAYLSI010000137.1:0-1639 GCA_964386545.1 uncultured Hyphomicrobium sp.
TTCTCGATGACCTCGATCTTGTAGCCGTCCGGATCCTCGATGAAGAAGAACCGGCCGAACGGCTGGCCGTTGTGCATCATCTGCTTAATATCTTTGGGAGAATACCCGGCCGCCTCGATCCGGGAGCGCGCCGCGGCGAGGTCGTCCACTACGAAGGCGATGTGGCCGTAGCCGTTGCCGAGGTCGTACGGCTCCGTCCGGCCCTTGTTGACGGTGAGCTCCACCTCGAAGTCCGCTTCCCGGTTGCTGAGGTAGATGAGGGTAAAGTCGTCGAAATCGACCCGCTGCGCGATCGAGAGCCCGAACGCCTTCTCGTAGAAGGCGACGCTGCGCGCCTCGTCCAGCACACGGACCATCATATGGACGGCTTTGGCCATGGTCGTCTCCCCGTGTTGCAGTGGGCCGGCCTCCCGCCGGACCTCCCATTTCGTTAACACAACGCGGCCATTGGCTGGCTGCGAAGGGGTGTGCTATCCCACGCGGCTATGTGACATGTCACGGGTCTTTTACATACGGGATGGGGTCTGATGAAGGAAGTCATCGAGGAGCTTGAGCGTCGCCGCGACAATGCCCGGCTGGGCGGCGGTCTGGCGCGCATCGAGGCGCAGCACAAGCGCGGCAAGCTGACGGCCCGCGAGCGCATCGAGCTTCTGATGGACGAGAACTCCTTCGAGGAGTTCGACACCTTCGTCGAGCATCGCTGCGCCGACTTCGGCATGGAGAAATCGAAGACCCCGGGCGACGGCGTCGTGACCGGCTGGGGCACCATCAACGGCCGCGTGGTCTACGTGTTCGCCAAGGACTTCACCGTCTTCGGCGGCTCGCTCTCCCAGGCGCACGCCCAGAAGATCATGAAGATCCAGGACATGGCGCTGAAGAACCGCGCCCCGATCATCGGCGTCTTCGATGCGGGCGGCGCGCGCATTCAGGAAGGCGTGGACGCGCTCGGCGGCTACGGCGAGGTGTTCCAGCGCAACGTGCTGGCCTCGGGCGTCATCCCGCAGATCTCGGTGATCATGGGCCCCTGCGCGGGCGGCGACGTCTATTCGCCGGCCATGACGGACTTCATCTTCATGGTGAAGGACACGAGCTACATGTTCGTGACCGGGCCTGACGTCGTGAAGACCGTGACGAATGAGACCGTGACGGCCGAGGAGCTGGGCGGCGCCAAGGTGCACACCACCAAGTCCTCGATCGCCGACCGCGCCTACGAGAACGATGTCGAGGCGCTGCTTCAGATGCGCCGCCTGATGGACTTCCTGCCCTCCAACAACCAGTCGGGCGTGCCGACGCTGCCGACCGGCGACAGCCCCGACCGCCCGGACTTCTCGCTCGACACGCTGATCCCGGACAACCCCAACAAGCCCTACGACATCAAGGAGCTGATCCTGAAGGTCGTCGACGAGGGCGACTTCTTCGAGATCCAGGAAGCCTACGCGCGCAATATCGTGACGGGCTTTGCCCGCATGGAAGGCCGCACGATCGGCGTCGTCGCCAACCAGCCGATGGTGCTGGCCGGCGTTCTCGACAGCGACGCCTCGCGCAAGGCCGCCCGCTTCGTGCGGTTCTGCGACTGCTTCGAGATTCCGATCGTGACCTTCGTCGACGTGCCGGGCTTCCTGCCGGGCACCGCGCAGGA
>CAYLSI010000138.1:0-1610 GCA_964386545.1 uncultured Hyphomicrobium sp.
TCCAGTTTGCGCCCGAGGCGTTTTCCTGCGCCGGGCCGCGCGGGGCGTACATCTATTATGCGCTCGGTGTTGATCCGTCGATCGTCGATGCCGAGGCGTTCTCGCCGGAGGACGGGCGCGTGCATGTGGTGATCGCAGCCGCCGACGGCGGGCAAGTCAGCGACGGCGTGATCGCCAGGCTTGTCAACCGGTTGCGTCGCGATGACACGGTTCCGCTGACGGATTGGGTGTCCGTACGGCGGGCGGAGGTCGTCGACTATCAGGTGACGGCGACCGTGACCTTCCCGCGTGGCCCCGATCCGAACCTCGTTCGCACCCGGGTCGAGGAATCCGTGGCGGCCTATGCCGCCGATCGCTATCGGGTCGGCGCGACGGTCTTCCGCTCCGGACTGATCGCGGCGGCGCAGGTGGGCGGCGTCGAGAGCGTGGCGCTGGAAGAACCCGCGACCGATCTCGTATGCGGTCCGGCGCAGATCGCGCATCTTTCCGGCCTCGCCATCACGACGGCTGTCACCGACTGATGCTCACCTATTCGCGACACCTGCTTCCGCTCAATGCGACGCAGCTCGAGCGGGTCATCTCGGCCGCCGGCGAGCGGGTGCAGGCCATCCCGACGCCGATCGACACGATCAAGCGCCCCGACGTCACGCCGCCGGCGTTCCTCCCGTTCCTCGCGTGGGAGTACTCGGTCGATGTCTGGAAGCCGGCATGGCCGGTCGGCGCCAAGCGCACGGTGACGGGATCGTGGTTTTTCGACCACGCGACCAAGGGAACCAGGCGCGCCATCGCGCGCTACTGCCGCTATGTCGGGAGCGAGCTCCTCGCCGTCCACACGCCGCCGGGCAAGTGCTTTGCCTCGCCGGCCTGGGACGCTGCGGCGCGCGAGGCCTGGCTGCAGCTGCTGCCGCAGCTGCGCATCTATGCCGTGAAGCAGCGCGGGCTGCGCGGCCGGCTCCTGTTTGCCGGGTCGGCGGCGTTCAAGTCGTTTCTTGACGGCCAGCGGGCGATGCCATCGACCGCCCGCTTCCGCCTCGAGCGGCGCGCCTCGCTATGGCTCGACGGCGTCACGACCGCGGTCGACGTCGACGGGCTCGGCCCCCAAGCCGATCGCGTCCGTATCCGCGGCGGCTCGGCCAAAGGCTGCTTCTGCAATGCCGCGCGGCAGGGATATCTCGTGCCGACGACGGCCCCCGATCGGGTGATCACGCTGACCTTCGTGGGCCAGCCCTCGCATGGGATTCGCTTTCCGGTGCGTCCCGGCCTCGAGATCAAGTCGGTCATACCCGAGCCGGTGTTCGAGCACGGGTTTGCGCCCCGCTCCGGCTTCTGCGGCGCTACGCCGTCGCGGCGATATCTTGTCCCGAGCGAAGCGCCGCTGCGCGTCTATTCGCGGGTGGCCCTTTGGAACCGGGACCTGGCTCCGCCATCCCGCCGGGCGCTGGCCTTTCTCGGGCGCGAACGGCTCGGCATGCCCGCGCATCGGGCCGAGGTGAGGGTCTCGATCCCCGGTCGCCTGCCGGCGCGCGCCGTCTCGCGTTATCTGCACGGGCATCTGGTGGCCGCCGACCGCGAGCGGTGGACCGACACGCTCGCGGCGATCCGCTCGGCCA
>CAYLSI010000139.1:0-1536 GCA_964386545.1 uncultured Hyphomicrobium sp.
CCGTACATGCCGACCGCGTGCACCTCGTCGAGATAGGTCAGCGCGCCGTACTTCTCCGCGAGGTCGCAGATCGTCGCGATGGGGGCGATGTGCCCGTCCATCGAATAGACGCTCTCGAAGGCGATGATCTTGGGCGTCCCGGCCGGAACCTGCTTCAGCTTGGCTTCGAGATCGGCGGGATCGTTATGACGGAAGATGCGCTTCTCGCAGTTGCCGTGGCGGATGCCCTCGATCATCGAGGCGTGATTCTTCTCGTCGGAGAAGATCACGCAGCCGGGCAGCAGCTTGGCGAGCGTGGAGAGAGCGGCTTCGTTGGCGACGTACGCCGAGGTGAAGAGAAGCGCCTGCTCCTTGTTGTGCAGGTCCGCGAGCTCGGCTTCGAGCTCGACGTGATAATGCGTGGTGCCGGCGATGTTGCGCGTGCCGCCCGAGCCCGCGCCCACGGCGTCGATGGCTTCGTGCATGGCGGCGAGAACGCGCGGATGCTGGGCCATGCCCAGGTAGTCGTTGGAGCACCAGACGACGATCGGACGGGCGCCGGCGGGAGTGACGTGCTGGGCCGCCGGGAAGGCGCCGCGATGACGCTTCAGGTCCGCAAAAACGCGGTAGCGGCCTTCCTTGCGAATAGCGTCGAGGGAAGCCTTGAAGTGCCGCGCGTAATCGACCATCGAAACGTTTCCCCGACTTCCTTTTTTGAGCGCCCGCCGTCCCCGGAGGTTCACCCTTTTAACGACACCATCGTCCGCGGCAAGCTACTTTGCAACGTCTCTAATGTCGCGGCAATCCCTTTACATTCAAGCGAGATTTCAAAAAACTAAGGCCACTGAGGTTGTTGCAGAGCACGCGCTTAGGATGCCTGAGTTTTTCGGCGCGCTTGCTGCAGCGCACAAGCCGGTGCTGGATAACCGTCGGGATCTGCCCCTCGCAGGGACCGGCCCCATCGGGGTTCCAACCCACGACGACCCTAGTCCCCCGGGGCAGCCCTCACCTTGACGAAGATCAACCGTAGGGCGCGCTCGCGCGCCCCTCTCAATACGAGGTCGCGATCTCGGCGACGCCGTCGCGGTTGTAGAGGTCGCGGCGGAACTGGATCGCGCCGTCCTCGGTCGCCCACGCCGTGATGTAGACGAAGTGCAGCGGCACGGGCGTCGCCAGCCGCACGTCCTTGCGCGCGCCGGTCTTCTTCATCTCCTCGACGCGGTCCTGCTCCCAGCCATCGTTCTGCGCGACGAGCCAGTAGGCCAGCCGCTCGATGTTGTGGACGCGGATGCAGCCGGAGCTGGCGGCGCGGAAGTTGCTGCCGAACAGGCCCTCCGACGGGCTGTCGTGCATGTAGACCGACTCGCCCGAGGCGAAGTTGATCTTCACGAAACCGAGCGGGTTATCCTTCCCCGGCGGCTGCCGGTAGGAATAGGACTTCACCGCTGACCCGTTCCAATCCACCGTCTCCGGATCGACCTTCTTGCCGTTGGCGTAGGCTTCGATGCCGGTCTTGACCAGCACGTTCTCGCCCTTGGCCTGCATCTCGCGGCCCTG